>JAYZJV010000031.1:0-12159 GCA_036164085.1 Chloroflexota bacterium | reverse complement strand
AATATCATGATCTAAGAATCTCAATTCAGCATTTTTAGAATTACATAATTGTTGCCAAGGCACTAAATTTGAGTGATGCTCCATTCTTGAAACTACTATATTATCTCCAGCTTCAACTTTATCTTTTAATCCTATAGAAACAATATTTAAAGATTCACTCGTACCTCTTGTCCAAATAATTTCATTTGACGAAGCATTAATAAAATTGGCAATTTTCACTCTTGCGTTTTCATATGAATCAGTTGCTTCAACTGATAATTTATGAACACCTCTATGAACATTTGAGTTGTAGTTAGTGTAAAAATCATTTAATGACTCAATTACAACATTGGGTTTTTGTGAAGTCGCGGCATTATCTAAATAAACAAGCTTTTTCCCATTTACTTGCCTATTTAATATTGGAAAGTCTTTTCTTATTTTTTCTAAATTAAAATCTGCCATAAATTTTCTTGAGATAGTAACATTTTAACATTAATTGTTTATTAAATTATGATATTATACCTGACTATGAATAAAAGAATTTTAACAAATAATGGATGTATCTGTTGCTGTTGTATGAGCAGTTTCAGGTTTCTTTAATTTGTTTTAATTCGTTACATTTTACAAAATTTAGAAACCCCCAAAAAGGGGTTTTTTTTATGGGAAAATTATGCTGAAAACTGAAATAGTTAAATATTCTAATCAAAAAATTATTGGATGGATATTATTTGTCCTAATATTCATTTTTTCATTTGCAATATCTAAAAATAATTTCTCTGATGCAGCTATATGGTTAGCTGCAAGTGGTTTAGGATTTATACTTCAAAAATCTAGGTTTTGCTTTGCATCTTCTTTCAGAGATCTTTTTATGTTTGGATCTGGTCACAACATGAAGGCTGTCTTGCTAGCCTTATCTATAGCATCTGTTGGATTTTTAGGAATATTAAAATGGATACTACCTGATCCAATAGCAGGAGAATTTCCTTCTTCTGCACACATATTACCTTTCGGTTTTTCTACTTTAATTGCTGGTACTATATTTGGAATAGGAATGGTTACTGCAGGAGGGTGTGTATCTGGGACTATATACAGAATAGCTGAAGGCTACATTGCTTCTATTGTAACTATGCTAGGAATCTTTATTGGCACAATAATTTTGATTGTTTCTTGGGATTTCTGGTGGGACACATTTATTAGCAATGAGCCCAAAGTTTTTCTCCCCTCAACTCAATCAATTGGCTAT
Organism: Chloroflexota bacterium; assembly: GCA_036164085.1. Classification (GTDB taxonomy): domain Bacteria; phylum Chloroflexota; class Dehalococcoidia; order Lucifugimonadales; family Lucifugimonadaceae; genus TMED-70. The sequence goes on along the minus strand of JAYZJV010000031.1, from coordinate 10,937 downwards.
GGATTCTCATTGCTAATAACTATTTTGGCAATTGTTTTAGTTTATTTGATAGTGGTTTTTATTGAAACTAGATCTGGAGTAGGAAGCTATACAGTTTCAAAAAAAGCAGACTTAGAACCTAAAACTTTTAGAAAAAATATTCTAGAAACCATTGATAATATTTTTTCTAAAAGCTGGACAGCATATTCTGGAGGAATTGCATTAGGGTTTATAGGAATAATTTATTTTCTTTTTCACTCTCCTCCAGGAGTAACAGGTGAAATAATGAAACAATCTATGAATATTTCTGAAGCAATCAACTTGTCAGATGGCCCTTTGAAAGGAATAGCATCACTAAGTGGCTGTCTTGGATCGTCCATGGAATCTGGTATAATTTCTCATACCTTTGTTAGTACACTAGGTGTCTTTTTTGGAGCTCTAGTATCAGCTTTACTTTCTCATGAATTCAAAATTCGTACACCAAAAGAACCTAAAAGGTATCTACAATCTTTATGTGGGGGTGTATTGATGGGTTATTCAGCAAGTTTAGGAATTGGATGTACAATTGGAGCATTTTTTTCAGCAATACCTTCTTTTTCTTTATCTGGATGGTTATTTGGAATTAGCTTAGGCTTAGGAGCTTATTTAGGAACAAAATTAATTAAGGTAATTGGATAAATATGAAGATAACTAATCAAATAAATTTATTAGATAAACCAATCAAAGATCAATTATTAGTAGTGGAAGAAATTCTTCAAAAGATAAAGGCATCTAATCCAATAGAGATTCTCTCTAAAGAGGAGCTCTTAGTAAAATACATTCCGCCAAAAGCTGTAGAAAAAAAAATAAAAATAAAAATAAAAATAAAAAATGATATTTGGCACATTCAACTAGAAAAGGAGTAAGAATGGAAAATAATGAAGTAAAAAAATTAGACCTTAGAGGAGAAATTTGTCCTTATCCAATGTTAAAGACAAATGAAGAGCTAGATTCTAATAAAAACATAGATATCTTAGAGGTCATAACTGATCATTCACCTGCATTATCTACCATTCCTCCACAAGCACTTAAACGTGGTTACGAAGTGGAAATAGATGAAATAGATAATAGTGAATGGAAAATAACACTTTCAAAAGAAAAATAATTTTAAATAAGGGGGACTTATGAAAAAAATAGTTTTAATAACAATAGCAATAGGATCAATTTTTATGGGTTGCAGTACTGGAGATTTGGACTCTTCATTTGAATCCCGAGGGTATTCAAGTACAGAAAAACTGGTGTCTGCAGAATGGCTTAGTGAAAACATTAATGATGTAAAAATCATTGATGTTAGAAAAGCTGAAGATTATGATTTAGGTCATATCCCTGGAGCACTAAGATTAACTCCTAATGAAGTTTTTCAATGGGAAGCAGATAATGGTGTGAAAGGAATGCTCCCTTCAGCAGACCATATAGCAAAAGCTCTTGGCTCGATCGGTATAAATGAAAATGATACTGTAATTTTCTATGATGGAAATAGTAATTTATGGGCATCTAGGGGGCTTTGGGCTTTAGAAGTTTATGGCCATAAAGATACCAGATTACTTGATGGTTCATGGAAATATTGGTCAGAAAATGGGTTCTCTACAAGTGTTGAAAAAACAAAAATAAAAAAATCTGAATATACATTTTCAGGAGAGCCAAAATACAGCTTAATTGCTAATTGGGAAGAAATATTAGAATCAGTGGATGATCCTTCAAAAATAGTATGTGACACTAGGAGCCCTGATGAATATGTAGGTAAAGACGTAAGAGCTGATAGAGGGGGTCATATACCTGGGTCAGAAAATGTAAATTGGGTCAATGCAGTTAATGAAAGTGGGCAATTTTTAGATTCAAAAACTCTAAAAAGCATTTATGAAAATAAAGGAATAAAAACAGATAAAGCCGTTTATACATTATGTCAAACTGCAGTTAGAGCCACTCATACATGGTTTGTTTTACAGGAATTATTAGGGTATGATAATGTAAAAGTTTATGATGGTTCATGGATTGAATGGGGAAATTCAGAATTGCCTATAGAAACAAAATAAAGGAAATTGAAGGTGTAAATTGCCAGAAAAAGAAAATCTAGAATATGGCCTGCCAAGCCACGAGAGTATGGAAAGAGAAGGAAGTCCATTAAAAATGGGTACAAAACCTTTTTCATATATTGTTGATGGAAAAGAATGGGGCAAAATACCAAAAGATTGGACATTGAAAGAAGCTACTGCAGTTACTGTAAACAGCAAAGATGAAATTATTGTTTTTAATAGAGGAACAAAACCCATAATTGTTTTTGATGTAGAAGGAAATTGCCTAAATTCTTGGGGAGAAAATATTTTTACAAATGCTCATGGCATTAGCGTAGATGATGATGATAATATTTATTGCGTTGATACAGGAGATAATACTGTAAGAAAGTTTAATTCTTCAGGAGAATTGATTTTTCAATTGGGAAAAGAAGGAGAAAGGGCTGAAAAAATGAGTGGCCTACCATTTGCTGTTCCAACCCAAGTAGCTATAGATTCAAAAAATCAAGATTTATATGTATCAGATGGCTATTCAAATGCAAAAGTCCATAAATACAACAAAGATGGAGAATATTTGTTTTCCTGGGGAGAATCAGGGACTGGTGAAGGCCAGTTTAATATAGTGCATAATATATCTACAGATAGCGAAGGCTTAGTGTATGTTGCAGATAGAGAAAATCACAGAATACAGATTTTTGATGAAAATGGAAATTATTTAGACCAATGGATTAACTTATCTAGAGCGGCTTGCTTATACGTAGACAAAAGAGGAAAAGAGGACATCTTTTATGTTGGTGAATATTTTGCAGGAATAGCTTCTAATGATACAGGCACAGACCTGGGTCCAAGGATTTCAATTTTTGACAAATCAGGAAATCTTTTATCACGAGTTGGAATAGAGAGCTATGGTCCTAGTGTAGGGAGATTTTATTCTCCTCATGGCATATGTGTTGACTCAACAGGCAACATTTATGTCGCAGAAGTCTCTTATAGTGATTATGGTCAATTTATGAGCCCAAAAAGAGAGCTTAGATCTTTACAAAAGTTAACCCGAATCAATTAGATTCATCAATAGCATTAATAATTGCTTGATAAGTAACTTTAATTGAAGCTGCAAAAAGTTGATCAATTGTCACCTTAGTATCCTTTTGATTTGTAGTAACTGCAAAAAAAAGATCTCCGTCGTTAGAAGTATGTGATGGCCTAACAGATAATGCCAGTCCATCATGCGCAGCGATTGCCAATCGTTTGCAATCAACTTTATTGATTTTAGCATTAGTGATTATTGTTCCTATAGTGGTATTTTGAAAACCTCTTTTTTCAGGCTTTCCATTAATATATAGATCTAAAGAATCAAATATTTTTCCGTCTCTTTTAGGGCCAGCAATAATGTTCCCATTTTCAGGATTTACTATTGATCCCAAAGCATTTACTGCTACTAAACAAGAAATAGATGTTCCATCATCAAAAGTATGAGATGAAAATCCTAATCCGCCCTGCATACTGTGCTTGCTTCCTAATAATTTTCCCACTGTGCAACCAGTCCCTACACCTACTTTGCCAATTTCAAAAGTATTTGATGCATTTTTTGCAGCTAAATAGCCTTCTTGTACATCAGGTCTTACTTTGGAATCTCCAACATTTAAGTCAAAGATAACTGCAGATGGAACTAATGGAATAGTGTTACCGCCAAACTTAATACCTATATCTTTTTCCTCAAGATATTTCACAACTCCTGATGAAGCATTCAATCCAAAAGCACTTCCTCCAGTTAGTAAAATACCATTAATATTTGGAGCAGTAGCAATGGGGTCTAAAAGTGCTATTTCTTTGGTTCCAGGAGCTCCACCTCTAACGTCAATTGATGCTACCAGAGGGAGTTCAGAAATTATAGCTGTACATCCTGTCTTATTTTTATTATCAGTCCAATGCCCTATTTTAATTTCATTTATATTTGAATTCATTTTAGATAAAATTTAGTAAACTATAAAAAAATCATGATTTCATTTTATAAACAAATATCTCATATAGCGAATTTAAAATCGGAGGAAATATGAAAAAAACAACATACTCAGGAATTTACAGCATTCCCGTAACTCCATTTAATGAGGATAAATCGATTGATTTTAAATCTTTGAGGAATTGTTTAGAATATTTTATAGATAAAAAAACAGACGGAATTTTATTGCCTGTAAATGTATCAGAGGCATCAAAATTATCAGATACTGAAAAAAATCAAATTTTAGAAGAAGCAATAAATGTTACTGAAGGAAAAATTCCAATCATAGCAGGAGTAACTAGTTCTTCAACTGAACATGTTTTAGAACGTTCTAAATATGCAGAACAACTTGGGATTTCATCTATTATGGCAATGCCACCTATTGGATATGCTTCTGAAAAAGACTTTTATACCTTTTATGAAGAATTATCTAATGGAATAAAAAGTGACATATGGATACAAAATAATAAACTTCCAGCTGGACCAACAGTTCCTAGTAATACTTTAATAAAAATCATAAATCAAATAGAAAGTGTTGACTATTTAAAAGAAGAAAGCGCAAATTCATCTCAAGTTCATTCTATAGTCAAAGACAATTGTAAAGATAATCTAAAATCTATAATGGGAGGCGCTGGAGGAAGATTTATAATTGATGAATACCGAAGAGGCTCAAATGGAATCATGCCTTCAGGTCATATGCTTGAAGCCCATAGAGTTCTGTGGGATAGTTTGATTCTATCCAAAAAAGATGAAGTTAACCCGGATGCAATTGAAGTATGGAAAAAAATGTTAGAAGCTCTAAATTTTGAATTTATGTATAGTGTCAGTGCCTATAAATACTTTTTTTGGAAACGAGGAATAATTAGAACAAATGTATCTCGTGAACCTATAAGAGAATTAGATCCTTATGACATCATAGAGGCAGACAGAATTTTAGATAAACTCGAACATTATTTTTTCTAAAATAATTCTCTATCTCAATAAAAATATCTTTATTGCTGATAAAATTATATTTACCTAAGGGCGATTAGCTCAGTTGGCTAGAGCACCTCGTTTACACCGAGGGGGTCGGGGGTTCGAGTCCCTCATCGCCCACCAATTTCAAGAGAATCAAGCATTCTATTAAAAATCAAACCATATTCAGATAAATAATCTGGGTTGCAAGTAAATACAATCATTGTGGCATAAGACTTACTTGAAGATAAAAAAATGTGTTCTCTATACGCTCTACCAAAAGAACCAGAAATCTTTATACCCTCAATACCATCATGTTCAATTAATTGAGTTGATTCTTCCTTAAAAGTAGTAATATTATCAGGAATTTTTTCAGCAAACGTATAAAAATCCTCTATTGTGCTTATTTCTTCACTATAAATCCAATTTTTTATCCAAACGTTTCCTTGATTCCCCGAAAAAACAATTTCATTAGCAGTCTTTTTATCTTTTTTCCATGATGAAGGAACTTTAATTGATAATCCTAATTCTTTATCATCAATAATTAATTCCTTAATATTTATTCCGGTTATAGTAGATCCTGTTTGATTTCGTAGCATAGTTTTACTAGGAGTAGGTGTAGGGCGAATAAATTTTGGCTTAGATATAAAAGTAGGAGTTGGCTCTACTTTAGTTATTCGAGTTGGTTCAGGTGAAGGGATTGGTTGTCCTGGCACTATTGGAAGTGGAGTTGCGGTTACAACTACTTTTATTACAGACTCTCTATTGACATTTTTTTCACTACAAGACAATAAAAAAAATATCAAAGTTAAAAAAGATAAAACTAGCAATCCCCTCAAATTTACTATTTTCATTATTTTTTTCTATTTAGCGACTGTTTTATGCAATATAATACATAAAAACTACGATTTCATCAAATTATAAAATAAATATATTGATCTAGGCAAAATCGGTTGGCCAGATCACCTCGTTTACTCCGAAGGAATCTGGGGTTCACGACTTATAGCCCACTATTATTTACTGTTGTAATTTTCTTATTTATAGTCCAAAATTTATTTAAAAAACGAGAGGACTTATTATGAATAATAAAATTTTTGGATCTATGATGATTTTTGGTCCAGTAGTTTCGATGCTTTGCTGGATTCTTTTCTTCCCCGATAATTATCAACTGAATGCATCAGAAGAGCTAGCAAAACTTGCTGAATCAAAAGATTCAGTAATTTTGGGAGGTTATCTTGCAACAATATCTTCAGCAGCATTGATTCTTGGACTATATTTTCTAGCGAAGTCTATAAATACAGATAAATCTATTAGTTCCAATCTAGCTGAAATTAGTGGATTGATGATTTTGCTACTTTTTCCAGTTTTAGTTGGGTTACAAGGAATTGGTATTGCAGCTTTAGACGCAGCTGATAGAATTGATGCTGGACTCGCTCAAGGAATTTTGGAAGGTACAAGAGGGTGGGATACATCCTTAAGTTTTTTGATGGCAATTGGATGGACAATTTTAGGAATTTCACTAACAATGAAGAAAAAATTCTATACTTGGATTAGTGCTATATTTGCTATAACTGGAATATCTGCCATTTTATCTAATTTCATTCAAGTGGATGTTTTAGAAATGATTGGTTGGATGGGTAGTTTTGTATTCATTGTAATCATGGGCATTCTAACTGTAATGAATAAAGAATAAATTTTAGCAAAAATCACCTTTTTTGTTTAAAAAATTAATTCATAATTTAAATTAATAATTTTAAACAAAAAAGGAAACATTTTGACTAATAAATTAATAGATTATAGAGAACATGATAAAAATTTCTGGTATGAAGAATTAGAAGAATGGGTACCTAAAAGAATTTATGATTGCCATATCCATATGCTTAATAATAGCTTGATTGATGATTCAAGTGAGCATAAAAATGTCTTCCCTGATGCCGACTTAGAAGGTATTAAAAGTTGGCACAATACAGTTTTCCCAAATAGAGATGTCAATAATTTATTCCTTGGGAGGCCTGCATTAGGCACAAGAATAAATGAATATAATGATTTCTTATACAAACAAATTAATGGAAATCCACTAACAAGAGCTCATAGACTGACCACTCCTTCTGATTCATTAGAAGATATAGAAAGTGATATAAAAAATAAAGGTTTCCAAGGGCTAAAGGTATATAGAATGTACTCAGTTACAGGAGACATGGCAAACTGTACGATAGAAGAGTTTCTTCCTCATGAACAACTTGAATTAGCCAATGAATTAGGCCTTTGGGTAACTTTACACATGTCTAGAGAAGATGGATGTGGGGATGAAAAAAATCTAAAAGACTTAACTGAATTCACAACAAAAAGATATCCAAATATAAAATGGATTCTTGCCCATATTGCAAGATCTTTTACATATAGGCCTATACAGCGTGGTATAGATACATTAAAAAACCTGCCAAATATTTGGTACGACCTATCTGCAGTTACAGATATAAGGCCTTATATAACATTATTTAGCGAGGAAAATCATGAAAGGGTTTTTTATGGAACTGATGCTGTAGAATCAGTCTCTTTTCATGGTGCTTACTCAGCATTTGGACATGCTCATCAGCAAGTAGAAACAGACAATATTCCTTCTCTAACTTTTTCTCATACAACAAATAGACCTTTAATTTGCATTTATGAACAATTAATTGCAATGAAACAAGCGTCTATAATATGCGAATTAGATAAAAATCAATTAGAAGATATTTTTTGGAGAAATGCTGTAAGAGAATTTAATGTCCCTTGGAATTAAAAATGAAAAGTTTATTTGAGTACAGAGAGAATGATAAAAATTTCTGGTATGAAGAATTAGAAGAATGGGTCCCTAAAAAAATTTATGATTGTCATGTTCACTTAATTAATAACGACATAATTTCCAAAAATAGTGTACATAAAGATCGTTATCCAAATGAGCCTTTTGCAAAGATAAAAGATTGGCATAAAACTGTTTTTCCTAATAGAGATGTAAATAGTTTAATTATAGGAAAACCTCTGATTGGAACTGATGTTAGGGCTCATAATGATTTCATTTATAACGAAATAAAAGGAGAGGAACAAACTAGATCTCACAGATTAACTACTCCTAAAGATTCGATTGGTGAAATAACAGATGATATAAAAAACAAAGGATTTCAAGGTCTAAAAGTATACAGATATTTTTCATCCACGGGAGACCCAAATGAATGTTCAATAACCGATTATCTCCCACACGAACAATTAGAACTTGCTAATGAATTGGGACTTTGGATTACTTTGCACATGGCAAAACAAGATGGATGTGGTGATCAAGAAAATCTAAAAGATCTTGAAGAATTTACAACAAAAAAATATCCAAACATAAAATGGATTCTTGCCCATATTGCAAGATCCTTTACTTATAGGCCTATTGAAAAAGGAATAGACACCTTAAAAAACTTACCAAATATTTGGTACGATCTATCAGCTGTTACTGATATTAGACCTTTTATTACTTTGTTTAAGAATGAGAATCACAATAGAATTTTTTATGGAACAGATGGAATAGAATCTGTATCATTTCATGGTGCTTATACAGCATACGGTCACGCACATCAACAAGTAGAAACAGACAATATGCCTTCATTGAAATTTGCACATACCACTAACAGACCAATAATCTGCTTATACGAACAATTAATAGCTATGAAACAGGCTTCTATCATATGCGAATTAGACAATAATAAATTGGAAGATATCTTTTGGAAAAACGCAACAAAAGAATTCAAAGTTAATTGGAATTAAATCATTTTTTAGATTCCCATTATTCAAAATGTTTATTTAGTAAAATAATCCCATCTGGAACCAGAACGCTCTAATATATTTTCCAAATCATATTCCAATAAAAATCTATCGCTGATCATTTCTTTGGAATAATCAGAAATTAATTTAAGGTATTCATCTTTAGAATTATATCTTTCCTCTATAGATAACCTAGCATCATCTGTGTCTTCACTTTTCTTCTTTTTAAATGGAACAGTTGAACCTCTGGGGCCCCCTGTCAAACCTATGATTTGATAAGGAGCTCCTACATCAGAATGACGTAAATTCCATGGAGTCGAAGTTGCTAAAGGAATTGCAACGTCTGGATGTTTTATTCCAGCGATTTCATTCCCATCTTCATCAACATCAGAAACTAAAGATCCATAAAATTTTCCATGTTTAGGTGGAAGTTTTTCAATTACATCTTCATCAGAACCAAAATCCATTTTTCTAGGAAATGAAAAATGCTCTGGAAATTTCATTGGTATTTTACTATACTTCTCTCTTAATAAATTAGGATTCACTGCAGTACCATCTGATACTTTTGGATGCTGGCTTTCTGGAGGGTCAATATTTTTTGATACCCAGTTATCAAGATTTACTAATAATGCTCTCATTAGAGGAGTATAGTCAATGGAATTTAAGTAATTTTGACCTCTCATTCCATCAGCAGCTTGAGTGTCGGTAGGAGGCCAAATCCCTGGACCATGCATACATGAAGATAAATGGTAAACTCTAGAATTTGGAGGCGAATCTAAATCCTTTGATCCATCAGAACTAGTATGAATCAACGAAGCATCTCCTCTCCAATATTCTGCTCCTGTATTAACAAAAAATATTTTTGCATTAGAGTTCCTTTTTCTAAATTTTTCCATCAATCCATCTTGGGTTCCATTTTCAATGTCATTTGTTGGGGTGGAACTAGAAGGGTAAAGTTGTGCAATAACAGAAGGTAAATCCTTAGAAGCTTGTCCAAACCTTTGATTAAATTCTCCTCTCATTCCTCCGGCAACATGGGGAATGATTCCATCAAAGACTTCTCTTTCGAGATCATCGTAATTAAAGTCTAAATAAATGAATTGCCTCAAGAACCTTCCAGATTGAGAAACTCCAAATGCATATGCATAATCTATTTTAGATTCAGTAGGATTATTGGGATCATCAGAATATTTAAGGTAAGAAATCAAATCTCTTGTTGCTGCTAAGCCAAGGCCAGTTGCTTTAGCTCCGTAAGCTTCATAAGAAATTTGATACATTATTCCAGCCTTAAAACCTTCTTCCATATAGATAAAATTAGGATTATCAAGTAATTCATTTCCATCGTCCCAAGCAAATCTCCACTTTTCTCTAGGAATTTCAACGGGATCATCGTCTGGATATTTTTTATAGCTTAAAATTGCTTCTTGATCGTTAGTATTATAAGCTGGAAACGGAACATGCATTCTATCGCTAAGCATAATTTGATTTACGTCTTTCAAAGGTTGAAATTGTGAATAAACTTTTCCTGATATAGGATGTCCATTTTGATTAAGTTCAGGTGAATATAATCTTAGTTTTCCATCAATGGGAGGGGCATCATTTGACCAACCCAACCAAACTAAAATATAACCTTCTTCCATAAGAAAACCATTACCTATATCGTCTTCTGGTGCAACCCCAGCAACCATTATCCCTCTTGAAGCTGAATTGAATTGAGATAACATAACTTTATTACCCCTATTATTTACATCATAAATAATTTTTTTATTAGATTTATTCATATCCACTGGAAGCATAATATGAACATCTGCAGAAAATTCAACTTTACCATCAGAATTAATGGGAATATTTTCTATATCAGTAATTTTTTTATTTAAATCTAAGGTTGGATCCAGTGTAAATTTGGCTAGGCCAATGATTTCTTTATACTGTCCTGTATTACCAAAAATTTTACCGTTTTCTATTACTTTTTCTTCTTTTATCTCTATAAAACTTAAAGACATGATTCCCTCCAAATGGCGCGCCTGGCGAGATTCGAACTCACGACTTCAGCCTTCGCAGGGCTGCACTCTATCCTACTGAGCTACAGGCGCAAAATATTGCTTTAATATGATTTTACATAAAAAAACTAATTACCAAGTAATATTTTCAGAATTAACGCAATATGT
>JAYZJV010000030.1:0-18993 GCA_036164085.1 Chloroflexota bacterium | reverse complement strand
ACTTTGTATATTTCATAAATTATGGGCGCTTCAATTTTATTTTGGATTAAAATTTCATTCATTATTTTTGTTGAATTAATGCCTTCAACCACTCCCAAAATTTTTTCTTGGGCTGTTATTAGATTATTGCCTTTAGCAATAAGTGTACCTAGTTGATTATTTCTACTATTATGATTAAAACAGGTCGTTATTAAGTCACCTAGACCAGAATTTCCAAAAATTGTATTTTCTTCTGCTCCAAAATATTTTGATATGTTTTTTATTTCATTTAAGCTTCTTGTTATATAGGAAGCCATAGCATTAGTGCCTAATTTATATTCTTGTATTATTCCAGCACCAATAGCAAAAATATTTTTTAATATTCCTCCAGTTTCAATGCCAATAATATCATTTGAACTATAAGCCCTAAAATTTTCTGTATTAAATACCTCTCTTATTTTTTCCTCATAGATTTTATTTATTCCAATAACTGTTGTTGCTGGTAAGCCATCATATATTTCTGAAGAGATGTTTGGGCCTGAAATTACTCCGATATTATTTTGTTCTAGACTGGTTTTATCAATCAAGTACTGAGAAATAGTTTTTTTAGATTCGTTCTCAAAACCTTTAATGGCACTAATTACAATTTTTTTATTTGTTAAGAACCTATTTATTTTATCGATATTTTTTTTGATGCTTACACTTGGAACAGCCAAAATTATAAATTGTGAATCTTGAATTATTGTTTCATAATTACTTGATATCTTTATTTTGTTATGTAATTTATAAATTTTTCCTCTATTAATTAATCTTTCATCATTTATTTTTTTTTCTTCTTCAAAATTTCTTACTAATATGGTCACATTGTCCACATTTTGAACAAGAATATTGGCTAGAGTAATTCCCCATGACGTAGATCCTAATATTGAAATATTTTTTATTTCTTCCATAATTAAAAAAGCTTATTTTCTTGTTTATTTAGTAATCTTACTATGTTTGTTTTATGCTTATAAATAATCATTATAGGGATACTTATAAGAAACAAATATTCAAAAGAAAGCATTCCAGACAAAACCAATATTAGAATTAATATTATTGAAACTAGGCATCCAATAATTGAACCTAAAGAAACAAATCTTGTTTTGTAAATTATAGGTATCGCTATAAATAAGCCTAAAAACACATAAGGAACTAAGACTATAACGCTTCCAAATCCTGTTGCAACACCTTTCCCACCATTGAACCTATGATAGAGAGGGTAACAATGACCTAAGACTAAGAAAATGCATCCTAATATTCCATATATATCTTCATCAAAAAAAAGTTTCAAAAATAAAATAGGAATAAAGCCTTTTAAAATGTCTAATATTAAAACTATGATTCCTGGTTTTAATCCTATTGTTCTGTGTACATTTGTTGCGCCTGAATTTTTAGAACCCAATTCTCTTACATCAACTTTATAGAATATTTTGCTGATCATTGTTCCTGTTTGTAAGGATCCTACTAAGAAACATATTAAACTCAAGAATAGTACTAAAATAAAATTCATCTTCTTTTTGCCTTAACAAATCTTAAGCTTATTGGACAACCGGAAAAATCAAATCTTTCTCTGATCTTATTTTCTAAATATCTTTTATAACTGAAATGTATTAGGTCATAATTATATGACTCAAATTTGAATCCAGGAGGATTAGTTTTATATTGAGAAATTGAAAAAATTTCAGGGGTTTTTTTACCTTTTGAAGCAGGTTGTTTTTTAGATATAGCATCTATAAAACAACTGTTTAATTCCTTCTGAGCAACTCTTTTTATTGAGTTTTCATACACTTCTATGGCTAAGGGTATAATTTTATCGATATTTATTTCTTTTAGAGCTGATGTAACTAATATTGGGATTTTTGGAATATGGTTAAACTTTTCAGAAATTTCTTCAATGATATACTCTTTTTGTTCTTTAGAAACTAAATCAAATTTATTCATCACTATAATACAAGGTCGCATAAGATCTTTTATAAACCCTGATATATGTAAATCTTGCGATGTGATCATTTCTTCAGCACTTAATACTAGAATACAAACATCGGCTCTTTCTACAGATTTTATAGTTCTTATAGAAGAATATTTTTCTATTCCCTGCTCTATTTTTCCTCTTCTTCTCAAACCAGCGGTATCTATAAAATTTATATTTTTGTCAAAATACTTCATACTATAATCTATACTGTCTCTTGTAGTTCCAGGAATATTGCTAACTATGGCTCTGTTAGATTCTGTAAGTAGATTGAAAATACTAGATTTACCAACATTTGGATGACCTACAATAGATAATTTGATTTCATTGTTATTTATAGGAACATTTTGAAATTCTTCTTCTAAAACTTTTTCTAAAAGTTCTACAATACCTCTGTTATGATAAGCGCTTATTCTAACGCTTTCAAATTCACTTATGTTAGCGAAGTCAATTGAATTAAATTCATCAGATGGAAGATCTAATTTGTTAATTGCAACTATAGCTTTTTTATTGTTTCTCCTTATTAATCTAAGAACTTCTTCATCAAGAGGGTTGATCCCTTCTCTTCCATCAACCATAAAAATCAATTTATCACTATCTTTTATTGCATTCAGAGCTTGGTCAGTAATGGAATTTTGAAAATCTTCACTGGAATTTTTATCTATACCTCCTGTATCAATTAGTATAAAATCTCTATCATTCCAAGAAGCATTAGTAGAAATTCTATCTCTTGTAGTTCCTGATATATTTGAAACTATAGATATTCTTTCACCAGCTATTCTATTGAATAATGTAGATTTCCCTACATTAGGTCTTCCTATTATAGAAACTATCATTTGAAAAAGGGTTTTTTTTTATTATTACATAAACTAGATTATGTAATCCATAAGCCCTGTTTGTGCCCAGAGCCTATTTTCTGCTTGATCAAAGACAATTGATCTATGATCGTAAAGCAATCCTTCTTCAATTTCTTCTCCTGGATGTGCAGGTAAATCATGCATGAATTTTACATTTTTGTCTGCATTATCTAATAAATTTGAAGTTATTTGGAATTCAGCAAAATCAATTAGTCTTTTTTTTGTTTCATCTTCTTGCCCCATACTTGTCCAAACATCTGTATATACTATGTTTGAATTTTCCACAGCAATTTGTGCATTATCAAATTTTGTAAATTTCCCTCCATTTAAACTAGAGAAATATTCACTAGTTTTTTCATCAAATTCATATCCTTTAGGGGAAGCTATGTTGAAATTTCCACCAAGAGAGATTACAGCATAAGCTAAACTTTTTGCTACATTATTACTATCTCCTACAAAGGTAATATTCAAATCCTTAATTTCTCCTAAATTTTCTGTAATTGTCATTACATCTGCCAATGCCTGACAAGGATGTTCTTCATCTGTTAATGCATTTATTACAGAAATTGATGAATATTTTTCAAACAGTTCTATTTTTTCTTGTTCAAAAGTTCTTACTATTGCTAAATCTGCCATTTTACTTACTACACTTGCAACATCAGCTATAGGCTCTCTAACTCCCATTCCAACTTCTTCTGGAGAAAAGTATATTGCATTTCCTCCTAGTTTTTGAACGCCTATCATGAAAGATAATTTTGTTCTTAATGAAGGTTTATCAAAAAGAAGTACAGCAGTCTTGTTATCTAATGAATTAGATGTTTTTCCATTTTTAAACTCAATTCCAAGATTTATTATATTCTTCAAATCTTCTGGATTACAATCACTAATTTTTACAAGATTATTTAACATTAAGCAGGCTTAAAAACTGGTAATTTTTGACCATCAGCATCAATGAAGTCTACAACTAGGTCCATTCCTATTTCTAGATTTTCTGGTTCAGGTTCTATTCCTATAATTCTTGTAGGCATATTGACTCCTTCTTCAAGAGTTACAATAGCTGCAATATAAGGGACCTCTTCTACAAAACTTGGATGTGGCGCAGCATGAACTATTGTGAAAGTATAAAGTTTAGCTTTACCTGATGCCTCTATCCATTCAACATCCCTACTTCCGTCTTTTGTTGATACTGCTCTTGGATAAAATTGAATATGATCTCCGAATTTTTGTATCAATAATTTTTTTTCGTTAGCAGCTTCCCAATATTTGTCAGATTCTGGCTGTGGTATTGGTTTTATTTTATCGCTCATATTTACTCCTTTAATATTGAAGATTTATTTTTTTAATTAGAAGTTAGTAGTACTGTCCCTGTGCTTGATAATAAGCCTCCAGTGCCATGTGCTAATGCTACATCACATTTATCCAATTGCCTTTTACCTGTTTCACCTCTTAATTGCCTCACAGCCTCTATAACAGTAAAAATCCCATACATTCCTGGATGAGTATAAGACAATCCTCCCCCATTTGTATTTAATGGGAAAGTTCCCCCTGGAGCAGTTACTTGGTTTGCTACAAAATCAGGTCCTTCGCCTGGCCCACAAAACCCCAAGCTTTCTAATGTAGCTAGTACTGTGTAAGTGAAAGAATCATAAATCATCGCTAAATCAATATCTTTATAATCTAGTCCAGCCATCTCTAATGCCCTAGGACCAGTTTTTCTACCATATGTTCTTGTTAAATCTGGCATCTGTGAAATCATACTCCCGTGGTCATGTCCTTCTCCTGCACCTAAAATTTTAATAGGACCTTTCTTTGTGTCTTTAGCTTTATCAATTGAAGTTACTACTATTGCAGCTCCTGCGTCAGTAACTAAACAACAATCAAGAAGATGAAATGGCCATGAAATCCATCTTGATTCATGATAATCTTCAAAAGTCATGGGTTTATCGTAAAAATATGCCTTTTCATTCATATTAGCCCACTTTCTTGTTGAGACTGCTATTTCTGCTAGTGCTTGCCTGGTTCTATCTTCTCCGTACATTTCCATGTACCTTCTAGCAGCCATTGCATAATTTATAGGAGGGCCCATAATTCCATAAGGAGAGGTATATTGATCAGCAGGCATTCCTCCACCACTTCTGTTTCTTGCTCTATCACTTCGTCCACTTTGTCCATGAGTGATAAGAGCAACTTCACAATATCCTGCATTTATAGCAGCTAAAGCGTGAGCTAGATGAATTACAAAAGAAGAACCTCCAACAATTGTTGAATCTGTATAATTAGGTTCAATGCCTAAATACTCTCCCAAATCATATGTTGAATAACCTGCTGTAAACAATCCATCTACATCAGAAATACTCAAACCTGAATCTTCAAGTGCATTGTGAGCTGCTTGAGCATGGTGTCCTAATGGTGATATTTCAGGAACTTTTCCTAATTTGTCAGATTCAGCTACTCCAACAATTGCAGCTTTGCCTGATAAAGATTTTCTTAAAGCTTTCATTTTATTCCCTTTTTTAAATATATTTAGGTTTTTATCTTGAATCAAATGATAGCAATTTATAATAAATTTTCTACTTAAGGGGAGAGTAATCTGTGGGATTTAAAAGTTGATTTTCTACATTTTTTACAATTATTCCATCTTTATGCGAATCTTCAACAACTTTTTGCCATTCAGGGTCATCTCTAAAATCCTTCCAGGATTTGGCTCTAGCATCATGAGTTGGATAGGCTAATAAATAGGTTAAAGTGTTGCTATTCGGACCAACATCATTGACCCAATATCCAATATTTTTTATTCCATGTTTTTCAAAAAGCTTTAATGTATGGTTCCTAAATCTTGAATTTAGGTTTTCTAATTTTCCAGCAAAGCATTCATATATTCTAAGTTCATAAATCATTTTATCCTCCCATTGCCTCATTTGTAGTTATATCAAAAACTTCATACGTATTATTATTACATTCTTCTGTATCCATATTTATTAGTAAATATGTACCTTTAGGCAATGCATAACTAACTAAATTTGGATGGTCATTTGGATTTCCTACAGAACTTTCAGGCACAACTGCAATATTAAAATTCACCATAAACCAATCAGGTAGCACAATATTTTTCTTAATATTATTTACGTCTGGGCAGAAATCAATTTTTTGAGAATCTTTTAAAACTTCTCCTTGTTTTACCATTACTAGTGAAAAAGATATTGATTCATTTGTATTATTTCTAAATATAGTCATGAATTTTCCGTTTTTTCTTGATTCAAATGGGAATTCTATTGACTCTGCAAACACTTTGGGTTCTAAGATTTTATTTTCATCTTGGCATGAGATAAACACCAAAAAAATCAATGGTAATAAAATTAGTTTTTTATACAATTTTTCCTCCTAGTAAATGGTCGGGGCAGCAGGATTTGAACCTACGACCTCCCGGCCCCCAGCCGGACGCGCTACCAAGCTACGCCATGCCCCGCAAAATAGTTTTTGCAATATAATATAAAAATAATACATGATTAAATAAACTCTTTCACATAAAAAAAATATGCAATTAAAAGAACTTAAAGAAGAGGCCTCAAGATTACGGGAAAAGATTTCTGAAATTTTGGGGAAAGTTTGACCAAAATAAACTCCAATTAGAAATATCTAATCTTGAAAAAGATAGTTCTAATGAAAACATATGGGAAGATAGTCAAAAAGCTCAATTGTTTTTTAAGAACTTGAAATTGAAAAAAGATAAATTTGATTTATATGATTTTTTGGATAAAAAATCCAAAGAATTAATTGAATTGTGTGAAATTTCAATAGATCTAAACGATGATTCAAGTGTAGAAAATATAAGCAAAGAATTAATTAGTCTTAACAAAACATTTAAACAAGCTTCTTTGACACTAAAATTAAATGGTGAGTTTGATACTAGAAATGTAATTGTTGGGATTAAGCAAGGTGCTGGAGGAGTAGATTCTCAAGATTGGGCAGAAATGTTATTCAGAATGTATAAAAGATGGTCTGAAATAAGAAAATTCAATCTTGAAATCATAGATTATTCCTCTGGGGATGAAGCTGGAATAAAATCTGTTATTTTTAGAATAGAAGGTGAAAATGCTTATGGGCTTCTACAATCTGAAAAAGGAGCACATAGGTTAGTGAGAATATCTCCTTTTGACACTGGGAATAGAAGACATACTTCATTTTCTCTAGTTGAAATAATGCCTGAATTAGAAAATGAAGAAGAAATAAAAATTGAAAGTAAAGATCTCAGAATAGATGTTTTTAAGGCTGGTGGTGCTGGAGGTCAAAGTGTGCAAAAAAATTCTACTGCTGTAAGGATTACCCATTTACCTACTAATATTTCAGTCTCAGTACAAAATGAAAGATCTCAGCTAATGAATAAAGATCTTGCGATGAAAATTCTTCAAGGGAGATTAAAAGAAATTGAAATTATGGAGAACAAGAAAAGGGATGCTGAAATAAAAGGAGAACATATTTCTGCAGATTTTGGATCTCAGATCAGATCTTATATTATGCATCCTTATAAAATGGTAAAAGATCATAGAACTAATTTTGAGACAAGTGATATTGAAAAAATATTAGATGGCAACATTGACCAATTTATCGAAGAGTATCTGTTGAAAAATATAAAAGAATAATTAGGTTTTTTTTCTTCTTCACAATTTATTCATAAAGTTGATATAAAATTAAGATATAAATAAAAAAACCTAGGAATAAACATGATTTCAAAATTTAAATTAATTTTATTTTCACTATTATTACTGACAATTTTTTCTTGTGGTGGAGATAGTGAATCAAAAACTATTGGTAAAAATTCTAATGTTGCTCCAGGTTTAGCTAATAGTTCAGAAAACAACAGTGGCAAGATAAAAGATAATATATTTAGATTGAATTTTTCTGATCCTCCAACATTTGATCCTGCTTTGGTTACTGACACTACATCTGCATCAATAATAGTAGAAATTTTTTCTGGATTAGTTACTTTGAATAAAGAATTAGAAATTATTCCAGACTTAGCAGAATCTTGGGAAATATCAGAAGATGGGAAAACATACACTTTTAAACTTAGAAAAGGGATTAAGTTTTCCAATGGAGACAATGTAACTGCTGAAGATTTCAAATGGTCAATTGAAAGAGCCGCCAATCCTGATACAGGTTCTTATAATGCAGAAGTCTATTTAGGAGATATTGTAGGAGTAAAAGAAGTGATAGAAAGTGGAGGGTCTATTACAGAAGTGTCTGGACTGAAGGTTATAAATGCTCAAACCTTGGAAATTACAATTGATGAACCAAAAACTTACTTTATTGCCAAACTCACCTATCCTACAGCCTTTGTTTTGAATAAGAAATATGTTGAAAGTATCGGTGAAAGCTGGATAGATAATCCTGTAGGTACAGGACCCTTTGTACTGTCTGAATATCAAATAGGTCAGGTATTAAAATTAAAGAAGAATGTAAACTACTGGGGAGAACTTGCAAAGGTAGATGGAATAATAATGAACTTAGCAGGTGGAGTTTCTATGGCTATGTATGAGAATGATGAGATAGATATAACTGGAGTTGGTTTGGCAGATTTAGAGAGAGTTAAAGATCCAAATGACCCACTAAATAAAGATTTAGTAAATGTTCCTCCACAATTTTCACTAAACTATATTGGTTTTAATGTGAATATGCCACCATTTGATGATGAAAATTTTAGAAAAGCCTTGTCTTATGCTGTAGATAAAGAAATTATCGCTGAAAAAGTATATTCAGGGTTGACTAAACCATCTTATTCAATAATTCCACCAGGATTTCCTGGATATAGTCCTTCAATAGTAGGTTTGGAATTCAACGAAGAGTTGGCCAAACAGCATTTAGCCAAATCAAAGTATTCAGATCCTTCAACTCGTCCAAGAATTATAGTGACAATTCCAGGAACGGGTGGGTCTCCTGGTTTAGATACAGAAATAATTTCAGATATGTGGAATGAAGTTCTAGGAATTGAAGTTGAAATACAACAAGTAGAATGGGCTACATATCTACAAGATATGAATAGAAAAAGATTACAAGTTTGGGCTGGCTCTGGATGGCAAGCAGACTATGCAGATCCACAAGATTTCATTGATGTTCTGTTCTATA
The DNA here is from genome assembly GCA_036164085.1 of Chloroflexota bacterium. Classification (GTDB taxonomy): domain Bacteria; phylum Chloroflexota; class Dehalococcoidia; order Lucifugimonadales; family Lucifugimonadaceae; genus TMED-70. The sequence continues at coordinate 10,026 of JAYZJV010000030.1, read as the reverse complement.
GTAAATCTGATATCAATCATGGTAATTATTCTAATTCTGAGGTAGATAAATTAATTCTTGAGGCTAGAACAGAAACTGACAATAATAGAAGATTTCTTTTATACAATCAAGCAGAACAAAAAATAATAGATGAGGCAGCAATTTTTCCTTTGTGGTTTGATACTGATGGATTCGCTTTAGTAAAACCATGGGTCAAAGGATATGAGTTTACCCCAATAATCGTACCAAAATTTAAAGATGTTGAAATAAAATAAAACTAATTCTTTATGTTGAATTACTTTTTGATCTATTATTAAAAAATAATGTTAAAATATATTTTTCGTAGATTAATTTGGATGCCAATACTACTTCTATTTGTATCATTAATAGTTTTTATTTTGGGTGTTTATGGTCCTGGAGATCCTGTAGAAGTACAACTTGGTAACAATTATGATGAAGTCAATGCAGAAAGAATAAGAGATAAGATGGGTTTAAATGATCCAATCTTACTTCAATGGGTTAGGTATATAGGAAACGCTGCTACAGGTGATTTTGGAGAGTCATATGTATTTAAAAACAGAGCTGTATCTGAACTTCTTATTCCAAAATTAATCGTTTCAGCAAAATTGAATATAATATCTTTTGCAATAGCTATTTCATTAGGAATTCCATTAGGATTTTATGCAGCTATTAATTACGGTTCTTCTAAAGATCCTTTTGTAGTAATTCTTTCATTATTTTTTTATGCAATGCCTGTCTTTTTCACCGCTCCATTGTTAATACTTATTTTTGCTTTGCAACTTGATTTGGTTCCTGCAGCTGGTTGGGGAGGTGTGTTTGATAAAAGAATTATTCTACCAGCATTAACAGTAGGTATTCCTGGAGCAGCTGTTTTTGTAAGACTGATTAGAGCCTCAATGCTTGAAGTACTAGACTCAGATTATATAAAATTAGCAAGGGCAAAAGGGGTGAGTGAAATTAAAGTTCTTTGGAAACATGCATTCAGGAATGCAATGTTGCCAGTAGTTACTATAATGGGTTTTTCTTTAGCAGGATTATTTGGAGGATCATTAATTGTAGAAATACTTTACGGTATACCTGGAGTAGGTCGAATTTCTTTAGATTCAGTTTATTCAAGAGATTATCCAGTAATAATGGCTATAGTTTTATTAGGATCTAGTGCATTAGTAATAGCTAATCTTATTATTGATTTTATTTATACATTAGTAGACCCTAGGATTGAAATGCAATGAATGATCATGAAATTAGAAATATTTCATCTACAAGGTTGTTTATACAAAATTTTTCTAGAAAAAAATTAGGAGTAACCTGTGTCATAATTGTGAGTTTAATTTACTTAGTTGGTATTTTTGCTCCGATCTTAGCACCTTATGATTATTCAGAAACTAACCTTTTAAAAACACAAGCTGGACCTGATTTTGAGAACTTATTAGGCACCGATAGACTTGGTAGAGATATACTTTCTCGGGTAATTTGGGGGATACAAACTACTGTGATAGTAACTATTACAGGTCTTTTGACAGGATCTCTTATTTTAGGACTTTTTCTAGGATTATTAGCTGGATTTTATAAAGGAATTTTTGATTTTATAGTAATGAGAACTGGAGAATTAGTATCTTCTTTTCCAGATATTCTTTTGATTATTTTGCTTGCTGCTACCTTGAGACCAAGAATTACAAATTTATTTTACAAAATTGAGGATAACTTAAACATTTCTGGTCTAATTAGTTCAGGTATTATTGACTATCTTGTTATAGGGATTGCCCTTTTACCTCTGAGTTGGTTTGGTACTATGAGATTAATAAGAGCACAGGTTTTTAGTATTAGAGAAATTGAATATGTGCAATCAGCAAGAACATCTGGTGCTAGTACTTTAAGAATAGTAACTAGACATATCCTTCCAAATGTTATATCTCCATTAATTGTTACTTCTACTTTTGGTCTTGGAGCAGTTGCTTTGTCAGAAGTAATATTATCCTTTTTTGGACTAGGAGTTCAACCCCCTAGGCCTAGTCTTGGTGCTATGCTTTCAGATGTTTCTGGAAGAGGAGGGGCAAGTGTTTCAGTGCTAACTAATCACCCTGAACAATTACTTTCTCCAATCATAGTAATTTGGATTATGATATTTTGTTGGAACATCATCGGTGATGCATTAACTGATATATTAAATCCTAAGAAGAATTAAATTTGCGTTTCAGGATATAGAATACGTGTATCCTTTAGCGTGTAACCGTGTAGAGGAGAGAAAAATGAGTTTTTTTTCATCAAGAAGATCAACTGTCCATGGTAAAAATGGGGGAGTAGCTACTAGCCAACCTATTGCTTCACAAGTGGGAATAGATATTTTAAAAGCTGGTGGAAATGCAGTTGATGCAGCTGTAACAATGGCTTCAACATTAGGAGTAGTAGAACCCATGTCTACTGGGATTGGTGGAGATATATTTGCATTAATATGGGATCCAAAAACTGAAAAAATTTCATCATTTAATGGCTCAGGAACATCTTCAAGAAATTCTGATCCAAATGAACTTATAAATAAAGGGTTCACTTCAATTCCTACAGAAGGAGAAGGTGCAGCATATTCAGTTTCTGTACCAGGTTCAGTTGATGGATGGCAAAAAATACTTCAAAGACATGGAACTATTTCTTTATCAGAGTCCCTTGCACCAGGAATCAAGTTAGCTGAAGAAGGCTTCCCTGTCAGTAAATTGATTTCATGGCAGTGGCATGAAAATGAGAAGAAATTATTGTATAGAAATTCTGGTAAGGAATTACTAAAAAATGGTAAAGCTCCGATTGAAGGTGAAGTTATAAAGCTTTCAACTTTGGCTGAATCAATGTATGAGATATCTAAAAAAGGGCCCAAAGTTATATATGAAGGAGATTTAGGGAAAAAAATCACAAATTATATTAGACAAGAGGGAGGTTGGCTTGATGATCAAGATTTGAAAAATTATAGATCTTATTGGACAGATCCAATTAAAACTAATTATAGAGGCTATGATGTTTTTGAGTGCCCACCAAATGGAGATGGGTTAGCAGCTTTAATATCACTAAATATAATTGAAAACTTTGATTTTAGGAATATCAAACATGGGAGTAGTGATTTTTACCATTACCTAATTGAATCTATGAAATTAGGTTTTTCTGATGCATTATGGCATGTGACTGATCCTAAAAAAAATGACATTCCTATTGATAAATTGTTATCCAAAGAATATTCCAAAGAAAGATTTAATCTTATAAATTCTAAAAATGTCATGAATCAAGTATCACATAATACTTTTGATACTAGTGGAGATACAGTTTATATAACAGCAATTGATGGAAATGGTATGGGATGTTCCTTAATCAACTCAACATTCCAAGGATTTGGCTCTGGATTGGTAGTTCCAGAAACAGGCATAGCTCTTCAAAATAGAGGGGCTTTATTCAGTTTGGATAAATCCCATCCAAACTTTCTAGAACCAAATATGAGACCTTTCCATACAATTATTCCATGTATGGTTACTAAGAATAATAAATTATTTTTATCCTTTGGAGTTATGGGAGGATTCCAACAACCTCAAGGTCATTTGCAAGTAATATCTAATATTGTTGATTATGGGTTTAGCCCTCAAGATTCCTTAGATGCATTGAGGTTTTCTTTGGATGTTGATGATATGAAAACTATTTCTGTAGAGGATGATTTAGATACCAAAATAATAGAAGATTTAAAATCCAAAGGACATAAAATAAATGTTGTTGCAGGAAATGAAAGAATTATGTTTGGTGGTGCCCAAGTAGCTCAATACAATCATGACACAGGAGTCATTTCTTTAGGAACTGAACCAAGAAAAGATGGATCTGCATTGGCCTTTTAATAAATTTTTAGTTGCAATTAATGAAATTTATATAATTAATACCTTATAATATAAACTCAAAGTTATTAATTATTGGAGTTTTTAGTATGGGTCAAATTAATGTTGCAATTATTGGAGTAGGAAATTGTGCTTCTTCTTTAGTGCAAGGTATCCACAAATATTCAGAGATTCAAGATAATGAACTTCAGGTACCAGGCCTTATGCATAACGTCCTAGGAGGATATTCAATTGGGGATGTGAACATTGTAGCTGCCTTTGATGTTGATAAAGATAAGGTAGGTAAAGACCTTAATGAAGCAATTTATACTAAAAATAATAATGCTCTTAAATTTTTTGATGTTCCAAAAACCGGAGTAAAAGTTGATAGAGGAATGACTCATGATGGAGTTGGAGAATATTTAGCAGATGTAATTGAAATAGAAAAAGACCAAAATAAGTCAGGCTCACAAACTTCTGATATTGTTCAAATTCTTAGAGAAAAAGAAGTAGACGTAGTAATAAATTATTTACCTGTAGGATCAGAACAAGCAACTAAATGGTATGTTGAGCAAGTTTTAGCCGCAGGATGCGCATTTGTAAATTGTATTCCTGTTTTTATTGCTAAAGAAGATTATTGGCAAAAAAGATTTGTTGATAAAGGTTTACCTATTGTTGGAGACGATATCAAGAGTCAAGTAGGTGCAACTATAATACATAGAGTTTTAGCTAGATTGTTTGAAGACAGAGGTGTCAGATTAGATAGAACTTATCAACTTAATTTTGGTGGTAATACAGACTTTTTAAATATGCTTGAAAGGTCAAGATTAAAGAGCAAGAAGATTTCTAAAACTAACGCAGTTCAATCTCAATTAGAAAAAGAATTACCAACAGATGATGTTCACATAGGTCCATCTGATCATGTCCCTTGGTTAGAAGATAGAAAATGGGCTTATATTAGATTAGAAGGGACCTCGTGGGGAGATGTTCCCTTAAACGTAGAGCTTAAATTAGAAGTTGAGGATAGTCCAAACTCTGCTGGTGTAGCTATAGATGCAATTAGATGTGCAAAAATAGCAATGGACAAAGGGGTGTCCGGTGCCGTAGATGCTCCAAGTGCATATTTCATGAAGTCTCCACCTAATCAAATGAGAGATGATGATGCAAGGCGAGCTGTTGAGGATTTTTCAGATATAGAATAACTTATAATTCTTTGAAAGTAGCTATTTTTTGTCCTTATGATTTTTCTTCCCCTGGAGGAGTCCAGACCCAAGCTTATGATTTGGCTAAATCTTTAAAAAATAAAGGGAACAATGTTTTTTTATTTGCTCCTTTATCAAAAAAAAATATACATGAAATAAAAGGCATCACTTTTTTTAATTTAGGAAAACCGATCTCTTTTAATTTTTTGGGTTCTAAATCAAAAATTTCTTTAAATGTATTTAAAATCATTAAAATAAGTAATTATTTAAATAAAAATAAATTTGACATAGTTCATTTGAATGAACCCCTATCTCCAACTTATCTTTTGCTAATTTATTTAATCAGAAAAATTAAGATAGTAGGAACATTTCATGCATACGGAGAAAAAAAACATTTTTGGTATGTTAATTTTAAATCTTTTTTAAACTTTTTTTTAAAAAAAATTGATTATAAAATTTGTGTTTCTAATTCTGCTCAAAAATATATAAATCGCTATTTTAATTTTGATTCAATTATAATACCAAATGGTATTGATTTACAGAAATACAGAGATATCAAACAAACCCCTAAAATATTAAGAAATTCTAATAAAAAAATATTATTCGTTGGACGTTTTGAAGAACAAAGAAAGGGATTTAATATTTTATTAAAATCTTTCAATAAGCTTTCTAAAGAAATAGACAATTTAGAGTTAATTGTAGCTGGACCTGGAAGTCCAAAAAACGTTATAAACAAAAATCCTAACATTGAGTTTAAAAAAATATCATTTATTGGAACTATCTTACAATCAGATCTTCCTTCATTTTACAAAAATGTTGATCTGATCTGTCTGACTTCTTTAGAAAATGAATCATTTGGAGTTATTATTTTGGAATCTATGGCTTCTGGAAAGATTTTAGTTTTATCTGACATTGATAGTTATAAAGAATTATCAGAAAAAAATAATTATGGGTTTTTATATAGTTATTATTCATCTGAAGCGCTGTATAAATTAATATACAATCTACTCAACAAAAAAATCTCTGTGGATATAAATATTAAAAATGGCTTAAATAACGTACAAAATTACTCATGGGATTATTTAGTTTCTGAAATAATTAATATATATAAAAAGTTACTAAAGTAAATTTGGAAGAATTTAGACAAAAAATAAGATTTTATACTAGGAAAATTTATGAAGATCCAATATCTAAGGTGTTGATCTATTTTAAATTTACTCCTAATGCTGTCACCATAATCGGTCTACTCATAACGCTTTTGGGTTCGTTTTTCATTTTTCAAGGAGATTTTCTTTATGGAGGAATTGTAGTAGGGATAGGCACATTATTTGATTCAATAGATGGTTCTATGGCTAGGCTTTCAAATAAAGCAAGTAAATTTGGAGATTTGTTAGATTCAGTAATAGATAGATTTAGTGAAGGGATTATTTTTATAGGAATAGCTTCTTACTATATATTTAATGAATTCAATGATTATGCAATATTATTTACCATAATATCCCTTTTATGCTCTCAACTAATAAGTTATATACGAGCTAAGTGTGAAAGCTTAGGAATTGAAAATAAATCTGGTTTTTTTACACGTGTAGAAAGATCTATAGTAATAATTGTATTTTTAATTATATCTCAGCCTTTAATAGGGCTTTATATCCTAGTTATAGGTACTTTTCTAAGTTCTATATGGAGACTTGTTTCGGGTTTAAAAAATGCTAAAAAATAAACTAGTTCTATTACTATCTATAATTTTTGTATTTACACCATCAGGAATAATTTTTGCTGAGTCTAATTCAGATGTAGAAATTTTACAATTGGATGCAGAGGTTGAATTCCCAGAAAAAATCACATTTCTTTTTGAAGGTAAATCTATAAAAAAAATTCAAGACATAAAAGTAAATTTTAAATCAGGAGAACGAAAAACTTTGCAATATGGATATATGGATGTTTCTAAAAACATAGATACAGGAATTTTAAATGCAAAAATGGATTTCAGAATAAATACCCAGAATGGTTTTATTCCTCCAGGTTCAAAAATTACTTGGAATTTAATTTTTTATTTTGATGATGGCACTCAGTTCATTACTGATGAGAAAGATTTTATTATGCTTGATACAAGATTTGATGATTGGGAATTTGTTGAAACTGAAAACATACGAGTTTATTATAGATTTTCTAAAAGTCGAGCTAAACGAATCCTTGAAGAATGTGAATTATTATTAGAAGAAATGAGCCCAATAGTAGGTAAATTTGATGAACAAATTAGAATGACTTTATATAATAATTATTCTGAAATGATAGATGCAATAAGGTCAAAATCTAAAACATCTGATAGAGAACTTGTTACAGCTGGGCAAGCATTTGAACAATCTGGGGTTGTTTTAGTTTTGGCTGGTAAAAATGATCTAGGAACATCTACTCATGAAATAATGCATGTATTATTGGGAAGAGCGACAGATGGCTCAATAAATCTACCTTTATGGTTGAATGAAGGTTTAGCAGAATTTGCAAATAGAGATAAAACTGTTAGTTATGATTTATATTTAGACTGGGGAATTGGCACAAATCAATTGAAGCCATTAAATCAACTTATTACTTTTCCTGGTGATCCTAAATTAACTTTAGTTGCTTATGGGCAATCAAGAAGCGTAGTAAATTATATGATAGAAAATTATGGCTTAGAAACTATGAATTTGTTGTTAAAAAATTTATCTAAAGGTATGACGGTAGATGAAGCTATGATAGATAGTTACGGTTTAAATGTTGAAGAATTAGATAAAGAATGGAGAGCCAATATAGGAGCTGGCCCTTATAAGCCTAGAGAAAATAAAACTATAACAGTACTTAAAAACAACCCAGTTATCGACGGTTCATGTAGATCAAGCAATTTATTGGTTATATCTTTAGGAACTATGTTTTTAATTTATATGGCTGCAATTAATGGTTTGGCTTTATTTGACCGAAAATAAATTGCGATATGCGTAAATCTTTATGACTAATTTAACATTTTCGAAACAATTCCGTAACAGAAACTAAACAAATACGTAACATGAAAAAAACATTCCTAAAATATATTTGATTTTAATTATTAATTTATTTAGGAGAGATTATGGATTCAGGACATACAGCTTGGATGCTTATGGCATCTGCATTAGTGTTTTTTATGACGCCAGGGTTAGCTTTTTTTTATGGAGGCTTGGTAAGGGCAAAAAGTTTAGTAAATACAATGATGCTAAGTTTTATTACTATAGGCGTAGTAACAATTGTTTGGACCCTTTGGGGTTATAGTTTAGCTTATGGAACAGGAGAACTTATTCCTAGTTTCGTAGCTGACTTTTCATTATTTGGATTGAATGGTGTGAATATGTTTTCTGCTGAAGGTGATGCTATTAGCCCGTTATACGATGTTTTATTTCAAATGATGTTTGCTATTATCACTCCAGCTTTAATAACTGGAGCTTTTGCAGAAAGGTTTAAATTTTCAACGTATATAATTTTCACTGTAATTTGGATTACTATAGTTTACGCTCCAGTTGCACACTGGGTTTGGGGTGGAGGTTGGATAGGAGCAGATGGAGCAGGAGCATTGGATTTTGCTGGAGGAACCGTTATACATATTAATGCTGGAGCAGCAGCGGTTGCAGCAGCACTTTTAGTAGGTAAAAGAAGAAACCCAGGATTACAACCAAATAATGTACCTTATGTAATATTAGGCGCCTCAATACTTTGGTTTGGATGGTTTGGATTTAATGGAGGTTCTGCATTAGCTGCAGATGACTATGCTATTAATGCGATGCTTGTCACTCAAATTGCTGCTGGTACAGCAGCCACTGTCTGGGGAATAATAGGAATGATAACTACTGGTAAAATCAGTGGAGTTGGAGTTGCTACAGGAGCTGTAGCAGGATTAGTTGCTATTACTCCCGCTGCAGGAGCTGTTAATCCATTAGGAGCACTCGCAATAGGACTTGGAGCAGGAATTCTATGTTATTATGCCGTTGAATTGATTCACAAAACTAATTTGGATGACGCTTTAGATGTTTTTGCTGTTCACGGTATAGGAGGTATTTGGGGATGTATAGCTACAGGAATATTTGCAATTGAATCTATTGCTGGTGTTAAAGGTTTAGTAGAAGGAAATGCTACACAAGTTTGGATACAGATTTATACTGCATTTGGAACACTTGCTTATTCGTTTATAGTGTCTTTTGTGATCTTATATGTTTTAGATAAAATACCTGCATTAGGATTAAGGGTTTCTGAAAATGAAGAAGATCAAGGTTTGGATTTAGCTGCTCATGGTGAACAAGCTAATGTTAATGATGGAGCAAATTAAAAGTTTATTGAATATAATTTATAAAGGAGGCAAAAAATGATTAGAATTGACGCAATAGTAAAACCTGAAAGAGTGAATGTTGTTTTGGAAGCTATGGCAGATGCTGGATGTACAGGTTTCACTTATAGTAATGTTACAGGTAGAGGAAACCAAGATGGAGTTGAGGTTTTCACTGGTAGAGGTAGTACAACTAAAAACAGATCATCTGTACCAAAAGTATTGATAACAGCTGTAATTGAAAAATCAAATCAAAAGAACGTAGTTGATGCAATTATTTCAGGAGCAAAAACTGATAATGGACAAATTGGTGACGGAAAGATCTTTATTTCAGAGATTTCAGAGGTAATTAGAGTTAGAACTGGAGAATCTGGGAAAAAAGCTCTTTAATCTTTTTTCTAACAGTGTAATTCAAGCATGTTAAGTAATTATTTGGCATGCTTGAATTTTTAATTTAATAATATAACTGGTCAACATGATTACTTTATTTATCTTTAAATTTTACTCACTAATGTTAGAATTAAAGTTCACATACTTAGGAGCGTAGCTCAGTTGGCTAGAGCGCTGGTCTCCAAAACCAGAGGTCGGGGGTTCGACTCCTCCCGCTCCTGCCACTGCCGGGGTGCTGAAATGGTAGACAGGCTACGTTGAGGGCGTA
>JAYZJV010000029.1:0-2580 GCA_036164085.1 Chloroflexota bacterium | reverse complement strand
AAGCCCCCAAAATAAAGTATACAATGATGCAGATGAAGACCCTGCTATTATTGAATTTATCGTTGCAACGCTTTCTCTTTGAGCTGCCTCAAACATAGCAGCTTGATCTCCTGATTGAGAAGCTTGAACAGCAGCTTGTGTGGCTGCCTGTGCAATCCCAAAAGCTCTCATGTTTAGATCAGCTGCTCCTGCAAAAGCAGTTCCGACTGAAATAACTGCAAAAAATAAAATAACAGCTGAAATATTCATAACTACAAAAAAATATTTAATATTATTTTCCCTGTTTGCAACATTTTTATATAAACCTAAAACTCCAAATATAAAAATAACTAATCCAAGTGCAATAATTGCAAGATAGTATTGAATTAAATCTGAATCTGCTGCATAGTTTCCTGTCATAACATTTACTTCGGTAATGTTTTTTGTAAAAACATCAACATTACCAGGTATTAGAAAATTAAATAGTACAATGATGATACTTCCTACTAAAAGGCTGGCTCCAGTTATAAGTTTTGACATAAAACCCTCTCTATTAAATTATTGAATAATAAAGTATTGCATTTATATATTTTAAAGCAAGAAAACCTAATGTGTTTTTTATATGCAATAAATATTTATTTTATTTACAATTATCATAAGTCAATAAAGAGAGTAATTATGAATAAAGATTTTTTTGTGTCAAATTTCCCTGGTATATTATTTTGTGCGATTTTAGCTCTACTAATTCATTTTACTTTCACACAAATTGAAACAAAAATCGTTGATACTCTACTAACAGGTTTATTAATAGGAGTTATTTTAAAGAATTTAAAAGTTCCTTTAGGTAAGTTTGAAAAGGGAGTAAAATTTTCAGGGAAACATATACTTGAATTTGCAGTAATGTTGATGGGTGCAAGTATTTTTTTACCTGACCTTTTCGATAATGGATTAAAGATTTTTATTGTAATTGTTATAGGAATAATCGGATCAATGCTAATTTCCTATATAGTTGGACATAAAATTTTTAATTTAGATAAAAAATTAGCCACTCTTGTGGGTGTTGGTAATTCTATTTGTGGAAATTCAGCTGTAGCAGTAGTTGCTCCAGTAATAAAAGCTAATTCTACTCAAATAGGTGCTGCGATAGGTATCAGTGCAATTTTAGGAGCTAGCCAAATTATTTTATTGCCACTATTAGTTCCTATTTTTGGCTTAGAAGATTTTCAGTATGGAATAGTAGCTGGCTTATCTGTGTATGCAGTTGCTCAGGTTGTAGCAGCATCTTCGATTATAAGTCCACTATCTGCAGACGTTGCAACTCTAGTCAAACTAACTAGAGTAATTTTATTAGCGCCTTTAGTATTAGTTTTGAGATTTTTTTTCAAATCAGAAATTGAAGATACAAAAGAAACTAATATCTTGAGCACTCTGCTAAAATTCTTACCTTGGTTTGTTATAGGATTTATTATTCTATCTATATTAAGAAGTACAGATATTTTAAATAAAGATATAGGTTTAGATATAAGAAGCTTCGCTAAATTTTTATTTGTATTGTCAATGGTTGCAATAGGATTGACTGTAGATCTTAAAGAAATAGCAAAAGTTGGACCCAAAGTTGCAATAACAATTATTTCAATAATTATATTTATGATAACTTTAGGAATAATTTCATCTAATTTTATTTAAGATATAAGAAATATTGCACTATCAGCATTTAGGTTCGGTTCTTTATCAATTTGTTTATTGTTTATAGTGTCTAAATATAATGACTTTTCGATATTTATTTTCTTTTCTTGACAAAATTCCTTAAAATCATCAATTGAAGGAAATCTAACATTCGGTGTATCGTACCAATTATATCCATACCATCCATCTATTTTTGGAGCTTTCCCTTGATTGAAAAACATTTCTCTCATTGGCTTAAATGCAAAATTTGGAAAAGAAACAATGCTATATTTTGAAACTCTAGTCATTTGTTTTAATATCTTTTCAACATTTTTTATTGATTGAAGAGTTTGAGATAAAACTGCAACATCAAATTGTTTATCATAAAATTTCAAAAGCATGGTATCTAAATCACTATGTACAACTTGTATATTACTATTAATACATTCAATTACATTTGATTGGTTAATTTCAACTCCTAATGAATTATGAAATCCAGAACTTGATAAATTTTTAATCAATTCTCCATTCTCACATCCAAGATCTAAAATACTTGAATTCTTTGGTATTAGATCCGAAATATACTGAAAATCTATTCTATTTGTTAGTCCAATTTTAACTTTTGAATCCACATTTCCTTTAGAAGTTTTTTCTGTAGATTTAAAGGAATTACTAAAAAATGATCTTGTTATCTCACCATAATATTTTATATCTGTACTTAAAAGAAAGGCATCATGTCCTGCATTTGATTTAATGTTGCAATAAGAAACATTTTTTGATTCTGATAAAAGAGCATCAACTATATCGAATGATTGATAAGCAGGATAGAGCCAGTCACTTGTAAAACTTATTATCATCCATTTACAAATTGATTTTGATAAATTTGCTTTGAGTTGTTTTTTTTCACTTCCCAAATCAAAGAGATCCAATGCTGTA
>JAYZJV010000028.1:0-7829 GCA_036164085.1 Chloroflexota bacterium | reverse complement strand
ATTAGAATAATGTCTATATTTTCTGCACTTCTACTCCACTCAATAACAGCTGATCCATCTGATCCTACAGCACTTAGTCCTGATGTAGATCCAGCTTTACCATCTGCACCTGCTGGCCCTGGCACTCCTGGTATTCCGTCATCTCCATCTGAACCATTAGCTCCTGGGTTTCCCGGTGCTCCTGGCTCACCTGGTAGTCCTGGTGCTCCTGGTTCTCCCGGTGCTCCTGGCTCACCTGAAATTCCTGGATTTCCTGGTGCTCCTGCCGCTCCTGCTGGTCCTGTTGCCCCAGCACATGCATACATAAATAATGAAGCACTTACGATCAAACTTATCAATAATGATCTCTTCATATGATTACCCCTTTTGTAAACAACTCTGTCAAAGCTATTTTTAGTCCTGACACAGTTTAATTAAATTTTATTTGTTTATTTATATTCCATCATTATACACGTAAGATAATATTTATCATCATGCAAATAATATTAAAAGCATACTTTTAAATGAAATATATTCAAATCTATATACCATCTTATTTATTTTAGATTGTTTATGTCAAGTAAAGTTTGTGCAGTTTGTATAGATTTTCAAGCATTTTTGATTTCAATTTAATATTTTTTCAATTTTATGAATAATTTAATCTACAAAAACAACTACAATTTAAAGTTTTAGTGATATCATCTAGTAGTAACAAAAATAATAATTAGAGAGAAAAAGAAAGGTATAAGTCCCCACTAAGTGAAATCAAGAAAGATTTTGGGGTAGAAATTAGTAAATTGTCTAAAGAAAACGATCCAGCACTAAATAAGTTATTGAAGCATGATAAAGATACTGGTTCATCGGAAGCGCAAATAATATCCATGACTGGTAGGATCAATCAATTAAATGAACACTTTAAAAGCCATAAACATGATCAATCCTCACGTAGAGGACTTCTGAAAATTGTTGGTAAAAGAAGAAGGCTCCTAAAGTACTTAAAATCCAAAGATTCCGAAAAGTACGAACAGGTTATTAAGTCCTTGGACATACGAGGATAGTTTTATAATCTCATTTCTATTTCAAAGTTCCTGATTTCTAAAGGGACCTTTTAGAAAAATGACAACAAATATAAAAAAATATTCATTAGATATTAATGGTAATAATCTTGAGGTAGAGGTTGGAAGAGTAGCTAATCTTGCAAATGGTTCTTGTGTTTTAACTTTAGGAGAGACTGTGGTTTTAGCGACTGCTTCTGCTTTAAACGTAGCGAAAGAAGGAATAGACTTTCTTCCACTTACCGTAGATGTTCAAGAAAAAGCTTATGCATTAGGAAAGCTACCAGGAGGGTTTTTTAAGCGAGAAGGACGTCCAACAACCGATGCTACTCTTGTTTGCAGATTGATTGATAGGCCATTAAGACCTTTATTCCCAAAAACATATCATAATGATACTCAAGTAATAATAAGTGTTTTATCTTCTGATGAAGAAAATCCATATGACGCCCTTGGGATAATAGGCTCCTCAATTGCATTATCTATTTCTGACATTCCATTTAAAGATCCTGTTGGAGCATGTGTTATAGGTTTGATTGATGATGAATTAATAGTAAATCCAACCTATGAACAACTTCAAGAAAGTAAATTAGATCTTACCGTAGCTGGCACAGAAGATGCCATAATGATGGTTGAATCAGGTTCTAAATTTGTAAGTGAAGAAATATTGTTAGATGCATTGAAATTAGCTCAGGATGTTAACGGTAAAATTGTTAAATTTATTAAGGAAATTGTCGATGAAGTAGGTAAGCCAAAATGGGAAATAGAAGAAAATGACGATTCTTTAGAAACTATTAAACAACAAATAAATTCTTCTTATCTAGAGGACATAAAAAAAATAGTTAGGTCAGTTGATAACAAAACAGAAAAAATAGAAAAATATAATTCATTGAGAGAAAAAATCCTTTCAGAAGTTTCTGATGAATTTGAAGAAGATGATGTTAAGTCATCATTAGATTATATAGAGAAAAAAGAGATTAGAGAGGCTTTACTTAATGACCAAATAAGGCCAGATGGTAGAGATTTTGATGAAATAAGAGAATTATCATCAGAAGTAAGATATCTTCCAAGAGTTCATGGATCAGGAATTTTTACTAGAGGAGAAACGCAAATTCTTAATGCTGTTACACTAGCACCTCTAGCTGATAGTCAAAAATTAGATGGGTTTAATCCAGTTAAAGAAAAGCATTTTATTCATCATTATAATTTCCCTCCATTTTCAGTAGGAGAGCCTGGAAGAATGATGACAGGAAGAAGAGAAGTGGGGCATGGTGCATTAGCTGAAAGAGCAATAATCCCAGTATTGCCTACTATAGAAGATTTTCCTTACACAATAAGATCTGTTTCAGAAGCTTTGTCTTCTAATGGTTCTACATCTATGGCTTCAGTTTGTTCTTCATCTTTAGCATTAATGGATGCAGGTGTTCCAATTAGCTCTCCTGTAGCTGGAATAGCTATGGGATTAATTACTGATGATAAGGGTAAATTTGCTGTTTTGACAGATATACAAGGAGCAGAAGATCATATTGGAGATATGGATTTTAAGGTTGCTGGAACTAAAGATGGAGTAACAGCACTTCAAATGGATATAAAAGTAAAAGGAATAACGTTTGAAATAATGGAACAGGCATTAGAAAAGGCCAAAATAGCAAGAATGAAAATCCTTGAACATATGGCAACTACAATTTCTAAAGTAAGCGAAGAGGTTTCAAAATATGCTCCTAAAATAACTACTATAAATGTTCCTCAAGAAAAAATAGGGGCAGTTATAGGATCAGGAGGAGCAACTATAAAAGGCTTACAATCAGACTTTGATGTTTCTATAAATATTGATGAAGATGGAAAAGTTATGATTGGAGCTAATAACTCAGAAATAGCGGAAAATGTAGTAGATGCAATCAACTCGATAATTAAAGACGTCGAAACAGGAGATGTTTATAATGCAAAAGTAGTCAAATTGATGAATTTTGGAGCATTTGCAGAAATTTTACCAGGTAAACAAGGTTTAATTCACATAAGTGAAATATCAACTGAAAGAGTAGAAAATGTAGAATCTGTTCTTTCTGTCGGAGATAAGGTTGATGTAAAAGTAATTAAAGTTGATAAGCAAGGCAGAATAGATCTTTCTATTAAAGCTTTAATATCTTCAAATAACAAAACAGATAAATCTGAAGAAAAATCTGAAGAAAAATCTGAAGAAAAAGAGTATAAAGAATCTAGAAGATCTGGGAAAAGGAAACAGGTTGGAGGATAAAAATGATAAAAGTAAGTGTCAACGGAGCTTTAGGAAGAATGGGCTCAACTGTATGTGGGGCTGTTATAGCTGATTCAGAAACTGAGCTTATAGAATCAGTGGATTTTAGTTCAAAAAGTCATAAAACTTCTAATAACAAATTGATTAGCACTGATTATAGTTATCTATCTTCAGACAACAAACCTGATGTTATTGTAGATTTTACAAATAGAGAAGGAATGATGAAATTATCTGAAATTGCTGCTCCTTTGGGAATTTCTATCGTAAGTGGTTCAACTGGTTTATTAGAAGAAGACTATAATCATTTGAAAGATATCTCTAGTAAATATTCTTGCGGTATATTGTCCGCATCAAATTTTGCTATAGGCGCTGTTTTAATGATGGAGCTTGCATCAATTGCAGGTAAATATTTCGACTATGCTGATTTGATAGAAAGTCATCATGAAAACAAAATAGATGCTCCTTCAGGAACAGCAATATCAATTGCAGAAGCAGCTTCATCAAAAAAAACTAAAAACTTTAAACAGAATGAAACTGAAAAACAAACCATAAAAAATACTAGAGGAGGATCTCTCGGTGGAGTCCAAATTCATTCAGCAAGAATGCCAGGTAGAGTTGCTAGACATGAATTAGTATTTGGAGGTTTGGGGCAAACTTTTACTATGTTGCATGATTCCATTGATAGACAATCTTTTATGCCAGGAGTAATTTTAGGTGTAAAAGAGATTATTAAAAGAAAAGAATTAGTTATAGGTTTAGATAAAATCATGGGTATTTAGCATGAATTTAAAAAATGCAAACATAGGAATAATAGGAGCAACAGGTGCGGTAGGAATAGAAGCATTAAAACTTCTTTCAGAAATTAATCATCCTCCTGAAAAAATTAATTTGTTTGCTTCTGATAGATCTAAAGGTAAAAAAATCAAATATTTAACTACAGAATTACCTGTAAAAACTACTTCTGATGATTCCTTTAAAAAAATCGACGTTGCATTAATTTCTGTTAGTTCAGAAGTTAGTAAGGAACTTGCTCCAAAAATTGTTGACAATGGAGGAATTGTAATCGATGATGGTTCTGCTTATCGAATGCAAAAAAATGTACCGCTGGTTGTTCCTGAAATAAATGAAAATGATCTAGATTTCCATGAAGGAATAGTATCAATACCTAACTGCACAACTACTCCTCTCGTCATGATTGTAGATGCATTGAATTCTATTAATAAAGTAAATAAAGTAATAGTTTCTACATATCAAGCCGTTTCAGGTACTGGTAAAGAAGCTGTTAATGAACTTATGCAACAGCAATCAGGAAATCAAGTTACAGATATTTATGATTTTCCTATTGCTAATAATATTTTCCCTCATGTAGATGATTTTTTAGAAGACGGATTTACTAAAGAAGAGCACAAAATGATAAATGAAACAAAGAAAATCCTTCATGACCAAACGATTGAAGTTATTCCAACCTGTGTGAGAGTTCCTGTCAGAATTGGGCACTCTGAATCTTTGTGCATATCTTTAGAAAAAGAGACGTCAATAGAAGATATAATAAATTGTTTTAAGAATTATGCAGGAATAAAAGTTTTAGATGGATCAGATGAAATCCCATATCCAATGCCATTATATGCCGAGGGGAAAAAGGAAGTTTTTGTAGGCCGAATAAGAAAAAGTTTGAATAATTCTAAAGAATTAAATTTATGGTTAAGTTGTGATAATTTGATAAAAGGAGCCGCTTACAATGCTCTACAAATTTTAAATTCAATGATAAAAAAAGATTTAATTAATTTAATAAAATAGGCAGATTAGAGGAACGATTATGAAAGAGTTAGGTAGATTAATTACAGCAATGGTAACTCCATTTAAAAATAATGGAGATGTTGATTTTGAAAGGGCAAAAGAATTTGCTAAAGCGTTAGTAGATACAGGTTCTGATGGCCTTCTTATTGGAGGAACTACAGGAGAATCACCTTCAATGAACGAAGAAGAAAAGTTAGAATTATTCAAATCTGTCAAAGAAGCTGTAGGTGAAACTGCCTCGGTAATTGCTGGAACAACTGATAATAATACAATTGCATCAATAGAATTATCAAAAAAAGCTGAAAAACTTGGTGTAGATGCAATTCTTCTTACTGTACCTGCTTATAATAAGCCAACCCAAGAAGGACTATTTCAGCATTTTCAAAAGATTGCTGAATCAGTAAGTATCCCTGGAATTCTTTATAATGTTCCTTCAAGAACAGCCCTTAATATGGATACTGATACTACTATAAAACTTTCAAAAATAGAAAATATAGTAGGGGTAAAAGAAGCATCTTCCGATCCTGATCAAATTACAAATATTATTTCTAAAGCTGATAGTGATTTTAAAATCTGGAGTGGGAATGATAATGAAACTTTTTCTATAATGTCTACAGGGGGACATGGAGTAGTTAGCGTTGCATCTAATATTATTGGTAATCAGGTAAAAAAGCTTATGGGATTTGTTTTAGATGGGCAAACAGATCTAGCTGCAACTGAACATAAGAGATTATTACTTTTTTTCAATGCACTTTTTTGGGTAACAAACCCTATTCCGATTCGTTATGCTTTGAATCGCTCTGGTTTTCATATGGGCCCACCTAGATTGCCTATGACTGAAGCCCCTGATGATTTTAGGAAAAAATTTGATCCAGTCATGGACCAATATGATATGGATATTTCTTAAAGATTTGATATTTATAGTCGAAAAGTCGTTTTTGAAGACTTCTTAATATCTATAAATCATTAACTACAATTGTAGCTTTTCTGCTTGGTCCAGTTGATATTATATCTATAGGAAGACCAATGATTTTTTCTAGTCTTGATATAAATTCTTTTGCCTTTGAATTTATTTTTTCCAATGAATCAACATTATAAGTAGATTCATTCCAACCTTCGAATTCATCGTATATTGGTTTTACTTCGGATAAAACTTTTTCATCTGATGGGAAAAAATCTAATTTTTCCCCCATATATTCATAACCTGTACAAATTTTAATTTTTTCAAAATGATCTAATATGTCTAATTTTGTTATCACCAAAGAGTCTAAACCATTTATCAGAGCTGAATATTTTGCAGCGACTGCGTCAAACCAACCGATTCTTCTTGGTCTTCCTGTAGTAGTTCCAAATTCACCTGCAATTTCTCTGATTTTTTCTGCTTCTTTCCCAAAAATTTCAGTTGGGAAAGGGCCTTCACCTACTCTAGTACTAAAAGCTTTAAATACTCCTAAAACCTTATTTATTTCTTTAGCTCCAATTCCAAGACCTGATAAGGATCCTCCTGAAATTGAATTTGAAGAAGTTACGTATGGATATGTCCCATGGTCAATATCTAAAAGAGCTCCTTGCGCTCCTTCTAAAAGTATGAACTTATTTTGACTAATATTTTCGTGAATTATTTTTTCTGTATTTGCAATGTATTTGCTTAATTTTTTTTCCCACTTACTCACGGTTTTTAGAATATCTTTTTCTGAAAAACCTTCTTCTTCATAAATTTTTTCTATAATTTTATTTTTTATTTTTAAGTTATCTCTTAATTTATTTGACAGAACTTTAAAATTTCTTAGGTCTCCCACTCTTATCCCATTTCGAGAAATTTTGTCTGCGTACGTTGGGCCTATACCCCTACCAGTAGTTCCGACTGCTTTTTCCCCTCTAGACTTTTCCTCTAGTTGATCAAGTTTTATATGGTAAGGCATAATTAAGTGAGCTTTTTCGCTTATAAATATTTTCCCAGGTAGATTACTTTTCTCAATTGTGTCTATTTCTTCAATTAAAACATTAGGATCAATTACTGTTCCAGATCCTATTAAATTTAGTGTACCTTCCCACCCAACTCCACAAGGGACTAAATGTAATGCAAATTTACCATGTTCATTTTCTATAGTATGCCCAGCATTATTACCACCAGAATATCTAGCAATCAGATCAGCTTTTTTTGCTAAATGGTCAATTATTTTTCCTTTTCCTTCATCGCCCCATTGACCACCTATAATGGTAATAATTGTCATTTTAACTCCGTTAATTTGTAAAAATTTTATTTTTTACTAAAATAAATGTTTTGGACATTGAGATTATATCAGTCTTTATAATTTTTAGAATATTAAAAAAATAAAAACAAATCTATTGACTTAGAACACATTTAAAAGAGATAATAAAAGTCTGACCAAAATAAATTCCTAAAAAAGTTTTTTTGGATTAGCACTTTTATAATAGAATAATTTTTGTTTTATCGAGACCATTGAATTAACGAATTTAAGGTTCAAATTATTATGGGTTTATGGGGAATGCCTTGGCGTCAAAAGCCGAAGAAGGGCGTAGCAAGTCTGCGATAAGCCTCGGTTTGCTGACTAGCAAGCTTAGCCGGGGATACCCGAATAGGAAAACCTGATCATACGATCAACCTTTTTAAAGGTAGGTAAGCAGGAGAACTGAAACATCTAAGTATCCTGAGGAAAATAAATCAAACGAGATTCCCTAAGTAGCGGCGAGCGAAATGGGATCAGCCTAAACCGTGTGGGATT
>JAYZJV010000027.1:0-15419 GCA_036164085.1 Chloroflexota bacterium | reverse complement strand
CTTGAATTATTTCAATATCCTGTATTACATGTTTCCTAATATTTCATGAAACAAATCATAATCTGATCCCTGAAGTTTTAAAAATTTATCAAAATCTACGTAAAATTCTTCTAAAGAAATTCCATAGGTGTCATTAAATGCTACCTCCCAGTTTGGTTTTTCAGTCAAATTCTTGTAAAAAGATTCAAGCAACAAATCTTCTCCGTACACATGAGCTAAATAAGCTATGGCCCAACTCCCAAGAGAATAGAGAATATCACATTGATTTCCATAATTTAAGTCCTGTAATTTATTTCCAGGACAATTATTGGAAAGATTATCAATAGCCCTCAGCATGTGATCTTCCATATTATCTCTTAATACATATGGTTTTGATCTGTCTATAGGTAGTAATAATTTAGTATCGATTGCTTTTTTATACTTGATTTCAGCCATATATTCAGCTCCACCTTCATAGAACCAATCAGGGCCCTTTAAACTTGTTCTTTTTTCACCTAATCCCATATGGGAGCTCTGGATTGCATGGAAATATTCATGGAATACTATTCTTTGATCCGTTCCAGATTCAATTGGTTGAAATAAATCTGTAAATCCAAATGGTATTGATGATCCAAAAAAGTGAAATCCCCACTCATCATGTCCCATGTGAGCTGCAGACGCACTTCCAAAATTGTTCTCTATACCTTCTTCTCCTATTCGTCTATAGAAATCAAGTCCACCACTATCAGAACCGTGTCTGCCTAAACAGTCATCCATACTCTGTTGACCACGATTTTCTCTTCTTTCACAATTTATATTAGTTAATTTACTAGCGGCTTCTTTTTCGGAACCTAAAACCCAATATTCAACAGGTTCATAACTTCCCCATTCAATCATAGCTGCCAATAATGATGAAGTTACTTCAGGACATACAGTTTCTTGTAAATCTGAAGCACAAAATACTTCAGGAGAATATCCTTTTTCAACTCCCCATCCCGACTCCCAATCAAGTTGTGTAAAAGGAGCTACTATAGCTTCAGAAGAAGTGCAATAAACATAATCTTTTCTATCTTCACAAAGACTTTCTGTATGTGTCATTTTATCTTGAATTGGTAATGGAGTTGGTGTAGGTGTAGGTGTTGGAGTAGCAGTTACTACTAATGTTGGTGTTTTAGTAGGGGTAGCAGTTGCAGTTGAATTATTTGAAGTTTGAGGTGGTAGAATAGCTTTACTAATAGGTGTTGAAATTATTTTAAAAGACCTTCCTGGAGTAGGAATAATAGGTTTATCTATTTGAACCTTTTCTGTTATTTTTTCAGCTTTTTTTACTAAGCTTTCTTTAAGAGGAGTTTTAGTTGGAGTTTCTTTTATAGTATCTGTGGAAGGTATATTTATTTCAGATTTTAGAGAAATATTTTCATTATCATTTATAGAGCTAGTATTAGTTTCATGATATCTTAGGAAACATGGAATACAGGACATTGAAATAATTCAAGTATATTTTTTACATAACTAATATAGTGCGCAATAACATATATGTAAAATGAATCATTCCCCTTTTAGTTAGATATATAAATCTTTTCTTTTTTATTTATTTGAATGCATGCTAGATTTAATAATTGCTCTCTTAGGCTTTTCAGACCTGTGCCATCTTTTGCTGAAGTTGTAATTTGATTTATATAACTTTCATTTAGATCTAACTTAGTTATTTCATTTTCTTTTATATCTATTTTGTTCTTTATTAATAACTTAGGTACTTCTGATAATCCTAAATCATCTAAAATATTGTCCACTGTTCTAATTTTTTCTTCAAAGCCATCATTTGAGTAATCTATAACATGTAACAAAACATCAGCATTTACTGCTTCTTCTAATGTTGATTTAAATGATTCTACAAGTATTGTAGGCAATTTATTTATAAATCCTACAGTATCTGAAATTGTAGAAGATATAGTTTGATCTAAGTATATTTTCCTAGTTGTAGTGTCTAAAGTAGAAAACAATTGATTCTTAGATAATATTTTAGATTTAACCAGATTATTGAATAATAAGCTTTTTCCTGAATTTGTATAACCTACTAATGAAAAGTTGATAGTATTATTACTAACCCTTTTACTACGCTGTGAGCTTCTATTTCTTTCAATTTTTTGCATAGAGCCCTTAACTCGTTTTATTTTCTCTCTTACCAATCTTCTATCTGTTTCAATTTGAGTCTCTCCTGGTCCTCTCGTTCCAATTCCACCACCTAATCTCTCCAGATGGCTCCATTGACCTGCCAATCTAGGCATTAAATATTCTGATTGGGCTAACTCTACTTGGAGTTTACCTTCATGTGTTTGAGCTCTATCTGAAAAAATATCCAAAATCAACGCAGTTCTATCAATCACTTTGATTCCTAGCCTATTTTCTAACTCTTTTTGAGTATTAGGGTTCAATTCGTCATCAAATATACATACATCAATATCTAATTCTTTAATATATTTTTTAATCTCTAATAATTTTCCAGTTCCTACATACGTATTTTGAGGCTTACTTAACATTTGATAAAAAGCTTTTATAGGATCGGCACCTGCTGATTCTGCTAGATTATAAAGTTCTTCCAAAGATTCCTTTGCTATTTTAGAAGAAGATTTCCCTTTAATATGTGCAGCAATTAGCAATGCACGTTCTTTTCTTATGTCTGTTTTATATAGTCCCAAATTATTTCAACGTAAATTTTGATAATCTATTTAAACCTTCATCTATTTGGTCATCTGGAATGGTTAAAGAAAGCCTAATGTAGCCTTCTCCAGCAGTTCCATATCCACTCCCTGGAGTTACAACTACATTTACTTCTTCAAGTAATCTCTCTGTAAAAGAGGCTGAAGTGTATCCATCAGGGACTCTAGTCCATATATACAATGTTGCACTTGGAGCCTTTGCATCTAATCCAATCTCTTTCAAAGTTGCAACAACTTTATCTCTTCTGTTTTTATAAATATTATTATTTTCTATAATCCAATTTTTAGACAAAGATAGCGCCTCAATGCCCATTTCTTGAATTGCTTGTGAAAGACCTGAGTCAATATTTGATTTCACTCTCATAAGTGCATTAATTAAATCTGGATTTCCAGCTGCACTTCCAACTCTCCATCCTGTCATATTTGCTGTCTTTGATAGAGAATGGAACTCTATAGAAATATCTTTTGCTCCCGGGACTTCTAAAAGACTTGGAGCTACATAACCGTCAAAAGTTACTTCGGTATAACAAGCGTCATGCATAAGAGCTATGTCAAAATCTTTACAAAATTCTACAGCCTCTTTATAAAAATCTAAATTTGCCACGGCTCCAGTTGGGTTGTTTGGATAGTTTATCCAAAGCATTTTTGCCTTTTTAGCTATTTTTGTATCTATACTTGAAAAATCAATTAAGAAATTATTTTGTTCTAACAAATCTATAAAAACAGTTTCCCCTCCTGCAAACATTGTTCCTATTTCATATACAGGGTAAGCAGGGTTAGGCACTAAAGCTATATCTCCAGGGTCAATAAAACAAAGGGGTGCATGAGCTATTCCTTCTTTAGCACCAATCAAATTGATAATTTCAGTTTTATAATCTAAATTAACACCAAATCTTTTTGAATAAAATTCAGCAACAGATTCTCTAAATTCTGGAAGACCTTCAGATTCTGGATATCTATGATGATCAGGATTTTCAGAAGCTACTTTCAATCTATCGATTACTGACTTAGGCGTTGGGATATCTGGATCTCCTATACCAAAAGAAATAACTTCAATACCTTGTTCTTTCTTTTTTGCTATAGCACGTGAAATACCAACAAACAAATACGGTGGAAGGTCTTGAACTCTTTTTGCAAATTTCATTTTTTCTCCTTTATTTAGGCCAAACTCCACTAAAAACTTCCTCTGAAGGTCCTTCTAGCATAGCCATATCATTTTTATCCCAAGAAATATTTAAATTTCCTCCATCTAAAACAACTTCTACATTATCATCAACTAGTCCATTATATCTGCTAGCACTTGCAGATGCAGTGCTTCCTGTTCCAGAGGACAATGTCTCCCCTGCACCTCTTTCAAAGATTCTAGCTCTTATTTTTTCTCTAGATATTATATTTACTATTTCAAAATTAATTCTATTTGGAAAGTATTCATGTTTTTCAACAATAGTTCCAACCTCAACTAAAGGAAAATCGTCAACATTTTGATCCATTATACAAACAGCATGAGGGTTCCCTACAGAAAGACATGTTATATCAAGTTTATTTCCGAGTATATTCATCTGGAATCTTGGATTGTCTGAATCAGAAATGTTTGGAACAGAAATAGGTATTTTACTAGCTATAAAATTAGGTATGCCCATTTCAACTTTTGATGAAACAACTTTTCCATTTTCCAATAAAGGGTATACAGTTTTCACACCATCACCCGTTTCAATTTTCAATACGTTATTTGGAGATACGATTCCTTGATCAACAACAAATTTTGTAAATAATCTGATCCCATTTCCGCTAATTTCTGCTTCAGATCCATCAGGGTTATATATTCTCATTCTTATATCAGCTTCTTCACTTTCAAAAACAACAACGATTCCATCAGAAGCTACTCCAAAAACAGGCTTGCTCATATCTATAGACAGTTTATTCCAGTCATAATTTTTGCCTCTTCCATCAATTGCTATATAGTCATTACCAGCAGCTTGGAGTTTTACAAACGGTAGCATTCAATTCTCCTTTTTTTCTAACCACTTTGATATTATAATATTCGCTTCAGAAAATGAGTTTTCAAAATTTACCCATTTAATTCTTTTATCAGATTTTTTAAACCAATTATCTTGATGTCGCATAAGTTTTCTTGTGGATATATAGATCTTTTCTTCCAATTCATCATTTGTACAATTTCCATTTATATATTCAAGAACTTCTCTATAGCCAATTGACATCATAGGAGGAGATTGTGGATCCACACCTGATTTTAATAGGCTTTCAACTTCTTCTATCCATCCTTGGGATATCATTTTTTTTATTCTATTTTTAATAAATTTATCACTTTGCTCTCTATTTATTTTTAAACCAATTATTATGGTTTCCATTTTATAGTTATCTAACTTACTTTTTGAATCTCCTTCATATCCTGATTCTAACCTTTCTATAATTCTTATTAGTCTAATTGGGTTTTCTAAATCTAATTCTGAATTTAGTTGATATTTTTTAGAATAATTTAGTATTACCTTTTGAATGCCCAAGGTTTCTATTTCTTCATAGATTTTTTTTCTTAATTTATTATTTGGTTTTACTTTTGGTGGATCCCATCCTTCTAAAATTCCCCATAAATATTGACCTGTTCCTCCAGTAAGTATCGGAATTTGTTTATTTTTATTCAAGTCCGAAATTATTTTTCTAGATTCATCTAGAAACCATCTAAGATTACTATGATCATTAGTCTTGAGAACATCAATCATATAATGCTTAACTAAATTTCGCTCTGAATTACTTGGCTTTGCTGTACCAATATCAAAGCCTTTATATAAGAGTTTAGAATCACAGTTAATAATAGGCAAACCAAATTTTTTACCTATTTTTATAGATAGATTAGACTTTCCTGAAGCAGTGGGGCCAATTATTGAAATAACCTTGTGCTTTATCATTAGAAATTATTGATTATTTTAGAGAGGGTAGAAGAATCCAAACTTGCGCTTCCTATTAGAAATCCAGATAAACTTTTTATATTTTGAAAGTCTTTGAAATTATTTTCATTAACACTACCTCCATACAAAATAGGAATACTACTCCAGTTAGAAAGGGCATATAATTTTTCACTTAATAAATCTGATATTTCAGATACTTCATTTTTTGAAGCAGAAAGACCTGTTCCTATAGCCCAAATAGGTTCGTAAGCAATAATAAGGTTTTTCCAATTTGAATTCAAAGACAAACTATCTTCTAGCTGAGAAAAAAGATGCTTTTTTACTTCTTGAATCCCTTTTTTTCTGATTTTTAAACTTTCTCCTATACATAAAATTGGTGTTATTTCATTTTCCCAGCATCTCATAAGTTTTTCTTTAATCATTAAGTTATTTTCAAAAAAGACTTCTCTTCTTTCTGAATGGCCAACTATTGCATATTTGCATATCCCATTAATTTGAGTGGCAGCTATAGATCCTGTAGCTGCTCCTTCTTCCCTATGGTCCACATCTTGAATTCCAATAGAAAATTTAGTATTCAGATTAAAAAGCTTTTGCAGAAATATACTGGACGGACATATTATTATTTCGTTGTTAAAGTTTTTTACACTAGAACTTAAACTAGACAAATAGGTTTGAAAATTTTCAATGCTTTTATTCATTTTCAAGTTTGCAACTATATATTTTTTCATTGTTTTAAAACCTCAATCCCTTCAAGGTACTTCCCTTCCAATAAACTTAGGAAAGCTCCTCCTCCAGTTGAAATATGTGAAAAATATTCACTGGCATTGAAGTAATTTATAGCAGCCACTGTTGATCCTCCTCCTGCCAACTTTATTTTTGCCTGTGAATCAACTATTGATTTTATAATTGTTTTAGTCCCATTTTGAAAATTATCTTTTTCAAATACACCCGGAGGTCCATTCCATATTATTTTATCGGAATTTAAAATCCTGTCAGATACTTCCATTAAGCTATTAGGGCCAATGTCATAAATATTGTCTGAGTCAGTTATTTGAGAAGCATGCAACAATATAGGTTCTTCATCAATTGATTTTGAACATATCAATTGATCCGGAATAAATAATTTCTGATTATAAGATAATATTTTATTAGCTATTTCTATCTCTTTAGAATCAGAATCAATACTTGATTTTGTGATTTTTTTTGAAGCCAATAGAAACGGCCTAATCATACCTCCTGAAACAACTATTGAATCGAATGATTTTGATAAATTTTCAATAATAGGTATCTTGTCTGAAATTTTTGCTCCACCTAAAATTGCTGTGGATCTTTTAGCCTTAGAAAGTATGCATTCTGAGATATTTTGAATTTCTTTTTCTAAAAGAATTCCACCAAATGATATCTTTTCAGTTGTGATCCCTGTGATTGAAGCATGATTCCTATGAATAGTTCCAAAGCCATCATTGATGTAAACATCAGAAATACTTGATAAGAATTTTATAAAATTCTTATCATTATTTTCTTCCCCTGGGTTAAATCTTAAATTTTCCATCATAAATAATGTCCCGTTTTTATGTGAATCAATAATTTTCAATGCATCTGACTGATCTTCAAAATTTATAAAAACAATATCTCTTTCTAGTCTTGATTCTATTTCTTTTAATAAATGCTTAAATGATAAACTTTCTACATATTTTCCTTTTGGTCTCCCTATATGAGAAATAACAATAACTTTAGAACCTTGATCAAGTAAAAAATCAATAGATGCTCTACTTTCAATAATTCTAGTATCATCTAAAATTACCCCTGATTCTGAAAGAGGGATATTTAGATCAAGCCTTAATAAGATTTTTTTATTACTAAATTTTTCTTTTTGAATGCCTTTAATTTTTATCATCTTAAATATTTTCTAAAATATCAAATATATTATTTTTCTCAGAATCATCAAATCCTAATTTATTCATAATATTTAATGAATATTTTTTATAATCTTCAGACATGGTTTTGATTTTATTAACCGAATCAATTTCAAAGCATATATCTTTGATTCTCTTTATGTTTTTTGGATCGATTACTCTTTGAATATATATTTCACCTAGTTCTCTTTTTTGAGAAGGATTTGCGTCTTTCATAGCAAGTATTACAGTTAGAGGTTTAGTTTTTGAAAGAAAAGAACCTAATTCTGGAGAGTCTTTATCGTCATCGGATTCAAAAAAATCAATTTCTCTTTTTATCTTTTCATGTAAAACTAATTTGTTAGAAAATTCTCTAAGATTATTTATAGGGTCTGATATAAATTTTGAAGGTAAAACGAAGCAATTTGAGAGCAATGTTCCATATTTATTTACAATAGATTTTTCATAATCATTAATTTCAGATTGCGGCAATTCTTGAAGTTTTAATTCATAGTTTTCTGCTTCACAAATTTCAATTATTGATTTGTCTAAATTAGAAACAATTTCTATTATATTTTCATGCTCATTGGAATTTTCTGATAGTTCTAATAGAATGCTTCTTGACATGGCTTGAAACCCATCTCCAACATTTATGGCTTGTGCTGGCCCATATTTCCACCACAGAGCTTCAGCTTTGGATCGCTCTGTGTTGCCATTTCTCACATCTTCATGCACTTCAAAAGATGCGTTTAAAAGCTCAAGTGAAAGCCCTATTTTTTTATATATATTTTCTTTGACATGAAATTTCTTTGAAAAAATCTCGGTTAATTCGCCGTAAGGAAATTTTTTATCAGAATCACTTCCCAATCCAAAGTGATATCTCATTAATTCATAAATTCCTAAATTATTACGAGTTAGAATTTCTTCTATGTTTTTTTTGTAATCAAGCATCAAGAAACTTCTTTATATATATCTTCTAAAGAAACTGGTCCTTCTCTTAAAATATCTATTCCATTTTCATTGTCAATCTTTATTACAGTTGAAGATAAAGTTTCTTTTCCACAAGGAATATCAACATATGTGCAAATTTTACTTTTGAAAGAATCAATTATTTCGTCTATATTTTTTGTAGGAGGAATATTACTAATATTCGCAGAAGTTCCTGTTATAGGTTCTCCTAACAAATTTATAAGCTCAATAGTAAATGAATGATCAGGAACCCTTACGCCTATGTACCCTGAGTTATTATTTACCTCTTTTGGAATGCCTCCAAGTAAAGGCAAAACAATTGTTAATGGACCAGGCCAGAACTTTTTTGATAAATTATTAAGTGTTTTAGAGGAAATATCACAGTATTTCTTAATATCATCTAATTTAGAAATCAAAATTGGAACAGGTTTATTTAAATCTCTTTTCTTTATATCAAATAGATTTTTTACAGCAACACTACTGCTGGCTTTTACAGACAAAGCATAATAAGTATCTGTTGGTAAAATACAAGGTTGATCTTTGTTGAGACAACTAATTGCTTTTTGTAATAAGATTTTTATATTTTGTTTACTCTTCAATTTTTAAAACTTTCCCTTTATCCTTAATTTTATATATAAATATTTTTCAGGGAATAACTTGAAGCAAGATACTATCATTATTTTTGATTATGGATCCCAATATACTAGACTCATATCACGAAGATTAAGAGAAAAGAAAGTATTCTGTGATTTAGTTAGTCCAAATATAGATCCAAATTTCTTCAAAGATAGAAATATAAAAGGCTTTATTCTTTCAGGAGGACCAAACAGTGTTTACGATAAGAATACTCCCAAGATTCCATCATGGATTCTGAAAACCAATCTTCCTGTATTAGGGATATGTTACGGTATGCAATTAATTGCTCAAGAATTTAATGGAACTATAGAAAAAGCAAAAAATAGAGAATACGGAAGCGCTGTTTTAAAAATAAAAAAAGATTCTAAACTTTTTTTCAATATTCCCCCTTCAAATAAAGTTTGGATGAGTCATTCAGATAAAATCATAAACCTCCCAGAAAATTTTACTGCTACGGCAGAAACAAATAATTCTTTTTGTGCGGCATTTGAAAAGGACAATTTCTATGGGGTTCAGTTTCACCCTGAAGTTGATAATACTAATTTAGGAGATGAGATATTAAGTAATTTTGCAATTAATGTTTGCAATGTAAAGAATGACTGGACATCAAAGAATTTCATAGAGAATTCAATTGCTCAAATAAGACAAGTAGTAGGAAATAATAATGTAATTTGTGCTCTTTCTGGTGGAGTTGATTCAAGTATTACTGCATCACTTATTCATAAAGCAATAGGCGATCAACTTACTTCTATTTTTGTTAACAATGGTTTGCTAAGAAAAAATGAAGAAAAAGATGTTATGAGCTTTCTGAAGGAAGATTTAGGGTTAAATGTTGTTTTAGCTGATGCTAGTTCTCAGTTTCTAAAAAAACTAAACAAGATTTCAGACCCAGAACAAAAAAGGAAAATCATTGGTTCTGAATTCATAAAAGTATTTGAAAAAGAAAGTAAAAAAATCAAAAATGTAAAATTTTTAGCTCAAGGAACTTTATACTCAGATGTAGTTGAATCAGCAATTATAAAGAATGGCCACCAGGTAGTTATAAAGAGTCATCATAATGTTGGTGGTTTACCGGAAAAAATGAAATTAGAACTTATAGAACCATTAAGGCTTTTATTTAAAGATGAAGTTAGAGAAATAGGGAATGAACTCGGAATAAACAAAAGAATTATTGGAAGACATCCTTTTCCCGGACCAGGTTTAGCGATAAGAATAATGGGAGAAGTTACTGAAGAAAAACTCAAAATTTTACGTGAAGCAGATCATATTTTTATAGATGAAATAACTAAAGCTGGAATCTACAATGATATTTGGCAAGCGTTTGCAGTTTTAACTAACACTCAAAGTGTTGGAGTTATGGGTGACAATAGAACCTATCAAAATTGCATAGCTATAAGAGCCGTAAATTCAAAAGATGCAATGACAGCAGATTGGTCAAAAATACCCTATGAAATATTATCGCAAATTTCTTCAAGGATTATTAATGAAGTGGATGGGGTTAACAGAGTTGTATATGATATAACCTCTAAACCTCCAAGTACTATTGAGTGGGAATAAATTTATGAGAATAGTAGTTATAGGATCAGGTGGCAGAGAACATTCCATTGTATGGAAGTTATCTTCTGATAAAAGAGTAAAAGAAATTATTACATTTAGTGATAATTATGGGATTTCTAAATTATCTAACAAAGTTAATATAGACCAAAGCACAACAGACTCCATAGCTAAACAAATTGTATCTCTAAATCCAGATTTAGTGATAGTCGGACCTGAGGAACCATTAAGTAATGGTATTTCAAACTTACTTTCTAATAAAGACATAAAAACTTTTGGTCCAACAAAAGAAGCCGCAAGAATTGAATCTTCAAAAATCTTCTCAAAAAAGTTAATGATGGAAAATTATATTCCTACATCTTATGCAGAATTTTTTACAGATTATGATAAAGCAAAAAACTATTCTAAATCTAAAGGTTTTAAAAATATTGTAATAAAAGCAGATGGATTAGCAGCAGGCAAAGGAGTTTTTTTACCAAATTCAAATGATGAAATGAATAGTATCTTAGACGATTTATTAAATAAAAATAAACTTGGAAATTCAGGAAAGTCTATTCTTATTGAAGATAGAATTTTTGGAAAAGAAGTTAGTGTCTTTTGTTTTACAGACGGATTTAATTACTCAAAGCCAATTGCTATTTGTGATTATAAAAGAGTATTCGAAAATGATTTAGGTGGGAATACTGGTGGAATGGGATGTTATACTCCTCCGGAATTTTGGTCAGACCAACTAGAAAAATCTATTCTTGATGAAATAATTGAACCTACTATTAAAGCAATGAGAGAAAAAGACTCAATATTTAAAGGAATGCTCTACACTGGATTAATGATTACCAATGAAGGACCTAAAGTCATAGAATATAACTGTAGGTTTGGTGACCCCGAATGCGAATTGATTATGCCTATGTTTGAGGGAGAAATTTTAGATACTTTCTTTGATGTTGCAAATTCAGACCTAAAAAATGATTCTGTTAATTGGAAAAATAAAAAAGGTGTTTGCGTAGTAATGACCTCTGGAGGATATCCAGAAAAATATGAAACAGGTTATGAAATAAAAGGATTAGAAGAAGTAGACAGCAAGATTATTTGTTTTCATTCAGGCACCAAAGATTCAAATGGAAAAGTTATAACAAATGGCGGTAGAGTTTTAGTATTGTCCAACATAGATGATTCAATATATGAGTGTAGAAAAAATATATACTCAGAAGTCAAAAAGATATCATTTGAACATTCTTTTTATAGAAAAGACATAGGCTTAAGGGCTATTGAAAATGACTAAGAATATTAGTTTGATAATAGATTTTGATGACACATTAGTTGAATCTAATACCGCAAGAGAAGTGCTCAGGGAATTTATACCGAATGAGTATGATGAACTCGCTGAAATGTATCGTTCAAAAAAAGTCAATTTCAAAAATTATCAAGAGTTGTCTTTTAAAAAAGCTTTTAAAAAAACAAGTGCAAAAAATATCGAAAAAAGTTCTATAAAAAATAGCAAAATAAGAAAAGGATTTGAAAATTTAGTTACTTATTGTGAAAATAATGATGTAAAAATTTATATATTGAGCTCTGGACTGGAACTATATATAAAGCCTGTGTTAAAAAAATATGAATCTAAATTAAATATTATTGCTGCTAACGTCAATTTCAATAAAAACAATCATACGAGTTTTGAATACAAAAGTTCATATGATGATATATGTTCTCTAGACTGGGGCATTTGTAAGTGTAAAACAGTAGAATCCTTAAGCAATAATAATTTTATTATCTATGTTGGAGATGGTATTACAACAGATTTATGTGCATCGATAAAATGTGATGAAATTTTTGCACTAAATCCGTTATATAATAGTCTTTTAGAAAAAAAAATAATTGTAAATAAATTTGAAGATTTTAATCAATTAGAAAAACATGTAAATAAACTTCAAAGGAAAAATTATTGATACCTAGATATTCAAGAAAAAAAATCTCAAACATCTGGTCAGATGAAAATATGTATAACTGCTGGTTAAAAGTTGAAATTGCCACATGTGAAGCTTGGAATGAATTAGGAATAATTCCAGATAAAGATCTTAAAAAAATACAAAATATAAAATTTGATATAAAAAAATATGAAAAATATTTCAATGAAACAAAGCATGATATAGTTTCTTTTGTAAAATCTATATCAGAAAATTTAGGAGATGAGTCAAGATGGATTCATCATGGAATCACTTCAAACGATGTGAAAGATTCTGCTTTAAGCCTTCAATTAATTGAATCAATAGATCATATCATTGAATGTATAAATGAGTTGATGGAATCACTTAAAACAAAAGCAATAAGAGAAATATCTACTCCAATTGTAGGCAGATCCCATGGAATGCATGCAGAACCAATGAGCTTTGGAGCAAAATTAGGTATATTTTGGGATGAATTAAAAAGACACTCAGAAAGATTAAAGCAATCCAAAGAAAGAGCCTCAATTTGCATGATCTCTGGGCCTGTAGGTTCTTTTGCAACAGTTTCACCGAAGCTTGAAAAAATAGTTTCAAAAAAACTAGGCCTTAAGCCTGCAATAATCACAAATCAAGTAATACAAAGAGATATTCACGGTGAGTATTGTCAGAACTTAGCATTGTTAGCAAGTACACTGGAAAAATTAGCTATAGAAATCAGACATCTACAAAGAAGCGAATTAGACGAAGCTAGAGAACCATTTGGGAAAAAAGGTTTTGTAACTAAAGGCTCATCTTCAATGCCTCATAAAAGAAACCCAGAATTATCAGAAAGAATATGCGGATTAGCTAGAGTAATCAGATCAAATAGTTCTACTGCAATGCAAAACATACCTCTTTGGCATGAAAGAGATATTTCTCACTCATCAGCTGAAAGGATCATACTACCTGACTCATCTATTGCGACAGATTACATTTTATATTTATCTAATCAAATCATCTCAGGATTAGAGGTAAATAGAGAAAAAATGTTAAAAAACCTAAATGATTCCAAAGGATTAATTTTTTCACCAAGAATTATGCTAAAACTAGTGGAATCTGGTATAGATAAAAATGAAGCATATGATTTAGTCCAGTCCTTGTCGATGGAAGTTGTAGAAAATAATAGCAATTTAATGGATCTATGTTTAAAAAATGATGTTGTATCATCCTTGATTAGTAAAAAGGAAATAGTTGAAATTTTTGATTATGATTTTTATTTAAGATTTACAAAAGATCAATTCAAGGAATTGGGATGGAAAATCAACTAAAGAATACTAATTTAAAAAACAAAATACACTCAGGAAAAGTTCGTGATATTTATGAGTTAAATGATGAATTACTATTATTTGTTGCAACTGATAGAATCTCAGCATTTGATGTAATAATGAGTGAAGTTGTTCCTGGCAAAGGAATAATATTAAACACATTAAGTTCTTTTTGGTTCAATCTTTTTAGTGAATATAACAATCATTATGTTTCTAGTGGTTTAAATTTTGATTTTTCGGAATATGAAGAATTCGGTGATATTGATGAGAGAGTTTTACAACGTTCTACTATTGTAAAAAAAGCAAAAAGAATTGACATGGAGTGTGTTGTTAGAGGATATATAACAGGGAGTGCTTGGAGTGAATATATAGAGAATCAAACAATTAATGGTATGGAATTAGAAAAAAACATTATAGAAGCTCAAAAATTTGATTCTCCTCTCTTTACCCCATCAACAAAAGCAAGCGTGGGACATGATGAACCTCTTACAAAAAAAGAAGGCCAAAATTTAATTGGCAAAGAACTTTACAACGAATTAGAAGACATATCAATAAATATTTACAATAAAGCTCATTCATATTGTTTATCAAAAGGAATAATTTTAGCTGATACAAAATTTGAATTTGGAATAATTGACAATAAAATAATTCTAATCGATGAAGTATTAACTCCCGATTCAAGCAGATTCTGGAAATCTGATGATTATTCAGTAGGTAAATCTCCCAATCCTTTTGACAAGCAATTCTTGAGGAACTGGTTAAACGATCAAAGCTGGGATAAAACCCCTCCTCCTCCAAATGTACCAAATGAGATAATAAATAAGACATTAGGTAGGTATTTAGAGATTTATGAAATAATAACCAATGATAAATTAAATATATAGGAATTATTAAGGATAAAAAAATAGTTAATTTAAGACCAGATCATCGTAGAGGTATGAGTAAAACTCAGATTTCTAATGAAAGAAGAGATAAAAATAAAGAGAAGAAAAGAAGAAAAAGATTTTTCATTTATTTTTTTGGAGGAATCTTAGCATTAGTTTTTATAGTTGGACTGACTATAACACCTGCTTTGGGATCAGGAAACTCCAGTAATAAGATAAAGGGCAAAGGCGTGAATCTAGAAGGTCCCGTTCAAGTTGACCCTGAGGATGAAAGAAAAGAAGTAGGTATTGGTGAGCCTCATGAAGGATATTCAATATCTCCTCCTACTTCAGGAGCATACTGGATAGATATGGAAAGACCAGTGCCTGGTGTGGGCGTAACCTCTCCAGCTCCGTGGGGAAAATATGAAGGACAATTACCTACCGAAATACTAGTTGCTAATTTGTTACATGGCGGAATTGGACTGCACTATGATTGTTCAAGAATTGACCCAGAATCCACTTCAATAAAAGAAGGTGGAGATATTTGCGAAAGTTTAAAAGCAGATTTCTATAACTTAATTCCATCTAATTCTTATCAATTTTTAATGACTCCATACAGTGCATTTGATGAA
>JAYZJV010000026.1:0-3867 GCA_036164085.1 Chloroflexota bacterium | reverse complement strand
CAAATTTAGTGCCTTGGCAACAATTATGTAATTCTAAAAATGCTGAATTGAGATTCTTAGATCATGATATTCATGGAAGAATAGATTTAAGCAAAGCCAAAGATATTATAGACAAAAACACCAAAATCATTGCTATTACTCATATGTCAAATGTATTGGGAGTGATAAATCCAATAAAAGCTATTAGAGAAATTTCTAAGAAATATGGTACATATTTAGTTCTTGATGGGGCACAAAGTACGCCTCATTTTTTTGTAGACATGAAAGAACTTGATTGTGATTTTTTTGCCTTTTCTGCTCATAAAATGTTGGGACCTACAGGTATCGGGGTTTTATATGGTAAAGAAGACTTGCTCAATGAAATGGAGCCTTTTTATTTTGGAGGAGATATGATTTCAGAGGTCTCTTATGAAACTGCAAAATGGAATGATTTGCCTTACAAATTTGAAGCAGGTACACCCAATATCGCTGACGCGATTGCTACGGGGGTTGCAGTTGATTATTTACTTCAAATTGGGATGAATAATATAACCAAACAAGAAGAAGATGTAACTCAATATGCCTTAGAAAAAATAAAAGAGTTGCCAGATTATAAAATCATAGGACCGCTTGATATGGCTGATAGAGGCGGAGTAATATCATTTAATCATAATAAAATTCATCCTCATGATATTGGCGAAATATTAGATAAATTTGGAGTTGCAATAAGGACGGGTCATCATTGTGCTATGCCGTTGGTTAGATCATATGAAATAGTTGCAGCCTGTAGAGCTAGCTTTTACTTATATAACACATATGAAGAAATAGATATTTTTATAGATTCATTAAAAGAGGCTGGGTCATATTTCAATAAAATTTAGTTGATTTTTGGTTTGAAACTTTTAAAAGAGTTTCTACATGTGTCAGATGATCTGATAGTTTCAATCATTAGTAACCTTTGATTGACTGCGTCAAATTCTTCAATATCCCATACGCATTTTAATCTCCATGTAAAAAGACCATCTGTTACCCAATAATCATAACTTTTCAAATCATTATTTATACATTTATAAATAATGCTATTTTTTGAAGACAATGTAGAATTTGCATCCTTTATGCAATCTCCATAAATGGGTTGATTGTAATTTTTTTTATCACCATAAAAATAATCAGTTAAATCACTTAGTTCATTTTTTTCATCACCAGGATATAATGCTAATCCAAGCCAAAGTTTTTCTACAGATGATTCGTCCACTAAATTATATGAAAACCTCGGAATAAACATTCCTGTATATTGATCAAATATAGATACTGAATTCGGATCTTCTGAATGGGCTTTATTTAAATCTCTATATATGTTTATGTCTTCAATTGACAGTTGAGCAACATCATCAGAGATTTCAGCAGCTTTAGGGAATTGAATTTCAAAATATTTACAATAAAGATAATTTGAGTCACATAAGTTATATTTATCACCTGTTTGAGTACACGATATTATTAGAATTATTGAAAAACAAAATAATAACTTTGATTTCATTTTATTTCAAACCCCAAATATACTTCACTAATTATTTCTGATTCCCCTTCAAATAATTCTGTGGAAGGCATAGATTCAGCCATTCTCATCATCGGCATAGCATTTTGAGGTTGGCTTATTGTTCCTGGTTGAAATTCCTCAAAAGATATTATTTTTCCTAATTTTATATCTAATTTGTCTTCATAAAATTTTGCTTTTTGCATAGCATCTTCAACTGCTTTTTCTCTTGCTAAAACCTTATTCTCATCATTTAGTTTGGCTTTAAATCTTATATTATTCACCCTAAAAGAATTTCCCGTTTCCGCATTAGATTTATCTATAAAATTGGTGATTATTTCTTTATTTTCTGAAGTTATTACTATCGAATTATAGACCTTATATGCAATTATTTGACTCTCGCCATATTCTCCGTACTCATCTTTTTTCTCCACCCAGCGAGTAATAGGAGTTATTGAATATTCATGTGTTACAATTTGATCGTTTTTAATCCCTAAATTATTTGCGATATCAAGGATCTTTTTTATATTTTTATTAACGACTTCTGTTGCATTTATTATTTCTTTGTCTCTGCTTTCTATAGCTAAATTTACTTCAATTATTTCTTGTTTTTGTTTAATTGAACCTTTGCCTTTAATCCAAAAAACATTTGGAGCCTCTTTTTGAGATACTAGAGAATTGTTTGAGGATTTTGGTTGTATAATCCCAGAGGATGTTTCTACTTGATTATTTATCTCTGGTTGTCTGTCACATCCAAAGAAAAGAAACAAACAGATAAATATTAGGTAAATTAAATATAGGTGTTTTTTTATCATAATTTAGTTTTTAAATCTTTAAACAATATTAGTATAAGTATAGTGCTTATGACTCCCGTATAAGCAAAAATCCTCATACTATTAAGGATACCAATATTGTCTCCTAAAATACCAACCAATAAGCTTCCAACAGGGAAAAACCCTATACCAAATTGAGCTAAACCTTGAATTCTTCCTCTTAGTGGATTCGGAGCTTCAGACAATAATATTCTGGAGTGCATGTTCATAAAAAAGGTTGTCCCAGCTCCAAGAATAAGTACTGTTATACATCCTGAAATATAGGATTCATTTAATGTAAAAATTATAGAACCAACACAAAGCATGATTGTAGCTAATACAAAAACCACGCCTGGCCTATCGATTCTAATTAATAAAGGGAAAAAAATTATAGATCCTAACAATGCTCCTAATCCTTGTAATGAAATCATTAAGGAAAATTGTTCAGGAGTTGCATTGTATATAAATCTAGCAAAATATGGAGTCATAGATTCAAATGTAAATGCAGTTAAATTTCCTATAGCAATAATCAATAA
The DNA here is from genome assembly GCA_036164085.1 of Chloroflexota bacterium. Lineage (GTDB taxonomy): Bacteria > Chloroflexota > Dehalococcoidia > Lucifugimonadales > Lucifugimonadaceae > TMED-70. Next base: position 1,006 of record JAYZJV010000026.1, on the reverse strand, counting down.
AGTAGCAAAAATAATTTTGTTTTTAAATGCAAAATTTATACCTTTGCTAAAACCTGAGTATTTATTTTTTTCAGATTTTGAAATAGATAGTTTTGGCATACGAAACAATAAAGCCAAATTTAGTATATTTGTAATGCCTAAGAAAAAATATAATTTATCTAAGGATAAAAAATCCATAAAAAACATTCCAATGTTTGGGCCCATAAACCACGCTGAATTTAGAAGGATTATGTTTATTGCTATTCCTGATTTGAGATTTTCTTTTTTAACTAGATTTGCTAGATAGGATTGTCTTGAAGAAATATCAAGGCTTATTAATATACCTGAAAAAAAAGTTAGAATAAAAATAAATATGAGTTTAACTTCAAAGAAAAACAAATACCCTGACCAAATCATCAGATAAAATGAAGTCATTATTACAACCGCTCTTATAAGATTCAATCTTGAAAATTTATCTACTAGCCAGCCAGAAACAATACCCGAAAAAACCATTGGAGCAAATTTTACAAAAACTAACAACCCAACACTAGATGGATTTTTTGATATGTTTGTTAGTAGCCAAGTAATTAAAGCAAAATCTAAAAATCTGATTGTATAAATATAAATTGACGATAAAGCTAAGTTTTTAAAAAACTTTTCATCTTTTAGTTTGAATAAATCTGAATAGTATGCCATATAAGAAAGTTTTATGAAAATATTATAATTTAGTTGCTATATTTTGATACTTATAATTTTATGCGATTATTATTGATTACAGATTTAAAAATTCTGTTAGACGTATACTCAATATTTAATTTTCAGTTTTTACATCTCATTTGGAATATTCTGATTAACAGAAAAATTATTATTATTCAAAGTGTCTTGGTTAAATTCTCTAGAGCACTGCGCACATTTATTTACTTTGAAATTATTTTCATCAATAAAACTCAACAGATCTCCATTACAGTTTGGGCACTGTTTCAGAAACATTGACATTTTCCACCTTCTTAAACTTTTTAATTTATAT
>JAYZJV010000025.1:0-9010 GCA_036164085.1 Chloroflexota bacterium | reverse complement strand
AAGAAAAAAAACAAAAATTTCTTAACTCCTTCTTAACATAATCTTTGGAAGGGTCTATATAATATTAGTAAATTATATTAATAAAATTATTAATGGAACACGACCCTAGAGGAATTAGAAATAGAAGAATAGAAGAAATTTTAGTTTTAAATTTATTGAGACTAAGTGGGTTGATTTCAATAATTACAACAATAGGTATAATTTCTATTTTAGCAATTAACTCAGTTCCATTTTTTCATGAAGTAGGCTTTACGGAGTTTTTTACTGGATTAGAATGGACTCCATTATTCATCCCTCAAAATTTTGGAATCTCTCCTTTGGTTAACGGTACTTTTTTAGTAGCGTTCATTGCTGCTATAACTGCTTTGGTTTTTGGACTAGGAAGTGCTTTTTATTTATCTGAATATGCTTCACGAAGAGTTAGAAAAATAATAAAACCACTATTAGAAATTTTAGCTGGTATTCCTACTGTGGTTTATGGATATTTTGCTTTGACTTTTGTTACTCCTATTATTCAAGTAATTTTTCCAGAAACAATTATTTTTAATGCATTAAGTGCAGGTTTAGTAATGGGCATTATGATTATTCCAATGGTTTCAACCTTGTCAGAAGATGCAATGAATGCAGTTCCAATGAGTTTAAGAGAAGCAGCTTATGGATTAGGAGCAAAAAGATATCAAGTAGCGCTAAGAGTTGTTTTTCCTTCTGCAATATCAGGAGTGGTGGCTTCTTTTATTTTAGCTATTTCAAGGGCTATAGGAGAAACAATGATAGTTAGTCTTGCTGCTGGAGGGAAACCTGCTCTTACATTAAATCCACTTGATGCTATTCAAACTATGACAGCTTATATAGTTACGGTTAGTCAGGGAGAAACCCCACAAGGGTCGGTAGAGTATAACAGTATTTTTGCGGTTGGATTATTACTTTTTTTCCTAACACTTATTATGAACTTAATAGGAAGATTTATAGTTACAAAATATGCTCAAAATTATGAATAAGATATGAAAGAACGATTTTTTTATACAATATTTTTACTTGCCATTTTAGTTGGCATTTTTTCCCTTATTGTTTTATTTGTAGATATAATTTCAGATGGATATAAATACCTTTCTTGGGACTTTTTAACTAACTATGCTTCAAGAAAAGCAGAAAAATCTGGAATTTTAGCACCATTAGCTGGGACACTTTGGCTAGTTGTTTTGACTGCAATTTTTACAATACCAATAGGAGTTTCTACTGCTTTATACCTAGAAGAATTTGCATCAGATAATTTGTTTAATAAAATAATAAAAATAAATGTATCAAATCTTGCTGGAGTACCATCAATAATTTATGGATTGCTTGGTTTAGCTTTTTTTACTTATACATTATCTCTAGGTAAAAGTTTGTTATCAGGAGCATTGACCATGACTTTATTAGTTCTTCCTATTGTTATTATTGCTTCTCAAGAAGCTATTAGGACTATTCAACCTTCATTGAAGGATGCAGCTTATGCATTAGGTGCAACAAAATGGGAAGTATCAAAAAGAGTGATTTTACCCCATTCAATAGGGGGAATAATGAGTGGAATAATTTTAGCAATGTCTAGAGCAATAGGTGAAACTGCACCAATATTAATAATTAGTTCAATAGTTTTTATAACAACTGTACCTTCAGGACCTTTAGATAGATTTACTGTTTTACCTCTTCAAATTTATACTTGGGCTTCATTCCCAAAAGATGACTTTAGAGCCATTGCTTCAGCAGGAATAATAGTATTGTTATTTATATTAATTGCTATGAATTCTATAGCTGTATACATAAGATTTAAAACACAGGATTAATATTAATTTTGGTAGAATAGACAAATAAACAATATATAAAATGTCAAATACTTATTGGTTAGTGAATTTTTCGCTAAAAAATTTTAATATTTCTAAGAAAAGATCATTTGATCTTTTAGGTTTTACTAAAAAAGATAATAAACTAACTAACAAAATTAATATTAATGATAATGTTATCTTTTATGTTTCAGATATTAAAAGTTTTGTTGGCAGTGCAGTGGTTAATTCTAAGAAATTCTATGATAAGAAAAAAATTTGGGATATTGATGAAGAAGAAGTTAAGTTCCCATATAGGGTAAATTTGAAATCTACCAAAATATTACCAGAAAAAAAATATATGAGCGGATATGATATTGCTCCATCATTAAATTATTTAAAACGATGGGCACCTGAAGATTGGTATCTTGCTTTTTTACCTCCTGTACATATCCTTTCTCATCTTGATTACCAGATAATCTCTCATAATATTGATAATGCTTTAAGTAGTAAATCACCAAAAATTCAAACAAGTAAAAAAACAAAAAGAAGCAAGAAAAACAAATAATTATATATTCAAAATATATTTTGTATTAGATTCAATTTGTTCAGATAATTTTTCTGAGTCTATTTTTTTTATAATACTTAATTTTTCGATTATTAATTTTAGGTCTTTGGGTTCTGTCCATCGTAACCTGTTTTTTTTAAAATATTGAGGGTAACTATCTGTTTCAATAACTATTTGATCTAGTGGTATTTTTTTTATAACACTAGATAAATTTTCATCTCTTATAAATGGCTTTGCAACTGAAATAAAAACATTTTGATCAAGTAATTTTTTTGCATATTCATAGTTCCCCAAAAAATAATGAGCTACAGACCTTAATTCATGTATTTTAGCAAGCTCAATCAGATTTATGGCTTCATTCTCAGCATTTCTTACATGAAATGCTACGGGCAATTTTTTTGATTTTGCTATTTCTAGTTGATTATAAAAAAAATCTTTTTGAAGTTTTTTTTCTGGAGAAGTTTCTTGGAAATCTAGTCCAATCTCACTAATCATTATTGTTTTATTATGTTCAGTTAATTTTGAAATTGTTTCAATGTAACCTTTTGTATTTTCATCAAAAATATTTTGAGGATGAATGCCTACAGCTGCATAGATTTCTTTATATTTCTTAGACAATTCAATTGATTTTTTTGAATCAGAAATTGTTGTTCCTGCGGCAATAATGATATTAACATTAGCTTTTCTTGAATTATCGACTAATATTTCTATATCTTCTTTATTAAATTGTTGTACATGTGTGTGAATATCTATTAGCATTTTAAAAATTTACTATTAATTTAAAAAAAATAGGAGATAAAATGAGACCAGGATTTGGACAATTTAATGTAGCCACTCCAGAATATTTAAGATTTGCATCACAATTTGGAGTAAAAGATATTTTACTCAATAATCCAATTCTCCAAGAGGAAAAACCCGGTGTATGGTCTAAAAAAGAATTGGTTAAGTTGAAATTAAATATAGAAAGCTATGGATTGCAATTATCTGCAATTGAAAATGTTCCTACTCACTTTTATGATCATATAATGCTTAACGGTCCAAATAAGAATCAACAATTAGACAATATGATTCAAAATATTACACACATGGCTGATATAGATATTCCTATTTTTGGATATAATTGGATGCCTTCTCATGTTTGGAGAACTGCTCCAAAGGTTATAAGAGGCGGCTCTATAGCTACAGCATTTGATTATGAATTTGCGAATCAAATGCCAATAACACATGACAGAGAATATACTGAATCTGAAATGTGGGAAAATTTGGAAGAATGGATAAAAATAATAACCCCTATAGCTGAAGAAAAAAATATCCGGTTGGGAATTCATCCTTGTGATCCTCCAGTCAAAAATCTTGGAGGCATTCCTCAATTATTTAGGTCATTTGAATCATATAAAAGATTGATAGATATAGTTGATTCACCATCGAATGGGATTGAATTTTGTCAAGGAACTTTTTCAGAAATGGAAGATGCAAAGGATGGCGGAATTTACGAAATGATAGATTTCTTTTCCTCTAGAAAAAAGATTTTGTATGTTCATTTCAGAAATGTTTCTGGAACTGTTCCGAAATTTAATGAAGAATTTATCAATACAGGCTACGTAGACATGCATAAGGCAATGAAAATTTATCATAAAAATGGATTTGATTCTTTTTTCATAGATGATCATGTCCCTCAAACTTTTGAAGATTCTGATTGGGGTCATAGAGGAAGAGCCTTTGCAAATGGATATATCCAAGCATTAATTGAATCAGTAATAAAAGAAAATAAATTTGATGTGTAAATAGGTAGTTTTTCTAACTCTTATGACAGGGCAAATGCAGCAAATAGAATTTTACTTTTTTCTTACACTTGAGGATAAACCTATGAATACACAAGCTAAAAGAGCAATTAGAGCGAACATAGGAAAACTTAATTCATAAGATCCTGTAAAATCATAGATCAATCCTGCAGAAATACCCCCAACAGCTTGGCCTGCACTAACAAAAGGCTCTGAATATCCTCTAATTGAACCTATATTGTCTTTGCCGAAAATATCCGCTAAAACAACTGGCGGAATGACCAACAATCCTCCCAATGACATCCCAAATAAAAAACCAATTATAAAAGCAAGAAATATATTAGTAATTAAAAGAAATAATAAAGCAGAAATACCTAACCAGACACATCCAAAAAAATAAACATATTTTGAAGAAAATCTATCAGTTGCCCATCCTGTAACTAAACTACCTACTCCGGTTCCAAGTGCCATAACTGTAAGTGCAGAAGCTGCAAAAATAGGATCAATACCTTTATCAATCAAATATGCTGCTTGATGAATATTTACTCCTGTGTGAATAAAGTAAGTTAGAAATCCTACAATTGATAACATCCAAAAAGGTCTAGAGTTAAGTGCATTTTTTAATGAAATTGAAGAAACGGATCTATCTTTATTTTGCGAATCTTTTTCTAATTTTAAATATTTTTTATCATTAGAATCTATTTCTTTTGGATCATCTATCATTGTAAAAAATACTAAAGGTAAAGAAATCAACCAAACTAAAACACCTATAAATATCCAACTCATTCTCCAAGAATCAGGGTTGTTCCCATCTAAATTAATTATCAATTGTGCAAATAGTGGGAATAAACCCATTCCTAAAGAATGTGATAGTCCTAGTATGCCTGTTGCTTTTCCTCTGTTGTTTACAAACCATTTTGCAACAACTGATGCAGCTCCAATTTGAACTGGAGAGCTAAAGATAATTCTTCCAATTCCAAAAAGTATATAGAATGTAATTGGATTAAAAGTTTTACTAATTAAAAGTGAAGAAATACCTAATATTGATACCGAGAAAAACAAAGTTTTTTTTGAACCATATTTTTGAATAAGATATCCAGATAATGGAGAAATAAATATAGACAAGATACCTGCTAGAGATGATGCACCTACTATCAAAGTCCTAGACCACCCTAAATCTTCACTCATAGGATACACAAAGACAGCAATAGTTAAAGTTGCGGCTGCATTTCTCACAAACATTGTCGACCCAGATCCAGCAACAATAATCCAACCGTAGTAAAAAGGGGTGTTTTTTTGGATGAATTTCGCTAATTGATTCATTCTAGCTATTTATTTATTCTAATAATAGAATGTAACATTAAATTGATTATCCGTTTAGGACTTTGGGAGAGAGAATGTCTATAAATTTTGATAAAAATAAATATTTAAAGTATCTTGAACTAGATGAAGGTGAAAAAAGTTTTTTTGATATAAAATCTTTAACTGATGACAACAAAATCAACTTAGATAAAATTCCTTTTTCTATAAGAGTTTTGATAGAAAACGTTTTAAGATCAAATCATAATCAAGTTTCAAACTTAGAACAAGTTGAACAATTAATAAATTGGACAAAAGATTCGGTTCCAGATAAAGAATTTCCTTATATGCCAGGTAGGGTTATTCTACAAGATTTTACTGGAGTGCCTGTTGTTGTTGATCTAGCAGCTATGAGAGATGCTGTTAGCACTTTAGGAATTAATGCTTCAATGATTAATCCAATTGTTAGAACTGACCTTGTTATAGATCATTCAGTTCAAGTGGATTCTTTTGCTCAAAATTCATCTTTGTCTATGAATATTTCAAGAGAATTTGAAAGAAATCAAGAAAGATACAAGTTGTTAAAATGGGCACAAAACTCCTTTTCAAACTTTTTAGTAGTACCACCAGGAACAGGTATTGTACATCAAGTAAATTTAGAAAATTTAGCTGAAATAGTTTTAAGTTCAAATGAAAATGATTTTATATATCCAGATACTTGTGTAGGTACAGACTCTCATACCACAATGATTAATGCTGTAGGAGTTTTAGGTTGGGGAGTTGGAGGAATAGAGGCTGAAGCTGTTATGCTTGGACAGCCATACTATATGCAAGTACCAGAGGTTATTGGCGTTAATCTACATGGGAATATAAATGAAGGGACTACAGCAACAGATGTAGTTTTAGCTATAGTTGAAAAATTAAGAGAAGTGGGAGTAGTTGAAAAATTTGTTGAATTTTTTGGCTCAGGTATGAGTAACTTGTCTTTAACTGACAGAGCTACTATTTCAAATATGGCCCCAGAATATGGAGCTACATGTGGTTTTTTCCCTGTTGATGAAAGAACAATGGATTACTTAATGCTTACAGGAAGAGATAAAAATATTTTTAATAGAGTAGAGAATTATACTCAAGTTAATAATATGTTTTATGATGGTAAGAATCCTGATTTTTCTCAAACAATAGACTTTGATTTATCTTCTGTTCAATCTTCATTAGCTGGACCTAAAAGACCTCAAGATAGATTATTGCTATCAAATGTAAAATCAAACTTTCATGAAAGCTTTAAATTAAATGGAGAACAGATTAATAACAACGAATTAGATGATGGTTCTGTAGTTATAGCAGCAATTACTAGCTGTACTAATACTTCAAATCCTAACGTAATGATGGGTGCTGGTTTGATTGCTAAAAAAGCATCAGAAAAAGGATTAAAGCCTAAAGATTGGGTAAAAACATCTTTGGCTCCAGGTTCTAAAGTTGTAAGTAAATATTTGGAAGCTGCAGGGCTTAATAAATATCTTGATGATATAGGATTTCAAACTGTTGGTTATGGATGTACAACTTGCATAGGGAATTCAGGGCCTTTACCAAAAGAAATCGCAGAAGAGGTAGACAACAAAGATCTTTCAGTTGCAGCCGTTCTTTCTGGGAATAGAAACTTTGAAGGACGAGTTCATCCTCAAGTGAAAGCTAATTATTTAGCTTCACCTATGTTGGTTGTTTTATATGCTTTAGCCGGATCAGTTAATATAGATTTATCAAAAGACCCTGTTTCTTTTGACAAAAATGGGGCCCCTGTTTTTATCAATGATTTATGGCCTTCTGCGGATGAAATTGAAAAAACTATTGGAAACTCTTTAGATTCAAAAATGTTCATAGAAGAATATAAGTCTGTTTTTGAAGGCCCTCCTGAATGGAAAAAACTTTCTGCAAATAAATCAGATAAATTTAAATGGGAGAATAATTCTACATATATCCAAAAGCCTCCTTATTTTGAAAACTTTGATTTGAAATTACCAGAAAGACAAAAAATAAATGATTCTAGATGTTTAGTGGTCTTGGGAAATTCAGTTACAACTGACCATATATCACCTGCGGGTTCTATTCCACAATCTGCACCTTCTGGACAGCTTTTAATTTCTAGTGATGTTCCTCGTTTTGAATTTAACTCGTATGGTTCAAGAAGAGGAAATCACAATATTATGGTTAGAGGAACATTTGGGAATATAAGATTAAGAAATCAAATTGTAGAAGAAGAAGGGGACTGGACTATTCATTTCCCAACAAATAAAAAAATGAGAATTTTTGAAGCATCAGAACTTTATCAAAAACAAGAAACTCCATTAATCGTTATTGCCGGTAAAGAATACGGCACAGGATCTTCTAGGGACTGGGCTGCTAAAGGTCCTGCTTTATTAGGGGTGAAAGTTGTAATAGCTGAAAGTTATGAAAGAATTCATAGATCTAACTTAGTTGGAATGGGAATTGTACCTTTACAATTTATTAATAATGATAATTATGAAAATCTAAATTTAGATGGTTCAGAGTATTTTCAGTTTGAGGGATTGGAATCTAATATAACCCCAAATTCTGAAATAAAGGTTACAGCTAAAAAAGAAGATGGATCAGAAATTAAATTTAACACCTTGATGAGGATAGATACTCAAATAGAAGCTGAATATTATTATAATGGTGGGTTATTGCCATACGTATTAAGAAAAATGGTAAGTGAATCTAAGTAAGGCTTTCAAAAGGAGAAGTTTTGATCCAATTAAATCCCGATTCTGTTAATTTAGAAGGTAAAACTTTTTGATCACTTAATAATATTTCTTTTCCTAAACTTCCAAATAATAGCGGGACAGTCATTTCAGGAAGAGAAAATTTTATAATAGGTTTTATATCCAAATTGATATTTTTTAAAACTTCGTTAAAAGTTACAGGATTAGCAGAAACTATATTAATAGGCCCATTAAGTTTCTCATTATTTATTACGTGATTAATTGATCTTAATGCATCAATTTTGGATATCCAAGGGAAATAGTTTTTACCAGAACCGATACTATTTATTCCAATAATGTTGCTATATTTTTTCATATATTTATAAATATCTGAGTTTTTATCTATAATGCTTCCGAATCTAAGAAATACTGTTCTTGTTTTTTTTAGTTTTTCTATAGATTCCCATTCATGAACTATATCTGAAATCTCTCCTCTTCCTTTTGGAGAATTTTCATCTATGATTTCATTTGGTCTATCGCCATAATAACCGCAAGCAGATGCATTAATAATTAATTTTGGAGGGTTCTTTGATTTTGCAATAGAACTGATTAACGTCTTTGTAGAATTTATTCTACTAGATCTTATTTCAGAAATTTTGTTTCTATAAAATGGTTTGATTATTTTTACACCATTTAAGTTTATGATCACGTCTGAATTTTCTATTAAATCTTGAGGTATTAAATTTTTTTCAGGTTCCCAATAGTTTTTTTTGTCAGAATTTCTATAAACAGGGTAGATTTCAAAATTTCTGTTTTCAAGAAAATTTATTAATCCTTTTCCTA
>JAYZJV010000024.1:0-26188 GCA_036164085.1 Chloroflexota bacterium | reverse complement strand
TCTCCAGATAATATTGCTTCAAGTTTTGCATCTGCTTCTTCTTGAGTTAATTTACCAGCCTCTACTGCACTATTAAGTTTTTCTCTTATTTGTTCTTCAGTAGGTTTCTTGCCAAACATTCCAGGCTCTTGGGCAGTTATAAATTGCTCACTAATCATAATTGACCCAACAAACAACGTTATTGAAATTAATAAAATATATATTTCCTTATGTAATTTATTATTTTCATTCCATAATATTTTCTTCATTTTTATCTCCAATTTTTCAATTTATAGATAAACTCTAAATTTTCTATATGTAAATAATATAAAAGAATTATGAAGATAATATGAAGACTTTATAAATGTTTATAAATACTTGTAGCAACAATTTCTTTGGGCTTATATTCATTAATACTTTGATAGTATTTAAAAAGTGAATCAAACTATGCCGAAGTGGCGGAATGGCAGACGCGGTCGACTCAAAATCGGCTGGGGAAACCCGTGTGGGTTCGACTCCCACCTTCGGCACCAAAAAAAATTGATAATAAATTTTAATATCATAATTTTATGTTAAAATTGAATCTATGCGGGGGTAGCTCAGTTGGTAGAGCGTCTGCCTTCCAAGCAGAATGTCGCGAGTTCGAATCTCGTCTCCCGCTCCAAAAAATCCTATATAAACTTTACTAGGTTTTAATTGCTCAAAATCAGTCAAATTTATTATTTTTGTAATATAGTAATAAAAAAAACTAATGCAATTTGAAAGGATGATACATGAAAGCTGCAGTTCTTTTTGAAACAAAAGGAAAATTATCAGTTGAAAATGTAGATATCTCAGAACCTAAAAAAGATGAAGTAATGGTTAAAATTTCAGCCAGTGGGCTTTGTCATACAGATTGGGAGACTATGCACGGTTATCAACCTGTTAATCTGCCTGCAATTATAGGACATGAAGGAGCTGGAATAGTAGAAGCAATAGGTGAAGGTGTTGAACATGTAAAAGTTGGAGACCATGTGATATGCTCATGGAATCCTAATTGCGGTATTTGTTTCTATTGTGACAATGGGCAACCTATTCTTTGTGAAGTACAAAAAAAAGCTAACTCTCAAGGAGTTCTTTTTGACGGAACTACTAGGGCTTCTATAAATGGACAAAATATTCATTACTATAGTCTTGTATCTTCGCATGCAGAATACACAATAATTCCTAAGCAAGCTGCAGTTAAAATTAGAGAAGATTTCCCTTTGGACAGAGCAGCATTGTTAGGCTGTGCAGTTATGACAGGATATGGCGGAGCAGTATATGCTGGAAATATCAAACCAGAAACTTCAGTTGTAGTAATTGGATGTGGAGCTGTAGGATTAAGTGCTATTCAAGGGGCAAGAATTTCAGGAGCATCAAAAATTATTGCTGTAGATATTTTTGACAATAAATTAGAATTTGCAAGAAGAGTTGGTGCTACACACACAGTAAATTCAAAAAATATAAACCCAATAGAATTCTGTGCAGAATTAACCGATGGTAGAGGAGTTGACTATGCAATTGAATCTGCCGGTCAAAATGAAACTATAAGGCAAACTCTTGAATGCTCAAGGCCAGGCGCAAGAATAGTGATTTTAGGAAAAACTCCCTATGGTGTTGAAATAAATTTACCTTTTTATACGATGATGGGCGAAAGAGAAATAATTAGAACTTCTTATGGTAAAAGCAGACCAAGAATTGATTTCCCTAGATTAGCAAATTTATATATGAATGGAGAACTTTTCTTGGATGAAATGATTAGCAAGAAATACAAAATTGAAGATATAAATAAAGGTTTCGATGCTCTAGAAAAAGGAGAGCTAGCTAGAGGGTTAATAATTTTTTAAGAAGGGAAATTATGGGTAAATTATTAAAGTTTTCAGGAAACAATATAGATAGGCTTGAGGTTGAAAGAAGAGATGATAATTGGATTGAAGATAAATTAAATGATCCAAATTCTAAAGTACTTGTTTTCTACAGATCGAAAGTTTTAATTAAGAAAATTTTCACTAATATAAGTTTAAAGTTTCTATCTCTTGGTGATATTAGATCTAAAGGAATAGAACCTGAATTAATAATATTAGGCTCAATCTCAGAAGAAATATATCTAGCTACTGATTTAGCAAAATTAGATGAAGATTTGGTAAACAAAAGTCTATTATCTGATAGTGACGAATTTATAGATTGTCGAACAGCAGGAGATCAATTGGCACAGAATCAAGGAGGGATTGTTAGCCAAAGTAAAAGTCAATTAGAATGGAATAGAAAAAATTTGTTCTGTGGGATTTGTGGCGGAAAAACATTAGGCCTTAGAGGAGGACAGTCTAGAAAATGTTCTAAATGTGAAACAGAACTTTTTCCTAGAACAGATCCCGTAATAATTACTTTAGTTAGCAACGGAGAACATTGTCTATTGGGACAATCAAAAGGAAGGCTTTCTAATCTCAATATTTATTCATGCCTTGCTGGTTTTGTAGATCAAGGGGAATCTATTGAAGAAGCAGTAGCAAGAGAAATAATGGAAGAGTCTGGTATAAAAGTAAAAAATGTCAAATATTATGCTTCTCAACCATGGCCTTTCCCTTGGTCATTAATGATAGGTTGTCATGCTGAAGCAGATTCAGAAGAAATAGATTACGATGAACACGAAATGCACTCAGTAAAGTGGTTTCATCGAGATGAAGTACTATCTGCATTAGAAGAAAAAAATGACAATTTGAACGTACCTGGAAACATAGCAATTGCCCATCACTTAATAAAAGCGTGGGCAACCAAAGAAGTTTAATTAATCGTTAGCTCTTCGCTCATCTGCTATATCTAAAGTGTCACTAAATTCTCCTGGGATTATTCCAAGGAATTGACCTCCTAGAAGATTTTTCACATCAATAACTACACCAACCATTAAGCTTTCACGAATTATCTTATCTGCAGCTTCTCTTGAAGTATCTTTAATACTATTTTCAAACATTTTAGAAATAGCTTCTTCAGAAATTTCTAATCTCCCATCTTCTTCTTCATCAGGAGTGTAAGTCCATCTTGCAGTAATGTTAACTATGATAGTGGTTATAAGAAAACCAAGAACAAGGCCAGAAGCTAATCCTCCTATGGCATTAACTTTATCTCCTATTCCAAATGTAAGTTTATTCATTATCATTTCAACAGTACCGCTGAATAGTTGAACTGATAAAAACCCTGCAATCAAAAGTATTCCATAACCAATGACAGTAACTAATCCAGCACTTTCTAATTCAAGGCCTATGGCGTCAACTATCATTTGGGATAAAAATCCTCCAATAATCATTGTTACCGCAACTAATACTATATATAGAACGTTTTTGATTAAGCCCATTCTATAACCTAATACCACCCCCAAAACTATGGGGGCTATAAGTAGCCAATCATACCAAACCATATTTTAACCCTCTCTCTTTATATTCAAAATAAATCAAAGCCAACATTTTTATATAATATTTACTACTAACTTTGTTCTTTTTGTGTTCCTAAATCATTCATTTATGTTAATATATAATAAAAATTGTTGCTTGTAGAAATAATAACAGAAAATTATAAATAGAACAGCGAAGTAAAAAATGCCTAAAATCAACCTATTAAAGAAACTCTCAAAAATTTCTTTATTTACCTTTATTTTTGCAACCCTTTTAATTGGTATATCTGATTCAGAAAAAATATCTGCACAAATGCCGGGGGGCATGCCGGGAGGTATGATGGGGCAAATGATGGGTGCAATGGGAATGCAAACAGTTCCTTCAGAATGTAGGAGTAATCCAGGAACAGGTGAAGTGTTTTGCGAACTAAAAATGGATATCAGTATGATGTCTATGACAACCACATATGCTCCCTTCGAGTATTATGAAGGGCAAGGAGTATGGTTCCAAGGTTGTATGCTACCAGGGCAGCAATATGAAAACTATGAAGCTGCATGGATTGAAAGACAATATGTAGGACCATCTCCAACAGATCCTGCTAATCAAGGCACACATATTTTCATAAGAGGAAATATGCCAACAGAACCAGGTCAACAAGAAGCCAAATGTAAATATCAATTTTTCTTAAATGATTCTCCTCTAGTTAAACCAGGCGGTCCTTATCACAACCCACAGTGGGAAGCTGATCAAGAAACTCAAAAGATGTATGAAGAAGCAGACAACATTCGAAGAGAAGCCGAACGTAAAAGAGCTGAAGAAGAACTTCTAAGAGCTAAGCAACAAGCTGAGTTAGAGGCTCAGTTAGCTGAAGAACAAAGGAAACAGCAAGCACAACAAAATCAAGGAAATAACCAAGGAATAGGAAACATATTTGGACAAGGCCCTGTTGGAAATATTTTCGGAAATGCGTTCCAAGCTCCTCCAGACGATGAAGTTCCTATAGGTCCATTTATAAACCTTACAACAATTACTACCGAAGATAGATGGAAGGTGATGGAATGTATAGCATCCACTATAGAACGAGATGTGGGAATGAGCTATGAGCAAGCCTACATGGATTTCGCTTTTCCATTAGGGGTAAGAATGATATGGGAACCTGATTTTTACTACCCTGCTGTGACAAATTGTATGCAACTAAGTTTTGGTAAACTTCTTAGTGGTGGATGGGGTAACCAAGGAGGAGGAGGAACTGCTACAGGTACAGCACCAAGAGCTGACCTAAATGCAATGATGGAAGCATGTATAGTACCTCACCTTTCTGACAATTTGAATATACCAAGAAACATTATTATGGATGATATGGTAACAGTTGAAACTGGAAAAAGATCAGTTTCCAAAGAAGAAATGCTTGCAGCTTATGATTGTTGGATACATTGGGACCAAAATTTACGAATGGATCCAAGTGCAGGTTATTTCCCTCTTGATAGCGATTTATTAGTAACTTTCGTTTTTGGTGACCAAGAAATTCAAGGACAAGCTTATATGATAGATGGCGTAGCAGATGCTCAAGGATTTGATAGAAACCAAGCAGAAAGAGTAGTTGGAGATTTAGTGAATTTTGCCGTTGGAAGATCTGACCAATGGGGATTCTTAGAAAGTGATGCATCTCCTCAACATAAAAATGAAGTAGTAAACAGAGTCATTGGATGTAATCAAGAATTAGATTGGTTAAGAGATTATTTAATGTCAGTAAATCAAAACCCTGCAGCAGAAGCTTATTCATTAAACTTTGATGTATTACAAGAAGATTGGATGAGAGAATGTAACATAAGCAATCTAACAGACTGGAGCGGTGACGAATTTAGAGCTGTCGAGCAATACGATCTTATAATTGATGGATTGATAAATGATGATGATCCAACAGAGGTTATTAATAGACCTTTAGCTGAACAACAATTCAACTCATTAATTGAATGTGCTCAAGATATGAATGGTGATGAATTAAAGATGGATGCATGGCAACCTTTTATTAGGCAGCACACTATTCTATTACAAGATTTTACCGATGGCGGATATTTTGATCATCTTGTAGATTTTACTGACCCTCAAGATCCAAATAATGATGAGAAAAAAATCGCAAGATGTATGGTTGAAAGATGGACAAAAACTAACTTTCAAAACGCACCAAGAGAAGTTGTCAACGATGCGTTTAATATGACTCAAAAAATATTTTATATAGGTGGTAATGTAGAAGAAAAATTGGATCAAAACCAAAGATTTGATCAAGGTGCATTGGATCACGCACACGAATGCCTTGGAGACACTCCAGAATTTGATTGGGTTAGAAAGGCCCTCGATCCAAACTGGGATTACGAGCCTTTCAATGTAAGCGATATTTTCTTAGGTGGTGGAAATTCTCAAAAATCTGCAGCAGATTTTAGACAGACAATTCAAACCAACGAATCTAATAAAAATAATCCTGGAAATATGGTTCAAGGTTCTTTAGCTGGAGGAGGAGCACTAGAAAATATGAGATTAGAGCTAGTCAATATGACTAGAAATAGTGCTGCTGAAGATTGCATGGTTGCAAACTTAGCAAGAGCTAAAGGCGAAACCGAAAACTACATAAAGACTTCTTATATGGGGAATCTAGTTTGGGACCCTCAAACAAGACCTACAAATAAAGAAAGAACAGCTCTATCAAATTGTGAGTCTCAAATAAGATCATCTACTCAAGGAAAAGGTGGACTAGATGCGCTTCTTAAACTTGGTAGATCAGGCGACCCAGATTATTTATCTGAACCTGATGATAGCCAAAGAGCTTGTATGGTAAATGAATACATTAAAACATTTGGATATATGATAGAAAGTTCAGGTGCAAATCCTGAAGAAAGTGCTGCCAAAGCTGTATCAGAATTCTCTATGCCAGGAACTTTCAACGGATTTCATCCTTTAGTAGGAGAAAAGGCTCCAAATTTGAGGCCGCCATCTGCCATAGAACTTGATGCTATATCACAATGTAAACTAGTAGATTTATATGTTTATGAAGGATCAAGATTAAGGAAACTAATACCAGGTGTGGATACATCTGATTTGCCAATAGGTGAGTTAGCCTCTCCAACAGGATTAGCAATCATGGGTATTATGATAACTTTATTCTTCTCAGTACTACAAATGATAAGAGGTAAATAATGACAACAGCAAAAACACCATACGGGTTCAGACTAATTGTGAGATTATTAGTTCGAATGTTTATAGCTCTAATAGTATCTATACCAATAATTGCACTAGGTGGAATTTTACTAGTTTATTCTCAAACAGATGGAACTGTTCCTGCATGGTCTGGAATAGCAGCGATAGTAACTGGAGTAGCACTTCTTATACTAGGTTTTTATATGACTGCAGTAGGTTCTTTCCCTTATCCAAGCCTTGGTCAAGGAGAGGATGTAAAGATTGAAAGACACCCTACAATGAAACCTGCTTATACAAGAATTTTTATTAGCTTGCCATTATTTTTTGTTACTGCTGTTTTATACATAGCAACAGACTTTGCCCTTATGTTCCCTTTCATAACCTTTTTGATAGGGCTGTGGTTTTTCTTTAAAGGGGTCATGAGGTATTTTAGAAACCTTCATATAACATACATTGTTACGGACAGAAGAGCTATTTATATGTATAAATTTCTCTACCTTCATACAAATGAAATTCCTGTAGGTAGAATTGTACAAATTTCTGAAAAAAGAACATTAATTGAAGCTTTATCAGGAAGAGGTACTGTTGTTGTATCTTCAGGTATAGGAAGCAGAATGACTATAAATATGGAAGAAATTGATAACCCAGGTGCAGTTGCTGAAGCATTGAGAAGTATGCTTCCTTCAACCGCAAATTAATAGGAGGAAAAAATTATGGATATAGGATTAGTAACTAGTATTGTATCTATACCTTTGGTTGGTGCTTTAGGAACAGTTGCTTGGAGAATTCAAGCTACTATTACAGCAAGAAAACAAAGTGAAATAGATTCATTAAAGACTGAAATCGAATCAATCAGAAATATTCACTCTGAGCAAATGACTTTGATGAAAGAAAAAAACGATCTTTCTGTTGAACAAATAGAAACAGTTGTTAATACAAGAGCAAAAGAAATTTCAACAAACATTGAAGCGACTTACTCAGGAACAATAAGAAAATGGAAATCATACGCAATGATTGGAATTACTTCTGCTTTAGGATTGGCAGTTTTTGTATTTGGACTACTCTTTTCTATGTTTCCTAGATCAGCATCAGAAAATTCTGTAATGACTTTAAAAAACGCTGAGAGTGTTTCAAAAGAAATCACGAAATTTGGATTACATAATCACTCAGAAGCTGGATCTATTCTATTTGCACATGGACCTACATTTATGTGGGGGACTATAATTGGTTCGGTTATTTTGGCTGCTTCACTAGGATTTGTTTTGGTAAATTCATTCTTTAAATTAAAAACTCCTTCTGAAGAGAATGCTGTGGAAACATCTGAAGACAAAAAGGCTGAAGAAGAATAGTAAAATAAATTGGAACCTGTGATAAAATATAAAGATGATTATAAAGGTCATCCTATACTTGGATCTAAAGAAGGGGTTCCTACAGTAGTATCTTTATATCATGATCATCAACCAGGAGAAACAAGCACTCACCATACTCATCCATGGGAACATCAAGCATACATAACTAGAGGTGAAGGAATAATTTTTGTTGATGGAGAAAAGTACCCTATAAAAGAAGGTGATTTTGTACTAATCCCACCTAACGCTGATCATTATTTTGAAAATACCGGAACATCAGTATTAAGCAGAGTTACATTCAACCCTTTAGCTAGTGAAGATCACTTAGGATAAATTTTACTTATAAATTTTCCAAATAAATGCAGGAGGGATATTAAAAGGGGTAAATCCCTTTAATTTCTTTGAAAGTTTATACTTCTTTATAATTTCATTTGGAAAAGAACATCTAATGAAATAGGTTATTTGGAAAAACTTTCCTGATTCAGACAAATTATTAACCGACAGTTCACAAATCTTATTTCTTGTATTCTTATCAAGTGAAACAAGAGGTATCCCTGAGATAATTATGTCTATTTTTTTATTAAACCTCTTTGGAAATTTTTCAAAAAATGAAATAGCATCTTCTGAAAAAATTTGGGCTCTTGGAAATTTTTTTTTCAAAATTTCAGAAAATTCTTTATTGATCTCAACCAAAATTAAATCTTTTTCATTTATTTTTTTATTTAAAATAGAATTAGTAATTTGACCTGTACCTGCCCCTAATTCAACAACCATACTGGAATTTGAATCTACCTCAGATGCCATTATGTCAGATGCAAATTTTTGCGTAGGTAGAACTGCTCCCAATACCAGGGGGTATTTTATCCAATTTTTCAACCAAATTAGAATCAATTTCATGTAATTATATTTCTATTAGAATTAATTTAATTCTAATAGATTACTAATTTTTTTGTGATGAAATTCAGCATCTCCGAAAGATAGTTTTTGATGTTGCATTTTTCTA
This sequence comes from Chloroflexota bacterium, assembly GCA_036164085.1. Taxonomy (GTDB): domain Bacteria; phylum Chloroflexota; class Dehalococcoidia; order Lucifugimonadales; family Lucifugimonadaceae; genus TMED-70. Next base: position 17,258 of record JAYZJV010000024.1, on the reverse strand, counting down.
GTAAATACCTGCAAATCATAATCCCATGTATATCCAATGGCACCATGCAATTGATGAGATATCTGGCAAATGTCATGAAAAGCTTTAGATACGTATGCCTTTGATCGATTTACATCAAGAATAGATTCATCTGAGTTTGATAATTTCCAAGCAGCTTTTCTAGCAAATTGAGTGGAAACTTTAGTCAGAATAGCCATATCAGCTGCATGATGTTGAACTGCTTGAAATGATCCAATAGGTCTATCAAATTGTTTTCTATCTTTTATATAATCAAGAGTCATATCCATTACTTTAGAGGCAGCTCCAGACATTTCAGAGGACTTTCCTGCAGCTCCATATCTAAATACTTCTGATAGAGTATTCCAAGCATCTCCATCTTCACCTAATAATTGAGCATCATCCAACTTTATCTCTGAAAATTTTACTTTATATATTTTATCTCCACCTATACTATCCATTTTTTCAATTTCTATTCCTTCTGAATTAGCAGGTACTAAAAATAATGAAAGTCCTTGATTATTTTCAGATTTAGAAGCAACAACAAAATAATCAGCTGATTTTGCATCATTAACAAAAAGTTTTTCTCCATTTAATGTCCATCCGTCATGATTTTTTGTAGTAAATGTACTATTTATCTCTGACTCATCAAAGCTCCCTGCAGTTTCATTAAATGCCAAAGTGATTTTTATTTCTCCTGTAGAAATTTTAGGTAAAATTTCTTTTTTTTGTTTTTCATCCCCTGAAAGAAGTAAAGTTTGAACTCCAATTATTGCTGTGCTAAAAAATGGGCCTGACAATCCAACTCTTCCCATTTCTTCTAATAGGATAGACATATCTTCAAAATTGAACCCAGAACCACCAAATTCTTCTGGGATCATCAACCCTAACCAACCCATTTCAGCCATATTTTTCCAAATTTCATCACTTATTCCTATATCGTCTGATTCCATCGCTCTAACAAAATCCATAGTGCAATTTTCTTCAAGATAATTTCTAGAAGATTCTTGTAGCATTTTTTGTATTTCAGATAATCCTAAATCCATAATTTTATTTCGCTTTCAATTTATCTTCTCTTGGCAAGCCAAGACCTCTCGTTGCTATTATATTTTTTTGTATTTCAGTTGTTCCCGCAAAAATTGTATACGCAGTTACAGTTAATTGCTGTTTTAAATATTTCCCATCAAAAGGAGCAGATGAATCAGATAATTGACCGTATAAACCAGCAAAGTCAGTTCCAATTTTTGCAACATTTTGGGCTAATTTTGTTCCTAAAATTTTTGCTACAGACCCTTCAATACTAGGAACTTCTCCCTGAGATTGTAAATAAGCAACCTCATAAGCAACTAATCTTGCAGCTTCAATTTCAAGATCTAAATCAACTAAAGTTTTATTAATATAAGGATCTTTTATAAGCGGGATCCCCGATGAGTTTTTATTATTTTTCACAAAATCGACAATTTCTTCAAAATTTCTTCTTGCAGAAGCTGGATACTCCACTCCTGATCTTTCAAAATCTAATAAGGTTGCAGCAATATACCAGCCTCTATTCAATTCTCCTATAAGTGCATCTTTGGGAATTTTAACATTTTCAAAAATAACTTGATTAAAATGATGATTCCCTGCCATATTTATTATAGGTTTTACTTGAATGTTTGAGTCTTTAATATTAGCTACAAAAAAACTTATACCTTTATGTTTTGGTGCAGAAGGATCTGTTCTCCCAAGAAAAAAAATCCATGTAGCTTTATGAGCCATTGAAGTCCATACTTTACTGCCGTTTACTAGCCAATGACTACCTTTGTCTTCAACTTTAAGCTTTAAAGATGCTAAATCAGATCCTGAATCAGGTTCAGAGTAGCCTTGACACCATTGAACTTCTCCATTAGCTATTGGAGGTAAAAATCTCTTTTTTTGCTCTTCAGTACCATGAACCATCAAAGTTGGTCCGAGCATTTTAGCGCCAAATCCATCTCTTCCAGGCATTCTATGATATGACATTTCTTCATTAAAAATAACTTGCTTCATATAGGATGCACCCTGCCCTCCATATTCTTTCGGCCAAGCCATTGTAAGCCATCCTTTTTTAGCTAATTTTTTTCTTACTTCTAAAGAATATTCAAAATCATCTCCTGCTTCATCTACACCTTGCCAATGATTAAAATCTTCGGGGAGTTCATTTCTGATCCAATCCCTTAGTTCATTTCTAAAAAGTTCATCTTCATTAGTAAATTCGTATCTCATATAAAAAACCTTAGTTGAATATATTTTTTATAAGTCTATTACTTTATTAATAATTATCAATTTAGTAATGAATGAATTATGATTTTATTTTTCTATAGAACCAATTAATCACTATAAAAGGAAAAAAGATGAGAGTGTAGAGTTTTTTTATCCCCGTAGATGGAGTAGATCTTCCTTTCCATTTTATATCTCCGTCAAACGAAGAAAGAAATGATCTATATCCACTAAATAGAAGCACCAACATTGCAAAAGGATATAAGAAAGAAGAAAGAATGCTTAAAGAAAAAGCCTTTGTTGAAATCAGAGTAGATAGAAAAAGAAATCCAATGGACAAAAGTGAAATGAATATATGTTGAGCACTTAGTTCAATTTGAAGAAAATATGAAATCAAATTAAGCCAAGGTACATAAAAAAGTAGAATTAAACCAAAAAAAGCAAATGCAAAAACTAATATATTGTATCTAAATGTTGCAAATATAGCTTTTGCATGTCCATCAACTGCATCTATTGATGAAGTATAACCTTTTGTTTCTATTAGATGAGTTCCATCTAAAATGTCAGAGTTAAATCCATGAGATTTTATTGATCTAGCTAATTCAAAATCATCAAGTACTAAATTGGATATTTTTTTATGTCCTCCAATTTTTAAATATGCTTCCTTGTTAAAAAATAGAAACTGTCCAAAGCCTGCTGCAAAAATACTAAAAGGCAATTTTTTAGCAAGATAAAAAGGAATCCATGAAAATATAAACCATGAAACCATTATCCAAATAAGATAATCTGTAACATTAAATATTGTTCTTTTAGGGACCAGTGTAATAAATTCAAGATTTTTATCTTCTAAATGCTTTAATCCAGATGATACAGAGTATTTAGCAAGTTTAGTGTCAGCATCTATAAAAAGGAAATATTCCCCTTTAGCTTTTTGAGAAAGTTGATGACAAGCCCAATTTTTACCAGTCCAATTATCTGGAAGAGGGGTTCCTTTAAAAGAATTAACTTGAGGGTATTTATTTGAGAGATTTTTGATCTTGCTCCAAGTATTATCAGTAGAATTATCATCAATCAATAAAATTTCTAAATTATCATAATCCTGAAGAATTAATGATTCGACACATTCTGATATATTATTTTCTTCATTTCGGCAAGGAATCAAAATAGAAATTTTAGATTTATTTTTGGGAGATAATGGTTTTGGCCTTTGAAATGAAAATAAATTAATTATTGATATTAAAACTGTATAAGAAGATACAAACAATATTACGATAATTAATTTATCAAAAATTTCACTCAAATTTAACTCCTGTTAAATTTCTAAAATTTCTAAATTTAGGTAAAGTTTTCAATTCATTTTTGTGATTATAAATCATCAAAATACTAGCTAAAATCCATAAAAAAATAAATTGATTATTAGAAATATATGATTTAGAAATAACTGTTATCAAGCCATATAATAAGAAACAAAAGTGAACTATATTCACAGTCCAAGCATCATTTTTTTGTATAGCAAAAAATATTGCTAATAACCCAAATATTACTATTGCTGCCTCTATTTGAAAAAGAGCCAACCACATAGCAGCTGTCACAGCTAATGCTTTACCTCCCTTAAATTTTAGAAAAGGAGAAAAAGAATGACCAAGAATTGGCATAAAGCTAACTATTACTAAATCAAATCCCTCTATACCAAAGTAGTTTATAGCAATAGAAATAGGTAAAATAGCTTTAAGAAATTCCATAAACATGACTAGAATTCCTATATAAGAGCCTCCTGTTTTCCATGCATTTACAGCTCCTGGATTATTATCTCCTACTTCTCTAACATCTTTACCTGAAAAAAGTTTTGTTAAAAGTACAGAGTAGGGAATAGACCCGCTAATAAATGAAATTATAGAAAATAATAAAGTTAACACTATGAAATAAGATAATTATATTTTTGTATTCTAATCTTACTAAATTCACTGATTATAAAATACTTATAATCAGTGAATTTATTGTCTATTATTTATACTTTGAAATAATAGACAAACTTTCTACATAATTTTCTTCTGAAAGGCCTACGTATCCCCCCTCCTCAGCAAGCATAGTTCCATTTTCCAGATAAAATTTCAAGAATTCATAAACCTCTGGTCTTGAAAGTTCAGAGTTATTAACATAAATATACATAGGTCTAGACAATGGAGAATATGTTCCTTCATTAATTGTTGAAGAGCTTGGAGAAATACAACCATTTCCACCATCAATTGATAATAGTTTCAAATCTTCTTCATTTTCAATATAGTAAGCATATCCAAAGTAACCAAGAGCACCTTTATCGCCAGATACTCCCATAACTAGAACATTATCATCTTCTGAAGGAGTATAATCAGCTCTTGTTTTGCCCTCTTCTCCATTAATTACATCTGTAAAATAATCAAATGTACCAGAATCTGTTCCAGGGCCGTATAAGTTCAATTTAACATCCGGAAACGAAGGTCTTATTTGATTCCAACTATTTACATCAGATCCCGTATCCCAAATCATATTTAGTTCTTGTGTAGTTAAGCATTCAACCCAATTATTAGTTTTATTAACCACGACAGATAAGCCATCAAATGCAATTTCTAATTCAGTAAATTCAATTCCATTTTCTGATGCCACTGAACTTTCTTTTTCTTTAATTGGTCTTGAAGCATTACTTATAGTAGTTTCACCAACAATAAATCGTTTCATTCCACCGCCTGTCCCAGAAATTCCTACAGGAATTTGTACTTTAGGGTTTTCTTCTCTAAAGATTTCTGCAGCAGCTACTGAAATTGGAAAAACTGTAGATGATCCGTCTATTTCTATTGTTCCTGATAAACCTGGTTCATTATTTTCCTGTGAGGAACATGAAAACACTAATAAAAAACTAAAAAGAGAAAAAACAAACAATTTAATCATCATTGAACTCCTTAAAAAATTTCAATTATTAATGTCACCAAAAAATATTTTAAAATACCCCAGAATATAATACTTCATTTATTTAAATAATAGAGAAAAATTGGTCTTGATACTCATCAAAAAGGTCCCAATCTTGAAGTTCTTTGTGAAGATCTTTCGGTCTAACTTTACCTAATTTAGCTTGATTGAATAATTCTTCTATTCTTTTTCTTGCTGCAACAGGAACACCATTTTTTACTTCCAACATGCCAGAATTATTTAAATCTTGAAAATTGCTCTTTGCAGATGTTTTAGTGTATTCAAAAATAAATTTTAAAAGAGATACATCCCATAAATTATTTATCCCTCTTATAACAGCATGATTAGTCTGACTATTAACTAATCTTGATTTGATTCTTTCGGAAACTTCTTGGGGATTCCCTGAAACAATTTCTAAATCGGTCGATTCATTTTTATAGTTATATAATAAAGCTGGATCGTTTTTTCCAAAAACTCTATTTAATTCCTTAAAAAATTCTTTGGCTTCATCTCCAAAACCTGACATTTTATAAAGAAAATCATTAGTAACAACTTGTGGAGTTTGAGCTATAACTAACCCATGACGAATAACAGATTCTTCTGATTTATAATCTGACACTTCCTTATACAAAGGTTCAGTTACTATATGATATCTGACTTTTGTTTGATTATAAGTTGATAAGGCATTTTTTGGAGTAAGGATAACCTTGGTATTATTCATAACTAAATTAAATAAATTCACTATCCTAAATTTCCTTAATATAACTCGATAATTTAATTATAACTAAATTAATCTAATTGCCTCAAACGAGGGTCAAATCGATCTCTGAACCAATCTCCAAGAAAATTAAGAGACATAACAACTAAGAAAATACCTAAACTTGGAAACATTGAAACCCACCATGCACTATTCAAGTAATCTCTACCTTCTGCAACAAGTGCACCCCAAACAGGTGTGGGAGGTGGGACTCCAGCACCAAGGAAACTAAGAGAGGCTTCTGCAAGTATTAATTGACCAATTCTTAGAGTCGCAATTACGATTACTGTGTTTATTACACCTGGAAGAAGGTGAGTAAGCATTAATCTAGTTTTTGAAGCTCCTGCTACTCTAGCGTACATTATATAATCTCGCTCTTTTAGAGTTAATATTTCCGCCCTAACATTTCTAACAAAAGCAGGCCAAGCCAAAAATGCTAGAAGAATAATAACAACAAGTAATGAAGGATCAAATACAACAGCTGCAACTAGTGCCAATAATAAGAATGGGATCGAATACACCAAGTCCAATATCCTCATCAATATATCGTCTATAAACCCTCCAAAAAAACCAGCTACAAGACCATAAGTTGTACCTATAATAGTTCCACTTACAGCTGATATAACTAGTACATATAGAGTAATCCTTGCTCCATGCATAATCCTTGTTAAAGTGTCTCTTCCAAATTGATCAGCTCCTAACCAATGCCTTGTTAGATCTTTTGTAAGAGGATCTACTGGCTCAGAAAATAAAGGTAGAGTTCTATCTCTTAATGCTGGCAACTCAGGGTCATATCCTGTTATATCAGCAAATACTGCCAATAAAACTAATATTGAAATCATTACTATTGGAATAACAGGCCATCTTTGAAAAAAACGAACCACTAATCGAATTTGTTTGTAAAGTGGCAAGTTTCTTTCTAAGAAAGAAGGTTTATCTATTCCAATTTTTGTTGATAAAGTCATATAAATTTTTCCTATGAGTATCTAATTCTTGGATCTACTAATCCATAAGTTAAGTCTGAAACAAAAATTATAATTGCATAAAAAACAGCAAACAACAAAACCGAACCAGTCATCACAGGGAAATCATTTTCAGATACAGCTGTGGTAGCAAGCAAGCCTAATCCAGGCCAAACAAAAACGGTTTCTACAATTATTGTTCCAGTCAAAAATCCTACAAAAATAAGTGCTGCCAATGTCAAAGGTGGTATAAGTGCATTTTTTAATGCATGTTTCCAAATAACAACACGTTCAGGAACACCTTTTGCTCTGGCTAATTTGATATATTCTGAGTCCAAGATTTCTAACATAGAAGATCTTGTTAATCTCAAATAACTTGCAGAAGCTGCAAGTCCTAATGTTCCAACAGGTAATACGTAATGTTTCCATCCTCCAGAAAAGAATGCAGGAATAAGAGAGAAATCTCCCGATGAAATTCCTCTAACTATACCTTTGATAATATGCGACTCTCCGCTTCCTGCAGGTAGCCATCCAAGTTTCACAGCAAATATTAGAATACCAATAATAGCAATTACAAATGGAGGTGCTGCCTGACCAATAAGTGCAACAAATCTTCCTAACCAATCCCAAATAGAGCCTCGTTTAATAGCTGATATTACCCCAAGGGGTATACCTATAAGCGTTGAGACAATCCATGAAAAAATAGTCAATTCAAGAGTATTCAGAACTTTTTCACCTATCAAGTCTGAAACATCTTTCTGTCCTAGAAGGGATCTTCCTAGATCTCCTCTAACTGTTTTTCCCAACCATAACAGGTATTGCATATAAAGAGGTTTATCAAGATTTAACATCTTAGTTAAATGTTCATAAGTTTCTTCTGTAACTCCATACCCGCCTTCTTGGGCGAATAGGTCTCTAGGATCTCCTACAGCTCTTGATAGTCCAAACACAATCGCAGTAGCCCCAATTAATGTAAAGAAACTAAATAAAAATCTTCTTAATATGTATTTTCCCATTATCTCCTCGATTTATGGTCGCCCCCTAAGGAGCGACCATAATATTAATCATTACTTACTTGTATTACTTAAGAACGATTGATTCAACGTTGTTAATACCATTTAGGTTACCATTAGCATTTGGTAGTGGTTCCCAACTAGCTACAACATCAGGGTTGTACATTACTGTAACAGGTTCAAGCACTATACCTACACAAAGAGCTTGTCTGTAACCCTCATCTGCGAAAGCATTATTTAATGTAATTCTTTCGTCTTTGTCTGTGGACTTAGCAACTTTTGCATAGTTATCAGCTGCAAAAGGTACTTCCATACCTACACCATAACCACCGTCAGACCATGAACTCATAACGAATCCTCTAGCCCAATCCCATGGGAACGCGTAGTTTGAGTCATCACCACAACCAACAAATGGTTCTGATGTGCTTCTAGCTACTAATCCAGGTCGGTATGTTGAATAAACAGCGTTGTTTAGAGTAACATCTATTCCCAAAGCTGCTTTCCATGTACCAGCTATTGCTGTCATAAGCTCTGTTGGTGCTCCAGGAGGTCCAGTCCAAACATTTTCCATTTTGAACCCTCCACCATGACCTGCTTGATCTAGCAATGACTTAGCATAGTCTATATCGTAAGGTATTTCCCAACCACCGATATCACAACCAGGTGTGTCACAGTCTTGGTATGCTCCTTTTTTGAAGTTTGGATTCTCTGTACTTGGTGAGTAAGCAAAATAAATTGGTCCACCAAATCCATCCATTACTGAATCAACTAAACCTTCTCTGTCAATTGCATGAGCAAGAGCTTGTCTAACTAATCGAGCATTTTCCATACTTGTAGCATCTCCAGGACATCCTACCCAAGCCTTATCTTGACATTCTCTTTCAAGAACTTTGTCATCATAGTACCTGTTTGATTCCCAGTAGTTACCTGTAAGACCAATGTTTCTTTGGATAACGTTACCTGTTCCTGTGCTTCTTACGAAACCTTTAGATTCTAATTCTTTCCAGTCTTTCAAAGCAGGAAGAACGATAACAGCTTCTCCTGTTTCCAACATAGCTCTTCTTGTTGATGCTTCAGCAACTTGTTGCCAAGTTACAGTGTCAAGACTTGCGTCAACTCTGTGATGTCCTTCGACTTTGTGAGTAACTGCTTTATCTGAGTCAACCCATGATTCAACCTCATAAGGACCTGTTCCAGCTAAAACATCTCTCATACCGTCTGCTCCTAAGTCATCAAAAGCTTTTTTAGAAACAATTCCAGCAGTTTGCCAGAATGTACTGAATCGATGTCTTATACCTCTAGAATCATAATTTGCATAATTCATTCTTACAGTATAGTCATCAATTTTTTCCAAATTGGCTATAAGCGGTGCAAAGTCACCAGCTTGTCCATGCACAGATTCTGGATTTGTTGCAGCGTTAGCGTTGTTAAATGAAAACACAACATCATCAGCTGTCATTTCTCCCCAATCACCGTGGAATGGTACGCCTTTCTTTAGAGTAAATTCTAGGTATGAAGTATCATCAGCTAGTGTCCAGCCAGTAGCTAGAACTCCTGCTTCAGGTTTCATTCCCATATTATCCCCAAATTCAGGTCTAAATAGAGTTTCTTGAACACTTGCTAGATATAAGTTCTCAGCACAACCTGCTGTACAGAATTGTGGAGTACCAATACCAGGGTGAAGTCTTGAAACTGCTATTTTAACTTCTCCTCCACCAGAACCTCCACTTGGAGCAGCTGATGCTGAAGAAGAAGATGAACTTGCAGCAGATGTTGTTGAAGATGAACTTGATTCACTAGAATCATCATCCCCACCACAACCTATTGCAAATAACATCATAGAGATAACCATCATTGAGATGATTAATTTCATGGATTTAACCATATATCCCCCTATTACTTGTTTTAAAATCAAGTCCATAATTTAAAACAAATACATATAACTAGTCCGTATTTAACATTTAAATAGTGATCTCAATTTTTTATATTTCAACTACCTTAGTAAATAAACAAGCTTATTGCAACTTAAAAGTTTGTATTTTGTGACTTTATTCTATTTATTTCAAACTCAAAAAAAAATAGTCAAAACTATTTTTCTGAAATTTCCTTATTTTTTGCCCATTCAGGATAATAATTTACAATGTTAATTTCTTGAGACGGTCTACCTAAAGGTTGAGGAGGAACGGCAAATTCTTTTGTACCAGTCATGTCAACTCCTATATATTTCATACCACAATTTATCTGAGTTCTTGTAGATGGTATATTAAACGGGCCGACCGAACTAAATGGAATCTTCCCATTTTGAAACGCCCATCTTCCAGCAGCTGAGTAAACTGTACTTCCTAAACCTGACAATTGTGAATCAGGATGCGTATCAACCCCAATCTCTACAAAATTACCACCCACATCAGTAAGAGTAGCTGACGCTAAAATTTTTTTGTTTTCAATAACAGCAAATGCCCTAAGGCAATTGAAATCGTTATGCCAAAAAATATTTTTATCAACAATTTTATTAAAATTTTCTCTAGATAAAATTTCTACGTCGTGTTTCTTTATATCAACCCAATCATTTTCTTCTGCAAACAAAACCCATGAAGGACCCCATACATAGTATCCAAATTTGTGAGTTATTCTTGATAGTTCATAAGTTCCATACGTAGAAAAAATCATATTCTTATGTGTTTTTGACAAAAAGCCTTGAACTTCTTCTCTAGCATCTTTCTCAACTCCAAGATAAATATTTTGATCATATTCAAAAATCCAAATAGAGTCTTTAAAACCATGTCCAGCTAATGGTTCATGCGTAATTACAGTGGAAGAGTCAGATGATTTATTATTTAATTCTCCAACAAAAATATTGGATTCGCATTGTTCATAATCAGATATATTATTTCTTATCCATAATTTTACTGTTTTATCTAAATTTTTTGATATTTTTTTCATATTACTCCCAATCGAAAAGTACACCTAACATTTTCTTATCTCTTTTTGTCATCAGATCATATGCTTCTGGAATTTTTTCGTAGCTCATTCGATGTGTATTCAAAATACTAGGGTTAAGTTGGTTTCTTTTCATAAGTGACAAAATACTGGAACATCTGCTTTTCCATGAAAATCTATCTTTATTTGGGTACCTGTATCCAAAGTTACCATTAATTGCTATGATGCTTATTCCTTTATTGTAAAAATGCTCCATAGGGAAAGGATTAAAAGCCCTGTCTTCCTCTCCTCTTCCAGATAAAGCAACAATTGAAATTCTTCCTTCAGGTCTGACAGATCTTAAGCTTGATATATATGCATCCCAAGGATTCGCAGTTAAGATAACAAGATCAACTCCTTCATTGTTAGTAAGTTGATTTAATTCATCTTCTAAAGTTTTTGAATTGCTAAGAACTGCATGATCAGCACCCATTTTTTTTGCCATTTCATTTCTTATTTCACTATTTCCTATAGCTATAGTATTTTTAGCACCATAAAGAGGTCCTAATGCTATGGCGCCAAGCCCTAATATTCCTAATCCAACAACTGCAACATTTTCTCCAGGAATAAAATCTGCTTTTGTATAACAAAATCCGCTTAAAGTATACAAAGTTGACCAGACTGCATCTTCATTTTTTACTCCTTCAGGTATCACACAAATATTTGTACTTTCTTTGGCAATCCATTCAGATTGATGAGGATTTTGAGATATAACTCTGTCTCCAACCTTAAATTCTTTTACATCTGATCCTATTTCTTCAACGACAGCAATATTTGAATCTCCCACCCATCTGGGATATGTTGGCGCTCCTGGAACATCTTCGGCTCCTTCATAGTTGCCTCTATCTGTACCAAGTTTTAATGCACTCACTAAAGTTCTTGCTCTGATTTCATCAGGATTTAAAGTTTCTTTTAACTTTTGATCTTCAATTTCAATACAATATGGTTTCTTTAACATTGCGATTTTCATTTTTGAACCTTACCTTAAATATTAATATATAAAAAAAAGCTACTCTTATGAAAAAACATAACATAAACAACTCACTAAATCTTTATAAAAAGGCTGAGAAAATAATACCTGGAAAAACTCAGCTTATTAGTAGAAGGTCCAGTCAATTTGCCCATGGGATAAATCCTATTTACGCTAAGGAATCTAAAGGAGGGTATTTTATTGATGTTGATGATAATAGATATTTAGATTGGATGAATGCTGTTTCAGCCATAATACTTGGGCATTCACATGATTATGTAGACAATGCAGTAAAAGAGCAAATTGACAAAGGAAGTATTCACACAGTAAATAGCTCATTGGAATTAGACTTGGCAGATTTACTTATTGATCAAATTCCTAGTGCTGAAATGGTTAGATACACTAAAGGTGGTGGAGATTCTTGTGCCCTAGCAGTCAGAATCGCCCGAGGTACTACGGGAAGAGATAAGATCTTATTTAGTGGGTATCACGGATGGCATGACTGGTACCAATCAGCAAATTACTTGGTAAATCCTGAAGATGGAGAGTTCCCATTTGCAGGAATAGAGCCTATAGGTGTTCCAAAAGTATTAGCAGGAACGGCAATTCCTTTTATTTACGAAGATATAGAAAATTTAAAAAACCTAATTAATGAGCACGGAGATGAAGTAGCTGCAATAATGCTTGAACCAATGAGGTCAGAATTTCCTAAAACTGGTTATTTAGAAGAAGTAAAAAAACTAGCTCATGAAAATGGATCTTTACTTATTTTTGATGAAGTAAGCTGTGGTTGGAGAATGTCTGTGGGAGGAGCACAGAAAAAATTAGGAGTTACTCCGGATATAACTGCTTTTGCTAAAGCTATGTCTAATGGGTATCCTATGGGTGCCGTTGTAGGTTCTGTCGACGCAATGGAACCTGCAGACAGAATGTTTGTTTCTAGTTCATATTGGAGTGATAATATAGGTTTATCAGCTTCAAAGGCTACAATTGAATATTTGTTAAATAACAACTCTGAAAAATGGTTTGAGGATTATGGGAATAGTTTGAAGAAAAAAATTAATGAAGTAATGAATAATTCTGATGTTGATGTAAAAATTACTGGAATTCCCTCTGGTCCTATCATTCAATTTATGAGTTCTGAGTCTTCTGATATTCCTCTAATGAGAACTTTGTTCGTTCAAGAAATGGCAAAACAAGGTATACATATGAGCACGGTTTTCCACCCAACAATGTCACATACTGAGGAAGATATAGATATTACAGTAGTTGCAATTGACAATAGCTTAAAAACTATAGCAAAAGCTCAAAATTCTAATTTTGAAGATTTTTTAGAAGCACCAATACTTAATGAGCCATTTAGAAGATTAGTCAAATAGTTTATGTACTCTGCCTCTATGGATAATAGATTTAATATTTCTTAAATCAGATATATTTTTATCAGGTTCACCTTCTACAGAAATAATATTTGCAACTTTTCCTGTTTCTAGCGACCCTACTTCATCATCAACCCAGCAAGATTGAGCAGAAAAAATTGTTCCTGATTGAATAGCTTGCATAGGCGTCATTCCAATGGACACATGAGCATGAATCTCATCTTGGAAACTAGTGCCTCCAAGTTTATAATATTGCCAAGATGCATCTGATCCTGAAACCAATTGAATTCCCTTATTCATAACTTTTTGCCAAACTTTTTTTGCTTCTTCCCAATTTACGTTAAATGTTTCAATTTCATTTTTTTCAGAATCTGAAAGGTCTGATTTGTCTTTCTCTGATAATTGCCAAATCCTTTCTCTACCTTGATGTAAAGTAGCATTAACAAAAACTTCTTTTTCAGCCATTTGATCAGCAAGTTTTTCGTCAAATTCTAAAATACCATTTTTATTTACAAATCTTCCATGAATTATAGTGTCTACTCCAGCTTCAACTGCAATTCTAATCCCCTCTGTGTTCACACAATGTGCAGCAGTGTGAATCTCAAATTTGTGAGCTTCATCAACAATTGCTTTCATTTCATCATAATTAAATGAAGGAACTCTTGTATTTGAAGTTCCTGTGCTTCCCCCCGTAGCAGTTATTTTTATCATGTCACTACCATCTCTAACCAATCGTCTTACAGAGGCAACGCATTCTTTAACTCCTGTCGCTACTTCACCGAACCAATTTAAATGTCCTCCAATAATTGTTATTGGTCTACCTGACATAATTAAGTCTGGGGTTTGTATTATTCCTCTATTTGAGGCTTCTTTAATCATGTACCCAGACATGTTTTTAGCACCTAAATCTCTTAGAGTTGTTACACCTGAGTCCAAATGTTTTATAGCGTTTTGAGCACCATTTATTGCTAAAAGATTATCGTCAGTTTTAACTAAAACATCTCCAGAAGTTCCATCTCCAAAACCAATTAAATGTACATGAGAATCAACTAATCCTGGTAATATTGTTCCCTTTAATGATATTTTTTCTGCATTTTTATATGATGGATGACTTGAAAGGTTTTCAGTAGAATCTATTGCAATTATTTTTTCATTTTCTACAAGAATAGAAGTTTTTTTCTCAATAACCTTACCTTTTATAGTGTCAATCATTCTATTACCTGAAAAGACTTTAATACTCATTTTTTACACCCCTTAAATATCGATTCTGTTAATCTTGTAGGTACAATATACCATACATCTTTTTTTTCCAATCTCAAAGGTTCACTTGCAAATTCAACTGTCCAATCTAGTGTGTTTGAATCAATTAAATTAAATGAGTCTTTCTCTAATCCAACTGAGCCCTCAGGTCCCAGAACGTGGATAATTTCGGACGGTAACGGGAAAAGTTCGAAAGGATCATCGGTTGGAGGAGATATTTGAATTAACAATTCGACAGGATTCAGTTGAGATCTAATTGTTTGTTTGAATAAATCATCATCACAAGTTTCATCAACATATCCTTCAGCTAAATTATTTTTAATCCATACATAAAAGTTCATTGTTTCATTTACAAAAATTTCTGCCTTTATCGATGGATCGATTGATGAATTTACATTTCTCCTAGCTTCCAATATTCCAACCCTTAATTCAGATCTCCAATTTTGAAGTTGAGAATAATCAATAGATGGGACTTCTGTTTGTTCAGATTGTTCTGAAAGTTTTTGAGTTTGCAAAACATCCTCGTCACTTGAGCATGAAATAAGAATAGATAAGAGGCTAGAAATTATTAAAATAAACCTATAATTCATGACTTTTAAATAAGCCCCGAAAGTTTTATATCTTTTGCATTATGACAACTAAAAGTTCTACCTGATTTATCAATTGTTAATTCAGGATTAGTTTTTTTACATTCATCTGTTGCGTAAGCACATCTTGGATGGAAATAACAACCATCAGGTGGGTTAGATGGGTTTGGAATTTCACCAATCAAAGTTTTATGATTTTTTACTACATCTGGATCAGCTTGTGGTACCGCTGATATCAATGCTTCCGTATATGGATGCATTGGAGATGAAAAAATTTGTTCAGGTGTACCATTTTCAACTAATCTTCCTAAATACATGACATTTATCTCATCACTAATTTGTCTCACAATACTTAGATCGTGTGAAACAAAAAGGTAAGATAATCCAAACTCATCTTGAAGATCCATCAATAAATTAATTACTTGAGCTTGAACTGACACGTCTAATCCTGAAACAGGTTCATCACAAACGATTAATGAGGGATTCAAAGCAAGAGCTCTTGCAATACCTATTCTTTGCCTTTGACCTCCACTAAAAGCATGAGGGAATCTTATCATATATTCTGATCTTAAGCCTACTTTGATTAAGAGTTCCTCTACCCTATCTTGTCGTTCAGTTCTATTTTTTACACCATTCAAAAGTAGAGGCTCACTAACTATATCAAATAGATTCATTCTAGGATTAAGAGAAGAGAATGGATCTTGAAATATCATTTGCATTTCTTTTCTTAAGGGCCTTAATTCACCCTCAGGCAGATTTGCTAAATCATGTCTCCCTTGCTCATTATTTAAATAAATCTCACCCTCAGTAGGGTCAATAGCCCTTAATATGCATTTTGAAATTGTAGTTTTTCCACAACCAGACTCACCTACTAATCCAATAGTTTTACCTTTGGGTATTACAAAAGAAACATCGTCAACAGCTTTTACCACTCCTGTAACTTTTCTCATCAGCCCAGATGTAAGAGGATAATATTTCTTTAAATTTTTTATTTCAATTATATTTTCTTTTTTTGTTTTAGTTGCTGACATAAATACCTACTTGTTATAAAGATGACAATTAACCAAATGTCCCTCTTCTATTATTTCTTGTTTTGGGAAAGTGGCGTCACAAGTTCCTTGTATAAAATCTTTACATCTAGGATTGAATGGACATCCTTTCGGTCTAGCTTGAGGATGAGGAATTGCGCCTGGTAGAATGGGAAGCCTTTCTCTGTGTCCTGTAGCCAAAGAAGGAATGGAGCTTAATAGAGCTTGAGTATAAGGATGCTTAGGATTTTTAAATACCTGACGAATATCACCACTTTCTACAATTTTTCCTAAATACATAACATTTACATCATCAGCTAACTCAGCAATAACACCTAAATCATGAGTGATCATAATAATAGACATTCCATTTTTCTCTTGTAATTCATTTAATAAATCAAGAGTTTGAGCCTGAGTAGTTACATCCAAAGCAGTTGTAGGTTCATCCGCAATTAGAATATCTGGATTAGTACATAGAGCCATAGCAATCATAGCTCTTTGTCTTTGTCCTCCACTTAATTCAAATGCGTATTGTTTTAACCTTTGCTTAGGATTACTCATTCCTACTCTAATCAACCAGTCTTCAGCAAGTTCTGTCGCTTCTTCTTTTGTATGATCCAAGTGCAATGTTATCGCTTCTGTAATTTGATTCCCAATAGTATGAATTGGACTAAAAGAGGTCATAGGTTCCTGAAAAATCATAGAAATCCTTCCTCCTCTAACTTTTTTTAATTCCGTTGAATCAAGAGTAGCTATATCTTGAGGATTTTTATGATTTTCATCATATAAATTCATTGTGCCATTAATAATTCTTCCAGGTCTATCAATCAATCGTAATATTGATTTAGTCGTGATACTCTTACCGCATCCACTTTCACCTACAATTCCTAGTGTTTTCTTTGGATATACATTAAGGTCGACACCATCTACTGCTCTTACTGTACCATCAGCAGTGTAAAAATAAGTTTGCAAATCTCTTACTTCTAATAACGGGGTGTCTGTTTTTTCTTTTCGTTTTTTTGTAACCAAATTTATACCTCCTGATATGGATCAGCAGCATCTCTGATACCATCTCCCATGAAATTTAATGCCAATATTACTACTATTACTGCAATGGCAGGAATAAATAGCCATGGCATATTTGCAAC
>JAYZJV010000023.1:0-8716 GCA_036164085.1 Chloroflexota bacterium | reverse complement strand
GAAACTCCAGCAGAGGAAGCTCCAGCAGAGGAAGCTCCAGTAGAGGAAGCTCCAGTAGAGGAAGCTCCAGCAGAGGAAGCTCCAAAATCTGAGGATCCAGAAGATAAAGAAAAAGAATCTTAAGATTTTTTATTCAGTATAATTTACGATTTTCGTATTTATTTTGTTGGGTTTTTTCCTAAATTTCTATAAAAAACTATTGATAAAAACTTAATATATAAAGAAGATAGTTAATAGGTAATATTGTAAAAATAAAAATTTATTTTATTCAAGGAGTCTTTAATGGCCAGTAGGTTCGAAAAATTTTCTGAAAGAGCTAGAAGGGTATTGGCTCTCGCTCAGGAAGAAGCTACTCAATTTAATCATAATTATATTGGAACTGAACATATTTTACTTGGTTTGATAAGAGAAGCAGAAGGAGTAGCTGCCAAAGTACTTCAAAATCTAAAAGCAGACACTCAGAAAATCAGGTCAGCAGTTGAGTTTATTATTGGTAAAGGTGATAAACCTACAACGGGTGAAATTGGCTTAACTCCACGAGCAAAAAAAGTTATTGAACTTGCAGTTGATGAGGCCAGAAAACAAAGCCATCATTATATTGGGACAGAACATCTTCTAATAGGTCTTATGAGAGAAGGAGATGGTATCGGAGCTAATGTTTTAGAGAGCTTAGACCTTTCATTAGATGTTATTAGAGATGAAACTCAAAATGTTTTATCTAAAACAGCTTCCTCTGGAGGTAAATCTCAAGGTTCTGTTTCAGGAAAAGGGAAAAGTTCATCTACCCCGACTCTTGATGAAATAGCAACAGATTTAACTAGCAAAGCAGAAAATGGTGAACTTGATCCTGTAGTAGGAAGAGCGGCAGAACTTGAAAGAGTTGTTCAAATTCTTAGTAGAAGAAGAAAAAATAATCCTGTTCTTATAGGAGAACCCGGAGTAGGTAAAACTGCTGTTATAGAAAGATTGGCTTTATTAATGATTGAAGGAGATGTGCCAGAAACTCTTGAAGGTAAAAGACTGGTTTCTATGGATATTGGTAGTCTAGTTGCTGGAACTAAATATCGAGGAGAGTTTGAGGAAAGATTAAAGAAAATAGTAAAAGAATTAACTCGCTCAAAAAATTGTATTGTTTTTATTGATGAGGTTCATACCTTGGTGGGAGCAGGAGCAGCAGAAGGTGCAGTTGATGCTGCAAATATATTGAAGCCCGCTTTAGCGCGAGGAGACATTCAAGTAATAGGCGCAACAACTCAAGACGATTATAGAAAGTACGTGGAGAAAGATAAGGCTCTAGAGAGAAGGTTCCAACCAGTAACAATTGATGAACCAAATGGAGAGTTAACAGTTGATATACTAAATGGGATAAAAGAACAATATGAAAATTATCATCAGGTTACAATAACTGATGATGCTATAAATAGCGCAGTAAACCTCTCAGATAGATATATAACAGATAGAAATCTACCAGATAAAGCCATTGATATTATTGACGAAGCTGGTTCAAGAGTAAGAATAAGGAATTCATTTTACCCTAAACCATTGCGTGACAAGAAAAAAGAATTAGAAAAAATACGAAGATGGAAAGAAGATGCTATTTCTTCGCAGCAATATGAAAAAGCTGCAAAGTATAGAGATGACGAGTTAGAAACAGCTGATGAATTTGAATCTTTAGAGAAAGAATATGAAGCTTCTAAGCCTAAAAAAGCTGTGCAAGTGACTGAAGAAGATATTTCAGAGGTTGTTTCAATGTGGACGGGTATTCCTTTGAAGAAACTTGATAGTGAGGACAAGGAAAAATTAAAACAAATTGAAAGTGCATTAGGTCTAGACGTTATTGGGCAAAGTGAAGCAATAGCTGCTATTTCAAAAGCTGTAAGAAGAGCAAGAACTGGCCTTAAAGATCCTAAAAGACCAATAGGAGCGTTTTTATTTCTTGGCCCTACTGGTGTAGGAAAAACTCATTTAGTAAAAAGACTTGCAGAATTTTTATTTGGAACAGAAGATTCTATGATTAGATTTGATATGTCTGAATATCGTGAAAGACACACTGTTTCTAGATTGATCGGCTCACCTCCTGGTTATGTTGGATATGATGATGGAGGGCAGCTTACAGAAGCTGTTAGAAGAAAATCTTATTGCGTGATTCTCCTTGATGAGATAGAAAAGGCACACGAAGAAATTTATAATATTTTACTTCAAGTTTTTGAAGATGGAAGACTTACAGATGGAAAAGGAAGAATTATAGATTTCAAGAATACAATAATTGTAATGACATCTAACCTTGGTTCTCAAAGAATTTACTCAGAAGGTAGATTAGGTTTTACTCAAGAGGGATCTAGTAAAACGTTGGATTATAAATCTCTTGAAGAAAGAGTATTAAGCGAAGTTGAAGATCCAAAAAATGGATTTAGACCTGAATTCTTAAATAGACTAGATGATAAAATAGTGTTCCATCCTTTGGAAAAATCGCATATACATGAGATTGTGGATTTATTGCTAAAAGAAGTTTCAGATAGATTGAAAGATCATGACCTAGATTTATCTTGGACAGAAAAAGCTAAAGAATATTTGGCAGATAATGGATTTGATCCTAAAATGGGGGCAAGGCCATTGAGAAGAACTATTCAAGAAAAAGTAGAAGATAAACTATCAGATGACCTTCTTAATGCTAAATTTACCCCTGGGGACTTTATTCAGTTAGACTTTGATAAAAAACAAGATATTTTAATTATAGACAAAATAAATAAGCCAAAAAAATCAAAAAAATCATTGGCAAAAAAATCATAGTTTTAGAAATTCATTAATAGATACTCTTTTATTTTGTTAGAATATTTTAGATAAAATTATTAATTATGGCTTTTGTTTATTTTAATTTAATAGGTGGTTTAAGTGGAGACATGCTTATTTCTAGTTTAATTGATCTAGGCCTAGATGAAAAAAAACTTTTCTCAGAATTAAAAAAAATTGATGATATAGATTTTACTTTAAATACAAAAAAAACACATAAATTTGACCTTGAGGCTACCCATACTTCTGTGATCATTAAAGATCAAATTAAGTGGACCTGGAATAAGTTTTATGACGTCATAAAAAAATCTAAATTAAACCAAAAAATCAAAAATCAAACTATAAATTGTTTTGATATTTTAAAACAAGCAGAAGAATCTGCTCACAATGAAAAAAACCCTCATTTACATGAACTGGGAACTTCAGACACAATTGTAGATGTATGCGGTTTTTTTATTGGATTAAATTTACTTGGAGTTTCTGAAATTTATTCTTCCCCTATTCCAGTGGCTCCTGGTTTTATTCAAACAAGTCATGGGATTCATGATACTCTTGCTCCTGCTACTAAAAAAATAGTTGAAGAATATAATATTCCTCTAAGATATATTAATGATTCTTCAAATATAGAAACAGTTACTCCTACAGGATTATCTATTTTAGCAAGTATAGCAAAATTTAAAACTCATACAGCATTTACTCCTGAAAAATTTGGTATGGGTGCAGGGACAAAAGATTTTGATACATTCCCTAATGTACTATCCGTATCTATTGATTATAAAAAACATTCAAACTTTATAAGTACAAAAAAATTATTAATTGAAACAAATGTAGATGATATGTCTCCAGAAGCAACAGGTAGTATAATAGATTTTGCAATTGATGAAGGAGCTTTAGATTGCTGGATAATAAATTACAATGGTAAAAAAAATAGGCCTGGAAATTTAATCAATCTTCTATGTGAAACTAAAGATAAAGATAAATTTGTAAAATTTATTCTTGAGCATACAACATCCTTAGGACTTAGAGTTAGAGAGATTGAAAGATATGAAACAGAAAGAGAGTTTGAAGAATATAACTCTTCTCTGGGAATTGTTAAAATTAAATTTAAATATATTGATGGAAAAATTCACTCTTTCAAAGTTGAACATGATGATATATTGAAGATATCTTATAATACAGGGCTTCCTGTTCATAAAATATCAAATAAGCTAGATTATGAGATTAACAAAAAATATGATCTTTTTAGGTGATTTTTTTGTCCATTCTCTTTTATAGATTGCTTTTTTTATCATAGAATATATATATGCCTCAGTAGCTCAGTTGGCCAGAGCAGCCGACTTGTAATCGGCAGGTCGGGGGTTCGAATCCCTCCTGGGGCTCCATTAAATTAATTTTTTTTTAATGCGCAGGGGTTGGGGAGTGGTTAAACCCACCTGTCTGTAAAACAGGCGCTTTATGCTTCACAGGTTCGAATCCTGTCCCCTGCACCACTTATTTTATTACAGCTCTTCTAGTATGATAATCATATGCCCACATAGCTCAGTGGTAGAGCGCGTTCTTGGTAAGAACGAGGTCGGAAGTTCAATTCTTCTTGTGGGCTCCAAAATGTTATAAAAATACCCTTATTACCTGCCGAATATTAAAAATAAAATAAAAATATATATAAAAATTCTAAAAAAGAGTATAAAATGAATTAATTGGCGAAATTAATCGTATTTATATTTAAAAAAATAATAGTTGGAGAAATAGTAAAAATGTCTAAGCAAGTATTTGATAGAAGTAAACCTCACGTAAATGTGGGAACAATTGGTCACGTTGACCATGGTAAAACAACATTAACAGCTGCTATAGCAACTGTTCTGTCACATTCGCAGGATAATGTGTCAGCGAAATCTTTTGAAGAAATTGATAATGCTCCTGAGGAAAAAGAGAGAGGAGTAACAATTGCTACCTCTCACACAGAGTATGAAACAGACACAAGGCACTATGCTCACGTTGATTGTCCTGGTCACGCAGATTATGTAAAAAACATGATTACAGGTGCAGCTCAAATGGATGGAGCTATTTTAGTTGTTGGAGCAGACGATGGCCCTATGCCTCAAACACAAGAACACATTTTGTTAGCAAGGCAGGTAAATGTACCAAAAATTGTTGTTGCTCTAAATAAATGCGATCAAATGGATGACCCTGAATTACTTGAATTAGTTGAATTGGAAGTAAGAGAATTGCTTACAAAGTATGATTTTCCAGGAGATGAGATTCCAATAGTTAAAGTATCTGCATTGGAAGCACTAGAAAATGCAGCAGACTCAGGAAATCAATGGGTTCAGTCGATCAATGAATTGGCTAAAGCTGTAGATGATTATATAGATGTTCCAGAAAGACCAATGGACCAACCATTCTTAATGCCCGTAGAAGATGTTTTCTCTATAAAAGGAAGAGGAACTGTTGTTACTGGGAGAATAGAAAGAGGAGAGGTTAAGGTAAATGAGGAAATTGAAATAGTAGGTTTTGGGAAACAAGAGAAAGTTGTAGTAACTGGGGTTGAAATGTTTCATAAGACCTTAGAATCTGGAATTCCTGGAGATGCAGTTGGAATACTGCTTAGAGGAATTGAAAGAGAAGATATAGCTAGAGGTGCTGTATTAGCAAAACCTGGTTCTATTGCTCCAAAACAAAAGGCAAAAGCACAAGTTTATGTTTTGACTAAAGATGAAGGAGGAAGGCACACACCATTTTTCTCTGGATATAAACCTCAGTTCTATATTAGAACAACTGACGTTACAGGAGAAGCTAGACTTGCTGAAGGTACAGAAATGATTATGCCTGGTGATAATACTGAAATGGATATAGAGCTTATGTATCCTGTTGCTTTAGAAGAAAATCTAAGATTTGCTATCAGAGAAGGTGGTAAGACTGTAGGTTCTGGTGTGATTACATCAATCTCATAAAAAAGATTGGTTAAATAACTATGGCAAAAAAAAGTGCAGTAAGAACTGTCCTAACACTCGATTGTGAATGTGGGAAGTACAGTTATCACACTGAAAAAAACAAAAGAAACACTGAAGGCAGATTAGAATTAAAGAAATTCTGTCCTTCATGTAGAGAAAGAAAAACCTTTAAAGAAAAGAGATAGTAATTGGCTACACAACCACCAAAACTCTCGGGCAAAGGTTTTGCCCCGATTAGCTTTTTATCAGAAGTAATTGGAGAACTTAGAAAAGTAACTTGGCCTTCAAGACAAGAGTCTACTAGATTGACTATTATGGTTATTACTCTATCTATAATCATAGGTGTTTTTTTAGGGTTATTTGACATGCTTTTTGCTAGATTTTTCTCTCTACTTTCAAATAGCTAAATTATTATTTAGGAAAATATAATGCCAGAAAATAAAAAAGACACTCCAATACAAGAAGAATCAAGATGGTATATCCTTCATACTTATTCTGGTCATGAAGATAAGGTTAGTGAAAATTTAAAGCAAAGAATTGAAAACCTAGATTTATCTAAAACAATACACGAAGTTTTGGTCCCTTCTGAAGTTAAAATTGAAATAAAAGACGGAGAACGCCAAGAGGTTAACAGAAAAATGTATGCAGGTTATTTTTTGGTAAAAATGATAATGACTGATGATTCATGGTTTGCTGTTAGAAATACTCCTGGAGTAACAGGTTTTGTATCTGCCGAAGATGAAACAGACAGAAGGCCTAAACCTGTTCCTCTAGAAAGTCATGAAGTGGATAGAATAATGAATAGAATGCAAAGTGGATCTCCTACTGTTTCAGTAGGATTAGCACAAGGCGATTCAGTAAAAATATTGGATGGTCCTTTTGCTGAATTTATGGGTACAGTTGATTTAGTAAACAAAGAAAGAGGAAAAGTTACAGTTCATGTCTCTTTCTTTGGACGTGAAACTCCGTTAGAATTGGATTTCTTACAAGTAGAAAAAGCATAAGGATTTTTTAAATTGGCAAAAAAAGTTATAGGAATAATAAAACTCCAATTACCAGCAGGAAGTGCTAATCCAGCTCCTCCAGTAGGTCCAGCTTTAGGTCAACATGGTGTAAATATCATGCAATTTTGTAAGGAATATAATGAAAAAACCAAACAATTGTCTGGCTCTATAGTTCCTGTAGAAATTGAAGTATATGCGGATAGATCTTTTTCGTTTACATTAAAAAGCCCTCCAGCATCAGATTTAATTAAGAAAGCTATCAATCAAACGAGCGCATCTTCTACCCCTGGAGTAGAAATGATAGGAGAAATAACTAGAACTCAACTTGAAGAAATAGCAAAAATAAAAATGGAAGATTTAAATGCATATGATATGGATGCTGCTGTAAAAATTTTAGCAGGCAGCGCGAGAAGCATGGGTGTAATTGTAAAGGAATAAAAATTGAAAAAAACCTCTAAAAGATTTACAGAAATTAAATCAAAAACTCAAGATCAGACATTTCTACTTTCTGATGCGATAAAACTTTTAAAAGAGTGTGCAAATGCCAAATTTGATGAAGCAATTGAATTTCATATCAAAACTAGTGCTGATCCCAAACATGCAGATCAACAAATCAGAGAGACATCAGATCTTCCAAATGGAACAGGTAAGAAAGTAAGAATAATGCTGTTTGCTGAAGGTGAATCAGGCATAGCAGCTAAAGATGCAGGTGCAGAGTATCTGATTGACGATAACATGATGAAAAAAATTGAAGAAGGTTGGGATGATTTTGACATAGCAATAGCTACCCCTGAAATGATGCCTAAAATAGCAAAATTAGGGAAACATCTAGGTCGTAAGGGTTTAATGCCCAACCCTAGATCTGGCACAGTCGTTCCAGAGGATAAATTAATAGAAGCTGTAGAAAAAGCGAATAAAGGTAGAGTTGAGATAAGAATGGATAAAGATGCTAATATTCATACAAGAATTGGACTTTGTTCATTTACTGAAGATCAGATCTTTGAGAACATGGCCTCTATATATTCAACTATTCAAAATAATAAACCTGAAGGTGTAAAAGGAAGTCTAATAGACTCAGCTTCAATTTGCTCAACTATGGGACCAGGAATTAGTTTAGATTTAGATAATCTAAGAGAATCTCTTGTTAAATAACTATTTTTTGTGATAAACTTTAAATTAACTTAAGACAACAGGTAATATGTAAATCCTGTCGAGGTTGTATAAATTTATAAACTTTATTTTAACCGGTCTTTGAACCGGTTTTTTTTTGGAGAAAAATTTGCCAAATCAAAAAAAAATAGATCAAGTTACTGAGCTTGCTGATTTATTTTCAAGTTCAGACACAATAATTATGGCTGATTATAAAGGCACTTCAGTGAGTGACCTTAGTGGACTTAGAAGAGCATTGAATAATTCTTCTGCAAAATTTAAGATTGCTAAAAATACTCTTGCTAAATTGGCTGCTGAAAAATCAAACAAAGAAGCTCTTTCTGAAGAAATTACCGGCCCTTTAGGCTTTGTTTTATCAAATGAAGATCCTTCTCAGCTTACAAAAATTTTATTTAAATATGCTGAAGAAAACAATTTAGATTTTAATATAAAAAAAGGATTAGTTAACAATGACCTTGTAGATGAAGATACATTATTGAAACTTTCTAAATTACCTTCTAGAGAAATTTTACTAGCTAAGTTAATGGGAAGTTTAAATAGTGCGACTACAAATTTAGTATTTGTACTACAAGGGACCATTCAAGGCTTTGCTACTGTTTTACAGAGACATGTAGAAAATTCTTCAACAGAAGCACCAGCTGAGGAAGCTACATCAGAAGAACCTGAAGCAGAAGCACCAGCTGAGGAAGCTACATCAGAAGAACCTGAAGCAGAAGCACCAGCTGAGGACGCTACAACAGAGGAACCAGAAGCAGAAGCAACAGATGAGCAAGCTACATCAGAACAAACACAAGCAGAATA
>JAYZJV010000022.1:0-21585 GCA_036164085.1 Chloroflexota bacterium | reverse complement strand
CATCTGACTCTTTTGTTTCTAAATCTGGAGAATTCTGAACTAATTCTTCTATTTGTTCTTGAGTCAATCCTTCCATTTCTTCTCCTTCACCCTGCATTTCATCTCCACTAACAGTTAACATCTCTGTTAGTAGTTGACCTAATTCTGGCTTAAAATCTCCTTGGTATTCAACAGGATCTGGAGATTGATAATCTCCTTCATCAGGTGGGTTTATTGAGCTTTCTTCAGATGCATCTCCAGGTTCAGACTCACCTTCCCCTCCTGAAAAATATGAAATCATATCATTTACAATCTGTTCATCCTCAAATTGATCTTCTGTATCATCTAATTCTTCGTCTTTTATTTCGTCTGCTTCTTCTTCTTCCTCATTGGAATCAATTTCATTATTATCTATATCCCTAATCAATGAAAACAACCTAAAAGATACTGCCATAGAATCTTCTACAGTTTTGATTTTATTATCTGAAATTCTTGAAAGCGTTAATAAAAATCTGACGATATCTTCAAATTTAGATTTTGTTCCTTTGGGAACATGTCTATCTTTATCACCTAAAGTAAAACGTAATACTTTTTCAATAAATACTTCTCTTCTTTTTTTATTTGTTTCTTCTTTGTTTTTTCGATTATTTAGTTCTTCTAATTGAACCTTAGTATAAAACTTTCTCAATCCAGGATACTTTTTTAAAATCAATTGATCTACTCTGTATTCCTCAACAATACTAAAAATGTCATCTGCTAATTTTGGGTCATGTTTAAACGGGGAAGAGCCTCTAAGTATCCTTGCAATTCTTGTAGCATGCTCTTCATCTGATTCGTTAACTTGATCAAGAAGAGCCTTAAAAATTGCTTTTGATTTTGTATTTATAGGTTCTAATTTATAATCATATTTATAACTTCCATACTCTGTAAGAGCTTGTTGATGAGAAGCAAGAACCTTATAAAAATTAAAATTTTCTTCTTTCTTGTTATATCTTTTAATTACATCAGGCAAATAAATCGTTTTACCATCTGAAGTAGCAAGATCAGATTCTCCCCAGCCTATATTTTTTTCTGTAATATTTTTTGAGCCTGAAACTAAAACATCTTCTCCAGAAAGAGCGGTACAATACAACTTCATTAAATCTTTAATTCTAGACAATTCTACACTTGAAGAAATTTTATCAATTAAATCTTTTGATTCCTTTGATTGAAGTTTGAAAAATTGAGAAGCAGAAGCTGTATTAGTATCTTGATCAATGGCCAATCTTATTCCTTGAGATTTCCATTGATATAATTGGTCTATATCTAATGTATCAAGTAATCTTGGAATATTATTTAAAAAGTCCAAAATTGATACAGGAACATTATTAACTACTTGTTGAGTCATTTGTAAAATTTGGTCATTATCGTTCTTATTAGTCAACGACAAAGTCCTAATCAATAATTGTAGAAATGCAGAAATTTTAAGTCCTGCTAAACCGTGTAATCTTCGAGTCATATCAAAAGTTATTTTTGTATGAGCATTAGGTAATTTAGTAACCTGATTCCTAATTATTTCATATGTAGGTTTTATATCTCTCCATTCATTTTCTGTAATTAAAACAGACAAATGTATCAATTCATCAATTTCTTGAAAATTCAAAGAAAAAATTTCTATTGATGAATCAAGAATTTCATTAGCTAAGTCATAAGATCTATTGGATAAAAGTTCCATGAAGTCTAAAAGTTTGCAGAATTGATCAAAGCTCAATGTTTCTAAAATTATTGGGGTATATTCAAACAATTTACATGTCAGATTAGTTGATTTCCAAGTGCCTTTGTGTAGTTTTGTAACACGTGTTACCCAATCCTCTATGTATCTAGGTCGTAATCTTACCATAGCTTGAGGGCTGGCATTTAAAAAATATTCTGCAACTTTATTAGATTCTTTAGCTAAATTGAAACTAGATTTACACCACCCCAAAAATTGTCCAGAAGGAAGATATTGTTGAACTTTAATTGAAGAAGAAAAATATGATATAGATGGCTCCCAAGATCTCGATGATAATTGAGCTATTTCTAAGCCAATGTTTTCCCATTGTGAAAGAACTTCTTCAGGTAATTTAGTTTCAAGTATTCCTCTTGATTCAACATATTTTTTAGATAGATCGTCAGGATATGCCTTTAATAATCTCTTGATTTTGCTTGATGTAAATTTAGAAATGTTATCCATATTTCACCTTATTTTTCAACAGTTCTGATATTTGCATTATCATCCTTGCAGAAGCTCCCCAAATAAGTTTATTTTGAAATGCAAAAGCCCTAGAATCAACTCTTATAGCATCTCTTGTAAAAGATACGTACCTGTAATTTGATTCATTTATAAGATCAAATAATGGAATTTTTGCAATCTCTTCTACTTCTTCATCATTTTTTGTCAGACTAGGGTTATTAGAAATTTCTCCTACAAAGGGTTGAATAACCCACCCTGTTCCAAGTGTCATAACTGGGTCTAGTTCTCCCCAAAGCTCAAAGTCATTTTCATCTGCTCCAATTTCTTCATTTGTTTCTCTAATTGCAGTATCGTTGAGGTTAGAATCTGTTTTTTCCATTTTACCTCCTGGAAATGCCCATTCTAAAGCATGCTTGCCTTCATCAGCTCTCTTAATCATGTAAATCGGAAAATCAGGATTATCTTTTTCAAATAAAATACTTACAGCAGCAACCATCAATTTACTTTCTTTTAAGATTTTTTTATCAGAAATTCTTCCATCTATAATTTCTTTTAAAGTTTTATACTTATCTTGACTCAATTGTTACTCAAAAATTGAAGAAACTATTTGATCAACAGTTTCCTGAATTTGTACCTCGTCCGTTATTCCCCATGTAAGAGCAACTTGGCAAGCTCTTTTAGGCGAAATCCCTTGTTTGATCAATCTTGCAGCATAAATCAGCAATCGAGTACTAGCACCTTCCTCTAATCCATGCTCTTTAAGATTTCTAATCTTTTGTCCCAAAACAGCCAGTTGATTTGAAATTCCATCATCTGCTCCTGATTCATGTGAAATGATTTTTGTTTCTCTTTCTTCATCAGGAAAATCAAATTCAATTGCTACGAATCTTTGCCTAGTTGAATGTTTTAAATCTTTAACAGCATTTTGATATCCAGGATTGTATGAAACAACTAATAGGAATCCATCATCTGCTTGGATAACTTGTCCTAATTTATCTATATTAAGAGTTCTTCTGTGATCTGTTAAAGGGTGAATTATTACAGTAGTATCTTTTCTAGCTTCAACAACCTCATCTAAATAACATATACCTCCTGATTTCACAGCTCTAGTAAGTGGACCGTCAATCCATTTAGTACCACTAGCATCTAATAAATATCTTCCAACAAGATCGCTAGCTGTCAAATCTTCGTGACATGCCACAGTGACTAAAGGAATATCTTTAGCTTTTTTTTCATTATTATTAATTTTCCAAGACATGTATTCTACAAATCTTGTTTTTCCTGTACCTGTTGGTCCTTTAAGAAGAATTGGAACTCTTTCGTTATAAGCTGCTTCAAAAACTTCAATTTCATCAGAAGTGGCCATGAAGAATGGCTCCTTTTCTACAATATACTCTTCTGCATTAACTTCCTTGTAACTTTGAGTTGCCATTATTTTCTCCAATGTTGTAGGTTTTTGTAACTATTAAATAAAAAGCTTAAACCAATATAAACTCTTTCTTCTTTTCATTCAATTCCTATGATAGAAAAAAAGAGTAATAATAATCATAAAAAGAAATTTCAAATGGAATTAAAAAATATTCCTAGTATGACTGAACTGCTTAGATCTAGAGAGATTTCGAAAATAAATTTAAGAACAGACATACTAAAAAAAATAATCAATAAAGAATTAAGATCTATTAGAGAAAAGATTCTTCATAGTAAAAAAATAGACTTTACTTCGAAAGAAATTGTAAAAGAAATCGTCAATAACATAAAAGACATTATTGATACAAAACCAGAAGTTGTAATAAATGGTACAGGAGTAATTCTACATACCAATTTAGGAAGAGCTCCAATTTCAAAAAAGATTTCTAAAGAATTAGAACTTTTAGTCTCAAATTATTCCGACTTAGAATCAGATATCAAAAACAAAAAAAGACGTATAAGAAGTAGTAAGACTTCTGAATTATTAGAGTTACTCACAGGATCAGAATCATCTACGGTTTTTAATAATGGAGCCATGGCCTTGGTCGTTTGCTTAGGGTCTTTTGGAAAGAATAAAGAAATATTAATATCTCGATCTGAATCTATAGAAATTGGTGGTGGGTTTAGAATCCCTGAAATAATCAAAATGTCAGGACAAAAGATTGTAGATATAGGAACAACTAATAAAACTTATATTTCTGATTATGAAGACAATATAACTGATAAAACTATAGGAATACTAAAGGTCCATAAATCAAATTATAAAATTGAAGGGTTTACAAATGAAGTTGAAATCAAAGAATTAAGCGCTCTAGGTGAAAAGTATAATCTCCCTATTATTCATGATATAGGCTCAGGAAATTTTTTAAATTCAGAAGATTTCGATTTACCCTATGAACCAACTATTCTTGAAAGCATAAACGATGGAGCAGATATAACATTATTTTCTGGAGACAAATTATTAGGCGGACCTCAATGTGGAATTGTTGTCGGTAAAAAAAATTACATAGACAAAATAAATAAAAATCCTTTAGCTAGAGCATCAAGAATAGACAAAATAAACTTGTTTATACTAAATTTAGTATTAAAAGATTATTTGAAGAAAGAACCAAAAATTACAATTCCATCATGGCAAATGATAGATATTTCTACCAAAGATTTACAAAAAAGAGCTGAAAATATAATGAAAAATTTACCTAAAAAGTTTTTCTCAATTAGTAATACTTCTTCAACGATTGGAGGTGGGACATTTCCTGAAACTAATATTGACAGTATTGCTATAAGTATGAATGACGAAAAAACTATAATGAATCTTGAAAATTATTTATTAAATCTAAAAACTCCTATTTTAGGAAAAGTCGAAAACAAAAGGTTAATGCTAGATTTAAGGACTATTTTTCCTGAATATGATAGTTATTTAATAGATAACTTGAATAATTTTTTTAATAATGACTCTATTTGAACATAATACTAGGAAAGAACTTCTATCAAGTTCACCATTATCTACAAGAATAAGACCTAATACCTTAGAAGAATTTATAGGACAAGAACACATTTTAGGTAAAGGAAAAATATTATGTAACTTGATTGAAAACAAAACAATCCCTTCAATGATATTTTGGGGCCCTCCAGGTACTGGAAAAACAACACTCGCAAAAATAATTTCAAATGTTACAAACCTAAATTTTAAATCTTTGTCTGCTGTTTCTTCAGGATTAGCTGATATCAGAAAGCTAACTGATGAGATATTGCATGAGAGGACTAATGATACAAATAAAACAATTCTTTTTCTAGATGAAATTCATAGGTTCTCTAAAAACCAACAGGATTCTTTATTACCTTTGATTGAAGAAGGGATAATCATTTTAATAGGTGCAACTACTGAACATCCAGGTTTTTCCATAATCAATCCTTTGATTTCTAGAGTAAAGATATTTAAATTTGAACCACACAATGCGGAATCTTTAAGCAAAATTATAAAAAAGCTAGAAAATTTTCCTCATGAATCTCTTTCAAAGAAAAAAATTAAATTTGATAAAGAAGTTTTGGATACTATCTTGAATGGTTGCGGAGGAGACGCAAGAAAAGCAATCGATACATACGAATTGGCAATAATGTCTACAAAAAATTCCAAAAATACAAAAGTCATTTCAAAAGAACTTATAAATGAACTTTTAGAAAATAATTCTATATATGATAAACAAAGTGACAATCACTATAACAATATTTCGGCTTTTATTAAATCTATAAGAGGGTCTGACCCTGATGCTGCAATATATTACTTAGCAAGAATGTTGAAAAATGGAGAAGATCCTTTATTTATTGCTAGAAGGTTGATTATAAGTGCCTCAGAAGATATAGGTTTAGCAAATCCAAATGCAATGATAATTGCTAATTCAACTTTTGAATCTGTGAATAAAATAGGAATGCCTGAAGGAAGAATTCCTCTAGCTAATGCGACTATTTATTTGTCTTTGTCAGAAAAAAGTAACTCTTCATATGAAGCAATAAATTATGCTTATGATGAAGTCTCAAAAAATCCAATTACTGATGTCCCAAACCATCTAATGAATGCTGAAACTTCTGTAGATAAAGATTTTGAAGTAGGAAAAGGATACACTTACGATCATAATTCTGAAAATGGATTTATCAAAAAAGATAATTTCCCAAAAAATGTTACTAATAGAAAATTTTATTCTCCAAATGATAGAGGGATAGAAAAAACATTAAAAGAAAGATTTGAAAAACTTTGGGTTGAAGATTAAATGGAGTTCATTACTTTCGCCATTGATTGAATAGTATTATCAATATCTTTAGAATTAATACCATAATGTGGAACCATTCTAAGATCAGTATATGAACCGTTAATTAAAATTCCTAAATCTTTTAACTTTTCAGCTACCTCAAATCCAGTATTTTCAGGCACCTTAAATCTAACCAAGTTTGTATGAATATTGTCAGGATTTATATCAATTTTGTTTATTTCTGCAAGTCCTATAGCTAATTTTCTTGCATTTTCATGATCTTCATCAAGTCTGTCAATCATTGTATCCAAAGCAACAATTCCACAAGCTGCCAAAACACCTACTTGTCTCATAGCTGAGCCTAATAGTTTTCTTATTCTTCTTGCTTCTAATATTTGGTCTTTTTCTCCAACAATTACACTACCTACTGGACAAGAAAGACCTTTGGACAAACAAAATGTAACAGAGTCTACATGTTCAGTTAGTTCATCTACAGGGGTATTTAAAGCAACAGAAGCATTGAATATTCTAGCTCCATCTAAATGTACTTTTAGGCCTGCTTTTTTTGCAGCTAAAGCCATTTTGTCAGAAGCATTTTTATCAATTACTTTTCCGCTCAATCCTCCATGAGTATTTTCAAATGCAAACAATTTGGTTCTTGGTTTGTGGTAATCATCAGGTTTAACCGCATTCAATATATTACTTTCATCTATAGTCCCATCTTGATTTGTTTTAAGCGGATACATGACTATCCCTCCTAAAACTGATACTCCTCCACCCTCAGATGAAAATATATGACACATATCTCCAATTAATATTTCATCTCCACGAGTAGCTTGAGATAAAATTGAAACTAAATTCCCTTGAGTTCCTGAAGAAACGAACACTGCATCATCCTTGCCAAACATTTCAGCAGCTTTATTTTCAAGTGCATTTACAGTAGGATCATCCCCGTATACATCATCTCCTACTTCAGCATTTGCCATAGCTTTTCTCATTTCAGGTGATGGTTTGGTTACGGTATCTGACCTCAAATCAATATGCAATTTGTCCTCCAATAATTTGTATAATATTCATATATGAAAAATTATAACTCAATAAAAGAAAAAATATTCACTTCTTGGCTGTTTAAAGATAAACTCTTCTGGAGTTTATTTCCCATAATTCTTATTTTTGATCAAATAACAAAATACCTTGTCTATAAAAACTTAGACTTAGGAGAGTCTATTCCTGAAAATTTTATAATAAAAATTACATATGCCAGAAATACTGGTACTGCATTTAGTTTATTTAGCTCTTATGGCAACCTTTTATTGTATATTTCTATTTTTGTTGCCATTTTTTTTACAATATATTTTATTCTGATTGAGAAACCTAAATTTACAATGAGAGTATTTATATCACTTGTTGTAGCAGGAGCCTTAGGAAATATTATTGACAGATTAAGATTTGGATATGTCAATGATTTCATAGATGTTGGATTTTGGCCTATCTTTAATATTGCTGATTCTTCGATATCAATTGCTTTAACTATATATTTTGTTGACCTTATTTTCCTAGACAGAAAAAAAAATGAGAATTAAATTCACTGTAAAAAAAGAAGATCGAATTGATAAAGTAATATCCTGTGAAACTGAATTTTCTAGGAGCAAAATTACAGAACTAATAGAAAACAATAAATGTTTTGTGAATGGAGAAACAGAAAACAAAAAATCTCTAATTGTTAAAAGTAAATCTTTGATTGAAATAATTATTCCTGATGAAATAAAAGAAAAAAAATATATGAAAATCAAATATCATTTTATCGATGAAGATATTTTAGTCGTCGATAAGCCTAAAAACCTAATAACTCATAAAGCTGGAAAAAATAGTCAATTAAGTTTGATTGAAAATATTTTGATAGATTATCCAGAGATAAAATCTGTTGGAGAAATCGATCGTCCTGGAATAGTACACAGATTAGATAAGGACACAACTGGTTTAATGATTATAGCTAGATCTGAAATAGGATATGAAAAATTAAAACCAATGATCAAAAATAGAGAAGTTTCAAGAAATTATACTGCTCTTGTATATGGAAAACCAAATCTTGAAGAAGCCATCATAGATGCCCCTATTTCAAGAGATCCTAAAAATCCTATTAAAAGAAAAGTTTTAATGGGAGGCAAAAAATCAAAAACTTCATATAAAACAATTGATCGTTTTTCTGACTTTTCCTTATTAGATGTAAAATTATTTTCAGGTAGAACTCATCAAATTAGAGTACACTTAGACCATATAGGGCATTCTATTGTTGGAGATAAATTGTATGGGGGTAAAAATTCAACACTTGATAGGCCTTTCTTACACAGTTCAAGACTAGAATTTAAACACCCTATAAGTAAAGATGAATTGATTTTTAATTCAGAATTACCAAAAGATCTAAAAGGATTTTTAAGAGATATATAATGACTAAAGAAAACATAAGAGTAAGATTTGCCCCAAGCCCAACAGGGAACCTACATATAGGTGGTGTAAGAACTGCTATTTTCAATTGGCTATTTGCAAAGGCTAATAATGGGAAATTTATACTTAGAATAGAAGATACTGATCAAAATAGGTATGATGAAAATTCAGAAGAATCAATAATTTCAAGTTTAAAATGGTTGAATTTAGATTGGGATGAAGGACCTATAAGACAATCAGAAAGAAAAGAAATATACGGCAATATAGCTAAAATACTAGTTGATACAGGTTGGGCTTATTATGACGATACAACCTCAGAAGAACTAGAAGAATTAAGAAACCAACAGATCAGAGAAAAAAAGCCTCCTAGATACGATAACAGAGGAAGATATAAAGAAATTACTCATGAAGAATACAAAAAAAACAAAGACCTAAAACCTATTGTTGTTAGATTTAAAGTTCCTGATGGAGGGATTAAACCATTTAAGGATGAAATCAGAGGAAATGTTGAATTTAATCTAAAAGAAATTGATGATTTTGTTATTTTAAAATCAGATGGAATGCCAACATATCATTTAGCCCACGTGGTTGATGATCATGAAATGAAAATAAGCCATGTTATTAGAGGTGAGGAATGGATATCTTCAACACCAAGGCATGTTCTAATTCACGATGCTCTAGGTTGGAATTACCCAAAATATGTTCATGTATCTTTAATTCTTGGAAAAGATAAAGCAAAGTTATCAAAAAGGCATGGAGCGGAATCAGCATTGGATTATAAAGATCAAGGATATCTACCAGAAGCTCTACTTAACTTTTTAGCTTTACTTGGTTGGTCCCCTGGAGATAATAGTGAGATTATGAGTGTAGACGAAATTATTGGTAAATTTTCGATAGATAGAATATTAGGTCATCCAGCAGTATTTGATCCAGAAAAATTAGAATGGATGAACGGTACATATATAAGAAATATGACCGACATAGACCTGAGTAAAAAGATTCTAAAAGAGGTCAATAAATCTAGAAATGATGGAGGGTTAATAAGTAAACAAGTCTCAAAAGATTTACTGAATTCTAAAATTAAAGATTTAACTCCACTTGTTCGAGAGCGTTTAAAAAAGATATCTGAATCGTCTTACTTACTAGAATATTTTTTTTATGATGATTTAGATATAAAAAAAGAATCTCTAATTCCTAAAAAAGTTGATACAACTGAGATCATAAATGGATTAAATAGTTCCATTGGATTAATAGAAGAAATAGAATTGTTTGAACCTGATAGCCTAGAAGTTCAGTTTAGAGATTTAGCTGAGTCATTAGGTTTAAAAGCTGGACAACTTTTTTTTCCAATTAGAATTTCTTTGACTGGTAGAAAAGAGTCTCCCCCACTATTTGACACAATGTGCGCTATAGGTAAAGAAAATTCAATAAAAAGGTTATATAACGCTATTAGTATTCTTAAAAGCTAGAACTTTTTTTATAATTTCCATTAGAATAGAAAAATCAATAATTCAATATTAAGGAAATATGGTAGAAGTAAGAATAAAAGATGACGAAAGTTTTGAGGCCCTACTAAGAAGGTTTTCAAAAAAAGTTCAGCAAGAATCGATAGTGTCTGAAGCTAGAAGAAGGCAGAACTTTGAGTCCCCTACATCTATTAGGAAAAAAAAGATCTCTAATAAAAAAAGAAAAAGTTATCGTACTACTTTAAAAAACCAGTAAAAAAGCATAGAACTTATTTCTAATTTCATTATTATATATTTCATTACAACTTAAATTTATTAGTAAAGATTTAATCAGTTGAAAATAGGAATAGTAGTTTTTCCAGGTACATGGAGCGAGTCAGACACATTTTATGCAACAAAAAATATATTAGGTTTTAACACTGAGTATATTTGGCATAAAGATCAGAAATTAAGGGATATAGACTTAGTTGTTCTACCAGGAGGGTTTTCTTACGGAGATTATTTACGCACTGGAGCTATTGCAAGCTTTTCCCCTATAATAGAGCAGGTTATAGAGTTCGCAAATAACGGAGGTCCGGTAATTGGCATTTGTAATGGATTCCAAATTTTATGTGAATCAAAATTGCTTCCGGGAATTTTGATTAAAAACAAAGATCTATCTTTTGTATGTGAATGGTCCAACTTAAAAGTAAACAACGACTCTATATTTACCAGTGAATTTAAAAAAGATGAACTTATCAAAATCCCTATATCTCACGGTGAGGGAAACTTTCAAGCTGATAAATCTACTATTGATGAACTCGAAAATGAAAATAGAATAATATTTAGATATTGCTCAAATAAAGGTATTACAGATCAAAAATCTAACCCTAATGGCTCAATTAATAACATCGCCGGAATAACCAATAAAAAAGGCAATGTTTTGGGAATGATGCCACACCCAGAAAAAGCGTGTGAAAAATTAATCGGAGGAGATGACGGATTAGGAATTTTCAAATCTGTTATGGAAAAGGTACTGAATGGTAAATGAAGAAACATTAAAAGAGTTAGCGCTTACAATGTCTGAATATCAATTAATTATTGACAAGTTAGACAGAGAACCAAATGAATTAGAATTAGGGCTTTTTGGAGCCCTATGGAGTGAACATTGTGGTTATAAACATACAAAAAGATTACTTAGAACAATCAAATCTAAGTCTAAATATACTTTAACTGAAGCCGGTGCTGAAAATGCAGGAGCTATCAATATAGGTAATAACAAAGCTATAGTAATGAAAATTGAGTCACACAATCACCCTTCAGCTGTTGAACCTTATGAAGGAGCTGCTACTGGAGTAGGAGGAATAGTAAGAGATATATTTGCAATGGGAGCTAGACCAATAGCGTTACTAAATTCATTGAGGTTTAGTGACTTAAACAATGATAGAAATATACAAATAGCAAAAGGGGTAGTTCAGGGAATTTCTGGTTATGGAAATTGTTTAGGTATACCTAATATTGGAGGCGAATGTCTATTTGACGAATCTTATGATAATAATCCTTTAGTCAATGCAATGTGCGTAGGTTTGGTTGATATTGATTCTATATTAAGTGCGAAAGCTGAAAATCCTGGTGATTTACTCATTATTATTGGCTCTGAAACAGGTAGAGATGGTATCCATGGAGCTTCGGGACTTGCTTCACAAAATTTTGAGGAAACCGTTGAGCTTAGATCTGCGGTGCAAGTTGGCAACCCATTCCTTGAAAAATTATTAATTGAAGCATGTTTAGAGATTGCAAAACTAGACGAATTAGTTGGAATGCAAGACTGTGGAGCAGCTGGAATTACAAGTGCCGCAATTGAAATGGCTGAGAGATCAAATCTTGGATTAAGCCTTGATGTTAGCAAAGTCCCAGTAAGAGAGCAAGGAATGACTCCATATGAAATAATGTTGTCTGAATCACAAGAAAGAATGCTAATAGCAGTAAGAAAAAATGAATACAAAAAGATTTTTGAAATCCTGGATAAATGGGACTTAAAATGCTCTATTATTGGAGAATTTATTAAAGGAAAAGATGTAAAGATTTATAATGATAAAGAACTAATTTCTCAGACTTCTATAGAAACTTTAACTTCTCCTCCAGAATATGATCTTTCTGAAATATCAAAAGGATTTACCCCAAATTATAAAAAAATTCAAATTAAAGATTCTTATCAAACATTTAATGAAAAAACAGTTAGAGATTTTGTTGAAAAAATAATCTTATCAGATAATTTAGTTTCAAAAAAAAGTATTTATAAAAAATATGATCATCATGTTCAGACAAATACAGTAGTAGAGCCAGGATCAGATTCTTCAGTCATTAGAATCAAAGGAACTGACAAAATGCTCGCATTTAGCTGTGATGGAAATTCAAGATTATGTGCTGTAAACCCAAAAATAGGATCTGAAATAAATATAGCAGAAGCTTGCAGGAATATTTCAGTAATGGGAGCGACTCCTATAGCTCTAACTGATGGATTGAACTTTGGTGATCCTACTAAATCTAAAGGAGCTTATGAATTGATCGAAACATTCAAAGGTTTTAACAATGCATGCGAAATTTTTGATACTCCAATCATTAGCGGAAACGCAAGTTTGTTTAATGAAGGGCATACTTCTTCAATTAACCCCACTCCGATTATTGGTGCTATGGGAATTATGAATAAAGATATCAAGATACCTAGTAAAGGCTTTATAAAAAAAGGTCATAAGATTGGAGTTATCGGAAAAAATGTTTGGGGTACAAACATTGGTTTATCTGGAAGTGAGTTTCAAAGAATCTTTGACAAAGATTTGAGTGGAGAAATTTCAATAGATTTAAACTTTGAAAAAAAAATTCAAGAAAATATTAGAAATCTAATCACAAAAAATTTAATTGTTTCAGCTCATGATGTTTCGGCAGGAGGCTTGATAACAGCTATGATTTTATGTTGTGAACAAAATAAATTAGGGGCGACAATAGACAAAAATATACCTGAAAATTGGGCCGGAGCATTATTTGGTGAAGATCAATCAAGAATTATTTTTTCTTATGAAGAAAAACATAAAATTGAAATTTCAAGAATATTAAATGATACTAATTGGCATGAAATAGGTACTGTTACAGATAAAAACATAAAATTTGAAAATATTTTACTTGAATCTGATAAATTGTTTTTGAGTTATAATAAAGGTTTTAGTAGTGATATATAAAGTAAAAAATTAATGCCTACATATGAATTTAAAAATACAAATACAGGAGAAATAGAAGAATATTTACTTTCTTTTAGTCAGATAGATAATTTCAAAAAAGACAATCCTCATCTTGAAAGAATCTGGACGGATACCCCAAGTGTAATTTACAAAGGAAGTGGGTTTTATAGCACTGACTATAAATCAACTCCGAAATCTAAAACTTCTAAAAATGATAAAAAAACTGATAGTGAAAAAAAGAAGCAAAAAAAATCTACTGAAAAAAAATCAAAAAAAGAAAGCAAGTGAAAGCTTTAGTTCAAAGAGTTTCCTCAGGATCAGTAGAAGTTGAAAGCAAAATTGTAGGATCAATTAATTCTGGATTAGTAGTATTTTTAGGAATAAGTAATTCTGATTGTGACAAAGACATTGATTTCATAATCAATAAAATTATAAACCTTAGGATATTTGGAGACAAAAACACCGACAATTTTGAAAAATCTATCAATGATACAAATGGAGAACTCTTAATTATCAGCCAATTCACACTTTATGGGGACACAAAAAAGGGAAGGCGGCCTAGCTTTCTCAATTCAGCAAAATCCGAATATGCTGAACCAATCTATAATAAATTCGTAAAAAAATTAAAAGAAAAAAAAATAACTGTACAAACTGGAATTTTCGGAGCAAAAATGAAAGTAAATATAGTAAATGAAGGTCCAGTAACTTTAATGATAGATTCGGATTAAAAATTCAAAGAAATATCTAAAGCCTTAGCTGAATGAGTCAATCTTCCAACTGATACTATGTCTATTCCAGCAATTTTGTTTAAATTCTCAAGTCTTTGAAAATCTATATTTCCTGATACTTCAACTAATTTTTTTCCATTTATTTTTTTTATACTCTCAATAATTTGAGTATCAGACATGTTATCTAGCATTATAATATCAACATCTGTCTCAAGCACTTCATCTAGTAAATTAAAATTATCTACTTCAATTTCTACTTTTATCGTATGAGGAGAGTTTATTTTGGCCCTAGAAACAATTTCTTTAATAGTAAAACCTTGATTCAAAGCTGCTGAAATATGGTTGTCTTTAATTAAAATCCCATCACCCAAATTTCTTCTATGATTATATCCTCCTCCACATCTAACTGCATATTTATCAAGATTTCTCCACCCAGGTATAGTTTTTCTAGTGTCAGTTATTGAAATGGTGCTTACTTTATCAACATAACTTCTAGTGAGTGTTGCAACACCTGACATCCTCTGCAAAAAGTTGAGTGCTGTCCTCTCAGCAGACAAAATACTATTTTCATTACCGTTGATTTCTGCAATTATTGAGTTAGGAAATAACATTTCACCATCAATAATTTTTTCATCATAGTCAATATTTTTATCTATTTTTTCAAAAACTTTTTTTGCAACAATATTTCCAGATAGAACGCCTTCTGATTTAGAGATAATTTGGCAAGAAATATTTCCAGATTTTAATTGGAGAGATTGAGTAGTAATGTCTCCTAAAGACAAGTCTTCATCAATGGCAAAATTGATAATTTTATCTAAATCTGGTAATTCAATATTTATGAGAGCGACCTTTATTTTGGTAAATCTAACATTCTTTGTAGACTTAATTTAGAAAATTGTTGATCTTCTTCATCAACTGTAATTTGATTAATCATAAATCCTGCAACAAGTCCTTCTAAAACCCATAATAGATATGCTGGATGCACTCTGTACATAGTCGCACAAGGACAAACCATTTCATCTAAACAAGAAATGTTTTTATCTGTATATGTATGAGCTAACCTTTTAACGAGATTTATTTCAGTTCCTATCGCCCAAGAAGACCCTGGCTCTGCATTTTCTACAGAATTTTTTATATATTCTGTAGAACCAACAAAATCAGCCTTAGAAACAACTTCATTGGTACATTCTGGGTGTACAAGAATATTTACATTAGGATCTTTTTTCTTAGCATCTTCAATTTGTTGTACAGAAAATCTTGTATGAACAGAACAATGCCCTTTCCATAAAATTATTTTAGAATTCATTATTTCTTCAACTTCTAGCCCACCATTTGTTTTGTAAGGATCCCAAATAACCATTTCAGAGTCCTTAATACCATAATCTTTAGCAGTATTAATTCCTAGGTGTTGATCAGGAACAAATAATATTCTTTCTCCTCTTTCAAATGCCCAGTCAAATGCTTGTTTGGCATTTGAAGAAGTACATACAATACCATTGTTTTTCCCACATAAAGACTTTATTGAAGCTGCGCTGTTCATATAGGTAACAGGCACAACAGGTTGCTTATTTGATTTAAAAGATAAAATATTATCTAATTCATTCCAACATCTCTTCACTTCCTCAATTGACGCCATATCAGCCATTGAACACCCTGCAGCTAAATTTGGCAAAATAACCTTTTGTTTATTTGAAGAAAGAATTTCTGCTGTCTCAGCCATGAAATGAACGCCACAGAATATTATAACTTCTGCATCTTTTGCCTCTGATGCTAATTTTGACAGTAGAAATGAATCACCTTGTAAATCAGAAAATTCAATAACATCTTCTCTTTGATAATGATGTCCAAGAATCAATACTTTTTCACCTAATGATTTTTTCAAATCCCTAATTGATGAACGTATTTCTTCTGGTTGTAATTTCAAATACCTTGTAGGGATTTTTTGCCATCTTACTCCAGCTTTAAACTCT
This sequence comes from Chloroflexota bacterium, assembly GCA_036164085.1. GTDB lineage: Bacteria > Chloroflexota > Dehalococcoidia > Lucifugimonadales > Lucifugimonadaceae > TMED-70. The sequence continues at coordinate 5,359 of JAYZJV010000022.1, read as the reverse complement.
TGTTCTAAAGTTTTGGTTCTGAAATTAGACCCATCTTGGCAAAAAGCTGATTGCTCCAATTCTGTTACTGGAACCTTTATTCTATTTTGATGTTTGATTACCATTTCTTATTTTTCCTCTAAAAGATTAGAAGAAATTAATAAACTATTTTATGTTTTTTTTTAAAAAAATCAAATTCTTGTTTTAATTTTATCTAATTTTTTATTTTTTTTCTCCAATAAGTGAGTATGGAGAATAATCAATTACTTTAGTTTTTAACATTTTTCCTAAATAATTCTCTTTTAAATTTCTAACATATACCAATTTATCTCCATCTGTTCTACCATAAAATTGTTCTTTATTTTTACCTTCAATTAATACTTCATACTCTTTATTTAAATATTTAGAATTTAATTCACCTTGGATTTTATCTTGAAGGTCATTAACAATATTAACTCTTTGGCGTTTAATTTGGACAGGGATATCATCTTCTATCTGTCGAAATGCATAAGTCCCTTTTCTTTCTGAATATGCTGCAAAATGAACTTTGTCAAAATGAACTTTATTTAAAATGTCTAAAGAATCTTTAAAATCATCTTCTGTTTCTCCAGGAAAACCTACAATTAGATCTGTAGTTAAAGTAACATTCGGAATTATATTTCTTATCTGATCTACTTTTCTTAAAAATTGATCTCTAGTATAACCTCTTCTCATATTCGCTAAAATTCGATTTGATCCAGCTTGAAAAGGTAAATTTATACATTGGCAGACCTTTGGTAAATCTTTTATTGTATTTATTAACTTTATTGACATGTCATTAGGATGCGATGTTAAAAATCTGATTCTTAAAAGATTAGGAATATCATGTATTTTATACATTAAGTCAGATAAGTCCATCTTAGGGGTTAAGTCATGACCATATGAATCTACATTCTGTCCAAGTAAAGTTACTTCTTTTGTTCCATTCTCTACAAGATGATTGATTTCATTAAACACCTCTTCCATTGGTTTACTTGTTTCTCTGCCTCTTCGATATGGGATAACACAAAAAGTACAAAATTTATCACATCCTTGAACTATAGGGACAAATTCTGCAAATTTAGATTTTTCAGGAATTAGATTTTCAACACATCCATCAGAAGATAAGTTTAAAAAGTCAGCAATATTTTCTATAATTTTTGGAGTGTCTTGAGGCTTTGCCCATAAATCAACCTGAGGAAATCTTTTTTCTAAAGTTTTAGTTGTTGATTCAACCATACAGCCAGTAACACAAATATATGTATTTTTTTTATTTTTTTGTTTTAATCTACCTAATAAACCTGTAGCTGTATCTTCAGCTGACTGTCGAACAACACATGTATTTATAACTACAATATCTGCATCTTCAATATTTTTTTCTTCATTTAATCCTAGACGTTTTAAACCGACATCAACCCTTTGTGAATCAGCTACATTCATTTGGCAACCTACGGTCCAAATATGAAATTTATCTGGAATTTTTGTTTTAGTAATCATATTTAATATTTTAATGGCGGGGAGAGCGGGATTCGAACCCGCGTGGGGTAAAACCCCTCCCACTTAGCAGGCGGGTGCACTAGGCCTCTATGCGATCTCCCCATATAATTGTTAATAATAAAAAAAATTATACTAATTAGTGTATCAAAAATATAAGCTTTCAAAATGGTAAAAATAACAATTAAATTCTTCGCTAAAATCAAGGAAGATATAGGTCATAATAAAATTGAATTAGTTTTGAAATCTCCAACAAAAGTTTCTGAAGTCTTAGAAACTATTTCAAAAGACTTAGGAGTTGATCTGTCAAAAAGAAAAAACTATATGTTTGCCAAAAACTTGGAATATTGCAGTGTCTCTGAGTTATTAGAAAATGGTGATGAATTAGCTATAATTCCTCCTGTTAGTGGAGGGGAAAAATGAAAGACTATAACAATAAATTTGATATTAAACTCACAAATGAAAAATTAGAACTTTCTGAATTAATAAAAAGTGATTTTGGATCAACAGATGGTTCTCAGGTGATTTTCCTAGGTATAACTAGGGATAATAATTTTGAGAAAAATGTAGAAAAATTATTTTATGAATCTTATAAAGATATGGCTTTAAAAGAGTTAGAAAAAATTATTTATAAGATTTTTGAAAATTGGGAGGTTAGTTATATCAATATAGTTCACAGGCTAGGAACAGTTTTGCCTTCTGAGCTTAGTATGATTTTATCAGTAAAATCTAAACACAGAAAAGAGTCTTTTGAAGCATCGCAATATTTTGTTGATGAGCTAAAAAAAACGGTTCCCATTTGGAAAAAGGAATTTTTTGATGATGGAACTGTATGGATAAATGATAAAATAGTAGAGTAAAATTCAAATATCAAGAAAATTCTCTTTTGAGAAAGCAAGGTAAAAATTTAAATGGTAAGAATAAGATTAAGAAGAATAGGAAGCAAAGGGAAACCTTTTTATAGAATAGTTGTAGCTGATCAAAGAGCTCCTAGAAACGGTAAGTACATTGAATTAATTGGAACATATGATCCTCTTCAGGATCCTCCTGAAATAAGTATAGACGAAGAAAAAATCAACAAATGGATTTCAAATGGAGCCCAACCTTCTGATTCAGTAAGTAGTCTTATGAAAACTAAAGGTATAGAAATAAAATAAAGGTAAATCAAATGGCAGAAAATCAAGAACCAAAAACACCAGAAGAATTGGTAAAGTATATTGCAAGCAATTTGGTAGAGAATCCTGACGAGATAAATATCGAAACAGTAGAAGAAGAAAACAAAGTTATTTTAAAGTTATCTGTTGATGAAAATGATAAAGGTAAAATTATTGGCAAAAATGGAAAAATTGCTAAGTCTATAAGAAATGTTTTAAAGCTTGCATCTACAAAAGATAAAAATAGATATATTTTAGAGATTATATAAATGTCCGGTCATTCTAAATGGAGCACAATAAAGCATAAAAAAGGCATTTTAGATGCTAAAAAAGGTGTTTTATTTACAAAACTATCCAGAGAAATTACTGTAGCTGCGAAATCAGGAGACTCAGATCCTGAATTAAATTTCAGATTAAGATTAGCTATCGATAATGCTAAATCTCAAAATATGCCTAAAGATAATATTGAAAGAGCTGTAGCAAAAGGTTCAGGGACTGGAGCTGGTGGAGATTCTTTCGAAGAAATAACATACGAAGGTATTGGTCCGGGTGGAGTAGGTATTATTATTCAAACATTAACAGACAACAAAAACAGATCTGCTGCAACCGTTAGATCTACCATTACTAGAGCTGGCGGAACATTTGCTTCTACTGGTGCAGTTTCTTGGAATTTTGAACAAAAAGGACAAATAGTAATAAATGTTAATGATGAAGATCCTGAAATGGTCGCTTTAGAAAGTATTGATGATGGAGCAGAAGATTTTGATGTATATGAAAACACTGTAGAAATTACTTGCCAATATTCTGAACTTTCAAATATTCAAAAAAAAATCACAAACAAAGAATCTGTTAGCCTAGAAAAAGCTGAAATAGCTTTAGTTCCAAATTCTACAGTACAACTAGATAAGGAACAAACAAATAAAACTCTTAGATTGTTAGATGATCTTGAAGAATTAGATGATGTACAGAAAGTTTATAGTAATGCGGAATTTAATGAAGAAGCATTAAATTCTTACGCTGAATAACAAAAATGATAAAAGTTTCCAACCTTTTAAAAAAATATGGTGATTTTACTGCCTTAAATAAAATCAATTTTGAAGTATCTAAGGGGACAATTCATGGGCTATTAGGAGAAAACGGTGCCGGGAAGACTACAACTATGAGATGCTTGCTAGGTCTTTCTTATCCTGATTCAGGAGAAATGTTTATCTCTAACGAAAAAGTTACAAAGAAAAACAATAAAATCAGAAAAAAAATATCATATCTTGCAGGAGATTTCAGGCCTTATGAAAATTTTACGCCTATGCAATATTTTAATTATATTTTAAAATTAGAAAAAAATTCATCAAAAGCGTATGAAGATCTAGCAAAAAGATTCAAGCTTGATTTAGGAAAAAAGATAAAAGAACTTTCAAAAGGTAATAAACAAAAGGTTGGAATAATTCAAGCTTTTATGAATGATCCAGAATTATTGATTCTTGATGAACCTACTAGCGGTTTGGATCCAAATTATCAAAGAGAGTTTAGAGAATTGATTTTTGAGGAGAAAGCCAAAGGAAAAACAATTTTATTATCATCCCACGATTTACTCGAAATATCCAATTGTTGCGACTTTGTTACTATTATAAAAGACGGTGTTGTTGTTGCTTCACAAAGCAAAGAGGAAATTGAAAAAAAATCATTAAAGCTTGTTAAAGTTAAATTTCAAAAAATACCAAATTCATCAGAATTGAAAAAATTGAAATTTATAAAAAATTTCTCAACAAATCATAATGAGGTCTTGTTTATGATTTCTGGAGAATCTGATGCCTTTATAAAATTTATTTCTAACTATAAGATTCTTGATATAGAAACCGAGTCTTCAAATTTAAGTGACACTCTTATGGAATTTTTCTAAAATGAATATTGTTTTAAATTCTATAACCCAAAATAAAAAAAAGGTGTTAACTTTTAGTGCGGCATCTATTTTTTATACATTATTTTTACTTTACGTATGGACTTTATTTTCCGATACATTTGGTGAAATTTTAAATCTTTTTCCTAAACAAATGAGAATCATAGCAGGATTTGGAGATGATTTATCTACTGCAGGATTTTTAAATGGTGAATTTATGCATTTGATTGGCCCAATAATTGTGGGTGCTTTTGGAATCACACTAGGAGCTTCATTGATAGCTTCAGAAGAAGAAAATAAAACTATAGATCAATTTTTGGCATTATCAATTTCTAGAAATAGATATTTCATTGAAAAGTTTTTATCATTATTGATTTGCATTTTGATTTTAACTATTGTAATTGGATTAACTCTTATGATAGGAGACTTGGTTTATAAAATAAATCTGAGCATAAAAAATATTTTATATGCTTCTTTAGGGTTATTTATATTTGGATCAACATGTGGATCCATTTCATTTTTATGTGGATCAATTTTTGCTAAAAATTCTAATGCAGCTACTATAGGAGCTGGTGTGGCTATATTAGGATATGTTCTTGATTCAGTTTATAAAACTGTTGATTCGCTAAGTTTTGTAAAATATATTTCTCTTCATTATTACTACAACGATAATGGAGTAATTATTAATGGATTAGACTATAAGCATTTTTTAGTTTTATTCTTTATTATCGTTATTTCATTCTCTATAGGAATCTTTATTTTCAACAAAAGAGACATTAAGTCTTAGTAGAGATTAAAGAAAAATATTCAATAGAATAAA
>JAYZJV010000021.1:0-169640 GCA_036164085.1 Chloroflexota bacterium | reverse complement strand
TGGCTATCAATTTTTGATTTCAGTTGGCCTGAAGAAGGAAAATTGTTATCTCAAGCAGTTTATCCCTTTTTGATTGGAGATACCATTAAAGCTATCGCTGCTTCTTTACTTACAATAGGTATATTAAAATCTAAATTAAAAAAACATATAAAGTAAAGTTGAATAAAAGAATACAATTACCTTCAGGCTGGTTAAATCTTTTGGAGCCAGAATTTTCAAAAGATTATATGTCAAATATAAAAAAATTTCTTAATAGTGAATTCGTAAAAAACAAAAAAATATATCCAAGTAAATCCCAAATATTTAACGCGTTTGAACTATGTGATTTTGAAAAAGTCAAGGTTGTCATTTTAGGCCAAGACCCATATCACGGCCCAAGGCAAGCACATGGACTAAGTTTCTCTGTTCGTGATAAGATTCCTTTGCCTCCCTCATTAATAAATATTTATAAAGAGCTAGAAAAAGACCTAAATAAAAAAATCGATAAAAGTAACGGAAATTTAGAATACTGGGCGAAGCAAGGAGTATTTTTGCTCAATACAACTCTAACTGTAGAAGAAAACAAACCTTTATCGCATTCCAAAATAGGATGGGAAAATTTTACAGATGAAGTAATAAAGATACTGAATGAATTAAAAACTAACTTAGTTTTTATTCTTTGGGGGAAATTTGCACAATCAAAAAATAATTATATAGATAATTCTAAACACTTGGTAATACAATCCCCTCACCCCTCTCCTCTTTCAGCACATAGAGGTTTTTTTGGAAGCAAACCCTTTTCAAAAACCAATCAATATCTAACATCTAAAAATATAGATGAGATCAATTGGATAAAATAGGTTCAAACAGAATTAAGAGAGAACCGATCTTGAGGGACTTAATATCGGTTCTCTCTATCATTTTCTATAATCGATTTTTTCAAATCTATGAATTATTAAAATTTGTCTTATTAAAACAACATAATGTGAATAAAAGTGACATTAAATTAGAAAGTTCATTAGTTTGTTTTTTATAATCAAAAAGGAGAACTGATAAGACATAGTCACTTTTGTTAGTAATTATCAGTTCTCTTTGAAAAACACTTCTTTTTTATATGTATTTTTTTAAAAAAAAATGTTCTAATTTAATGGTGCAATCAATAATAAAGGAAAATATATTGGATATTTATGTAGGAAACCTCCCTTGGGCGGTAGATGATAAAGACTTAGAAGAACTATTTGCTGAATATGGCGAAGTCGAAAGTGCAAAAGTTATTAAGTACAAAGACTCAAATAGATCTAAGGGTTTTGGTTTTGTAGAGATGGATGATGATTCTGCTTCTAAAGCTATAGAAGCTCTTGAAGGCCATGAGTTAGAAGGAAGGCCATTAAAAGTTAATCAATCAAGAGGCAAAGCAGACTAAAATTATATTTCTCTAATTATTCCTTAATGAATCCCCCCAATTTCAAACAAAAGATTATCTCAGGGGTAGAGAATTTTTTTAAGCATCTAAACCAAAATGACAATGATTTAGATTTTAATTTCCTTGATACTTGTTTAAAGGAATTAGAATTATATTTTGAAATTTTAACTAATTACATTCAAGATGAGAGATTAAATTTACATCTTGAAGGGATGATAGTTACTAATCAAACAAATAAAAGACTAATTCAAGCTGAAAAATTATTTAAATTAACTCAAAGTGAATTTAAAGAAATAAGAACTATAGTTTTTAGGAGTAAAGAGTCAGATGAAATCAACAAAAAAGATATTATTGATAAATTCAACAAATATATCTCCCCAAAAATTATTTGGGTTTTTGAAGATGATAAATCTATAGAATATACAGCCTTAAAACATTTGTATGAAACCGGTGAAATAAAGTAAAAATGACATTTAATTTTATTTTTTGATTCAAATTTGAAATAATTATTATTCTCGAAAAATTTAAATATGAACCATAAAAGAAAATCCTTAGAAATAAAAGATTACAAAATTATCTATAAAAACCAATTAGGTGAAATTATAGATAGAGAAACTTGGTATAAAATTTCAGAATATAACTCATATACAATTCACGATATTTCAGATCAAAGAAAAAACGGCTGAATCCAAGCATTGGTTCCTTCAGAAGAACGTATAACTACTCTACAATACTTTTTCATACCTTCGGTATCAATTTCTAGCTCATCCCCTTCTTTTTCAAAAAAAACTAATCCAGAATCGTTAATAACTCTTATAGTGTATTTTTGTTTTTCTTTAGCAGGTCTTTTTTTTATTTTTAAATATATTTTTGATCTAGAAATTTCTAAGTTTTCAAGCTCAACTCCTGTAGACGAATAAAAATCTCCATTTCTCATTGATTTGACAATTTCTTCAACCGAAAGAGACTTTGATTTTACATAGATCCAACCTCTTCCAGGATTTGACCTCGTTGATGAAAACTCTTCTGTAAAATGATGAGCATCATCACTGGCAACTCCATAAATCAATTTCCCTGATGATAGTATGTCGTCCCATATTTCTTCGGTTGACATAGATTTTAGCGAACCTTCATTATTGGAATGCATATGACCATTAAATACTTCAAATGCCCACGCATCTTTAGAATACTTTATATCATCTACAGATACCCACCATTGATAGTTTGGATGATTTATACTGGCTAACCCGCCTTGGGAATTGACTTTTTCCACAACATCACTAATTCCATCGATGTTACTTTCGTAAGAAGCTGGTGTAATAAGACTCTTTATACCAATACCGTTTATATGAAGTGCCGCTGGAGATCCATTGATTTCTCTAATAGTTATTTCTTCTCCAGGAACTAACAAAGGCCATTTATCTTTTTTAGTATTCCCTTCATCTAAAATTGTAAGATGATTATGATCTGATAACACCAAAAAGTCATATTTATTGTTTTTGTACCAACTTGCTACATGTTCTGGAGATGAATCGCCGTCACTATTTGTTGAATGAGTATGTATATTACCTTTGTACCAATTCATATTTTGAACAATCCTTTGTACCATGTTATAGGATTTAATTTTATACAATAAAATTCTTAATGAAGTATTTTAAAAAAGGTTTCTCGTTGTTTTTTAAATATCCTGTTTTTTCTGCAGGGTTTTTAATACTGATTACTTTACTGGGAATATTTGCCCCAATAATTGCTCCTTATGACCCTTACATAGCTGATACAAGGGCAAGACTTCAAACTCCAGGTGTAGTAAGCGGGAAATTTAATATACAAAATTATGACCTCATTAAATCAGATGACCAAATCAATCAGATACCAAGGTGGCAACAATTATTGGAGCTAGAAGATCCTAATATAGAAAAAAAAACATTAGCTAAAGGGACAGAAGGAACAATAGAATTTAAACTTGGACCAAAGTCTAATTTTGTTGATGTAAATAGAAATGGTAATTATCTAGATGAAATCGTTTTTGATGAATTCTCAAATTGCCTTGGTTTATCTCAAAATGAATGCCCCAAACCTGATATAGATTATGTAAAAATTTATAAAAAAGGGAGCAATGGTTATATAGATTTTGTAGCTAATGAAGATATTGTTGATAATCAAAATGATATTATTTCTTTGGATCTAAGTGTTATTCGAGAAGATACAAAAAAATGGCCATGGTGGCCAAGTGGACTGTACCTTCTTGGTACTGACACTATAGGAAGAGATTATTTCTCCAGATTGATTTATGGCGCAAGGTGGAACTTAACTCTTATGTTACTTACAGGAGTAGCGGGAAGCCTAATAGGAACGAGCCTAGGGATTATAGCTGGGTGGTACGCATTTAAACCAAATTATAAGTGGATTATAGATGAAATTATTCAGAGAATAGTAGATATAACTAGTGTGATTCCCATTCTACTTATAGCTATAATGACAACATTGATTTTGGGTAATAAAATTTGGGTTTTTGCTTTGATATTAATTCTGTTTACATGGCAAAATTTTGTAAGAATAATAAGAGCAAAAACATTAAGCATTAGAAATTATGAATATATAAAATCAGCCATCGTATCTGGTGCTAGTCCATACAGAATTTTTACAAAGCATATTCTTCCAGCACATTTGAATGACATCCTAGTAATAGCAACTTTTAATTGTTCATTAATAATTTCTTTAGAGGCTGTATTGTGTTTCTTTGAAATTGCTATACCAAGGCATTGGACTGCCTGGGGAAATATTATAAAGCTTGCTGTAGAATATTGGAACTGGGGATGGTGGGATGGAAATTATCAGTATAGATATCAAACTTATATTCCGCTTGGTTTAATAGTTTTAGTTGTTTTTTCACTCAACTTTCTAGGAGATTGGTTTAGAGACAGGCTTGATCCCAAACTGAGGCAAATTGAATAGAATTTAACTAATTTAATGATATTATTTCAAAAAAAGAATTATGAGGTTTTAGATGAAACCATATGAAAAAGAGGCAATTGATGCCGCTCTTAATTGGAATGAACAAGGATTTAACAAGAGAGATAAGAAAATTACTATTCAAGGTTTGCATTTCCCCCATATTAGATTATGGCAAAATAAATTTTCAGTTTTTAGAGATGAAAAAGAATTTTTAGAAGGCTACGATATTCAAACTAAAAAATTAAAGAAAGAGGGATGGGATCATACTGTTACTCTAGATATTAAAGCCGTTCAATCAGAAAAAGAAAAGGTTCATCTTTTATTACATCAATCTAGAAGAAATAAAAATGGAGAAGAATACCATAATTTTCAAACTCTTTGGATATTGACTAAAATTGAAGGAAGATGGGGAATTCAATTTAGATCATCTTTTCTTGAAGGCGCTTCTCAAATTTCAGAAATTGTTATTTAGTACCATAAAAAACTTGTAAACTCAGAACCAAAAATCAAATCTGAACCAAGCATTAATCCCAAAATAACACTAAGAGCTCCTGCTAAAGAAATTAGAGAGTTCTCAAAAATCTTTGAATCTGATTTAATTCTAAAAGGAGCTGAAAAAACCAAAGTCATAAAAGACATTGAAATTATAGTTCCTGTACAAAAGAAAAATAAATATAAGATACCCGAAATAAAAGTTGGGCTTGTAGGTAGAATTGCTAATAATACCGCTGCACTTCCAGCCAAACCGTGAATAAAACCAATTAAATAAGATTTTTGTCTAAAAAACGGCAAATAGTCTGAAAAAAAATTATGACCATGATGGTTTTTGTGTTCAATAGGTTTTTTGTCATGAATGTGATTGCTATGTAAATGTGTGTGACTTACTCCATCATGGTCATGTGTGTGAACGTGCAGATTACCTTTATATAATTTCCAAAAGACTTGAAGCCCCAAAAATATTAACATTAATGAAACTAATAACTCAAAATATGAAGAAATAGGTTCATATACATCATAAAATATGTCCTTAAATAATAGGACTGATATACCTATTAATATTAGTGGAGTTGAATGACCCAAGCCCCAAGAAATTCCTATCCATAAGTTTTTAAAATACTTATTAAAATCTCTAGATAAAGTAGAGATAGCCACAATGTGATCTCCGTCAATTGAATGTCTTAGCCCAAGTAAAAACCCCACTAAAATAGCTGAAAAAACTCCAGAGATATGTAAAACTTCATGTTCCATAAACTTATGATAGATATATCGTTGATATTATAATAACAAATTCAATAAAATTACTTATTTAAAATGATTAGATATAAAATAATTTTATTCTTTTTAATAATGATTGGAATTGCATATCTTTTAGAAAGAATAACAAGAAATAAATTTGAAAATAACCCTAGGTTAAAATTTATATTTTTTTCATCAATAATTAGCTCTTTTGCATTCTTAATAGGGTTTATAATTTTTTATCTGCTCTCCTGATCAATTGAAAAATATATTTTACTGTAAAATAAAAATCATAAAGGAGCAATATTAATATGAAAATCACTGATATAAAAATTTTTAAGATGTCTGCACCCGCTTGGCATAAGTCAGAAACAAACAATTGGCTTTTTGTTAAGATTTATACAGATTCTGGTATTTATGGTATTGGTGAGGGTAGTTTACAGTATAAAGATGCCGCTTTAGAGTCAGAAATATTGGATTTCGGGAAATTTTTAATAGACAAAGATCCCTTCCAAATAGAATTTATATGGAACTCTTTGTATAGAAGAGTAACTTGGACAGGTGGAGCTGTAACCATGAGTGCTATAAGTGCTATTGATTTAGCCTTGTGGGACATAAAAGCAAAAACCCTTGATGTTCCTGTTTACGAATTATTAGGTGGTAAAGTAAGGGAAAAAATCCCAGTTTATGCAAATGGATGGTTTGAAGGGTTAAAAACTCCAAAAGATCATTCTAATGCTGCTGATGAAGTTGTTAAAAGTGGTTACAAATGCCTAAAGTTTTATCCTTTTATAGGAAAATACAGTATTGAAAATGAAAACTTGAACAATGGAGTAGAGTTAGTTAAAGCAGTTAGAGATACAGTAGGGAATAATATCCAAATTGGAATCGACGTACGAGCAAGATTAGATTACGGAAGTGCAATTAAAGTTTTGAATAAACTTAAACCTTTTGATATTTCTTGGGTTGAAGAACCAGTTCAATTCGATAATTTAGATGTCTTAGGTAAATTAGCAGGTAAAACTGATATTCCTATTTCTACAGGGGAACAACTTTATAACAGATGGGAATATCAGAAACTTTTTGAACAAAAATCAATTTCTATAATTCAACCAGACATTTGTCATGCAGGTGGATTATCAGAATTAAAAAAGATCTCTTCAGCTGCAGAAACATATTATGTTAGCGTGGCTCCACATAATTCTAATGGGCCCATTTCAACAGTAGCAAGTCTACATCTAGACATGAGTATTCCTAATTGTTATAAGCAGGAAATATTTGTAAGTTTCTTGGATGGATATAAAAAAGTTCTGACTAACAATATTGTTATAGAAGACGGTTTTACGGCTCCTCCTAAAGGGGCAGGATGGGGAACAGATATCGATGAAGATGCTTTAAAAGAGTTCCCTCCATCTGAATACACACCGGTAGAGTCAGAGCCATACAAAGAGTTTTTCTAGATTTCGTCTGGCCAATCAACTGTTATGCCATCAATATTTAGATTCTCTATTTTTTTTACGTCTTTAATGCTTTCAAATCCCCATGAGCTAATTATAAAGTTTCTTTTTTTTAAATTTTCTACAACTTTTTCATTAAGCAGTTTGTAATATGGGAAAATACCGTCAAGATTTTGTTCTTTAGCAAACTTAATTACCCTGTCATTCATCTCTTTTACTAGAAATCCTACAACTATATCATTGGAAAATTTTCTTAAAATTTCTATTTGTTGAGGCAAAAAAGAACAAAAGATAATTTTTGGGGTTTTTACGTTAGATTTGAAAATTTCATCTCTCCAATATTTGTTATTTGATATAAGATCTAAAACTTTTGGAACCAGTTCAATGTCTCTTCCTTTAATTTCAATTACAAAATTTACGTTTTTGTATCTATCCAAAACTTTATATAATTCTGGGATTTTAGAATTTTCATAGTTCGAAGAAAACCATGATCCAAAATCTAAACGCAATAATTCATCTAGATTTTTTTCTCTTACTTTACCAAATCCATTACTTGTCCTATCAATGGTCTCATCATGGATAATTACTACTTTATTATCTTTTGTTAGTTGTACGTCAAATTCAACGTGATTAATTCCTTTTGAGAATGCTAAATCAAAAGAATTGTAAGTGTTTTCTGGTGCTTTTGAAGATAAACCTCTATGGGCTACAATGTGAGTCATTATTTATTTTTTCTTGTATTTTCGTGATATATTTGTTCTTAATATGTTTAATAATATTTTTAAAATTTATATAAGTCTAATAGCATTATTGGTTTTATGTGTTTCAATATATATAGCAGTATTAGTTAGTCTAAATTTTTTCGATCAAGATACTAAACATTTATCTAATAAAAACATACAGGATAACAGAACAGATTATATGGGCCCAAGAGACATGATGAGAGGACCAATAGATCCTCATATGAATAGAGCTCCACTGGACCACCATATGAATATAGTTCCAATGAGTCCAAGAGATATGACTGTAGAAGAGTATGAATTGATAATCAAAGAACTAGAATTGCAAAAACAACATCGAGACAGAGAGACTACTTTAGACAAAAATAGAATTGACTTAGAAATCCAAAGACTTACAAACAAGGAATATGAATTGATAATCAAAGAACTAGAGTTAGAAAAACAACAGAGGGATAAAGATGTTACTTTAGAAAAAGATAGAATAGACTTAGAAATCCAAAGGCTTACAAATGAAAAAGATAAGTTGAAATAACGTTATAAAACTATTGATAACCCACTTTCAGAAGACTCTTTTGCAGATTTGCAAAAATCAAATACTTTTTTCCCCTCTTTAGGAGATAGCTTTGAATCAAAATCATTTTCTATAGAATCTACAAAATTTCTTATACCATAATCAAAAGATGAACTCCAATTTAAATCGTTAGACGAGAATTTTTTCTTAGAAGATTTACCATTATTAAAGATAATTAAAGCAGGTGTATCTAAAACATTACCTGAACATCTATTTACCCAAATAAATCCTTTAGTTCCAGTTATTTCATACCATTCATCTTCATTGAAAAAATCTGAATTTATATCAATTTCATTCGACCTTACTATATCCCAAGAACCGTGTTTGCCATCACCATAATCCCACATTATAATACCAGGGCAATCAATTTTACTTCCAGCTTTTGAAACAGTTTCATCTACAAATGAAGAGATTTTTTTTATATCACCTAACAGGTCATATGCAATAGAAAATATATGGTACCCATAATCAAACAATACCTTACCTCCTCCACTCAAAGTTTCGTCAAATCTCCAGTTTTTTCCTGCATCTTTTAGACCTAATTTCAGACTATTTGAGTTGTCATTTGGATCCCCTATTATACTTTTGAGTCTTATGGATTTTATTTCTCCAATTTCTCCATTACTAATTAATTCTTTTGCCTTTAAATAAGGGGGATAGTATAGAAAATTATCAAAGATTCTTGACTTGATTTCTTTATTAGATTTACTTTTATTTATCATAGACATACATTCTTCATTTGAAATAGCCATTGGTTTTTGAACGCTAACATGTTTTTTTTGATCAATTGCTTCTATGAACATTTCAGAGTGCAGATAATGAGGTGTTAGTATTTCTACAATATCAATCTTAGGATCATCCAATATTTTCTTATAATCATCATAAATATTTTCTATTTCCCATTTTTTTGAAGTTGTAATTAGATTATTTTTATTAGTATCAGCTATAGACCTTACAATTACATTAGGAATTTTTTTGTAAGCACTTATATGTAACTGAGAAATATTTCCTGCACCAATAATCCCTACGTTATATTTTTGTTTCATTTTAAGTACTTTTTATTTACTTTAAGTAAATATGTATAAGTTGGATTTACAAATTGAGTCACTCTAGCTTCAAGAACCTGAGCTAATAACATGAAGGCTTCTTTTTTTTCAATATTGTAATCATTTTCTAACCACAATAACATTTCTGATAATGCAATCCTAAAAGCATCTTCTGCGGGTTTTGCTTGTGCTGTTGTCATAATATACTCATCATTTATAATTCGTGGCCAAGTCATATTGTTAGGTTTTGTTTGAGAGTTACATCTTAATTTCACAGTTCCTCCAGTTTCTATTCCTCCACCACCGGAAATTTCTCCATCGCCTTGAATGGCATGCATGTCTCCTATATGTAATAAAGAACCATCATGATTAATTGGAATTTGAACTTTTGCTCCAGTAGTAATCTCTTGAATATCAAAATTTCCTCCCCATTCTCCTGCCCAAGAATTTCCTCTGGCTTCAAATTCTGGAGCTAATCCTACAACTCCAATCATAGGTTTTATTGGTATTGATAATTTTTCATTCCAAATAATTTTTTTGTCAATTATTTTAACTACTTTAAAAATCTCTCCAATAACAGATGGAGCTAAATAAGATGGAAATGCCCCTGTAGACCCTCTATATTTTGTATAGCCAATTTCATGGGTTTCTATTTCTCCAATTTCAACATTTAAGATTTCCCCTTTTTTTGAATCATTAATCCAAATACATCCTGAAGAAGGATTACCTCTATCATCTGGCATTGAATCATCGCGATATTTATTAAATAGTCCAACTAGTTGTTTATCAACGTCTTTTGAATCGGGTCCTCTATTCATTTGAGTTTCTACTTCAAACCAAGTATTTTGGTCTACTTTTTCAGTAACTTTATTAAATGGAGAGTGTTCTCTATATAAAATTTTTTTTGAAATTTTTTTCATTTTTATTTGATATTATAATTAGCAATCTCAACATTACTAAATTCTCTCATGATTTTCAAATATTGTGATTTTGATAATTTTGGATTATGTTTTGAAATAACTTCTTTTCCTTTTGAAGCATCGTCATACAAAAGATCAATAATAGTAAATGCCATCATTTTTCCTGCTTCTACTACAGCTAAATCATAATCTTCAACTACAAATCCTGCAGTATGGGCAGAAGCATCCGTAGCTCCTCCTACATAAGGATGTATAACAGGCATAAGATGAGCAAGATCTCCCATGTCAGTAGAACCTCCTCCGTAAGTTAGTTCTGTAGATTTATTTTCATTGTTTTTTAAGTTTTTCTTATATAATTCTTGCAAATTAGTATCGTGAAATAGTGGGAAATATCCGGGTAAAGTTGTTATTTCAACTTCTCCCCCAACAGCCATTGCTCCAGCTCGTAAGCAATTATCAACCTTGAGATTAGCATTTTTTATAGCTTCTAAAGACGACCCTCGTACAAATGTCTCTAATGTAACTATTTCTGGGACTTGATTTACTACTGAACCACCATGAGTAATTATTGGATGAACTCTTATATGATGATCATCATAAAATGTCTCCCGATTTGCATGAATATTGCCCATTGCCAAATTTGCTGCATTTAAAGCATTTATTCCTAGATGAGGATCTCCTCCAGCGTGAGAGGATTTTCCATGAAATTCTATAAACTTAGCTACTAATCCATTACCAGTTCCTCCATAACCAAAACCTGAAAAATTTCCTCTAGCATGAGTCATCATAGATATATCAATATCATCAAAAATTCCTAATTTTACTAATTCTTGTTTGCCTCCCAAAAATTCAAATTCTCCTTTTGATCTTTGTTCATTTCTCCATTCAATCTCTACATATTCTTCTGAAGGTACCGCAATAAAAGAAATAGAACCAGAAAGATTACTTAATATTTCTTCAGAATTTAATGCAAATAAAGTTGCTAGCATATTTCCTATTTGAATATGATGACCACATGCATGAGCTGCATTGGTGTCCTTATCTGAAAAAGGATGTCCTGGAACAGGCAGACCGTCTAGTTCACCTATTACAGCTATATGAGGGCCAGGTTTAGCTCCATTAATTGTTGTCTTTAGACCTGTTATAGCAAGATTATTTACTACTTCCATATCTAAAGACTTTAAGACCTCATAAATTTTTTTATTAGTTTTGAATTCCTTATAACCGGTTTCAGGTTCAGAAAGTATATCTTTAGATAGTTTTATAGCAATACTTTTTTTATTATTTAAGTTTTCTGACGATTTATTTTTTAATTCTTCAATAGGTAGCATAATATCCTCTTTTCTAATACGAGTTTACAAGAATTTTATATTTAAACAATACGCAATTTCTTAGAGGAAATTATAGCAATAATAAAAACAGGATAACTAGACAAGGCACTTATTACGAGTGCTACTTGTGCATTTGTAATATGTGAAATTATACCCCCAACTAACAAACCAATAAAAAATATCTGTGTAACAAACTGATATAATCCCATAATTTTATTTCTGTCTTTATCTGATGTCTCATTTTGAAAAATAAGGTTCGCAGCTACAACCCAATATGCGGCACTAAAACCCATCAAAAATAAAACTATAATAGATAAGTAATAATTTGTTGAAAACGCAAAAATAATTTGCCCAATATCCCAGCCGATTGTAGAGAGTATCCAAACAAGCAATTTACTTTTAAAAATTCCCGTATAAAAAGAAAAAACCGTCCCCAAAAATACACCTGCGCCATTAGCTGCAAAAAAAATCCCATAACCTGAGGCACCAATTCCAAAATCATTTGCATACTGAGGCAATACTATAAAAATAGTAACTCCGAAAATAGACTGAATTGAAACTATTATAACTCCCCAAAACACAACTGGGTTTTCTTTTAATATTTTAGAAAACGAATCATAAATTATTAAATCTTTTTGATTTTTTAGTTGATTGTCCTCTGGAAAAAAGTTAATCAAAAAAATTCCAATTATCAATAAAAAACAAGCAAAAAAAATTATGTAATTTGAACTGAAGTTAGAAATTAAAAATGCAAAAACAAGAGGAATTAGCATCTCACCAAAAAATTGAAAGGTGTAGTAAAAAGAATTGATTCTACTCAAATCCTTTTTCCCAAAAGTATTAATAACAATAGTCCAGAAAGGTGGGCCAGGAATACCCATAATCATCCCAAACAAAAAGCTTAGAAATAATAAATTATAGATATTTTTATAATCAATAAAAAAAAATAATCCAAACAAAAACAATAAGAGTAAATAAGAATAGAATAGTATTTTGTTTATGTTGTATCTTTCTGATAAAAATGAACCTAAAAATGAAGATAGTATTATTGGTGTTGATCCTACTCCAAGTACTATTCCTACCCACAAATCTTTTTGAGTTATTTCATAAGCTAACCAACTAAAGAATAATACTCTCATATGAAGAGCATAATTAAGAAGATTTTTCGAAAAAACTAAAGCGTTTAAATTTTTATTTTTAAAAAATGAATCCATTTAAAGTGGAAATCCTCAAGGTTCGAATCTGAGGGGCAAATCTTGAGGATTAACTAAATATTATTATTTCCCAAAAAACCCGTCAAAGACAATGTCACAAGTTATAAGAATAATGATATTAATTATATAAATAAAAATAAAGTAGAACTGAATGTTAAATCAAGAATCAATAAATTACTTAGAAGAAAGAAAGGTTTTAAAAGGTAAACCTCTTCAATCATTAACTCCTAAAGAAGCAAGAGAACAATTTAATAATAATAAAGATGCTTTCCCTTTACCTGAAATAGAAATTCTGAGTATAGAAAATAAAGAAATTTTTATCAACAATGCCAATATAAGACTTAGAATTTTCTCAGACTCAAATGAAAACAACCTACCATTATTAGTCAACTTTCATGGAGGAGGTTGGGTCCTTGGAGATCTTGATGCAGACGATAAAATGTGCAGATACCTAGCAAAAAAATCTAAACATAAAATCATTTCTGTGGATTATCGTTTAGCTCCTGAATTTAAATTTCCTACACCTTTACAAGATTGCTATAAAGCCGTCTATTTCATACATGAAAATTATAAAGAATTTAATATTAATCCCAATAAAATTTCTATATGTGGAACATCTGCTGGAGGTAATTTAGCTGCAGCTGTTTCAATGTTATTTAGAGACACAAAAAATGACATGATAAAAAATCAAATTCTTTTCACTCCAGTATTGAATAATGATTTTGAAACTCAATCTTATAATGAATTCTCTGAGGGTTACGGACTAGAGAAAGAATCAATGATTTGGTTTTGGAACAATTATATTGAAGGTGAAGTAAGCCAAGCAAATAAGTTTTCAGCAATAATTAAAGATGATCTCAATGAAAACCTTCCTAGAACATATATAATCGCAGCTGAGTGTGATGTTTTAAAAACTGAGGCTGAAATATACTATGAAAACATTAGAGAAAAAGTAGATTCTAAGATAGAAATTTACAAGGGCGCGTTACATGGATTTAATGTCAACATAGGAAATCTAAATGATTCAAAAATATGCCTTGATAAGGTTTCTGATTATATAAATTATTAGATAATTTTGAACCCTTCATAATTATTTTTAGCCACTTCATCACATTTTTCTCTATACTTACCAAAACCTCCTGCATAAGGCATAAAGACTCTTTTTTTTCCTGGTACATTTGCACCTACATACCATGAATTACATGTATATCTTAGAGTATTACTTGCAACTTCTTCGATATGTTCCATCCATTGATTTTCGTATTTAATATTTGCTTCAATTTCATATTTATTGGTTTTATTTAAATAATTTATACAATCAAAAATCCACTCTATGTGTTGTTCAATTGCTACTATCATATTTGTTAATACTGAAGGGCTTCCAGGACCAGTAACAGTAAATAAATTAGGAAAATCTGATATCGATATCCCCAAATAAGATCTTGGGCCATCTTTCCATTTATCCTTTAGTTTTATATTATTCTTTCCAATTATATCTATAGCTAATAAAGCTCCAGTCATAGCATCAAAGCCTGTTGCAAAAATTAGTATGTCAAAATCATATTCTTTGGTATTTGTACATAATCCATTTTTTGTGATTGATTCTATTGGAGTAGAATTTATATCAATCAATTCTACATTTTTCAGATTATAAGTTTCAAAATAATTAGTGTCAGCACATAATCTTTTACATCCAATAGAATCCTTAGGAGAAAGTAGGTCTGCTGTCACTGAATCTTTCACAATTTCTTTTATTTTTGACCTCACAAAATCTGCAGCAATTTTATTAGCGTCTGGTTCAACTCCAACATCTGTAAAACCAGCTGTAAAAATTTCTTGCCCTCCAATATCCCAACGCCTACTTAATTCTGCATTTATAAAATCCTTAGAAAAATCTAAGATTTTTTTTTCTTCAAACTGGTTATATCCTATTCCTGCTCTTGTATACTTTGCATTTTTTCTTATCTGAGAATAATTAGATTTTGCATTTATGATTTCTTTCTTTGACAAAGGTTTATTATTTGCTGGAATTGAATAATTTGGGCTTCTTTGAAATACAGTTAGGTGTTCAGCAGTCTTAGCTATTACAGGAATAGACTGAACAGCTGAAGATCCAGTCCCAATAATTCCCACTTTCTTATTTTTAAAATCTACCCCTTCATGAGGCCACTTTCCTGTTATATACCAATCCCCTTCAAATTGATTTAACCCTATAAAGTCTGGCTCCTTTATCGAAGATAAAGTCCCTGTAGCCATCACACAAAATTTAGATTTGTAAGAATGAGAATCTGTTTTTATTTCCCATTCTTTTGAAGATTCATTGTATGTTGCCGATAACACAGT
Source organism: Chloroflexota bacterium (assembly GCA_036164085.1). Classification (GTDB taxonomy): domain Bacteria; phylum Chloroflexota; class Dehalococcoidia; order Lucifugimonadales; family Lucifugimonadaceae; genus TMED-70. The sequence continues at coordinate 154,425 of JAYZJV010000021.1, read as the reverse complement.
GGAGTTAAAAACAATATCTTTTCTCAAATCAAATCTATCAGCAACATGATTTAAATAATCCAAAATTTCAGATTGATCCGAGTATCTATTTGACCAATTCCATTCTTGTTGTAGGTCTTCAGAAAATGAATAACTATACTCTATGCTTTCAATGTCACACCTAGCTCCAGGGTATCTGTTCCAAAACCAAGTTCCTCCAACTCCAGATGCTTTTTCTAAAACGATTGCATCGATATTAATCTCTCTCAACTTATAGAGCATATACAAACCTGCAAAACCCGATCCAACAATAATTACTTGAGGGTTTTTTATTTTTGTATCCATCTAGATCAAATCCTATCTCTTGCGTGTGGAGTAATAATTCCCGACACATCTCCTTTTTCATTAATTTTTAAGGCTCTATTATATTTAGGAGTTACAGTACATGCATGTCCTGGTTGAGCTAAAACATAATCACCCAGTTCTAAAGACTCACCATTAAGTTTTACAATTCCATGTTCTTCATTTTGAAAAATCAATTTTGCATTTGGTTTATCAACAAGCCTCAATCTATTCTCAGCAGGAGGGTCACTTGATATGGCTTTAGCGCCTATATCAATTGTCACTGTATCATTATCATTATTTTGATCTATCACCTGACCTAAAACTACTCCAGCAATTTGGAAGTTTAATTCTTTCTGCTTTATGTTACTTATATCCCAATAAATCCAAGTACCTGGAGAAAGTTTTATGTCTTTCTCATCAATATAGAAGTGAAAAGACCAAGAGCCTCCTACAATAATTTCAAAATCATTTATAGTAAATTTTTCTTTAATCAGTTTTTCAACAGCTCTGATATCTTTTAAAGAATTTTGAGTGTCAATTACTCGATCTTCAACGCTTAATATTCCATATGTTTGGCCATCATATGCATGTATTCCTTTTAATTTTTTAAAATTTTTTGAATAAATATAATCTAATAACTCAGAAACGTTTTCTTTTAATATTCCAGTTCTATTCATCCCTGTATCTAAATCTATAAAAACTCCACTTAAATTTTTTATATCTTTTATTAAATCGAAATGAAAAGTATTAGAGATTATGGTATAAAAATTCGTTTCAGGAAATTTTTCGATTATTTTTTCTAATCTGTTTACTTTAGTAACAGATGTAATAGGATAAGCTAATATTAGTGTTTCTGGATTACATTCAGCTAAAACTTCTAATTCATTTAATGTAGAAGTTTTATGTTTCTTTAATCCTTTATCAATAAGAATACTTAAAGTATCTTTTGATTTATGAGTTTTAGCATGAGGAATTAATCGTTCTTTGTCACCTACCAAAGAAATTATTGAGTTTATATTGTGGAAAACCTTTTCTTCAAATATTAAATGTTCTGGTGTTTCAAAAGATTCAACATTATTTATTTTATAGTCATTAAACATAACAAATTATTGATTAAATTATTGATTAAATTCATCTTATCAATTAAATCTCCCTTTAAAGAATTTATTATGAATATTTTATAGTTATTTGCAAATTTTAATATATAGTGTTCTTAATAAATACAAAACTCAATAAATGAAAGCATCAGTTTGGCTGGGAGAAAATAAATTTGAAATTCAGGATATAAATATTCCTAAATTGAATGACGAACAAGTATTAGTAAAAATTGAAAAAGTTGGATTATGCGGTACTGATGTACATATAACTCAAGGCCTCTTTCCTTCAGATCCTCCAAAAATTTTAGGGCATGAATTTAGCGGAATTATTGTAGATGTAGGATCAAAAGTACCTAAAGATAGAATAGGCAAAAGAGTCGCTTGTAACACAACTTCAAGTTGTGGAAATTGTAATAATTGTTTAAATTGGCAAATTTCAAGATGCTTAAATTCTGAAAAAAGTACTGGAGCTTTTGCTGAATTTTCTGTAATGCATTTTTCTTGTGCTATAGAAATACCTAAAAATATGCCTTTTGAAGTTGCAGCGATGACAGAACCTGCTGCTTGTTGTTTTTCTGGAACTGAAATGATCAACTATAAAGATAAATCAAAAGTACTTATTTTTGGTGCAGGAATTATGGGTATATTTTGCCAACTTTTTATTTTAAAAAAAAATATAGATACTTTAGTTATTTCTGAACCAAATAAAATAAGGAGAGATATTGCAAAATCTTTTGGTGCTAATTTTGTTCTTAATCCCTTGGATAAAAATTATGATGAAGAATTAAATGAAATTTCTGAAGGAATTGGTTTCGATATTTTTATTGAGGCAGTTGGCAAACCAGAATTGTTAGCTGAAGGTATTTCAAAATTACGTCCTAGAGGACAAGCATTAATGATTGGAGTTCATCCTGAAGAGTCAAATCTAAAAAGTGATCTGTATGATTTTCACTACAGAGAAGTAAAGCTCTTTGGTGCATTTGGAAGAGGAAATTATTTTGATCAAACTCCAGAAAAGATCAATGAATTTAATCTTGAAAAATTAGTTAGCAAGACCTATAAATTAGAAGAAATCAACGAAGCAATAGAATCTACAGCAAATGGAGAAGGTATGAAATATATGATTTCTCCAAATGAAAGATAATTTTATGAGAAAAGAATTTAATATCATAGCTCATAGAGGTTTTTCAGAATTATCACCTGAAAATACATTTCCTGCTTTCGACTTAGCTTTAAAATCTGGATTTCCTAATTTTGAATTTGATGTGCAGCTTACAAAAGATCAAATTCCTGTTGTAATCCATGATTATGATTTATATAGAACAACTGGTGTGAATGGCCTCATTTCTGAAAAAAGTTTTAAAGAAATAAAAAATTTACAAGCAAAAAATAACTTCAAATTAGATGATGAGAAATATTCGATTCCAAAACTTGATGATCTATTAAAAAAGTATAAAGATAAATCAAATTTACACTTAGAGCTAAAATCTCGTGATCAAGAGCTTCCTGAAATAGTACTAGAATCATTAAAGAATAATGGATGGTTAAATTCTAATAAAGGTCTTTATGAAGTCGGAGGAATATCAATAAGTAGTTTTTTTGTCGAACAAATCATAAGATTTAGGAAATTAAATCAAAATGAAAGAACCGCTTGGCTTTTAGAAAAAATAACTAAATATGATTTAGAAATCTGCAAAGATCAAAAAATAGACCTTATTTGCCCTAGAGCTAAGTTTTCAAATATAAATTCTGTCAACAATGCAAAGGAAAAAAATATTTTAGTTAGAAATTGGGGTGTTTCAAATAAACAAGATCTTATAACAGCTTTTAATTCTGAAAGCACAGGAACTACGTTGGATTGGCCATTGAAAGGAAAGGAAATTTTGCAAAATTATGAAAATAACAAAAGTTAAAATAAGAAATTTACAAGGAAGCTTTAAGTCAAATGGAGTCTTTTGGGAAGATAGGCTTGTTAGACCCATAGATATTTATCCTGAATATGCTATCCAAGGTCATGAAAATGATAATTTTCAAACAGGTGATATTGTAAAAACAAGTTCAATATTTGTAGAAATTCACACAGAAGAAGGTTTATACGGTACAGCTGGTCCTATTGATTCTTCCCATGCAAAAATCATAGAAGAAACTTTATCAAAAATTATTTTAGGAAAAGATGCTTTAGCTGTTGAATTACTTTGGGATCAAATGCATAGATTAAGTGTGCATGGCAGACAAGGAATTACAATGATTGCCATAAGTGCTATAGATTGTGCGCTATGGGACTTAAAAGGGAAATATTACAATACCCCAGTGTATAAAATCTTAGGAGGTCCTACTAGAAAAAAATTTCCTGCGTATGCCTCTATGCTTGGTTTTAATGTGACTGATATGAAATTAGTTTCAGAAAGAGCAAAATTATATAAAGAAAAAGGATTTACAGCCCAAAAATGGTTTTTTAGATTTGGCCCTATGGCTGGAATTGAAGGATTAATTAAGAATGTTGAAATGGTCAAAACAATTAGAGAATCAGTTGGAGATAATTATGAAATAATGCTTGATTGTTGGCAATCAATGGACTACAAATATGTTGTTGAATTAGCAAAAAGAATTGAAGAATATAGACCGTATTGGTTAGAAGAAACTGTAATGCCAGACAGAGTAGAAATTTATAAAAAAATCAAAGAAAAAATAAATATACCTTTATCTGGTGCAGAGCATGATTATACAAGATGGGGAATGTTAAGATTTATTGAAAAAAATGCTCTAGATTTTTATCAACCAGACATTTACTGGGCAGGAGGTTTGTCTGAAGTGATAAAAATAGCTAATCTAGCTAGTACTTTTGATCTAATTACAATTCCACACGGTCATTCCTCAAATGCAACTCTGCATTTTTCATTATCACAAGTACCAATTCATACTCCTTTTCAAGAGTATCTGATAAAGTGGAATAAAGTTCATCAGCATTTTCTGAAAACTCCAGAGAAGCCAAAAGAAGGATATTTTGAAGAGACAGAATTAATAGGTTTGGGTATGGAATTAGATAAAGAAAAAATTGAAAAAGAAAATGTTATAGAAATAAAATAGGAGAATTATATGAAAATCACAAATGCAAATGAAAATATGAATAATTCTATAGGACCTGATGTATGGTTAGCTGGAGATCCAGAAGATTTAAAAAAATGGATGGATAAAGGAGTTAAGGGTATTGTTACAAATACTGTTGTTCTGAAGGACATGACAGATAAATATGGTTCAATAATAGATTTAACTAAGAGATACTTAGATATAACAGATAAAAAAGTAGCTATAGAGATAGATGGACATTCAACAAATGAACTTTTAGATGTGGGTGAAGCTTTTACAAAATTATCTGATCAAATAATTCTAAAGATTCCTATGAGTGAATATGCATTAGGAGCATTCGTTGAATTAAAAAAAGCCAATGTAGAAACATTTTGTACAACTATATTTTCTTTAAACCAAGCTGTTTTAGCTGCTAATGCAGGCGTTACTCATTTACTTCCATTTTGTGAGCCATTCCTTGATGTTAATAAAGATTCAACAGAATTAATAAGAGAAATGAAATCTACTTTTGAAGGTTGGAAAAACAGACCATTTATCACCGCAGCTCTAGTAAGATCTGTCGAAACAGCACACAAAGCTATAATTGATGGAGCAGATGGAATAATTATATTTTGGCCAATTTTTGAAGAAATGATAAAGACTAAATTCACAGATGAATGGAATAAAACATTTTTAGATCATTGGGATGGGATATACGAATCAGGAAATTTATCAGGAATAAATTACAAACCTCACAAATAGAATTTAAATTAACATTTTTTCTAATTCTTTTATATGCTCAGGAGAAGGATCAAAGCCGACACCAAGTTTGTTCACTATTTCAGTAATTTTGTCACAAAAAGGTGTTGGTATATTGTTTTTTTTCCCAACGCCACTTACAAATCCAGTAAGGTAATCAATTTCGGTTCTTCTTCTTTTCAAAACATCCTGACCAAATGATGGTCTACTAGCTGATCCTGCCTTTTTGGCAGCATCTAAAAATTGATTTTTTATTTCTTCAATTTTTTCTCCATTGGCAGCATCAACAAAATCTTCAGGTTCCATTCCCATTATCTTCCCCATTTTATAGCCATCAGATTTAGCAACTTTGACTACCTCAGAAGCAATTTGTATAGCTATGTTTTGAGTTATTGTTTCTGTTCTAACTTTCGAAGTACCCCATCCAGTTAATCCTGCTAGAGGATTGGCCATGCAATTAACCATCAATTTTGACCATCTCTCCCCAAGCAAATCTTCTGTATAATCTGATAACCCCACCGCTTGCATCATTGCTACGAAATCCTTAAGTCTTTCAGTAACACCTCCAGAAACTTCTCCAATTTTAAAACAAACATCTTTCCTATCATCAGTCCTCCAAGAAAAACCTGGTTCAAAAGCTGCTGCACTTATGGTTATTATGCAACCTAATGTTTTTTCTTTACCTACAATTTCTGAAATCCTTAGATCGTTTATTCCATTTTGAAAATCTACAAAATATCCATCTCCTTTTACAAGGTTTTTTAATGCATGTGTTACCCATTCAGTATCGTAGGATTTTACAGCTATAATTCCTATGTCAAATTTATGTTTTATACTCTGTAAATCGTTAATATGAACGGCTTTTGGGTTGCATCTATATGATGATTCTTGAGTTGTCACGATAAGTCCACTAGAATTAATCTTTTCTATATGCTCATACCAAGTATCAATAAGAGTTATATCATGGCCTGCTCTAGAAAGTAATCCGCCTACTACTCCTCCGATTGCTCCAGCTCCAAAAACACCAATTCTTTTTTTTTCGTACACTTTAAACCCTCTCTTATCAACTAATCATTTTTTCTATTTCGTCAAGATGATTAGGAGAAGGATCAAATCCTACTCCAAGTTCATTTACTATCGCGGTTATCTTGTCACAAATAGGGGTTTCAACATTATTTTTTTTGCCAATTTTACTAATATACCCAGTCAGATAGTCAACTTCTGTTCTTCTTTTTTTCAAAACATCCTGACCAAATGATGGTCTACTAGCTGATCCTGCCAGCTTAGCTGCTTCTAACATTTTATTTTTTAATTCTTCAATTTTAATTCCAGATGCAGCATCTAAATATTCCTTTGCTGAAATACCATTAATATCAGTTATTTCATACCCTTCAGATTTTGATACATGAATAACTTCAGCCGCAATTTTTATTGCTACATCTTGTGTAATAGGTTCTGATCTAACTTCTGATGTCCCCCAACCTGTCAAACCTGATAAAGTATTATCCATGCAATTTACCATAAGTTTAGTCCATCTATCTCTTAATAGATTTTCTGTTACTTCTGTTTTTCCTACTGCTTGCATCATAGCTACAAAATCTTTAAGCCTTTCAGTTCTCCCTCCAATCATTTCTCCAACTTTATATGCTGTGCCATTTCCTCTAGAGTCTGTTCTCCATGCATATCCTGGTTCAGAAGCCATTGCTGCTATAGTAATAACACAACCTAAAGTTTTTTCTTCCCCTACAATTTCTGAAATAGTAAAATCATTTATTCCATTTTGGAATCCTACAAAAAAACCCTCATCTTTTACATAATTTTTCAATGCATGAGTTACCCACTCCGTATCATAAGATTTAACTGAAATAATCCCTATATCAAACTTTTCTTTTATGCCTTGTAGATTATTTATATGAATAGCGTTTGGCTTACACCAATATTCAGACTCTTGATTTCTGACTATCAATCCATTTGAATTGATTTTTTCTATATGTTCATACCAAGTATCAATAATAGTAACATCATGTCCTGCCCTAGAAAGTAATCCGCTTACTACTCCTCCAATTGCCCCAGCTCCAAAAACACCAATTCTTTTTTTTTCGTACATTTCAATCCCTAAGTTATATTATTAATTTCTTTGATAATAATATATGTATTAAAAAAATGACAATAGAAAATTTATAAAATTTGACTTAAGAATAATTTAGTTCGATCTTCTTGTGGATTTTCAAAAAAATGTTCAGGTGTTCCCGATTCTACAATTAATCCTTCATCAAAAAACAGAAATCTATCTGCAACTTCTTTTGCAAAGCCCATTTCATGTGTTACACAAATCATTGTCATGCCACTTTGAGCTAGCTCAGTCATTACGTCCAAAACCTCTTTGATCATTTCTGGATCTAAAGCTGAAGTAGGTTCATCAAACAGCATTATTTTAGGTTGCATAGCTAATGCCCTTGCTATAGCAACTCGTTGTTGTTGACCTCCAGATAATTGAGATGGGTATTTCAATGCCTGCTCAGGGATACCTACTCTTTCAAGCAAACTCATACCCAAATCTTCTGCTTCAGATTTAGGTAATTTTTTTACTTTCTGAGGAGCTAAGGTAATATTTCTTAAAACAGATAAATGAGGGAAAAGATTAAATTGTTGAAATACCATTCCAACTTCTGACCTAATTTTTTCAATATTTTTTACATTATTATTAAGCTCAGTACCATTTACTTTTATCAAACCAGAATCATGTTCTTCAAGACCATTAATTGTTCTAATATAGGTTGATTTACCCGAACCAGAAGGTCCTAAAACAACTACAACCTCTCCTTCATAAATGTCTGCAGTAATACCCTTCAATGCTTGAAATGATCCAAAAAACTTTGTTACTTCTTTTGTTTCAACAGATATATTTTTATCCATAATTTCTCTCCTTATTGGCTAACATTAAGCCTTTTTTCAATTGATCTGCTTATTTGTGAAAGTATTATTGAAACAACCCAAAATAAAAGAGCCACAATCAATAATACTTCTATAGATTTTCCATAGAATTCTTGTTGCTGTTCAGGAATCAACCTTCCGATTCTTAATAAATCTGTGATCCCCAATATAAAAACTAGTGAAGTATCCTTAAATATTGCAATAAAAGTACTAACAATAGCAGGAATAACAATCCTTATAGCTTGAGGTAAAGTAATGAAAAATAATTCTAAATAAGTATTTAGCCCTAATGCTGTAGCTGCTTCTTTTTGACCTTTAGGAATAGATTGCAATCCTCCCCTAACTACTTCAGCTACGTAAGCACTCGAAAATAAAGATAATACAATCATAGCTCTAATCACTAAATTTATATCACTTAGAGAAAATAAATCTGGCAAGAAATTTGGAAGAACAAACCAAGCAAAAAACAGCCAAGCAATCAATGGAGCTCCTCTAAAAGTTTCTATAAAAACAACTGAAACTAGCTTTATAGTTTTATAGGAACTAGCTCTTCCTAATGCAAATACAACTCCTAGTGGAAATCCGGCTAAAATAGCTATTACTGCTAAAATTAAATTTACAAAAAATCCTCCCCAAAGTGTTACTTTTGGACCTCCTGCTAAGACTAAAACTAAGAACAAAAATGGTATAAAAATTATCCAAGAAGCAATAATTATTCTAGAAAGTATTAACTTATAAGAAGTTCTCTTGATGTAAAAAATTCCAATATAAGAAAATAGAGAAAGAACAACAAGAGGTATAACATAAAAAAGCATATTAGTTGTCGTAAAAATCAAGAATGGAATCAATAGCATTGAAATATAAAAAATAGATGTTTTTATCTGAAGTCCATACACTAAACTTATGGTTGAAGACAATAAAATAGAAAACACAAAGAATATTGACCAAACCCGCCACAAATCTTCTTCTGGGAATAATCCAACTAATAAAATTTTTCTGTTTACCTCAATTAGAGTCCAATCAGAAGTAAAGACAAAGGTGAAAAACATAGAGAATATAAAGTAAATAAAATAAGCTCCCGATATTGTCAAAAAAATATCAAGTTTTGATGCTAATAAATTTTCTTTCACCCAATTAATAACTTCTGTCATGCACCTATCCTCGTAACTCTTCTATTCAAGAAGTTCATAAACATTGAAATAAAAAGACTTAGTCCTAAAAATGTAATTAATATTAGAAATAACATAGGCAAAGCATGGCCTGCATTATTCATTATCGTTCTTGAAACCATAAATACATCTGGATATGCTATAGCTACAGACAGGCTTGAATTTTTAGTTAAATTTAAATATTGATTTGTAAGAGGAGGAATTATAGATCTAAGAGCTTGTGGCAAAATAATTAAAGTTATTCTTTGATATGAACTTAACCCCAAAGCTTGAGCAGCTTCTGTTTGTCCTTTTGGTAAACTTTGAATACTTCCTCTAACGATTTCTGTAATGAAAGTTCCTGTGTACAAAACTAAAGCAAATAAAATAGCAGAAAATTCTGGAGAAAGTAAAAATCCACCTGATTGAATGTAGGTTCCATATTGATTTATTTCCAATGATGGTACATCTGCATACAGGTTTATTCCCAATAAGAAATAAGAAATCAAAGCAATAATGAGAAAAAAAACTAAAGATATCAAATTAGGAGAAAAGAAGTTTACATTTTCTTCACGATATTTATTTAAGTAAGATCTTAGAAAAAGAGTTACTACCAAACTAACTAAAAGTATCAAAAACCACAAAGATCCATTTTCAACAGAATTAATAAAAGGTAGAAGAATTCCTCTATTAGACCATACTGAAAAACCTCCAAAAGTTAATGCTTCAGAAATTTTAGGAAGTTGCAATAATACTAGTTGCCAAAATATTATTTGAATCAATAAAGGAGTATTCCTTATAAATTCTACATATCCTGCAGAAATATTACGTATTAAAAAGTTTTTAGACAATCTAGCTAGACCCATTAGTACCCCCAATGTAGTAGCTATCAATATACCAATAAAACTTACTCTTATAGTATTTATTATCCCTACAAAATAAGCCTGCCAGCGAGAATCATTACTTGTATATTCGATTAAAAATGCATGACTAATCCCAAATCCTGCCCTGCTTCCAAGATGACCAAATCCAAGTTCTAAGCTAAAAGCCCTTGAAATCAAGTAGAAAAGAAAAATAATCATTAAACAAGAAAAAACCAATTGAACAATAAGCTTCCTAAAACTCCTATCATAAAGTAAGACTTCGAGCTTTTTTCCAATTGATTCTTCAGACTTTAATTGTTGAAATAAAGATGAAAACATATGTGTAAATATAACCTACAGGGTATTTCTACCCTGCAGGTTAAAATTATTAATAGGAAATTCCTATCTAAATGGAGGAGCGTAAATTAGCCCACCGTCAGTCCATTGAGCGTTCAAGCTACCTTCTCTTGTCAAACCTAGTGGAACTAAATGTCTGTCATAAACCTCACCATAGTTACCTACTTGAGATATTACATTTTGCATAAAGTCTACTGGAATTCCAAATGAGAAGTCAGAAGGCTCACCACCATCAAAACCAACACCTAGTAATCTTGCCATACCTGGATCTGTTGGATTTGCAGCCATTGAAGCAACGTTGGAACTTGTTATTCCACTTTCTTCAGCTTGCATCATACCAAATACTACCCACTGAACAACATCATAAAATTCACTATCATTATCTCTTGTAAGAGGACCTAGTGGTTCTTTAGATAAAGTCTCAGCCAATACTACGTGATCGTCTGGGTTAGCAAAACCTGCTCTTTTAGAAGCTAGACCTGATTTATCAGTAGTCCATCCGTCACATCTACCCTCTTCATAAGCTGCTTGCAAAGGATCATTTGTTTCAAATGTCAATGGTGTGTATGCAATTCCATTAGAAGCAAATCTATCATCTAGATTTAGCTCAGTAGTTGTCCCTTGAAGAACACATACTGTTGCACCAGCCATTGATTCAATTGAATCATATCCACTTGCTGCTTTTACCATCATTCCTTGTCCATCATAAAAGGTAGTTACAGTAAAATCATTACCTAGGTCTCTATCTCTACTTGCTGTCCAAGTTGTATTTCTAACAAGCATGTCAATTTCATTAGCTGCTAAAGCTTCAAAACGAGCCGAAGCTGTTAATGGAACGTATTCAACTTTGCTAGAGTCTCCTAAAATTGCTGCTGCTACAGCTTTACAGTAATCAATATCAAAACCTTCGAATTGTCCTGAAGAATTAACAACTCCAAAACCTGTTAGGTTATCATTAACACCACAAACCAACTGTCCTCTTTCAAGTATAGTTGTAAGAGTACTTCCACTAGAAGCTCCTGTAGAAGAATCCTCTTCACTGCTACATGCTGCAAAAATGAAGATCGCCATTAGTAGCACTATTGCAGCTACCAACTTATTGCGTAAATAAAACATAATCTCTCCTTTCATTTCCTTATTTTTCAGGAGTGACACCAGCAACAATAGCCCGGGATTCACCGAAATAGATTCATGTTTGGTCACATTCTACTATATTTTAAAGCCGGTTATAAGCTTATGTCTTATATATAAGTATTATTAAAAAAATGTCTTATATATGATCAATTAAAACCTGCTAATAGAAAATTCAGATAAATCGAATGGAATATTTTCTCCTTTAATCATTTTCATACAAATTTCTCCAATAGCAGGAGTGAATTTAAATCCATGTCCAGAGCATGGAGAGCAAATAATTACATTTTCATCTCCAGATGAAAAGTCTAAAATAAAATCTAAATCAGGCGTATCAGTATAAATACAAACTTTGCTATTTAGTATTTTCCCGTTCGCATCAGGTATGTACTCCTCTAAGAAAGATCTTATTGCAACTATATCTTCTTTCTTTGTTTCTCTATTTAAGTTTTCAGGTAATATAAACTCTCCGTCATGATGCTTTGCCACCTTAAATCCTTTGTTTTCAATTATGGGTTGAGTATAAAATTCAAGGCCGTTATCTAAATCCCACCCTGTATTTGGTAAAAGTTCAGATAGAAAAAGATCCTTGTTTCTTTTAGGTTCGAGCCAAAAAAGAACTTGTCTTTCTATTTTTACAGGGAGATCTAGATCTGGAACTAAATTTTTTATCCATGCACCAGAACTAAAGATCAATTTTTCTGTCAAATAAGTTCCTTTATTAGTTTCAACCAAATAATAGTTTGATTTTTTTTTCCATCCTAATACTTTTTCTTCATAAAATAGTCTAGCTCCATTTTTTCTAGCTTCTTCATGCATAAATGAAATAGATTTCTCAGGAAACACCGCACCGCTTCTCTTTTCATACAACCCCATAAAATTATCTGGGGGATTCAAAACAGGGAACCTGTCTTTTATTTGAGTGCTGTGTAATTGATCAATTGGAATATTGTACTTCCCTGCTGATTTCAATGCTTTTTCTATATGATCACCATCATTACCCAAAATAATTCCTCCAAATTGAGAAATTAAGTTTTCATCTGATTTAATATCCATTTCTTCCCATAATTCATACGCTCTTTGAACTATAGGTACATATGAAGTTCCCTCATGATAGGCTTCTCGGATTATTCTTGTTTCACCGTGAGATGAACCTATGGAATGAGGAGGTTTATAAGTATCGAATCCAATTACATCTATTCCTTCTCTGCTAAGATAATAAGAGCAAGCACTCCCCATAGCTCCAAGTCCTATTATTACTACATCAGAATTATTATTTTTCAAATTCATATTTTTTTAAATATTTTGTTAAGTACAATATATCCGATCTATATAGAAATGGCATTTTAGTTCAAAGTTTCCAATTTGTGGAAATCAATCCAATCTTCATCCAGTAATAGCCCTAACCCAGGTGCTGTAGGCAGATTTAATTTTCCATTTGTGTTGATTTTTATTTCATTTTCTATACCCCATTGGTGTATGTGTTCTGGCCTCCAATATTCATAATAAGAATTATTAGAAACAGAAGAAATAACATGCAAATTAGCAACGTTCATTAGAGAGTTCCCAGCTAATCCAATTTCACAATTAATACCAAATGCATCAGCCATAGATGATAGCTTTAATAGTCCAGTAATACCTAATTTTCTTGTTGTTCCTCGGATCATACCAATCAAATCATTTGCCAAAAAATTTGCTGCCTCTTTTATCAGAAAAGTTGCTGCATCACTCATGTTAATTGGTGTATTTAAATTTTCATGTAATCGTTTAATAGCTCTGACATTTGAAGTCTTAACCGGATCTTCAAACCAATAGTATTCATTAGCATCTAAAGCTTCACCTACTCTTAATGCTTCATTCAAAGAATACCCATGATTTCTATCCAACATTAGATTCATCTTATCTCCAGTTAAATTTCTTACCTCTTCAATAACTGTTATGGTATCTTTTACGCTTAAATTTCCTGGATGGATTTTATAAGCTGAAAATCCTTCTTCCAACAATTCTTCTGCTTCATTTACAAATCCTTCGGGATTATTATGCCTTGGTGGATAAGTTGCATAGAGTTCAATTTCTTTGTTTTCTCCACCAAGAAGTGAATATACTGGTTTTCCTAGCTCTTTTCCAGCTAAATCCCATAGTGCAACATCTACTGGCGCCCAAGAAGAATATATAGGTAACCCGTGTCCAGATAAATTATCAACTTCTGACCATAATTGTTCTCTATTAGACGAATCCATATTTAATAATTTAGGCCTTAAGACATCATTAATTATTTTTATCCTATCTTCTGAAGAGGATGCTTGGTCTCCAATAAAGGCATTGCCCTCAATTCCTTCATCTGTAATTAATCTTAAAATACCTTGAGTAGTTTTCCCGCCTATATCAGACCTTTCATCTTTTACATCTAAAGGACCAGTATCTCGCTCTATAACATCTATTTTAATATCAACTATTTTCATTATTTAGATTTTTTATAATTGATCCAACATAGTCTAATCCTCTATATTTACCAATATAATCCATCCCGTACCCTACTATCCATTTATCATCATCTAGTACAAAACATGTAAAGTCAGGATGAAAAATATTATTTCTATTCCCTAACTTATCTACAAGTACAGCGGTATAAACTTTATCATTTGAAATTCCTAATACATTTTCCCTTACTTTTAGAAGGGTTTCACCCGTATCCATTAAATCATCAACGATAATACTTGGAGAGTTTCTTTCTAAGCTATCTGAAAGAAACTCATAGCCATATATTTTAGTTCCTTGAGATTCTATAGAATTACCATAAGTTTTAGCAATTAGCGGAAACATTCTAGATGAACCTGGCTTCAAAGATTCAAGTTCAATTAACAATTTAGAGGCAAAAACTAAACCGCCAGTTAAAATTGGAATAAGATTTATAGAATCATATTCTTTAAACTGTTTTATTATCTTTTTAGATAATTTTTTTACAGCAGAATCTATTTCATCACTATTCCACAAAACTTTTATATCTGAAATCTCAATATCTTTCATATCATTTCACATCTTCAGGAAGTTTTCTTCCGAGCGCTTCAGGCTGATTCCCCCCTAATATAGATAGTATAAATTTAGGAAAATTTCTTCTATCTCTTCTATTAATGTATTGTATAAAAACTAATATAAATATCATTATTGGAAATGGCAATAATGGTAATATTTGTGAAAGAGCTAAAGTAACTGATTGAGCCTTAATAGCCAAAACTTGTAACAAACCAAATCCATAGGCTCCTGCTGCTGCTCTATAAGGATTCCATCCTCCAAAAATAACAATAGCTAATATAATCCAACCATAATTTGCAGTATGGCTTTCTGACCATCCATATTTTGTATATAAAGAAAATGTAGCTCCTGCTAGACCAAGCAATGCACCTCCAATAACAGTACCGATTAATCTCATTTTTTTTACATTAATTCCTCTTGATCGTGCAGCTATAGGGTTTTCTCCCGAAGCTCTAATAGCTAATCCCAAATTTGTTTTATTAAGAAAAAACCAAGCACTTGGAATTAGTAAAATAGAAAAATAAGTAATTAAAGAATGGTTAAATAAAATTTTTCCTAAGAAAGGTATTTTTGAAATCAAGGGTAAAGAAAACTTAGTTACTATTGGTCCGTTTATTCTCACATATTCTTGACCTATATAATTACTTAAATCTATACATAAAATGGTCAGTACAAACCCTACTGCTATTTGATCCATTCTTAATTTTATGTCGCAATATGAGATAAAAGCTGCAATAAAGGCACCACTTAAAGCTCCTGCTATAAATCCTACTAAAGCGAAATCTGTCAAATATCCAAAAGCAAATCCACAAAGAGCAGATATCATAATAGTCCCTTCAGCAGAAAGATTTATAACTCCACTTTTCTCAGATATGGTTTCACCTATTACAGCTATAATCAAAGGTGTGCTTAATGATATAACTGTCACTATTGTATTTTCAAAAAACAACATTATTGATTGCTCCTGAAAAGTTTTTTAATTAATGATTCTTCAAGTTTTAATTTTTCAAATATCAACCAACTTAATACAAATGTTGCTTGAATAATTCCAATTAAACTATGGTCTAAACCTAACTTGATTTGCAGTTGACTGCCACCAACAATTAAAGCTGAAAATAAAAAACTAACTATAAAAGTAAAATATATATTCCTTGAACAAATTAAAACAATCAAAATAGACAAAAACCCAAATCCTCCTGAAATTGAAGGCACTAATTTGTGATAAGCCCCAGATGCTTGAGAAAACCCTGCCAAGCCTGCAATAGACCCTGCTATAAAAAAGGATAATAATATAAAAGTACTAGAACTAAAATAAAACCTTTGAGTAGCTAATTCGTTGACTCCCGTTGCCTTGAGTCTGAGTCCAAATGAAGTGTATTTCAAAACCACAAAACTAAAAACATATAAAATCAAAATTATAAGAATAAGGAATAGAGGAAATCCATTTTGACCGATTGTAGGTATCCAAGAAGCTTTATCAAAAATATCAGTTCCACTTGTTGAAGCTATTCCTTCTCTTTTCCAAGGTCCAATTATTAAATATATAACTATTCCCGAGGCTACAAAATCTAATCCTAATCCACTAAAAATTTCATGAACATTACCTTTTACTTTTAGTAATCCACAAATAAGACCCCAGATTCCTCCAAATCCTATAGCAAAAATAATTTGAACATATGGAGAAATAAAAGTATCTCCTAGAAAAGATCGGGCAATTAAAGTTGCCCCAACTGCGCCCATTATAATTTGTCCTTCTATTCCAATATTCCACATTCCGGCTGAAAAGGTATAAATTAGAGCAATAGAAGCCATAGAAATAGGAGCCCAGACTATTAAAGTTCTTATGAATTTAGAATAGCTACCTAAAGAACCGTAAATTATTGAATCAAAAACTTTTAAAGGTGAAGTTCCAAAAAGAGTTAATACTAAAAAGATAATGGATAAAGTTAAAAATAATCTCAATAAATTTATTTGCAGTATTTCAAAGTTATTTTTCATCTTTAAACTATTCCTGAAACATAATTAATTATTTTGTCTTTTGTTAAATTTTTTTTATAATCAATGTTCACTATCAATCTACCTGAAACTGAAAGTATTATATCTGAATAATCCCAAATTTCATCAATATCTGTAGAAGAAAAAATTATAGCTATATCTTTTGACTTCCTAAATAAAATTGTTTCCCATATGTTTTGTGCAGAATTAAAATCTAAACCTCTAGTTGGTTGCTCTAAAAGAAGTATAGATTGAACTTCAGGCATAAGAGAAAGCATCAATCTTTGTTGATTCCCTCCTGATAATTCACTTACTTCATTGAAAAAATTAGCTTTTATATTAAAATCAGAGATTTTTTTTGAAGCAATAACTTTAATTTTTTCCCAATTTAATATTTTTGATTCTGATGCTTTATACAATCCAAAATGTTCAAGTACATTCAAATCTCTAAACAAACCCCTTTCTATGCGATCTGCAGGCATATAATAAAATGTGTTTTTAGAAATATTTTTGTTTGAATCTAATCTTATTTTTGTTTCAGATATATCTTTTGTGAAAAAATTCTTAATAAATAAATCATTCGATGATCCCTGAAGACCAGCTATTCCTATTACAGACCCATAAGGAAATTTATTTTCTAAATATTTTTTTTCTTTATCTAACAAATCATTGTTTGAAATTGAAATTTTGAAATATTTAGAACTGGAAAAATTTTGATCATTTTTTGCTAAAGAATGAGTCTTTTCAAACATTTTTCCGATTATTTCCTGTGAATTAAATGGCTTAGTTATTGAATGAATAACTTTTCCCAATTTTAATATAGTCCCTGAATCACAAAGTTCGATAACTTCATCCAATTTATGGGAAACAAAAATTATGATGATGCCTTCATTAGACAAGCTTCTCAGTGTATTGAACATCATTTTTTTTTGTTCTAAAGAAAATGCACTTGTAGGTTCATCTAAAACAATTAACTTTGCTCCATTATAAAGCAAGCGAATGAGTTCAATTTGTTGTCGTTCACCTATTGAAAGGTTGTTGGTTCTTTCTGAAAATTCAATATCGATTTTGTATTTTTTAAACAGATCAGAAATATTTTGTTTGGTCCTCTCAAGATTCCTATAAGGATTTTTGTCTTTTATTCCAACTAAAAAAGTTTCTAAAACTGATAAATTCCCAAAATCTAAAGGATCCTGATTTAATAACCCTATACCATTTTCAATTGATTTCTTCGGAGACCCTAATATTAAAGGGTCTCCATTAATTAAAATTTCTCCATAATCAGGAGTAATTTGTCCTGAAATAATTTTTACGAGAGTAGATTTACCTGCTCCATTTTCTCCCAAAAGAGCATGTATGCCATTATTGATAGAAATACTAATTTCGGAATTTGCTATAAGATCTCCAAATGTTTTGGATATGTTTTTTATCTCTATCTTCATAAAAAAACCGAGCTTCTCTTTTCGAGAAGCTCTATAATTTTTATTGACTGTCTCCAGTCATTCCTTCTAGTAATTGAGGTGTGTACCAAATTTCTGAATCTGAGGCTTCTTGACCATCAGATAAATATTGTGATCCATCTTGGAAATTTAATGGGCCAGTGAAAAGATTTAATTTCCCTGAAGAAAGAGTATCTATAAATGAATCTAGTTTGTTTTTTTCTTCATCATTCAATCCATTTCCTGAATTCCATCCTATTGACGAAGAATCCTTATCATTGATATCTTCCCAATTTGGTCCAGACCATATAAATTCTGCTTCAAAATTTCCATTAGCAGCTTGAGTAGCTGCATTCAAATAATTAGGGCCCCAATTGAAATAAGGGACTCCTAAACAGACATCTGGAGCAGTATCACAAGAATCTTCATAATCATAACCTACTACATAAATATCTTCTCCTTCAGCAGCTCTTTGACCAGTTACCACTAATGCCTCAGGGGTATCAATGTGAGAAATTATTACATCAGAACCTCCATCCAAAAATTCATTAGCTACTTGGGTGGGATCTGAAGTCACACCTGGTATATGAAACCAAAATCCTATCCATACTACTTCAAAATTCAGTTGTGCGTCACCTTCATAACAGTGTTTTGCACCTAGATAAGCGGCGTTAGCCAATCTTCTAGTTTCATCATTAATTAAAGGTCCTAAGAAACTTATATTCCCAGTTTTAGTCTTTAAGGCTGCAGCACAACCTGCTATCATTTTCCCATATTCCATTTTTCCCATCATATTCCCCAGATTTGCTAAATCCCCTCTGTAGGCTTTCCCTTCTTTCCATGCACTGTCACCTGAAGCCCAAATCATAGGGACATCAGGGAATTTTTCTGCAGCAGCAAGAATTCCGTCTTTCATATCATCAGAAGTAGCAAAAACCAACTGTGCTCCTTCATCAATCATGTCTGATACAACTTGGTCAACTGTAAGGTTTGGACTATCAGCAGGATTTATCATATCAGCTACTATCATTTGTCCACCCGAAATCTCTTCAATATATTGCCCTCCTTCATAGTGGGCTTGTGACCATCCTTTGTCATCCTTTGGTCCAACAAGTATCATTCCAAATTTAAAATCTGACCCTATTTCTTCTTCTGTATCTAGCAAACCGCAAGCTAACAAAGAAAAACAAAATAGAGACAATAAAAATAGTTTGTAAAAATTCTTCATTTTTCGTTCCTCAATTGAAATTTTATTTGATAAAGAAAAGATATCATTTTCCAAAAAAAAATATCACAAAAAAACAGTAATTTTGTTACTAAAATATCAATTTTTTAATTTTTATAATTTTTCATTCTAAAATATAAATAATTGAACAAGAAAAATCAGTTATATATATTTAATTTTAATTAATAAAAATAGGAGTAATTATGGCAGGAGATAAAGAACAAGTAACCTTCGAAATTCAAAGTGATCTAATTAAAATGCTCGACCACATAAAAGATAAACATGATCTCCCCTCTACAGATAAGGTAATAAGATGTATTTTAGATTATGTAGCTACTGATGGTGATTGGGAAGAAATCTTTAATGTTAGAAGATGTATAAGATGTGGAAGTAAAACTGGTTGGAAAGTATAATTTATTAGGTAATGGCCAATAGATTACAAATTTATGAAAAAAAAGATTTTATTTCCAACTTTATTATTACTTATTTTATTCGGGTGTAGAGGAGAAAAGACTGTTGATGAGGTCGTTGAAAGAATAGATTTGCCTAAAATTCCTAAAGAGATTTCTGTTGCTCCTGAGATAATTAAGAAAAATGTAGAAACTACTGTAGAAGTTTTAAGAGAAAAACCTAAGCCTATAAGAAAATTAAGGATATTTAATCCAACACCTACTCCGACTGGAAGAATTTGGCCTGTAATAAATATAATACAAAAAAATGAACCTAGAAGAATTGTTTACGAAACTACAGAAAACACTATATCTGTAGCTGAAAAAGCAATTGGAAATATATTTGATATAGCATCTAATCCTACTCCTACTCCTATCCCTCCGCCAGAACCTGAAATCTCTTCTAATACTAATAAGAATGTAAGAAATTCAATTCACATATTTAATCAAGATGTTTCATTTAAGAGAGCAGCACTATTAAGTCTCGATGATTATTGGTTAGAAGAATTAGCTAAAGAAAAGGTTATGGGGGATGTAGATGGCCTCCAATGGGGAAGATTATTGCTATCTGAAGGTGAAAGTTTTTATATAGGACAAGAAAAATTTGCAAATTTGTTTTCTGTTGGTTCAATAAAGGATGAGATTGGTTATTTCTACAGTACTCAAAGTGGTTATGCAAATCCAGATATTAAGTATGGTTACGTCGTTGATGGAGGTGAAGGTCTTTGTGGAAGTGGCCATAACGGATATCAAGGGTATATAACTCAAAATGGAAATATGTCTAATGTAACTTGGGGAGTCTACGATGGAGTAATTTCTCCAATCGCTGAAGGAGCTTTCAGTTATGAGGGAATTAAGGATGAAGTTTATACTATAACTTTCGGAACAAGAGCATCGGATTGTTATCAAGGACAACTCCTATTTTTACAAGGAGGTAAACTTGGAATTATAGATCCCATAAAAATGACTAATGATGGGAAACTTTTCATTAACTGGTGGCTAGTAGATATTGATCTTGGAATGAGATCTATGAAAAGAGAAAAAACATTTAATGATCTTTTTGAACAAAAGGATTTTTTTAATGACTTCTTTGGACCTCCAGGTTTAAAAGTTCAAGTCAATGATGATATCCATTACTCTGGAGAGTACGAGTATCATTCTCAGATAAATAATAAACCTGTATGGATAAATAGAGAGTGCGGCGATGCAGGCTCGCAATATCAATATTGTTATATTTTTTGGTATCAAGATATTCATGGTGCAAGAGATACTTATGGGAACTTAATTGATGATGGAACTTGGGTTTTACAACCTGTACTACCAAGTAATGAGTGGAATGCTCATGCTTATACAGACGCTGATTGGCCATGGGGTGGTGGTTGGACAGATAATATTGTAGGAGTATGGGGTAGATGATAGCCAATTAATAATTTTTTCTCTCAAAGAATATAGAAAATAAATTACAACTTTCATAGTATCTTTAAAAACCTAATAGTAATTTCTAAAAAGGAAAAAATATGTCTAATAAAAAACCAAATTTTATTGTCTTTCTAACTGATGACCAAGGATATGGAGATCTTTCATGCATGGGTGCAACTGATTTCAAGACCCCTTCTCTTGATAAATTAGCTTCAGAAGGAATTAGATTTACTGATTGGTATACAAATTGTCCAGTATGTAGCCCAGCTCGTGCTGCACTACTAACAGGAAGGTATCCTGGGAATACAGGAATTAGAGGTATTTTGCCTGGTCACAGAAAGGCAGCTGGTTTGCCTGAGTCTACACCAACTCTTCCTAAAATTTTAAAATCAGAGGGATATAATACTGCCATGGTAGGAAAATGGCATCTGGGACTTGAAAAAAAGTCTAGACCTAATAATCATGGATTTGATGACTGGTTTGGTTTTTTAGCTGGAAATGTTGATTATTATTCTCATATTTACTACTATGGAGCCAACACCAAAGATAACATTTTACCTCAAGTAAACCCTACCCATGACTTATGGGAAAATGAGGAAGAAGTATGGATGGATGGTGATTATTTTACAGAAATGATTACAGAGAAATGCATAGAATATCTAAGAAAAATGACATCTGATGATAAACCTTTTTTCTTATATGTTCCATTTAATGCTCCTCATTATCCTATGCATGCACCTAAAAAATATATGGATAGATTTTCACATCTTCCATGGGACAGACAGGTAATGGCTGCAATGTTAAGCGCAATGGATGATTCAGTAGGTAATATTATGGATGAATTAAAAAGATTAGGTGTTGAGGATAATACTTTAACATTTTTTACATCTGATAATGGGCCTTCACGAGAAACCAGAAATTGGTTAGATAGCAATTTAGATCCTTATTATGGTGGAACTGCAGGAGAATTCAAAGGACATAAAGGAAGTTTATTTGAGGGTGGAATTAGAGAGCCTGGAATAATGCACTGGCCAGGTAAAATCCAAACAGGCATTGTATCCAGTGAACCTTGTGCTTCTATGGACATTGCTCCAACTATTTTAGATGCTGCAGGTGTGAATCTAAATGATCATTATTTAGATGGTAAAAGTTTAATAAATTTAGCTAATGGAAAAGATTCTAACTCTGAAAGAATAATGTTTTGGGAATATTTAGATCAAACTGCAGTAAGAAAAGGTAAATGGAAATTAGTTCTCAAAGGGAAATTAATAGATGCCTATGGACCAGTTCCTGAGGTGCATCTGTCAAATTTAGAAGAAGATATTAGT
Organism: Chloroflexota bacterium; assembly: GCA_036164085.1. Classification (GTDB taxonomy): domain Bacteria; phylum Chloroflexota; class Dehalococcoidia; order Lucifugimonadales; family Lucifugimonadaceae; genus TMED-70. The sequence continues at coordinate 131,858 of JAYZJV010000021.1, read as the reverse complement.
GAATCCATTAATCTTGCAGATAAAGAACCTAAAATTACTAAAGAACTAACAAAATTAGCAGATGATTGGCGCAATCAAATAGAGGAGAAATGGATAAAAGATTACGGTGCTCCAAGTGAGGCTCAAAGACTAAATACCCAGATGGGATTGAAATAATGGATAAAAAAATTGTAATTATTGGTGGTGGAGTGATAGGTATGAGTACAGCTTTTAATTTAGCTGAAAAGGGAGTAAAAGACATAACCATAATTGAAAAAGACTTAATAGGCAGTGGATCAAGCTCTCAAGCTGCAGGAATTGTTACTTGTCTTCAATGGAATGCCACGTCTGTTGTAGCTAGGATGAAAACTTTAGATTTATTTGAAAATTTCAGCAAAGTGCTAGATGGTTATACATTCCAACAAGTTGGCTGCCTTAATTTGTCAACAAAATCAGATTATGAAGAAGGTTCTGATTTACGCGAATTACACGATAGTTTAGGTGCTAAATATGAGACATACATAGGTAAAGAGCTAACTGATAAGTTTTCTGATGTGAAAACAAAAGATGATGAATATGGAATATTAGATCCTAGAGGTGGATACAGCGAACCTCATACATATATACCCGCATTAAGAAAAAAAATTGAAAGCATGGGAGTTAAAATTGTTGAAAATGAACAAGTTAATAATTTTAATTTCATTGGAAATAAATTGAATGGTATTGTTACTTATTCTAAAAGTGAAAAATTAGAAAAACAATATGAATGTGATACTGTTGTATGTGCAGTTAATGCATGGATAAACGAATTACTTTCACCGATAGACTTCAAAATTCCTATGAAAAATTTTATACATGAAAGATTTGTCACAGAGCCTTTTGAAAGAGAATTAAACCTCCCTGCAATAAATGATAGGGTTTATCAAAGTTATGTCAGAGGAACTGAAGATAATAGAATTTTGGTAGGAACATCACAGCATAACCCAGAAAATTTTATTATGAAAAATTCAGATTTTCATATAAATGAGCTAAAGCCTTATCCCAATGCGTTAGAGTTTCTTAAAGAATCTTTTAGGCACAGAGTTCCTATAATCGAAAATAAAAAATGGGATTACCATACTGTAGGACTTATCAGTGTAACAGCCGATGCTACTCCAGTTATTGGACCTGTCCCAAATTTATCTGGATTTTATCTTTGCTCAAATTTTCACTCAGGAGGATTTGCATATAATCCAGTTGCTGGATTTTTAATTTCTGAACATATTTTGGATGGTAAAACAAGTATTAATTCTGACACTTATTTACCTAGTAGATTTAATGAATTTAAAACAAAATCATACTTAGACAAAACCCATAACCTTGAAGATTTAGAGGTAAAAAGACATTAGTTTTGATGTATTATTTTTATAAAAATCAAAGGTTTTAAAATGGAATTTATTTATTCTATAAAAGAGGCTTACAAAAGAGTTTTAGACTTTACTGGAAAAACTGGTCGTTCTGAATTTTGGTGGTTCAAATTATATTTCTGGGGTGGAGTTTTAATTTGGAGTATAATTGACTATTTACTTTTTGGTTTTATAATCTGGGAACCATATTCTGATTTCGGATGGCTAGGTACAATTTGGATAATTTTTAACTTGCTACCGTATTTTTCAATAAACAATAGAAGGCTCTTAGATACAGGAAAAGGAAATTGGAAGATAAAACCTCCGTGGCTTTTACCTTTTGTATTCGTCATATTACAAATATTACTTGTTTTGTTCATTATTATTGGATGGATAATACTTTGGATTTGGTGGAGTGAAGAATCATACGAATCTGATCCAGAAAAAAGACCTATAGGTATGCCTCAATAGAAAGGAATAAACATGAATAAAAGACTAAAAGATAAGATAGCTATTGTTACAGGAGGTAATAGCGGTATTGGAGAAGCAACCGCAAAGCTTTTTGCTGAAGAAGGTGCAAAAGTAATCATTATGGCTCGAAGAGATGAAGAAGGTAAAAGAGTAGAAAATGAAATTAAAGAAAATGGAGGAGTAGCTACGTTTATAAAATGTGATGTTGGTAATGAAAATATAGTAAAATCTGCAGTCAAAGAAGCAGAAGATTTATATGGAAAAATTCATATTTTATTTAATAATGCTGGTCATGGAGCTCCAGGTGATTTCCCTGATTCAAAAACCGAAGATTGGAATACAGTTATAAATAATAATCTAAATGGAACTTTCTTTGTTTCCAAAGCTGTTTGGCCAATAATGGAAAATTCTGGAGGTGGAGCAATAGTTAACATGTCATCTTTAGCGGCTCAAAGAGGATTCTCTCCAAAAATGAAAGAGGTTTTTGGAACTACGGCCCCTTCTTATTATGTGGCTAAAGCTGGTATAGACGCATTAACAAGATATATGGCAGGAGTTGGAGGAAACAAAAATATTAGAGTAAATTGTATTCGCCCTGGACAAATAATGACTCCGGGAGCTACAAGAGGAACAATTAACGATCCTGATGGTGGACATCATGTCTTTGAATCTATGTTTGATCTAACACAAATAATCCCTGGCCCAGGATATCCAAAAGATGTTGCAAATTTAGTATTATTTCTCGTTAGTGAAGAATCAAGATTTATAACCTCAGAAATTATAAATATTGACGGTGGAGTAGCTGCAAAAATCTAACAAATTATTAATGAATGAGAAAAATTACATTTTAATGTGCATGGAAAGAGCAAAAAGTCTTCTTCATGAGTATTTGGAAAGCCTTACAATTGATCAAGTTTGTTATCAACCTTCTCAAACCTCTAACTCGATCGCTTGGATTGTATGGCATACAAGTCGAGCATTTGATAGACGGATTTCTCTATTAGATAGGAAAGAGCAAATTTGGATGAGAGATCAGTGGTATAAAAAATATAATTTACCTCCTTCTGACAAAGACTTAGGCATAGGCCATACTTCAGAAGATATCTCTAAAATCAGACCTTCGGAAGTTTCAGATATGACTAATTATTTTGATGCTGTTTATCTAAAAATGACTAGTTTTTTTGAAAGCAAATCAATTGATTTAGATGATAAAGTTGCTGAAACTGAAAATTCTATTGGTCATGAACTTATGAGAATGGTCACAGGAACTTTTCAACATTGGGGACAAATAAACTATATTAGAGGGTTAATTGAAAAGCGAATATGGTATACAGGTAATACAAATGAAAAAAGGTGAAAAAATATGTCCGTTTACTCGATAAGTAGCATAGAAGTTAAAGACTGGAATGCTTACAAAGAATACATGAAACTGGTCCCATCAGTTATAAAAAAATATGGGGGGAAATATCTAGTGAGGGGTGGAGATATAATCACAGACAATACTTCTTGGAACCCAAAAAGAATAGTTATTTTAGAATTCCCTACTTTAGAAGATCTTAATGCATTTAGAAACTCTGAAGAATATAAACCGGTAGCAGATATTAGATTAAAAGCCTCGACTAGTGAGAGTTTTGTTGTAGAAGGTATATGAAATGAGAAATTTTAAGTGGCATGGAATACCAGTAAATTTACCCAATACAAATAAGGAATGGGCTTTTTTTTCATTGGTTACTATTTTTTCACTTATTGTTTCTATATTTTCCATAATCTTTTCCACAATTGATACGGCAAAATAATAATATGAAAATCAAAAACTTATTTAGATTCCCTGTCAAATCTTTTACTCCAGAAAAAAAAGATTCTGTAGATATTAATGATTTGGGTAAAATTATCGGAGACAGAGTTGGAGCATTTAGATTAGGAGAAGATTCTAAAGGCTTTGAACAATGGTTAAAAAAAACAAATTATCTTTCACTAATGCATGTACCCTATTTATCTCTTATAAAGATTAAATTTGACGAAAGCTTAGAGAAAATTATTTTAACAATTCCTGGTTCTGAGGCACAAGAAATCAATATTTCTGATAAAGAAAAAATAGAAAATATAATTTCAGATTTTTTAAAAAAAAATAATTTTGAAAAAAAATTCAAATTCATTTTTCCAAATAATAACAATACTTCATTTCATGATACTAAAGCAGGACTTGTGAGCCTTCATTCAGAAGAAAGTGAAAAAAAATTAAATAATACAATCAGTGATGTAGATGGAATTAGATTCAGAAGTAATATTATTATTGAAGGCTGTGAAGCTTTTGAAGAATTAAGTTGGATTGGGAAAAAGATTACTATTAATGGACTTATTTTTACTGTTGAAAAAAGTATTACAAGATGTGCTGCTGTTAACTGCAATCCTGATCAAGGTTTTTATGACAAAAACATATTGAAGGTTTTACCTAATTTAAATGGAATTAAAGAACCTTCCTTTGGAATCAAATTGAAACTTCTTTCAAAAGGTGGGAACATCAATATTAATGATTCAATAATGTTAAACTGAATAAAAGACTTAAAGCTTCAGAAAGTGAATCTTTTGTAGTATAAGGAAATTTAATGAAAATAACTTCAGTAAAATGCTTAATTTTAGATGAACAGTTTCCCTTTGTATTCGTTGAAACTGATGAAGGTATTACTGGTATAGGTGAATGTTTTAGAAGGCAACCAAGCGTTACTAAAGCAGTAATTGATGATTTGCTTGCTCCTTCAATAATAGGTAAAGATCCTACGAATACTGATGCAAGATTTAAGGATATGAATAAGGCTGGAAATGCTTTAGAGATAGGTGGTGCTATATGGATTGGCATAGCCGGATTAGATATAGCTTTATGGGATATAAAAGGTAAATCATTAGACAAACCTATATATGAATTACTGGGTGGAAAAATTAGAGATAAAATGCCTATTTATGCAAGTTCAATGAAGAGAGATCTAACTCCATTAGATGAAGCAAAAAGAGCTGTAAAATTTGTAGAACAAGGATTTAAGGGATATAAAATGCATAGTGCGGTCCCAGGAAAAATTGATGACCCATCTGATCAAACTATTGATACAGTGACAGAGGTAAGAAACGCCGTAGGAGACAACATAGATATTTTAGTGGACGTTAATGGAGCTTATTCAGTTCATCATGCGATAGAGATTGGTAAAAAATTACAAGACTTAGGCGTTTTTCACTTTGAAGAACCTCGACCGCATTATGATTTGGAAGGGCTATCAAAGGTAGCAGATGCATTGCATATACCAATTGCTTCTGGTGAAAATATTTATAGTGAATTTGAATATAAATCTCTGGTAGAAAAAGGGAAAGTAGATATTATTCAACCTGATATAGTTAAGACTCCTGGATTTACTACTTTTAAAAAAATATCAGAACTTTCATCACTAACGGGAATCCCAATAACTTGCCATAATACACAACCTACAATTAGTACCGTTGCACACGCTCACTTTGTATGTAGCAATAAAAATACCCCTTACCTTCAGGAGTACAATATAGAAAAAATATCTATTAGAGATGAATATCCAATTCTTATTGAGCCTTTGAGTATAAAAAATGGAATGCTATCTCTCGGAGATAAACCTGGTTTGGGAGTGGATTTAGATATGAAAATGGTTAATAAATTAATTTAATCTAAGAATTAATTTCATTTTCTATTAGCTCACCTACCATTATTGACATCATTATCCCCCAACCTCCTCCTCCTGTAGCTATATAAACACTATTACTAATTTTTTGAATGATTGGTAAATCATCTTCAACTTGAGGTCTTAGACAAGCGGTTTGGCTATCAAAAGGAAATTGTTCAATATCATTATGCATTTTTTTTGCACTTTCAATCAAGAAATCTTTAGCTTGATTAGTTATAGTTTTATCAAACCCTTTTTCTTCGGATGTAGCTGCTATCCATATTAAACCATCCTTTTTTTTAATCACTGAACATGAACCGTGGAGATGTAAATCTGTAAATTTATTTTCTGGATCTTTTAATTTAACTATCTGCCCTTTTGAAGGATAAACATCTATACTTACCGAATTCCCTAAAAGTTTATTAGTCCAAGGCCCTGATGCTACTATAAGCTTTTCAAATTCGTATGAATAATTTTTGCTAGATAATTTAGGTGCATTATCAATTTCATGAATATCTATAATTTCATCTTTTATGAAGCTTACTCCATTTTTTTTACATTTATTTTCAAGATAAGTTTTATATTTTTTTGAATTAATGAATATAGTGCCATTAAATAATGAGAATGAAGGGAAATAAGATAAATTTATAGATTTTTCTATATCAATAGATGACTTATTATGAATGGAAAAAAACTTTCTTTCAGAATCTATTTGATGAATTAAATCTTCAATCATTTTATGCTGAGATTCATCTTCAAGAAAATGTATAGTAGGTCTTATTTCGAATTCGATTTCTTTTTTTATATCATCATCTAAATATAGAAATTTTTTATATGCATCAAGGCTCTTTTTAGCAACCGGTAAAGGCTTAGTTTCATGACCTTGACCTGAACCTCCTAATATAGGATCGATTCTGCCTAATGCATTAGATGAAGCCTCATTTGGATTTTCGGATTTGTCAATAACAGTAACTTTTTGTCCTAAATTAGATAAATGAGCTGCGATGGAAAGGCCAAATATTCCAGAACCAAGAATTATATTTTCAGCGGAAACTCTCATTAATCTTTATGCCCTCCAAAAGCATTTCTCATAGCTGATAAAATCTTACCAGAAAATGAGTCTGTATTTTTGGAATTAAATCTTTGAGAAATCGAAGCATAAATACTAGGAATAGGAACAGATAAATCAATAGATTCCTTAATAGTCCATCTACCCTCTCCTGAATCACTTACCATTGAACTATAACTTGACAATTTTCTGTCTTTTTTCAACTCTACTGTTATTAAATCTATAAGCCAAGATTGTATTACAGATCCAGTTTTCCAATTCTCTGAAATTTCGTCTAACTTTAAATTAAATTCTTCCTTCTTTTTTAAGATTTCTAAACCTTCTGCAATTGATTGCATCATTCCATATTCGATTCCATTATGAATCATTTTTACAAAATGACCAGACCCAGCACTTCCAACATATAATCCATTGGGTGATTCTGGAGTAGAAAGAGAATTAAAAAGATCGGAAAGTTGTTCATATATTTCTTTTTTCCCTCCTATAGTCAGACAAAATCCATTTTCTAATCCCCAAACACCACCACTTGTTCCACAATCTATAAATTCTATGTTTTTTTCTTCACATTTTTTTGAATTCTTAATAGAATCTTTATAATAACTATTTCCACCATCAATTATGATGTCTCCATCATGAAGTAATTCAATTAGAGAATTAATAGTAGCATCTGTAGGTTCTCCACTTGGTACCATTACCCAAATAATTTTCCTTCCTTGAAACTTCTTTGATAGATCATTTAAACTTTTAGATATTTCAAATGAAAAGTTATTATTATTTGAAATATTTTCATCTTGATCATAGCCATATACATTAAAGTTTTTATCATTCAATTTTTCTGCTATTTGGCCACCCATCTTACCCAAACCTATTACGCCTATTTCCATATTTGCCTCAACTTTTTATAATATTAATTTTTTATGAATTTTATGCTTAGGGTTAAATCTTTCACCCTTTCTTAATGTCACCATTGGAACTAAAAGCTCTTTCCCTACTCTCTGATTATTCTCAGCATCATGGAAATTAAATTTTCCTTCTTTTATGTGTTCTACTATAGCAATATCAGCGTCAGATCCAATTTGAATTGTACCTATATTTGAGTCCATATTAATAGCCTCTGCAGGAATAAATGATGATTTAGAAATGACCTCATTTAGTGACAATCCTAAATATAAATACTTAGAAAGTGTAGTTAATAAATCAAATACTGGACCACGAGCATTATATTTATGTATGTCTGATGAAATGGTTCCTGGACTTATCCCTTGTTCCAAACAAGCCTCTGCTACTGGAAATGAAAATGATCCTGCTCCATGACCTACATCAAAAATAACATTTCTTTTATACGCGTCCCATGCGATATCAATTACTTTATTATTATTGTCTAGAATCCCGTGAGGTCTTTGCGTAAAAGAATGTGTAATTATATCTCCAGATCTCATTTTTGGTAAAATATGTTCCAATGTATTATGAGATCCTCCTATATGAATCATTAATGGTTTATCGATCTCTTTTGCTACTTCCAAAGCTCTATTAAAGGCCTCAATATCATTTTTTCCTACAATGTCATGAGACAACCTAACTTTTATTCCAACTATAGAATCAGAATGTAAAGTTGATGCCTCTATTGCATTTTCGACTCTAGCCCACCTAATATCTTCCAATTCTCCGATTTCATTATCAAGTTGGCCCATTCCAGATATATGTAAAAAAGCCAATATTCTAGTCTTGGCTTTAGAAATAACATACTTATGAAACCCAGCTATAGTGTTGGCTCCTGATGAACCTGCATCTATAGCTGTAGTAACTCCTCTTTCTAAACAAAAAGGGTCTGCCTCAACTGCCAAATGAGCTACACCCCACCATACATGAACATGTAAATCTACTAACCCTGGAAGAACAAGTTTTCCATCAGCTTCAATTATATCTATAGCATTATTATCAGAAAGATTCCTTTCAATGCTTTTTATTTTTCCAGATGCTATCCCAATATCTTTTTTTTCATGAAGATTATTTTTAGGGTCTAGAACTATTCCATTTTTTATTATTAAATCGTAAGTCATTTTTTATAAAATACCTCAGCATCAAATTTAGGTTCATAGCCTAATTCTTTTTTTGATGTTTCTATATCAAAAATATTATAAGTATTATTAGATATTACATAATAATGTGCACCTGATCTAATATTTCCATTAAGAAAAGTTTTATAACAATTATCAACGAATCGTGCTGAATCTTCCTGATGGCACCAAACAGTAAAATAGGCCACTTCATCTATCATTTCATTATTATCATTTATTCCACCCCATCTTGCAGCAATGGCAAATTTATTTGTAGCTGCAAAACGTTGACACCAAGATTCAACATAAGCCTTTTCTAGCCCATAATCACCAGTTGGACATGGTTCTAAAAAATTACTAAGAGCTTTCGGCCAATTGTTTAGCTTTTCAAATTCTCTTTTTGCAATAATAGAATATGGTTGTTTAATAAATGGGAAATATGCTCCTCCTGTAGCATGGACTGAACTAGAAGCTATAACAAGTGATTCAGGAGAAATTTCCTCTATAGAATTAAAAACCGTGTCAGTCATTTGGTTCATTTTATCTAGTGGGTCCTTTCGAGCAAGATAAATTATCAAGTCTTTATTTGATAATGCTTTTTTTAATTTTTCTTGATCCTTAGAAATATCAAGATCTACAAAAGTATCTTTAGAATTTAAAATTTTTGATTTTTCTATAGAGTCCTTAAGATCAATAATAGTAAACCTATAGCGAGAATCAAATTTTGGCAGGAAATACCTTAATCCTGATCCAATAGTCCCTTTGCCCCCTAAAAGAGCTACTTCAATTGTTGAATTACTTTTCATATTTGTTTAACTATAGAACAAAATTAACTAAAAAATGCATGAAATATTTCAATTATTCTTTTTCAGATGAACCTTCTATTGATATGTTAGGAAGCCAATTTAACCAACTTGGAAGATACCAAGCTCTAGTTCCTAAGATTTTCAATACACTTGGAACCAAAATAGACCTTACAATTGTTGCGTCAATAAGAACTGCTGCGCCAAGACCAAAACCCATTGACTGGAAAAAGGATATGTCACCTAAGGCAAAACCACCAAATACAGCAACCATAATTAAAGCAGCGCCAGTTATAATACTGGCAGTTCTTCTTAATCCAAAAGCCACAGAATCATCTGTAGAATTAGTCTCGTCAAAATTTTCTTTAATTCTACTTAACATAAAAACGTGATAATCCATTGATAATCCAAATAAAATACTAAACATAAACAGAGGAAGCCAAAATTCTAGTTGATCAACCTGTTGAAATCCAATTAGATCTATTAAAAATCCTTTCTGAAATACCAAAACTAGAAGTCCATAAGATGCTCCAACTGATAAAAGGTTCATAATTATAGAAGCTATAGATATTGTAATAGATCTAAAAGCTAATAAAAGCAATAATAAACTTAGAAGAAGTACTATGCTCAGAACTATGGGGAAATAATCATCAGTCATTGTAACGGCATCAACAACTTCTGCAGAAATTCCTCCTACATATACTTTATATTGGTCTTGGGGGATACCGCCAAATGAAGTTGGAATCATATCTTTCCTGAGTCGCTTTATAGCATTTAATGCTGGTTGATTTTGAGGATCACCCGGAATCATTGATGTTAGTTCAGCATAATTCACAGTTTCTTCAATAAGTATTTCTGGAGGAAGAAAAAAATCATCTTCTGACATTTCTATTTCAAGGTTAATTATGGCTTTCTTAATTTCTTCTGATTCCATGTTTGCTTCTATTACAATAGTCGTAGGCATATCAGCTCCATAACCATATTTTTCATTTAAGAGTTCAAAACCTACTTTTATTGGTTCCTCATCAGGCAATGCAGAAATACCACTAGTCCCTTTTTCTAAATCAAAATAAAAATACGAAAGTACTAATAAAAATAATGCAGCAATAGACATACTTAAAATCGATCTCTTCATTACTTGCAATGTAATTGCATTCCAAAAACCACCTTCATCTACATTTGAAGTGGAGGTAGTTGATAAAAATTTAATTGATAAACCCTTCTTTTTCAAAAATGAAATCAGGATTATAAATAGCATTATTAAGCCAGATACCAATAATAGTTTGGGTCCTAATTCTTGAGTGATGGATACAAATAAAAATCCTGCTATAAAAAGTATTACAGTAGCTAACTTGGGTACTTCAAAACTGTTAACCCGATCTCCCAATAAGCCAATTATTGCAGGCAAAAGAGTCACTCCAGCAAAAACCGCAACAAAAACTACAACTATAGCCCCAGTGCCTAGAGCATGGAAAGTTTTTTCTGGAATAACGAACATCCCTACTAAAGCAAACACAACTGTCAACCCGCTAAACATTACCGCTTTCCCAGCAGTTGAACCTGAATTGATTACCGCCTGAAGTTTATCTGCTCCACTTTGTCTTTCTTCTCTGTATCTTGACAAAATAAACAAACAATAATCTATTCCTACTGCCAGCCCCATCATAGACATGATGTTTGGAACAAACTCATTAAGGCTAACAAATTGACCTATTATTGAAATTAATCCAACAGCTATTGTTATAGATACAATTGCTAGAATTACTGGGATAAAAGCTGATGTTACTGACCCAAAAACTAAAGCAAGAATAATTATTGCTACAGAAATGCCTATTGTTTCTCCTGTAACTAAGTCTTTTTCAGCAAGTTCTAAAAATGTATGCTCAATGGAATCTTGTCCAATGAAATAAAAATGAAAATCTTCATTTGAATATTCTTCTAGCAAATGCATAAGAGCAGGGACTAATTCTCCTCTAACAAATGGAGCTGACATCATAACTGTAGTCCCATCTGATGAAGGATTGATTTTATAATCAGATACTTTTCCTATATTTTGTTCTATTCCTGATTTATCAATTTCATCTTGAACTACTATAAAAAAATCTCCAATGGCTTTAACGTACTCATCAGATGGAAATTTATAGGTTTTGGAGTTTATTACAAGTAAATTGTCAGAGGTTTGTTCCTGAGATTCAGCCTCAGACTTTTTAGGTTTCGAAGATTCTAATAAATCAATCTTTTCTTTTTTAAGCTTATTTGCAAGCTTTGATTCTGTATCTATGGTTGCTCCATCTCCACCAGATAAAGCTTCTGAAAGATAATTTTGAGATATAAATACAGACAAACCCAATAAAATTATCCAAATAAAGATTACAACGTATGGTTTCCTAGCGCAAAAAGAAGTTAAAGATTTTAAGTTCATTGTGTCCTTTGTGAAATTAGATATTTAAATTTTATATCAAATTTATGAATAAATTGTGAAAAAATTATAAAGAAATATTTAATTGTCAAATTTTTCAATTATTGATTTTTTAAATCAATAAGGGACAATCTAAACATCTCTAATGTTTTTTCAATATCCTGGTCTGAATGAGAAGTAGCTAAATGGACTCTACCATTTGATGAAAGCCTTATCCCCTTTCTAAAAATTATTTCACAAAAAGTTTTATATTTTTTCTCATCACAATTCCTGAAATGATCTCTCCAGTCTCTAATATGTTCTTTATCTGTAAAAGAGATAGAAAAAACAGAACCAAGTCCTTGGGCATGAATATTTATATCTAAGTCTTCAGAAAGTTTTTTTATCCCATAAATTAATTTGTTACCTTTTTGTTCCAAATTATTAAAAAAGTTTTTATTCTTTGTCATTTCATCTAAAGAAGCATTAGCGGCGGCTATAGAAGCTACATTAGAGTTAAAACTTCCTCCATGATAAACAGTCCCATCACCCACAAAATCCATGATTTCTCTAGATCCTGCAAGCATAGCTATTGGAAACCCTCCAGCAAAAGATTTGGCAAAAGTTGCTAGGTCTGGAGTTACTCCAAAAAATTCTTTTGCACTACCTTTTAAAATTCTGAATCCAGTTATCACTTCATCAAATGCTAAAAGTGAACCATTATCGCTACACAATTTTTTTACTGATTGAATATATCCATCATCTGGTATGATACAGTTAGTATTTGCAAGGATAGGTTCCATAAGAACACCTGCAATTTGATTGTCATATTTATTAAAAATATCCTTGAGATGTTCAATGTCATTCCATCTAGCTATTATCACACTATTTTTTGTATTTTCATCCATTCCTTTCGACTCTGGAACTGGCTCTGGATTTGAATTATCTCCTGCTAATTCTAAATCAGGATGAACAGAATAATTGATAGAATCCATCCAACCATGATAATGTCCTTCAAACTTCACAAACAATTGTCTGTTCGTGTACCCTCTCATCAATCGAATTAATAGCTGATCTATTTCTGTTCCACTAGACGCAAATCTAACTGTCCAATCTTTAGTATTTAGTATTTTTAATGCTTTTTCAGCTACTTCAATTTCTTTGTCAAACTGAGCTGCATAAATCATTCCTTTATTAATTTCTTCTGAAACCTTTTTATTAATAAAATCAGGAGCATGTCCAAATATATTAGGACCCATACCTTGTATGTAGTCAATATATTGATTCCCATCAACATCCCAAATTTTTGATCCTTCAGCTTTACTAATAAAAAGAGGAACTTCAGAATGTTCCAAGACTCTTATTTGAGAGGAAATTCCACCTGCGATATATTTTTTAGCTTTAGAGTAAAGTTTTTTTGAATTATTTATCTCATTCATTAATAATCCTGACTTTTATAAATATCTTATAGATTAAGATACTAAAATTATAAAATTTAACATATAAATTATTCACATATAATATTTTTAATAATAATTTTTTTCAAGGAATTAAGAATGTCTACAAATTATCAAGATGAAAGATCACATGGAGTTAGAGTTTCTGATGCCTGGCAATATAGAGGATTAAAAACAGTAATTTTGGAAAATGAAAAAATCAGAGTTTTAATTCTTTCGGATAAAGGTGCAGATATTTCTAGCTTTGTCTATAAACCAACAGACACAGAATTTATGTTTAAGACCCCTTGGGGAATAAGAAACCCTAATCTTACTGTCCCATCAACTGGAGATCCTGCATCTGTTTGGTTAGATTATTATGAAGGAGGGTGGCAAACTGTTGTTCCACACGGAGGATATCCAAGTGAATATTTTGGTGCAGATTTTGGAATCCATGGAGATGTGAACAATATCCCTTGGGATACTAAAATAATTATTGATACTCCAGAAATTTGTTCTATAGAATTTACAGGGAGAAGCATTAGGAGTCCTTTTGAAATAAAAAGGACTATATCTTTAAAAGAAAATGATTCTTATATTGAAATAGATCAAAAAGTTACTAATTTTGCTGAAGAAGATTTAGATATAGTTTGGCTTGAACATATAGCTATAGGTGGCTCCTTTTTATCTGAGAATTGTACACTTACTTTACCTAAATGCACAATTCTATCGCATCCTGAAGATGTAGATAAATCTTCAAAATTAAAACCTAATTTTTCCGGCGAATGGCCAATGGTTGATATGAAGGATGGTACTAAATCTGATTTCAGGTCAATACCAGGAAAATCAGATAGATCATTAGATATGGCTTATTTTACTGAATTAGATGAAGGATGGTACGTAGTAAAAAATAGTGATTTGAATATTTCATGGGGGGTAGAATTTCCTAAAGATTTATTTAAATACATTTGGTATTGGAGAAATTTCGGAGGAGGTTATGGATATCCATGGTACGGTAGATGCTATAACGCAGGATTAGAACCTTGCACTGGATGGCATAATGGAGGTGTTGAACAAGCTGAAAAAAATGGCTCTGCATACTCAGTTGAGGCTGGAAAAACAATATCTGCAAAAATAAAAGCAGGTGTATTTTTAGAATATAAAGAAGAAAAACGAAACCATCCTTTTATTTAAATTCATTCTCCTTGTAAACCTGCATCCCAGCCACCTTTTGCCATAATCCCTCCGTCAACATTTATGTACTCCCCAGATATAAATGTTGCTCTTTCGCTTGCTAAAAAAGAAGCAACTTGACCAATTTCTTTTGGGTCCCCCACTCTTCCTATAGGAATATCTTTCCCAAATAAATCTATACTTTCTTGAATATTTCCAGTAATAGATTTTCTTACCATTGGAGTGTTAAAGGTTCCTGGGTTAATTGCATTAATCCTAATATTACTCTTTATATAATCCAAAGACATTTGCCTAGTAAGAGACAGAACAGCTCCTTTACTTGCGGCATAAGGAGGTACCAGCTGTTGAGATTGCAAACCCTGAACACTAGAAATATTAATTATTACTCCTTTTCCTTTACTCTTCATATGAGGTATAGAGTATTTACACATTAAAAAATAACTCTTTAGATTAACATTAATAACAGCATCCCACATTTCTTCTGTCGTATCTTCAACATTTTTGTATGAAGCAGGAGGTTGTATTCCAACATTATTGACTAATATATCAAGTCTTCCTAAATTCTTAATACATTCATCTACGACTTTTTTTGGAGATCCAGATTTACTAAAATCAGCTTCTACATACAAAGCTTTTCCTCCAGTAGATTCTATTTCTTTTACTGCTTGATTACCATGATCTTTCGAAATATCAGCTATACAAACTATAGCTCCATCTGTTGAAAGTACATCAGAAATGCCTCTTCCTATCCCTTGTGCACCGCCAGTAACTATTGCAACTTTTCCTTTATGATCAAGCATCTTAATCCTTTCTAAGTTTCTTCTTCAAAAAGTATACACGATTTATATTTATGGTGATATTATAAATTCCATATTGGAGTAAAGGTGTAAAGTGGAATATCATATTGAAAAATTAGCATCTCCTAATGCTGTAGTTGGCGAGGGCCCCGTTTGGAACCCCATAGAAAAAAATATATATTGGACGGATATTTATGGTGGAAAATTATTCAAATATAATCCTGAAAGAAAATCTAATGAAGTTATTCATGATGGGGTTCAAGTCGGAGGATTTAGATTCAATGAATCAGGTGGGTTAATTTTAGGTTCTTGGGAAGGAATTATTTTATGGAATTCAGATGAAGATTTTAAAATTATAAAACAGGGAAAAATTGACGGTACAGAAATAAACATAAGAGTAAATGATGCAACTTCTGGTCCAGATGGTAGTTTTTATTGTGGAACAGATGCTACAAACTGGACTAATGACGTAGTATTTAGAATTAACCCAGATCATTCAATCAATGTGATTGATGAAGGAGTTAAACTTTGCAATGGTATGGGATTTTCTCCTGATGAAACAATTTTTTACACCACAGATTCATTAAATAAAACTATCTATCAATGGGATTACAATAAAAATAATAAAGATATAAGCAACAAAAGAGTTTTTGTAAAATTAGACGATCAAGATACAGGAATAGTTGATGGCATGACAGTAGATTCAGAAGGATTTATATGGTCTGCAATATGGTTCAGCTCAAAAGTAATGAGATTTGATCCTGACGGTAAATTAGAAAGAGAAATATTTTTCCCTGCTACTCAAACTTCATGTCCAATGTTTGGTGGAGAAGATCTCAATGAATTATATGTAACCACAGCCAATGCAGGCACAGGTGAAAAACCAAACGGCAGTGAACCTAAGAATTATAATTATAAAGCCTATAGAGGAGGAGACTTATTTAGAGTAAAACTAGATATTCAAGGAAAACTTGAATATAAAACTAAGTTTTAATACTTATTATGAAAAAGAATAAATTAATAGTTTTAGTAAATGAATTAAAGAATGTAGAAAAGAAAATAAAAAAATACATTGAATTTCACGCCAATCCTTTTGATGAAGTTGTCAAAGACTTAGAAAAAAAACCGATTGGAAGAATGAGAATTTTCATTCACCAAAATAAACTTGTAATGCTATTAGAAGTAGATAAAAATTTTGATATAAAGAATGGTATTCACATAGAACCACAAAAAGAAAAAATAAAAGAGTGGCAAAAAATAATGGGATCTCTTTTCCAAGAACTTGAGACTGGAGAAATTAGTTCTTGGGAGGAAACTGACTTGATTTTTGATACTAAGGATTATTATTGATTTTATAAAAGAGGAATAAAATGAGGAAAAAATTTATTGAGTACAAAGGTAACCCAAATATTAATTTAGAAAATATGGAGTCCCGATCTAAAGAATTCTATGAAAACATCAAGCAAAGGAAAACTATAAGAGATTTTTCAGAAGATATTTTTCCCAAATCAATTATTGAAAACTGTATAAGAGCAGCAGGAACAGCACCAAGTGGAGCAAATATGCAACCATGGCATTTTGCAATATCAACAAGAAATGAAACCAGAAGAACTTTAAGAAAAGAAGCTGAAAACGAGGAAAAAGAATTTTACAAACATAAAGCTCCAAAAGAATGGTTAAACGCTTTGGAGCCATTAGGAACTGATGCAAATAAGCCTTTCATAGAAAAAGCACCATATCTAATTGGAATTTTCGCAAAAAATTACAGTCTTCTTGACGATGGATCAAAAGTCAAGCATTACTATTCATCTGAATCAGTAGGAATTTCTACAGGAATATTGATTACTGCATTACATATGGCAGGACTTTCCACTTTGACACATACACCAAGTCCAATGGGATTTATGAACAAAATTTTCAAAAGACCAAAAAACGAAAGACCTTTTTTGTTACTTGTTGTAGGATTTGCTAAAAAAGACGCATTGATTCCTGACATAGAAAAACTACCGTTAGAAAAAATTTCTTCAACAATTTAAAGGAGGTAAAAATGGGTTTACTTGATGGTAAAAAAGTTTTAATAACTGGAGCCAGAAAAGGTATAGGAAGAGGAATAGCATTAACACTAGCTAAAGAAGGTGCTGACGTAGGTTTAAATGACATTGTTGATGATGAAGTATCAAAAAAATGTGTAGAAACAGTATCCAAAAATGGAGTATATGCTACTTTCCACAAAGGAGATGTAAGTAAAATAGATGATATTAATTCAGTATTTGATTCTTTCATTGATTCACATAATAAAATAGACGTACTGATTAATAATGCAATCTTCCCAGACCAGCAAAGAGAATTCTTTGAAACTGATGAAAAGTATTGGGACAGAATGATGAATTTATCATTAAAGGGATATTTTTTTGCTTCTCAAAGAGCTGCAAAAGAAATGATAAATAATGGAAATGGTGGAAGAATAATTTGTCTATCTAGTGTGCATTCATATGTTGCTATGCCAAATTGGACTGCATATGGAACGGCTAAAATGGGACTTAGAAGGATGGTTAAGGGTATAGCTGCCGATCTCGCAGGCAAAAACATTACTGCGAATTGTATCGCACCTGGAGCGATATCAAACCGTTTACCCAATGATATTGATGATGAATCTATAGACGGTCCTCCTCATAACCCAGAAGATTTTAAGAGGTTTGTTCCTGCTGGAATTGGAGGCCTTCCAAGCGATATTGCTAATGCAGTTTTATACCTCTCTTCACATCTTGGTCAATATGTGAATGGTGAAACTTTATTAGTAGATGGAGGAATGATAGCATCTCAAAAAATTCATGATTAAAATAATAAAAAGGAATCAAAATGATTAGAATACCAATAGCAATAATAGGTGCAGGAGGCATGGGAGGAAGACACTTAAGAGCATTAGGGGCATTATATGAAAGCGGTATGGCAAATGTTGAGCTAGTAGCAGTCTGTGATAAAAACGAAGAAAATGCAAAGCATCTATCTGATAATGCTGAAAATTTATTAGGAAAGCGTCCAAAAGTATTTACTTCAATTGAAGAAATGAAAAAAAATATGCCAGAAATTGAAGCTGTGGATATAACAACAGATTCCGGATCACACCACCAAGTAGCCGAAATGGCTTTTAACCTTGGATATAACGTTCTTTGTGAAAAACCATTGGCTATAACAATTAAAGGATGTAATAAAGTTATTGAAGCATGGAAAAAAAGTGGAAAAGTGTTAAGTGTTGCTGAACAAGAGAGACGGGATCCTATTTGTAGGTTAACCAAAGCTCTAATTGAAGCTGAAGTCATAGGTACTCCCTATAGTTTCCTTCAAGGTTCTGCAAGAGGGTCAAAAGATATAATTATTCTACCTTGGAGACATCATAAAAATATGGGAGGAATTTTTGTAGATGCTGGTGTACACATCGTTGATCAAATGATGTACTACCTTGGAGACGTAGAAGAGATTTTTGCTGTTTCAAAATTATGGGAAACAAAAAGATATAAAGGTGAAAAAATAGGAGTTTCAAATTTTTATGAAAAATGGGCAGATTCTGTTCCAAATGAGATTGATGCAGATTCAGAGGATATGGTCATATCTACCATGAAATTCAAAAATGGCGCTGTTGGTCAATGGACATCCTTTTATGCAGCTCATGGAGAAATTACTGAATACGCTATGATCTATGGTAGTAAAGGATCCATGACACCCGCTAAACAAAGAAGAGGAGATCCTTTAAGATTAAACATTGATGGAATTGGTGAAATTTCTGGAGATAAAGTACTAGAACTTGTACCAGATTTTCATCTAGACGAACTCACTTCAAGATTATTTAAATCAGAAAGATTAGGTTCTTATAAAACACCATTTGAAGATGTTGATAAATTTTTAGTAGCGCTTGAATATTATGAATTAGGTCAATGTATTACAGATGGAATAAAACCTGAAGTTGATGCATACGTAGGAAGAAAAGATTTGGCTGTATGCAATGCTGCTTTAGAGTCTTCTGTTTTAGGTAGGAGTGTTAGTATTGAAGAAATTGAAAACGAATCTACTTCTGAATATGAATCAAGTATTAATGATTTTTGGAATATTTAAGTAAAGAAAGAGAAATTAAATGAAAATAGCCAAAGTTGAAACTTTTTTTGTCTCAAGATTTTTAGTTGCAAGGGTTACTACAGAAGATGGGATACAAGGGATCGGAGAATCTTGCTATTGGTCATACCCTAAAGCTGCCGAAGCCACAATCCATGGTTTTAGTGAAGCATTGATTGGAATGGAAGCAAATGACATTGAACATATTTGGAGTTTTCTATGGAGATATAATTCTGCATTCCGAGGTAATAGCATTGGTGGAGCTATTAGTGCAATTGATATGGCATTATGGGATATTAAAGGGAAAAGACTTAAAACTCCGGTTTGGGATCTATTAGGAGGAAAAGTAAGACAAAAGATTAGAGCTATAGCATTGGGCGTAGGAGGAGATACTCCCGAAGAATGCGCCGAAGGGGCTAAAAAGGCATTAGCGAATGGCTTTTCAGCATTAAAATTTACTCCCATGCCTAATAATTGGGCTGAATTATCCTACACTAAAATGATTGGACTAGCTGTAGAAATGGTTGAGGCAGTAAGGGAAACAGTTGGATGGGATTTCGATATAGGAGTAGAAATTCATAGAAATATGCAGCCTCACGAAGCAATAGCATTTTGTGAAGAGGTCACTTCTTTAAGACCATATTTTATAGAAGATCCAATCGTTCCTGATTCTGTAGTATCAATGGGTGATGTTTCTGCAAAAATGAAACTTCCTTTAGCTGTCGGTGAAAGAAATATGGGAATATGGGAATTTAGAGAATATGCTCAATTGGCAAAGCCAGCTTTCTTTAAACCAGACATTGCAGTCGCAGGAGGAATAACAGGTGTAAAAAAAATAGCTACTATAGCTGAAGCACATCATATTAAAATCTGTCCTCATAATTTTCAAGGGCCAATTGCTACTGCGGCATGTGTAGCATTAGGAATTTCATCCCCTTCATGGGATTTACAAGAATCTATACAAGAAGATGTGCCTCCCAGAAGAGATATGACTGATGAAATAATCAAACTAGAAAAGGGATGGTATATTCCTTCAGAAAAACCTGGGTTAGGAGTGAATTTTAACGAAGATGCTCCATCAATGCATCCATTTGATCCTGCAAAAGTTCCTCCACCAATAGCAAGTGACGGAAGCGTGGGATTAAGATAAAAAGTTAATTTGCAAAGATTATTGCCCAAATTACAGTCAATATAGTTATCAAAATTAAAAATCTATTCGTATATTTATTTAGGCCAATTGTCGTATTTATAGACACTCCTAAAATGCACCAAAAATTATGGAAGATAATCTGTAATATGAAAAAGCTCATTGGAACTATAAAATACAATTCAAATGCTCCGTTAAATCCTACTGTAAATTTTGAAAAAGCGATTAAACACATGGCCCATGTTTTTGGGCTTAATGGGTGTACAAAAACACCTTCTTTAAACTTAAGGTTTTGTTGATTAGAAATTTCTTTCTTATGAGAATTCCATCCTTTTAGAGATAGCCAAATCATATAAATTACACAAATATAGGCAAATACTTCCATAACTATTGGATAATCCCTAACTAATAACCCTAAACCTAAAGAAAATAAAATATTGAGAATTAGTTTTCCAAAAACTAACCCTGATAAAAATGATAAAGATTTTATATATCCATTTTGAGCTCCACTTGAAAGAAGCAATAAGTTTGCAGGACCTGGGGTGCTAACCATTAATGTAATAAAAACCCAAAGAGGGAAATATTGAGAAATAATTTCAAACATACTACTATAATATTTATTCAATCAAATTTTGATTAGATTTTAATAGATGAAAATAGAAGAATTAAATATTTATCACGTAGCAATGCCTTTAATTGATCCATGGATTACATCATATGGAGCAGATTATGAAATTCACTCTATTTTGATTAATGCTAAAACTGATGAACATGAAGCTTGGTCAGAAACGTGTGCATTAGAATTACCTACCTATTCTTATGAGAGTGCTAACTCAATTTTCTACAACATAACAGAGATATTCGGTAAAAAGGTT
Source organism: Chloroflexota bacterium (assembly GCA_036164085.1). Taxonomy (GTDB): domain Bacteria; phylum Chloroflexota; class Dehalococcoidia; order Lucifugimonadales; family Lucifugimonadaceae; genus TMED-70. The sequence goes on along the minus strand of JAYZJV010000021.1, from coordinate 110,460 downwards.
TTAGGAAATGAGTATCAATCTTCAAAGGATCTAAATGATGATTTAAAGGTATATAAAGGGAATCCATTTGCAAAAGCAGGTCTTGATATAGCTTGGTGGAATCTGAAAAGTGAAATCACAAAAACTCCTCTACATAAACTACTAGGAGGAACACGCAAAGAAGTAATAGCAGGAGCAGATTTTGGTGTAGAAAATGACATTGATACATTGTTAAGTAAAATACAAATTGCTGTAGATAAAAACACCCCCAGAATAAAACTGAAAATAAAAAAAGGTTGGGACAAAGATGTGCTTGAAGCTGTAAAATCAACATTTCCTAAATCTATTTTTCACGTTGATTGTAATGGTGGGTATTCACTAGAAGATATAGACTTTTTCAAATCTATTGATAAACATCAATTAGCTTTTATAGAACAACCTTTAAATTCTGATGATCTAATTGATCATGCTAAATTAGCCAAATTGATAGACACACCCATATGCTTAGATGAATCAATCAATGGAGTAGAAAGAGCTATACAAGCAGTTGAAATTAATGCTTGTAAATATATAAACATAAAACCTGGAAGAGTTGGAGGATTAACAAACTCTTTAGAAATAAACAAGATTGCGGAAAATGCAGGCATTCCTGTATGGATAGGAGGAATGCTTGAAAGCGCCCTAGGAGCGAGTATATGCATTGCCCTAGCAACTTTAGAAAATTTCACTTATCCAGGTGATTTATTCCCTTCAGATAGATTCTATATAGATGATTTATGTAAGCCAGAGAATAAATATAAATCAGCATATGTGTTTGAACCCCTAAAAACATTACCAACACCTGATCAAAAATTGCTCACTGAATATACTATAAAATCTGCCAAATTGAACTAATTACAACAATCACAATTTGTTTCGCAAGAATGACTTCCTGATGGTGGTACATCTAGAGCTGGATTCATATCAAAAAAACCAGATGGCTTAATGGAAAATCCTATATATGCTACTGGCATCACAGGCCAATCTTCTAATCTAGGGATGTGGTTATGTCCTAATGTATACCATACAACTACATCCTTATCCTTTGTGTCTCTTTTGGCTTTAATCCATTTTGGTAAACCATCTCCTCCAGAATGTTGTTGAGGATAGTCACCTGAAGCATAAAGCTCTTTTTCATTGAACTGAGTAACCCAAAGATGTCCGTTCATGAAACCAGCTCTTTTATTTACAACAGAATCTTGATGGCTAAATGGCAAAACATTTTCTCCAGGAGTAATTTTGTAACTAACAGCTTCACCCATATAATTTGTCTTTGAATTATTTGATACAGTCCAATATCTGGCGGCAAAAGGATCTATTATTCTTGCCCCTTCGCTTTCATTTTGAATTAATGTTTTTTTTGTTGAAAAAGCATTTCCATGTTTATTATCATCACTAATTGGGTCAAGTATTGTATCAATTTCATATACTGAATTATCCATGCCATCAACCATCATATCTAATCTAACATTAAAAAAATGTTGATGATTATGGGCTACTACTTGGGGGGCAACTAAAGTTCCATGTTTGGGCTTCACTCCAGGAGCGATTGCAGAAGAATTAACTATTCCAGTTAATTTAACTTCATATTCGATTCCTCCATCTTGATAAAAATACCAAAAGAATCCATACTCATAATTACCTACTGTTACAATTGAAGAAATCACAAGTCTTCTAGACCTTCTAGTTTCTACTTCTCCTGTTCTTGTATCAGTATGTTTCCATAAAATCCCATAATCTTCCTCATGCATGCATATTGCATTTTTTATCAAGGTTGCTTCTCCTCTTATATCAAATAAAGAAGCATCAAAATATCTAATCTCACCTAAACAATCACACCCAAGTTCAAGTGAATTAGCACATTTCCCAATACCGACTTCACCTGCATCAAATACTTGTTTTTTAAAATGATCATTCGTTGGGTCTCCATATGGAACTATCATTTCAGATAAAGAAGCTCTATAAATTATGGGTCTTAATGTTCCATTATCTTCATAACCAACAGTATGAATTACCAAGCCCTCTCTTTTAGTGAAACCTATTCTTAAATTCCATTTTTGCCATTTTACTTGGTTTCCTTCCACTTTAAAACTTGGCCCCTCAGGTTGAATTATTTCTATTGGCTTCAAATCAGTTCTAAATTTTTTTTGATATCTTTCTGAATAATTTCCGTCATTAGGCGGAATCGGAACTACTCCAAAATCTTGGATTTCTAAAACTTGGTTTTTATTTAGATCAAGAATTATAGAAAGGCCTTCAATTGGTCTTGCATATGCATTGTCTTCAGGTTCTCTTCTAATCCAGCATCTCCCTATCGCAAGTCTTTTTCCTTCTTCGTTTTTATTACCAAAATTAGCAATAGGCCATGGATCTATTTGTACTAAATCTGGGTCATTAATGCCTCTCTTTTTAAGTGCATCAACAACCTTTGGATCATGTTTCATTTTTGCTTCCCATTCGTTAAAGTCCATGTCCAAATCACCAAAAATAAATGCAGGTTGGACATCAGGAATATGTTCAGATCTCGTTATTTTTTCTGTATTTAGATTAATGTCTAATTCATATATTTTTTCTTCTTTGAAATTCAGAACTACTACAAAAACGTTTCTTATAATTTGATCTCCTTTTTTGTAAGATAGAACATCTTTCTTTGACGGTTCAATCAACATTATTGTCTCAAATAGTAAGTCTTTTCCTAAATTCGATTTATTCTTTACAATTGTGCTTGTCTTATTAATTTCATTAAAAGTTAAAGGGTCTAATGGATGAGATATAAGATTATTAAAAGTAATTTCTTTTGATTTTTTTTTGGATTCAACCAATTTAGGCTCCCTCTCGTTTCGATATTTAACTTTTTTACATTATATTCTTAATCTTTTTTTTTTATACAACTAGAGTATGTTTTGTATAGTTTAGAAAAATCAATCCTAGATTATTAATTAAATTAAATTTCTTCAAATATAATTTAATACATTGAAATTTAATTTAATTAATGCCAGATTTTGAAAAAATAAATTTATTGCATAGAGCGATAAGAATAAATGTTAATCGTAATAATTCTCCTCCTCCCTTTGAAGATTTATTGAAAAAATTAAATCTAAATCCCAATGAACTAAATGAATTAATAGATGATGCAAAAAAAAGTGGTTTAGGAATAATTCAAGATACATTTGAGTTTAGTCAATACTCCAAACTTGATTATAATTCAATCAAATATGGTACTGAAGAATCTTCAGAATTCAATTTAAAAGATTTTTCTGAATATAAGAAAAAACTTGAAAAAAAACTTAAAAATTTAGATTTTGAAAATGACGATTCCACAGAAGATATTATTGAGTTAGCAGGCACCATAAATAAATATTTAGAAATATTAATTAGTAGATTTAATGACACAAATTCTAATGAAAAAAAATTTAATTCATCTGAAGATGATTATCAAAAAGTAATGAGCCCAATTGGAGAAAAACCTAAATTATTGACAAGTGTTCAATTAGAGGAAAGTTTATATAAATTTCTTGAACCTTTCCAAAATATTTTTCTTAAAATTGGTTTAATTTTTGAAGGATTTGATTCTCAAACTTCAGAAAGTAATAACGAACAAGATCTTTATGATGAATATATGCAGTTGAATTTTGATGAGATTGTAGGGTTTATAAAATTGTATGAAGACGGAGAATTTAAATAAATTTTCCCAAATGATTTAATAAAAAATAAAGTAAAATTATGTTATGAAAAAAATTATTTATATTATCCTGATTTTACTCTCTATTAATTGCTCTTCAAATGAATCTGATCAATCAAATATTGTGAATAATAACATTTTACCTACACAAACTCCAGAATCTATGAAAGCGAAAGATGTAGCACCTGATTTAATCACTCCTACGAAAGCTTCCAAACCAGTAAAAATCTCAAAGCCAATAGAAACTTCAAAGCCATCTGTAAAAAATAATTTCGAAAGAAAAATTGTACCGACAATAAAACCTTCTATAGAAAACAAGAAAAAAACAACTTTGTACCCAACTGCTACTCCTACAATAACTCCTACTCCTACACCCACTTATCCAGCTAATGCTATAGTATTTGAAAATTTAGAGTTTGAATTATATATAAGAGAAAAGATTAATAAGGATTATATTACTTTAGAAGATATATCTAAAATTAAAGAGATAAAAATAGGTGGCCAAATTGGTCAAACGAGTTTAAATAATAAAATTAGTATGGAAAACATAAATGATCTTAAATATTTTAAAAACCTTGAGGAATTAACTATTAGAGAAGCAGGAATAAATGACATAGATGGAATAGAAGAACTGCAAAATTTAAAGCATTTAGATCTTACAGGAAATAATATTGAAAATATAGAAAGAATTTCTCTGTTAAGAAATCTAGAACATCTCTATATGTATGATAATAAAATTTCTGACATTTGGGCTTTTACACCACAAAAAAATCCCTACTTGAAACATTTATGGTTAGATGGCAATAAAATACCATCACTTGGTCCATTTGTACCATCAATAAATGAATTCGCAGGACAATTAACTCATATTGGTTTAAGTCGAAATCCAATAGTGTCAGAAAATTGGGATCAAGCATTCAATGAAAATGTTAGGACTCTTCAAATTGGAGGACTAGAAATAGACAATAGGATACTTAAAGAATTATTATCTCAAAAACATGGGTTCCCACATTTAGGATATATAAATTTGGGAGGAAATAAAAAAATCTCTGATTTGAGCCCTTTATTAAAACTCGAAGCACTGAAACAAATATCTATAGAAGGATATTTAGAAGGATCAGCATTAGACGTACTTATGAGAGATGATGGGATAAAAGAATTAGAAGAGAATGGAGTTGATGTACTTAGGGTAAATTGGTAACTATGGCTACCAAAATTGCTGATTAAGATATACTAGTCAGTGTAGCTGCTATATGAGTGCTATCAAATATTAGCTACATATAAAAGATGTCCTCAGTTTGATGATTTGAGTGAGGGCATTTTTTTATTAAGTCTGACTTTTAGATATACTAGTTAGGGTGCTATTGTTTATATACGGAACTTGTAAGTAATAGCACATCCTAAAAATTCAATCGTCTCAAATCAAAATCATTGTATTTGTGAATTCAAATATTAGTCAAACTACCATTGAACAAACAAATAGAACTTACCATAAACTATACTCTTATCTTTAAATTAATGATTTTTATCTTTAGAAAAACCTAATTCATCAACTATTCTGTCAGTATGCTTTATATTGTTGTTCGTAGTAAATTCAATCAAATTATCATCATCATCTAAAATATATACGAATTTTTGACCATCAAATCTCTCTCCTGGACCCATAACTATTTTCCTATCAGATTGTCTTAATATTTCCAAAGTTTCATCAAAATTTTCTACTTCAAACGCAACATGAAAATCCGGAAGTACAATACCTTCATTTGAATTAGGTTCTACTAGATGAACCATTGTTCCATCTGTAGTCTTCGTCCAAATAATATTTTTTTGATCTAACATAGATGGAATCACTTCTAACCCTAATAGATCCCTGTAGAACTTAAGAGAATTCTTACGATCGCTAATTGATATACCAACATGATTGATTTTTTTTATTTTTATCATCTATCTACAATTATTTTGATATAAACAATAGCGGTTTATTTGTTTAATGTCAAAAGAACTAGAAATTAAGAGAATTAGCAAAAATAGTTTACAAAAATTCTGACTACCCTACCATTGCACGAACATCGGCATTATTATATGGATATATCCAGAATTAGCAGCAGACCTAAAAACTCCTGGACTTGACGGACTAATAGTTTCAATTTCAACTTCATCTCCATCTAAAACTCCTAGAATTTCATTTAGAAATTTTGAATTAAAAGCTATCCTAGTTTCTTCACCTTCAATACTGGCTTTTACCCTAGATTCATTCGAACCCAGTTCTTCTGCTTGAGACATTATTCTTACTGAACCTTCCTCTGAATCGTCTGAAACCATTCTGACTATTCCACTTCCATCCCTAGCAAAAACTGATGCTGCATTAGTTGCTTGTAGTAAATCTTCTCTATTAACTCTGCATATTGTACCTTTTTCAGAGGGTATTAATCTTTCATAATCTGGAAAATTCCCTTGAATTAACTGAGTTACAACTTCTACGTCTCCAAACTTAAATAAAGCTTGACTCTTTTGTTCAGTAACTGTCATATCTAAGGTTCCTGAATCAGTTCCTAGTAATGAAAAAATTTCATTCATTGTTCTTCCAGGAACAATAACAGAAACATCATCTTCAACAGATGATTCGCATGAACCTGTTTCTATTGCCAATCTGAAACCATCAGCTGAAGCAAGTGTGAATTGATTAGATTTTACATCTACTTTTACTCCTGTTAAGGCAGGTCTAGACTCGTCTGTAGCTACTGCAAATCTTACTCTTGAAAGAGAACTTTTAAAATCTGATGAAGAAATAGAAATTTTAGGACCATCACTAATATTTGGTATTGGTGGGTAATTTTCTGGATCTATGCCATTCATTTGAGCATCAAAATTAGCACAATGAATCTTTAAACCTATTGGACTTTGGACAGTTTCTATGTCTACTTTTTTATCTGGAAGAGTGTTTATAAAATCGGATAACATTCTAGCTGGAATTGTTACAGATCCTTCTTCTTCTATTTGAGCTCCTATCCAAGTTGTTATAGCAATTTCAAGATTTGTAGCAGTAAGTTTTAATCTGCCATTATCAGTAGCCATAAGTACGTTTTGAGTTTCAGGAATAGTAGATCTTGTAGCAACAGCTCTGCTGACAGTGGCTAATCCTTTGCTTAAGTTAGATTGAATACAGCTTAATTTCATGAGATCCCTTCATAAATCCAATATTAATTTACTTATATAAGTAAAGTATAAAAATTAGAAGCAAATTTACAAGGATGAATTATAATAACTTTAGAAATTTATTCATATAAAATAAAAAAATGACAAATAATAATGACAAGACCAAAGAATTCTCTGAAATAGATCTTGATAGGGAAGCTAGAACAGGATTCCCCGAAGTGATTTTTGGAGAAACTAAAACCCCTAAACAATCTGCACTAATAGCAGAAAAAATTTATAATAAATCAAATTTATTTCTAATAACACGTACAAATGCAGAGACTTATGATGAGGTAAAAAAAATCATACCCGAAGCTATATATGATGAAACAGCTAAAATGATATATAGCAATATCAAAGAAAAAAAAATCTCAGGAAAAATATCTGTAATAAATGCAGGAACATCTGACATACCTATAGCAAAAGAAGCAGAGATTACTGCTCAATTAATGGGAGTAGAAGTAGAATCAATAAATGATGTAGGTGTTACTGGAATACATAGAATTTTAAATAAGGTTGAATTGATAAGAAAATCAGATTGTTTAGTAGTTGTAGCAGGAATGGAAGGCGCTTTACCTACAGTTGTTGCTGGGTTAGTAGATAAACCAGTAATTGCTGTCCCAACTTCTATAGGCTTTGGTACAGGTGAAAAAGGATATTCAGCTCTTTTAACAATGTTGAATTCGTGTGCACCAGGAATTTCAGTGGTTAATATAGATGCAGGATTCTCAGCAGGATATCAAGCAGCATTAATAGCTAGAAAATAATTTGTTGAAAAAAATAGCTTGAAACTATACTATTTTAGTGTTTTCAAGTAAGCAATTATATCTGCAATCTCTTGCTTTTCTGCCTCTTCCCAACTTGCTGGCATCAAATTAGAATATCCTTCAACAATGTATTCGCCCGGATATTTGATCGAAGCTTCTATGTATTCATCTGCTGAACTATATCCAGTACGAGTAGCAGCTCTTTCATAAATACCGGCTTGGCCTGGCCCGACAAGTTCATCAGATCCCGTTGAATGACAAGCATTGCAACCTTCATTCAAAAACCACTCCTCTCCTGCTTCAGGATTACCTATTATAACAACCTCAACTACAGGAGCAGCACCATCCATAAGTTTCTCTTTAGCTGCTGGAGTTGGATTGAAAACAACTGGCTCAGATGGGGGATCAGTAACTTCACGACATGAAATTAATGGCATCGTTAATATAATTGAAAACAATAGAAATATAAATTTTTTGTTCATAATAAGAGATTACTGCGGTTAGGTTGTTTTTCTCTTCAACTTAAATGTAAATGAAGTCAAATAAAAAATAAAGACAAAAAAATGACGATTAATCAGAAATTCTTCTGATTTCTATAATTTCTCCTGGTGCAAGGGCAACTTTTCTAAATTGAATACCCAGTTTTAACATCCAGTAAGATAATGTAGATTTACCACTTTCTCCAAGACCTAGCTTTTTAGCTGCTCCAGAAAGACCATATTCATTAACAAGCTCTGGAATAATAACTTCAAGATCTCTCTTGAATTTCTTTTCGAGGCTTTTCATTTTTGTTGTTTTTTTTACGTCTTGCGGCATGATTAAAAGTATAACACAATAAGTAGAATTTGTATAAAACTTTTTCAGATATTAATTTGAACATGTTCAAAACTTATTCAAAACAAATAGTAATATAAGTTCAAATATGCATATTTAATGGTTGATTAATATTGTAACATTTTAACAAAATGTTTCTGTTTTTTGGTTTAAATATTGCAATAATTGAAAAAAACCATAGTCTTATCAATTTCTTTGAAATTTAATTTAAAGTATGTCTAAAATATTAGGTATACTTTTTCTTAGTAAAGTATTTAAAAGGGCCTTAAATCGAATGTTGAGTTTGGAAAACACTATAATTGATTGGGTAATTAGTTCATATGAAACACTAGGATACCTTGGAATAGTAATTTTTATGGTAATCGAACCTACTGTTCTGCCCTTCCCAGGTGAAATTATACTAACTTTAGCAGGTTGGGTACTTGTAAATAGTACAATTGATATGATTCTTTTGAGTTTTTTGGCTACATTTGGAACTTTGATAGGATGCCTGATTGAATACTATATAACAAAAACTTTTGGAATCTCTTTAATTAAAAAATATGGTAAGTATTTCTTCATCACTGAAAAAGAAATAGAGAAGACAGAAATTTATTTTATAAAGTATGGATACTATTTTGTTTTTTTTACAAGGTTTATTCCCCTGTTCCCAAAATCCCTTACTTCGATAATTTCTGGAGTTTATAAAATGAATGTATTTAAATTCTCCATAATAACCTTTTTGGCTTCATTACCTTCTAATTACCTATATTTGTATTTAGGTAACAGATTGGGAGAGAAATATATGGAAATTTCTGAATACATAGATCCAATAAAAACTCCTATTCTTGTAATAATATTATTACTCGCTTTATTTTATTTTGTTTCCAAATTTTATAAAATGAAAAAGAGAATATGATAGAAACTGAATTTATAAACCTAAAAGTTAATAATGAAGACGTAACAGTTACAACTGGTGACAGATTGTTACAAGCTATAAAAAAGACACAAAGTGACGTGCCTACATTATGTTACGACGAACGTATTGGTCCCCAAGGCACTTGTCGAATGTGCTTGGTTGAAGTCAAAAAAGATGGCCAAGTAAATTATGTCGCGTCTTGCACATACATGGCCGAAAACGATATCGAGGTATTTACTCATTCAGATACTTTAATAGATTATCGAAAAACTTTGCTTGAATTATCTCTTTCAGAAATAAGATGGGATAAAGAAAGTATGGAAAAAACTAAATTAACTAATAACGAGTTTAGTAAAGCAGTAGAAGAATACAAACCTAAAAAATATTTTCCAGATTTAAATAAGAGAAAAAATGTTAAAGAAGACCTAAACCCGTTTATAGCTAGAGATTATGATAAATGCATTGCTTGCTATAGATGTACAAATATTTGTAATGACTGGGAACAAGCATCTGCAATAACAATTGATGGAAGAGGACAAGATTCTAAAATTTTCTCCTTTTTTGATAACAAATTAATGAACTCTGATTGTACTTTCTGTGGCCAATGTGTGAACACCTGCCCTACTGGTGCTTTATCAAATAAAAAAATAGAAGAAAGTACAGAAAAAAAAGAAACTAAAACAAAATCAATATGCCCATATTGTGGGGTAGGCTGTGGAATTGAGTTAATCAGTGATGGGAAAAAAGTTCTTGGAGCCACTCCAGATTTTAGTGCCCCCAGCTTAGGCTCTTTGTGCGTTAAAGGACAATTTGCATCTTGGGACTTTGTTAACTCTGAAGAAAGATTAACTGATCCTTTATTAAAAAATTCAAAAGGTGAATTTGAAAAAGTCTCATGGGAAAAAGCATATGAAGTATTTACCGAGAAATTAAATAAATCAATCTACGAAAAAGGACCTGACTCGACAGTTTGGTGGGCTTCAGCTAGGGTTGTTACTGAAGCTAATTATTTACTTCAAAAATTTGCTAGGACAGTTGTCGGAACTAATAATATTGATAACTGTTCTCGTACCTGACACGCTCCAACGGTCGCTGGGATGGCGGTCATGGTTGGCAGGGGTGCAATGACCAATTCTATTGAGGAATTGGCTGGATCTAAACTATTATTAGTCACTGGATCTAATACTACTGAAACTCATCCTGTCATTTCATTGAGAATGAAAAAAGCTGTTAAAAATGGGGCAAAACTTATTGTTGTCGATCCTAGAAAAATAGAGTTAACTAAATGGGCAGATAAATATATCCAAATCAGAATTGGTACTGATATTCCTTTCTATAACGCAGTAGCAAATTATATTATTCAAAATGATTTATACGATAAAGAATACGTAGCTACCAGAACTAGAAATTTTGATGAAATAAAAGATCATCTAACAATGTACACTCCTGAATATTCGGCTAAAATTTGTGGAATAGATCCAGAAGATATCATTTACACAGCCAAAGAATATGCAAAAGCTTCACCTAAAGCTGCTATATGTTACACAGTAGGAATTACTGAACACTCATGTGGATCATATAACGTTCAAAGTTTGGCAAATTTAGCAATGGTTTGTGGAAATTTTGGAAGTGAAAATGCTGGAGTAAATCCATTAAGAGGACAAAATAATGTACAAGGAGTAAGTGATTCAGGTTCTTTACCCACTGATTTTCCAGGATATCAAAAAGTTGAAGCTCCAGGAATGGTAGAAAAATTTGAAAAAATCTGGGATGCTGAATTACCGAGAAAAAGAGGTATGACAAAGATAACAGCAATGGATAAAATGAACTCTGGAGATGTTAAGTTTTTATTTGTAATGGGTGAAAACACTATAGTTTCAGATCCAAATGCCAATCACGCAATTCATGCACTTGAAAACTTAGACTTCTTTGTAGTTCAGGATATTTTTATGACCCAAACTGCAAAAATGGCTGACTTAGTTTTGCCTGCCTCAAGTTTTGCTGAAGCAAATGGAACTTTTGTTAATACAGAAAGAAGAGTTCAAAGAGTAAGACCTGCTATACGTACTCCAGGCAATGCAAAAACAGATGTCGATATTATATTAGGATTTTTTGAATCTATGGGTAAAAAACAAAAACTTTCAGAGCCTTCTGAAATTTGGAGTGAAATGGCTAGCACTTCTCCTCTTTTCAGCGGAATAAATTATGAAAGAATCGAAAAAGAAGGAGGTATTCAATGGCCTTGTCCAGATGAAAACCATCCTGGAACAAAATATCTTCATAAAGATCAAATGGAATCAGGGGAAACAGGAATATTCAGTCCTGTTGATCATATAGAACCTGCAGAACAAACTGATGAAGAATATCCTTTTGTATTATCAACAGGAAGAAGAAGGTCAACTTACCATACTGGAACACAAACAGGAAAAGCTAAAGGATTTGATGAAATAATTTCTGAAGAATTGGTAGAAATTAATCCTTTTGATGCTAAAAATCTTTCTATAAAAGATAAAGATCTCTTGAAAGTAGAATCCAGGAGAGGTTCTGTAACGGTAAAAGCAAAGATTACCGATAAATCTCCTGAAGGTGCAGTATTTATGAGTTTTGCTTTCCCTGATAAAACGATGACTAATAATTTAACTTCAGACGCTGTAGATTTCATTACAGAAACTCCAGAGTATAAAGCTTGTGCAGTCAAAATAAGCGTTGCCAATAACTAAAAATCGACTTTATAATAGTATATGTAATCGTGTGCCCGTAGCTCAGCTGGATAGAGCAATTGGTTTCTACCCAATAGGTCGCGGGTTCGAATCCTGCCGGGCATGCCATAATTTAATCCTATTTTAAAAATTTTTAAAAGGTATTCCGTTATTATTAAATTTACCTTTACTTACAATTTTAGGAAGGTTTGCCATTCTTTTAGCTAATTTAGAAACTGACCCTGCTCTCCTTTATTAAGAACAACTCCATGAAGTCTCTCTCTTAATGTATCCCATCTAATTAGCATTATAAAAACTCCTTATCTAGCTGTATATCCACCATCTACAGGTATAGCAGTTCCGGTAATAAATGATGATTCATCACTAGCTAAAAATAGAGCTGCATTAGCTATATCATCTGCAGTGCCAAGCCTTCCCATAGGATGCAATTCAATTAATTTCTTGTGCACAGTCTCATCATCAGTAATAGATTTAGTCAAATTTGTGTAAGCAAATCCAGGACATAAAGCATTTACTCTAATAGAGTGTTTTGCAAGATTGACACCCATATCTCTAGTCATTTGGATAACCCCACCTTTTGAATGCGGGTAAGGATTAAATCCATCTGAAAAACCTAATGTATCTGAATAACCGACAAGCCCAATTATCGAAGACAAATTAATAATTGAACCTCCTGAGTTTTTTTTCATCTGTTCTACACTTTCGTAAGACATCAACATTGAGCCCTTAAGATTTACTTCCATAACAAAATCCCATTTTTGTTCAAAATCCCAATCTGGAGGAGCATGGCGAGGTGTAACTCCTGCACTATTTACTAAAATATCTAATTTACTCCAATTTTTAATTGCCTCATTTGCAATATTTTTGCAATCTGATCTTTTTGTCACATCTGAATTTAGAATGATGTAATTCGGTTTATAAGAAGAGATTTCTTTTTCTAATTCTTTTAAGAATTCATCGTTAACGTCTGAGCAAACTACTTTACAACCCATTTCTAAAAACAATCTCACTGTAGCCATTCCTATTCCAGACCCAGCGCCAGTTACAACAGCTACTTTTCCTTCTAATCTTGACAATATAAGCCTCCGATAAACAAATAATTAAGTAAATAATATATTCCTATATATGAATTTTATATACCATTATAAGAACACTATTTAAACAAATGATTATGAAACAAGAAAAAAATATTGCTCCAATTTTTAGAAGATTTATGGCAGCATTTGTCGATACATCATACATATTATTGATTTACTTTGGACTTAATATAATTGGCAAAAATGTTTTTGGAATATCATATTATATTTTTGATTATTTCATTGTAATTACTTGTTTTTGTTATCTCGTGATTCCTACAGGATTGTACGGAAAAACTATTGGTAAATGGGCATTAAGGATAAAAGTTGTAAACCCAGAGGGAGATACAATTGGAATAGGAGCTGCCTTTGCAAGAGAAATTGGGGGTAAATTTATATCAATATTGCCTTTTTTGATTGGGATCTTTTGGATAATAAAAGATGATAAAAACAGAGCTTGGTATGATATATTTTTTGAAACTCTAGTTATAAAAGAAACTAAAACGGAGAAGAAAAAATGAGTATTTCAAAAGGCATATTAGATGTTCTTGAAAAATCTAGTTGGATAAGGAAAATGTTTGAAGAAGGGATTCAACTAAAACAACAATATGGTGAAAAAAATGTTTTTGATCTTTCATTGGGTAACCCTTTATTAGAACCACCAAAAAAGTTTAAAGAAAAAATCATAGAACTTTCAAATTCCAGTGACAAAGGAATGCATAGATACATGCCAAACCCCGGTTTTGTTTCAACTAGAAAAGCAATAGCAGAAAACCTTAATAATGAATTTTCAATCAATGTGTCTAGTGACGATGTCATTGTAACAACAGGTGCTGCAGGAGGTCTAAATTCTATTCTAAAAACCTTACTGAATCCTGATGATGAAATTATTATTTTTGCTCCTTTTTTTGTAGAGTATTTATTCTATGTTTCAAATCATAATGGAAAAGCAATTATAGCAAAAACAGATGAAAATTTTTTACCAGATCTTGATGATTTAAAAAGTAAAATTACTAATAAAACAAAAGCTATAATTATCAATTCTCCTAATAATCCAACAGGCGTACTTTACCCAAAAGAAATAATTCAAAAAATAGGCAAAATTCTTCAGGAAAAAGAGAAGAATTTTGGAACTGAAATGTATTTAGTTTCAGATGAACCCTATAGAAAAATAATTTTTGATAATAAAGAATATCCTTTTATTTTTGAACACCACGAAAGATCAATCGTAGTTACCTCTCATTCTAAAGACCTGGGTTTAGCTGGAGAAAGAATAGGGTACATAGTAGTTTCTCCAAACGACAAAAATAAAGAAGTATTATTTGATGCAATTATTTTTTCTCTAAGGACTCTAGGACATGTAAATGCTACAGCTTTTATGCAAAGATCAATTGAAGGTATTCAAAACGAGACAGTTGATATAAAAATATACAAAAAGAAAAGAGATTTTCTTTATAAAAAGCTAATTGATATAGGGTACGATTGTGTCAAACCAGATGGAGCGTTTTATCTTTTCCCTAAAACTCCTATTGAAGATGATGCAAAATTTGTTCAAGCTCTTCAAAAACATAAGGTACTAACTGTTCCTGGAAGAGGTTTCGGATTAGGTGGATATTTTAGAATATCATACAGCGTTGATGATTGGGTTTTAGAGGGCTCTATAAAGGGATTTGAAGAAGCTTTTAAGTCTTTTACTTAGATTCCTTTAGCCCTGAACCAGTAATAGGAATTATAACTTTTTCATTCTTTTCGATCACGCCTTCTCTAACAAGTTTTTCAAGAGTAGAAAATGAAAATGCACATGTTTTTTCAGAAAAAATTCCTTCTTCCTTTGCTAAAATTTCATGCCATTTTAATGCATCTTGGTCAGAGGAAGAAGAGGAAGTGCCTTTACTATTTTTTACAGCTTCAACTATTTCGTATAATCTAGGAGGGTTTGAAACAGAAATTCCTGAAGCTACAGTCGTATTTGAAGGATCGAAAGTCCATTTTGTTTGATTATGTTCAGCCACAATTGGTTCAATAGCTTTTGATTGAGCAACATGAAGTTTTGGTAAACGACATTTTTTATCTTCTGAAATATCTAAAAAACCTCTCCAAGTACCTAATAATAGAGAACCGTTTCCCGTAGGAAAAACAATATGATCTACTTCTCCTAAATCACTATAGGTTTCATACGCAAAACTTTTCATCCCTTCAGAAAAGTAAGCAGATAAATTATGGGACAAATAGGGAATGTTATTTTTTTTAGAAAAGTTTTTTGCCTCTATAGTAGAATTTTCTCTAGGGCCAGCAATCATATGCAATTCAGCACCAAATATAGAGATTTGGTCAAGCTTTCCCTGCCCTGCTGTTTCTGGGACAAAAATATGTGCTTTTATATTGCTAGCTCCTGCATATGCAGATAAAGAAGCTCCTGCATTCCCCGAAGAATCTTCAACAAATTCAGAAACTTTTTCTTTTCGTGCAATATTTATTACCAAAGAACTTCCTCGATCTTTAAAAGATCCAGTAGGTGACATAAATTCTAATTTTGCAAAAAGATTATTTAATCCTAGTTTTCTGCCTATTTTTTCCAAGGTTATTATTGGAGTGTTCCCTTCCCCTAAAGTAAATGATTCTTTATCATTTTTAAGAGAAATAAGAGGATCTTGTTTTAGATTAGATATATCCTCACATACTAAAAGCTCACTACATCCATTTTCACAATAAATTCTTGAGATAGAATTATCTTTCTGTACGATATTACACTTATAACATTTTAAAGAGTAGCTTTGCATTTTGAATCCCTTATAGAATTATCTCTTATAACAAAAAATAATCAAAGAAAAAAAGGACTTTGCAACTCAAATTTACTGTAATATTTTAAATTATAAATTAAAAAAATATGAGATTAAAAGACTGTCACAATTTTCAAGACTTTAGAACACTTGCAAAAAAGAAGCTTCCTTCCCCTATTTATCATTACATAGATGGTGCAGCAGAAGATGAAGTAACATATAGAAGAAATACTAGTGCTTATGAAGATGTTGATCTAATACCTAATGTATTAAGAGGCGTAGCAGATATAGATCTTTCTACTACAATATTTGGAAAGAAACTCGATCTCCCGTTTTATTGTTCTCCTACAGCACTACAAAGATTATATCATCACCAAGGAGAAAGAGCTGTCGCAAAGGCTGCTGAAAAGTATGGAACTATGTTTGGACTATCTACAATAGGAACAGTACCAATTGAAGAATTGAGTAAGTTCGATACCCCTAAAATGTTCCAGTTTTATTATCATAAAGACCATGGTATAAACGATGCAGTTTTAGATAGAGTTAAGGCATCATCATTTGATGTCATTGCTTTAACTGTAGATACTATTACGGCAGGAAATAGAGAAAGAGATATAAGAACAGGTTTCACTTCTCCTCCTAAACTTACTTTAGGTAGTTTATATAGCTTTGTTTCAAAGCCAATGTGGGGATTAAATTATGTCCTCAGAGAAAAATTTGAATTACCTCTTTTGAAAGACAGTGTCGGAGAACTTTCTAATGTATCCACATCAATAGGAAATTATTTTTCTACAATGCTTGATCAATCAATGAGCTGGGATGATGCTGAAAAACTTGCATCTGATTGGGGCAAAGATTTTGCCCTTAAAGGTGTTGTAAGCGTTGAAGATGCTAAAAGAGCTGTTGATATAGGTTGTACAGGTATTATCGTTTCCAACCATGGAGGAAGACAATTAGACGGTCAAGTAGCTAATTTTGATGTTCTAACAGATATCGTTGACGCGGTTGGAGATAAAATAGATGTCATATGTGAAGGTGGGATACAGAGATCCACTCATATGCTAAAAGCTCTTTCAATTGGTGCTAAAGCCGTTGCTGGAGGGAGATTGTATCTTTATGCATTGGCTGCTGCAGGTCAAGCTGGAGTTGAGAAGGCTTTAGGCTTATATAAAACTGCACTTCAAAGAGATATGAAACTAATGGGTTGTACTAATATCAATGAACTAAGTCGAAAAAACTTAAGGTTTAGATAAAACTAAATCTCTTTTTGGAATATTTCCAAAATTTGATCAACATATTCTGATTTACAAGATTCTCCCATGAGTCCAATTCTGAATACCTTACCAGCAAAGTCACCAAGCCCTCTACCAATTTCAATATTGTAATCATAAATCAACTTATCCCTGAACTTAACATCATCTATGTGATCTGGTTTTGTAACTACAGTTAATTGATCTAATCTATCTTCAGGAGAGATCGGAAGATTAAGCTCAATTTCTGTTAATCCTTTTCGAAGTTTTTCAGCATTTACTTTATGTCTATTCCATCTGTTTTCAATCCCTTCTTCTTCAAGAAGTCTTAGTGATTCATAGAGTGCATAGATTGAACTTATAGCAACAGTATATTGAGGAATATGTTCTTTGTCCCAATAATCATTAACCATTGATAAATCTAAATACCAAGAAGAAGGTTTTGTTTTTCTGTTCTTTATATATTTATAAGCTTTATCTGACATAGCGCATGGAGATAATCCTGGAGGAGAAGCTAAACATTTTTGTGAACCTGAATAACTAAAATCTATATTCCAATCATCAAAGAGAATTTCTGTTCCTGCTATAGAAGTAACGCAGTCAACCATAAACAAAGCATTAGATTCAGAAACTATTTTTCCAAGTTCTTCAATATTTTGCAAAACTCCTGTACTTGTTTCAGCATGAGTAGCTACAACAAGTTTTGTATCTGGATTTTCTTTTAGAGCATCTTCTAATAAAGAGGGATCCATTTGTTTGCCCCACTCGGTTCTTATAGGAATAATATTTAATTCAAGCCTTTCAGCCATTAAGATTTGTCTTTCACAAAAATATCCATAGCTACAAATTATTACCTTGTCTCCTCTTTCAGCTAAACAAGTTAGACCAGCTTCCATACCTGAGGAACCTGATCCACTTAATGCGAATGCATGATCATTTGTTCTGTATAAAGTTTTAAGGGCTCCTCTAACATCATCCAGAATTTTAAAAAAGTCAGGATCTAAGTATCCAAGTATTGGATTAGACATAGAATTTAGTACATCTGGATTAGCAGATGATGGACCCGGTCCTAGAATAATTCTTTTATTTACATTTAAAGGCTTCAAAGATAATTCCTATTGATATATATTCTTAAGAATTTACTCATTATAACTGAAAGGACAAAAGTATGGACCTTGGATTAAATGGCAAAAATGCAATAATTACAGGCGGTAGTGATGGTATTGGATTATCAGCTGCAATCTCTCTTTCTAAAGAAGGCGCAAATGTTGCAATACTTGCTAGAACGCAAGAAAAGCTAGATAACGCAGCTAAAGAAATAAAAAAAGAAGCTAAAGGAAAAGTATTAGCAATTTCTACAGATGTAAGAGAAGAATCTTCGGTTATTAGTTCAATAAACAAAGTGCGAGACGAATTTGGGAAAATAGATATACTTGTCAACAATGCTGGTACTTCTTCAGCATCTCCATTAGAAGAGATGACCAATGAACAATTAACAGAGGATCTAAATCTAAAGGTTTATGGAGCAATTTATTGTGCTAGAGCAGTTATTCAAGACATGAAATCTACTGGGTCAGGAAGTATAGTAAATATTACAACTCCTGGAGGTAAAGCTACAGCCGGTGGAAGCCAACCAACTTCTTTATCTCGAGCTGCCGGAATTTCTTTGACAAAAGCGTGGTCTAAAGAATATGCATCTCAAAATATAAGAGTAAATACTGTATGCGTTGGATTGCTAAAATCAGGGCAACATAGAACTAGAGTAGAAAACATACAAAAAGAAAAGCCAGATTATACTTTAGAAGATCATTGGGAGATAATGGGAAAAAATGTTCCAATGGGAAGAGTTGGCGAAGCAATAGAAGTTGGAAATGTTATTTGCTTTCTTTCTTCATCTAAGGCTAGTTATGTAACAGGAACTGCTGTTAATGTAGATGGAGGATCATCTCCTGTAGTCTAATTATTTAGGAAATCTAAGGTGCAGGACAAGAAGACTTTAACACCATTTATCATGGCTTTTTCATCGAAATCAAATCTAGTGTTATGATGAGGATATTTGTTTCCTACACTTGCACCTAAAAGAAAATAAACACCAGGAATTCTCTGTAAGAATTCTGCCATATCATCTCCTACACTGACTGGTTCAGTAGGCCCAACCAGGGAATCATCCAATACCTCTCTAGCTTTGTCTCTAACCCATGAGGCTACTTCTTGCTCATTCACTACAGGACCAGCACCATACATAATCTCTGTACTTGCAGTTGATCTCATAGATTCTGCACTAAGCTTACTTATTCTTTCTAATGATGAGTAAATTTTTTCTCTCACATCTTGAGAATAAGCTCTTATGGTCCCTTCAATACTTACTGAGTCAGGAATAATATTTGGTGCAAATCCAGATTCAATTTTTCCAAATGTTAAGACGCCAGGATCTTGTGGTGAAATTTCTCTACTTACTATTGTTTGTGCATTCGATATTATATGGGATGCAGCTACTATTGGGTCAACATTTAAATGAGGAAGAGCTCCATGCCCTCCCCTTCCTTTTATTTCTAATGAAAATGCATCAGCAGATGCAAAAACTGAAGAATCATTTACTCCTACAAATCCTGATGGCAATTGATTCCATATATGCAATCCGAGCACTCTTTCAGGATGATAATCTTCAAATAAACCATCATCAATCATTGCTAATGCTCCTTGAACAATTTCTTCAGCAGGTTGAAAGCATAATATAATTTCACCCTTAATTGAATTTTTTAGTGATTGAAGTATTCGTGCTGTTTCTAAAAGAATTGATATGTGCCCGTCATGACCACAAGCATGCATAGCACCATTTTTAGAAGCAAAATCTAGTTCAGTTTCCTCAGTTAGAGGCAGACCATCTATATCTGCTCTGATCATTATAGATCTTCCTTCTCCCAATCCGCCTTTTATTACTCCAACAACCCCTGTTTTACCATAATTGGTCTTTATTGGGATCCCTAATTTTGTAAGTTCATCTTGTATATATTTTGATGTCTTTTTTTCCTCGAAGCCTAGTTCAGGCATTGCATGAAGATTTCTTCTATGGGAAATTAGATTTGAATCTGAGTCGCTTAATAATTTCTTAAAATCCATTTAGTATTCACCTTGCCTTGCTTTAGATGCTGAAATTCCTCTCTTCTCAAACTCGTTTTGAGCTTTTACAACATTTTCTTTATTTCCGCCCCATATTTTCAAAGGAGCTGCTTGAAGTCCTCTTCCGTAAGAATAAGTAAGCTCCCAAGGAGATTTATTCTTTTTTGCAAAAACATTTATTTCATTTAGATTATCGATAGATTCTTGATCATCTTGACCTCCTGATAAAAATGCTATTCCTGGTACATCTTTTGGGACTGTTTCTTCTAAAATATCAACTGTATATTTTGCTACTTGTTTTGCATCTGCCCTATTTGTAGCCTCCTTACCAGAAAGTACCATATTTGGCTTTAATACAATCCCCGGAAGGTATACATTACTGTCACTCAAATCACTGAAGACTTTTTTTAATGTTTTTGTAGTAACTTCAGCACATTTTTCTATAGAATGATTTCCATCCATTAATACCTCTGGCTCAACTATTGGCACCAATCCTATTTCCTGACTTAAAGCAGAGTACAAAGCTAAATGGTATGAATTGACATTTATGGCATAATTAGAAGGCAAAGTATCACTTATATTGATTACAGCTCTCCATTTTGTAAATTTTGCTCCTATACTTAAATACTCTTCCAGTCTTTCTCTTAATCCATCAAGTCCTTCTGTGATAACTTCTCCGTCACTTAAAGGAAGTGGATGAGTAGATTTATCTACCTTAATACCAGGGAGAATATTTTTTTTATTTAACAAATCAACTATTTTTTCTCCATCAGAAGTACTTTGTCTTAAAGTTTCATCAAAGAGTATAACTCCACTGACGTAATCTGAAATTGATTTAGTTTGAAATAAAAGCTGTCTCCAATCTCTTCTATTTTCTTCTGTTGATTCTACATTTATTGAATCAAATCTTTTTTTAATGGTTCCGGTACTTTCGTCAGCAGCTAAAATTCCTTTAGTGGGCATCACCATATGATTTGCTACTCTACCCAATTCTTTTGTATCCATTAATCTCTCTCTACAAATTTATGAAATAAAACAATAATTAAAAAACTATATGTAATTACAATAAAATTTATAGTATGTTGGAATAAATTGAAACTGGTAATATCAGTTCAAAAAGACAATTTCTTATACATATTTATATACATCGGGTATAAAAAATAGAAGAAAATAATTTTTAAAATTTATTTTACGGATCTAAAAAAATCTGAATTTCAATTAGATTATCTTGATAAATATCTCTAATGTTGCATTAGAGATATTTATATAATTACAAAAACTAAGATTTACCCTTAGATTTGTTGACCTTCAAAGCTCTACCTTCAACTTCGTGTCCATCCAATGCCGAAATAGCACCTTCAGAAGAATCATCGTTCATTTCAACGAAGCCAAATCCTCTAGATCGATTTGTTTCTCGGTCTCTGATGACTTTGGCACTTATTACTTCACCGTGTTCAGCGAATAAATCCTTCAGTCCATCGTCGTCAATACTCCATGGCAGATTACCTACATATATATCCATTTATTTTATATCCTTTTCTTTAATACTTAACTATTAGAACATTTTTTCAGAAATCACGTCTACGTTAAATTATGCCAAATTAATTTAAAAAAAAAGAATTTGTAAATTAAATGCATAATATATTGATAATTAATCTTTTATAAATAGTTAAAACTTTGGAGAATAGAGTAGTTGAAGATTGAAAAAATGTATCCTAAGTAATATGTTGATAATAATAAACCCTACTAAAAATAATGACAAAAAAAACTGAAGACCTAGATTGGTATCTTGAAAATCAACAGTTTAATAATAATTTAAGAATTTTGATTCAAAGTATATCTGATACTTGTTTTGAAATATCTAGGACTATTAGTTCGTCTGGAATAAATAATCTTTTGGGAAAAACAGGAGAAATTAATGTCCAAGGGGAACAAGTGGAAAAATTAGATGAGTTTGCAAACAGTCTCATAATTGAAAAACTCTCCAAATCAAGGCAAGTATTTTTAATGGGTTCAGAAGAAATAGAATCCTCAATAGTTCCAGAGCCAAATAATCCAGAAGCAGAATATGTAGTCGTTTTTGATCCTCTTGATGGATCGTCAAACATTGATGTATCAGTAACTATCGGTACAATATTTGCTATTTACAGAAAAATAAATAATAACCAAGATGATGTAGAAAATTTATTACAAAAAGGAGAAAATGCTATTGTTGCAGGTTACACGGTTTATGGGTCTTCTACAGTAATGTGTATTTCAACCCCAAAAGATACTTCGCTATTTTCTTTTGATAAAAATGGGAATGCACTAAAAACTCATTCAAAAATTTCTCACGGATCATCAAAGGTTTATTCAGTAAACGAATCTAATTGGAACATTTTTACTGAAAAAGATAAAAATTGGATTACCAACCTTAAATCAGGAAATGTTGGTAAATATACTGCAAGGTATGTCGGATCTTTAGTAGCAGACTTTCACCGAAATCTTATAAAGGGAGGGATTTTTTCTTACCCTTCTAACCCAAAAACTGGCGAAGGAAGATTAAGATTGATTTATGAATGTAATCCATTAGCTTTTATAGCTCAAAATACAAATGGTGATGCCAATGATGGAGAAACAAAAATTTTAAAAATAAAGCCTACAGATTTACATCAAAGAATAGGATTTTATATAGGCTCAACAGATGAAATTGAAATTAGGAAAAATTCTTAAATTACGTTTAAGTCCTTAAATATTGAACCAAGCTCTAAAATTCCTTCATAGTTCTTTTCTATTGGTTCAAATGCAAAACACAATCTAGCCATATTTTGTCCATCTCCATTTGGCGCGAACATATCTCCTGCAAGATATCCTACTCCCCGATCAAAAACTTCATCTCTAACTTCAGCTAAATTTTTTCCATCAGTCATTTCAAACCAGGTATAACATCCTCCAAGCGGTGATGACCACTTAGCTTTTGTTCCAGAAAATGCTTCTTCTAAGCCTTTCTCCATGGATTCTTTTTTCTCTTTTAAAATTTTATCGTAATTATTTTTTTGAACCTCTAAGTTACTTCTTAAATAACCATCAATGGCATAGGCTGCAAACTGATTAGGGCCTGAACCAACTTTTACTGATAAAGCTCTATCAATAACTTCACTAGTTGCTGTAAAAAATCCTAATCTTAATCCAGGAGCTATTAATTTTGAAAAAGATCCAACGTAAATAACCATCCCTGAATCATCTAGTGAAGCAAAAGCAGGTTCTGCCTCTCCTTCAAATCTATTATCTACATAGCAGTCATCTTCCAAAATTGGGATTCCATATTTATGACAAATTTCTATAATTTTCAATCTTCTTTCTTTTGGAAGAGTTGAACCAGTTGGATTTTGATGCTCTGGAATTGTATATAACATTTTTGGCATAACACCATGATCATTCTTTATTTTTAGGATTGTTTCTTCCAGTTTTTCAGGAATCAATCCATTTTCATCCATTGGAGTGCCCACTGTATTTGCATTGTAATAAGCTAACTGTTTTGTCGTACCCATATAAACAAATTGTTCAGCAATCACATAATCTCCAGGATCGATTAAGGCTTGAATAATCAAACCGTTAGCTTCCCCAGACCCATTACATAAAACAATAGAATCTTTATCTGTTTTAATTCCACGATCATCAGCTATTTTATTTGCTGTAAATTCTCTTAAAGATTCATCTCCCTGAACATGAGGATAATAAGCCATTTCTTTAGAAACTTTTTCAAGATTAGCATCAACTTTAGATTTTAGTCCGTCAATCAATCCATACATTGGAACCTCTTCGTAAGGAGGATAGGCAACTGCAAAATCATACTTTGCATGTAATGTAATTACCCTATCTGCATCAGTCGATTTTTCAGACCATAATTTGTCAAAATTGAAGTTGCTCATCTTATCCTCTATTTCTCTATGAAAAGTTTTATAATTAGGGTATACACCGAATTTTTTTATCAGGCAAGCTAAAAACCCGTATTAAATACAAGTTCTTATTTTTTCTAAAATTCAATACAATAAAGTATCTGAGCAACAAATAAAGGAGAGAGAATTGGTTCAAAAATCTAACGATGATAATTCTTCTATGGAAAATGACTTTGAAGAAGAATTTGAAAACGAAGAAGGTATTCACAGAAGTAGTGATACTGGTATAGAAGATGAAGCTAATGAAGAAGAGAAAGATCTAAAATCTTTTTCTAGTTCTGAACTTACTAATTGGGAACAAGAAAGAGATTCAAAAGTAGACAATAAAAAGAACAAAGACGATTCAGAGCTAAGTAATGATACAGTAAGAATGTATTTGAAGGAAATAGGTAAAGTAAATTTGTTGTCAGCTAGTGACGAAGTAATTTTAGCTAGGTCTATAGAAACATCTATTTGTCTAAAAAAACTAATGGCCCTACCATCAGAGTTTTCTGAAGAATCAATTGAATACTCATCAGACTTCTTTCATAATCATGAATTAAATGCTTTTGTAATAACTAAAACTCTAGACAGGTTTTCTGAACTTTCTAAATTGATTAAATCCTTAAAAAAATTCCTTAATATAAAAGGAACAATGAAACTTTCAGACCTTGTATTAAATGAACAAGTTAAAGAAATAATTGATGGACAAAAAATCGATGAAATTTTTATGGAAGCAACAAAATATATTTCAGATGCAATAGGGATTCCATTAGAAGAGGCAGAAGAAAAATTAATAGAACTGTCGGTTTTGAGAAGAATTATTCCGGAAAATTATGTAATGTCATCTGATTTAGATTTAGAAAAACAAATAAAAAATCAAACAAAAATAATCAAAGAAATAACAAAAAACTCAATCGAATTTCATATTAAAACAATAAAAGAAGAAGGTGAAAAAGCTCGTAAGCACCTAGGAGAAGCAAATTTAAGATTAGTTGTTTCAGTTGCAAAAAAACATCTAAATAGAGGTTTGTCTATGTTAGATCTAATCCAAGAAGGAAACATAGGACTTATGAGGGCAATTGAAAAATTCGACTTTAGAAAAGGTTTTAAATTTTCAACATATGCTACTTGGTGGATAAGACAAGGAATAACCAGAGCAATTGCTGATCAAGCAAGGACTATTAGAATTCCGGTCCATGTAGTAGAAACTTTAAATAAGATAATGAGATCAAGAAGAGAGTTAGCTCAAGAATTTAATAGAGAGCCATCTATAAAAGAGTTATCAGAAAGATTAGAAATGGAACCTAAGAAGGTAGCTGAAATATTAAAAATGGCGCAAGAGCCCGTTTCTCTAGAAACTCCTATTGGAGAAGAAGGTGAAAATGAATTAGGTGACCTTATAGAAGATGATTCTACACCAACTCCTCCTGAAGTTGCTGCACAATCTTCAATGAGGAGTCATATAGATTCAGTTCTAAGTCAACTTAATGACAGAGAAAGAAAAGTTTTAGAATTAAGATTTGGAATAACAGATGGAAAACCTAGAACTCTTGAAGAGATAGGAAAAGACCTGAGTCTTACAAGAGAAAGAATCAGACAAATTGAAAGAAAAGCTCTAGGAAGATTAAGATCTGATAGAGACGTATCAGACCTAAAAGAGCTAATTTCTTAAATAAAAAACATTCTTTATAGACTAAACAAAAATAAATAGTATAATTTTTCTGAAAATATATTTTAGGAGCATTTATTTGTCTAATAGGTTATCGTATAAATCTTCAATTGATTGTTCAGATATTTTCACTGATGAATTTCAAAATTTATTGGTGAAATTACATGATAAATTTAATGATGAAGTTAATGAAATAAGAAAAGAAAGAATTTCTAACCAAGTAAAAGCTCGTAAAGGAATAATGCCTAAACTCCTAGAAAATTCCGAGGCAAATGGAGAATGGGAAGTTCCTGAATTACCAGAAGATTTAAGAACTCCTGGAATTGAAATATCAGGACCTGCAGGTATAGCTTCGATGCTTATTAACGCATTAAATCCAGGGCCAGGAGGAGTCAGGGCTGAAGGAGATTTAGATGACGATGAAGATGCTGCAGGACACACTTTAGAAGATTCTATTTATGCTGCAAGAAATAGAATGCAAGCAACTTTAGGAACTCTAGAATTTGATAATAAAACAACAGGGAAACATTATGAATTACAACCTGGAAAAATTCCCTTTTTTATGCACAGAGAAAGAGGACTTCATCTTGACGAGCCTATGGTTACTGTAGATGGCAATCCTATATCAGCAACTATTTTGGGAACCGCTCTAACTTTATTTTTTGGTGGAAGGGAACAACATAAAAAAGGTGAAGGTGTATATTTTTACATTCCTAAAACAGAATCAGCTAGAGAAACAAAATTCTATAATTCCTTATTTACTGAGATAAAAAATTCTGTAAGTGAATTAAATGATATAACTATCAAAGGAATTATTTTAATAGAATCATTACCTGCTGTATTTCAAATGGAAGAAATGCTTTATGCATTGGGAGAATATGCTGCAGGACTTAACGCGGCTAGATGGGACCTCAAAGCAAGCATTCTTGAATATGTAATGCATGACAAAGACTTTGTATGGCCAGATAGATTTGATGTAACTATTCAAAATACAGAATTTATGTCAAATATATTTAGAAGATTAGTCGCTATTTGCCTAAAACATAATGCTGTGCCTATTGGAGGTATGGCTACTGCCCTGCCATCAAGAGATGAAGAAGTTAATATAGAGGCTGCTAAATCTATAAAAGCTGATAAGGAATGGGAAGCAAACCAAGGATTTCTTAGAGCATGGGTTGCTCATATTTATCATATGGATCCAGCTGCAGAACCTTTTAAAAAATTAAGAGCATCTGGATGGGAACCATCAGAAGATATGAAAAATCCTGATAATTATCCTGTTAAAATAGAAAATCCTAAAGGAACATTAACAAGAGAAGGAACAAGACAAAATGTTAGAACTTTGCTTGAATATATTGAAGGATGGTTAAATGGTAGAGGTGCAAAGGGTATTGACAGATTGGCAGGAAAACCTGGTAAAAGGCCAGCTTTAATGGAAGATTTAGCTACTGCGAGAATTTCAACTGGTCAAATTGCTCAAAGAATAATCCACAAATCAGTGTCTGAAGATACAGAAGAAGAGCATTCATTTAAATTAGTAAAAGAGATCATAAATGATGAAACAAAAGACATTATTAATCTTCTTGGAGACGGAGCTTCTGTAGATCAAAAAATTAACTATCAGAAGGCTTCTAAAATTGCTATGCAATGGCTAAAAAATTACACCGAGTTTGAGTTTAGATCACTTGGTTCATACACAAGAGATGATTTAGAAAAAATTGCTGATAGCCCAGATGCATTCTAAACTTTATTCAGTTTCCTAATTCTTTGACCAACATTACCCATACCAATTTCGGCTATGAAAATATTTCCTTTGGAATCTACTGCACACCCATGAACAGCTTCACATATTTCTGGAACTCCTCTCCAACGAGTTATAACTTTTCCATCCGACACATCCCATATTGAAATTCCGCTTCCATCACTTTGTTCAACTACATATGCTATATTTCCTTGAAAATAAATATCTCCAGGACCAGCTAATCCTTCAGTCCAAATATCTAAAAGTTCTCCATCTGCTGAAAAAATTTGTATCCTGTCATTTTCTCTATCACAAACGAATACTCTGTTATCTTTATTGACTCCTAATTTATGCACTATAGCAAATTGACCATCATCTGTACCATGTTCTCCCCAAGATAGTTCGTGCTTACCATCACTAGAAAATCTATGAACTCTTCTGTTACCATATCCATCACTAACAAAAATTTTACCATCTGGAGCTATAGAAGAACCAGTAGGCATATTAAATGGATTACCTTGAGTTCCATCTGTCGTAAGCGTAAAGTTTGCAAATCCAAATTCTCCCAATTCCATTACACACTCTCCATTGGGCTTATGTTTGGTTACTTGGTGAGTTTGATGATCAGTGAGCCAAATATATCCTTCAGAATCTATATTAAGTCCATGAGGTATTCTAAATTCTCCTCTTTGGTCACCCTGATTTCCCCAAGATCCTAAAAAATCTCCATCATTAGACCATTTAGTAACGGGATGTTTTTCTCTTGAAAAGACCCACGCATTATCATCTGAGTCAATGTCTATATCTGCGCATTGACCCAAAACCCAATAATCTGGTATTTTTTTTGGCCAATTTGGATCAAGCTCATATTTAAATTCTCCATCTCCTACTATCATCTAATTAGTCCTTTCCCATTTCCTTAATGAAGCAACTTCTCTTGGAGGGTCTTGATTTGATCCATAAGCAGTATATGACACTTCTGCAACATATACAGATCCATCTGAGTCTACTGCCATACCATGGGGTCCAATAAATTGATCAGGGTTTTCTCCCAATGTCCCCTTCCCAAAAGATGTTATTTTTTCTCCTTTTTCATTTACAATTACTACCCTTAATCCTAGATTTGGTACTCCAGCTTGAACCTCAGGAGCTCCTGCTTCAGCAACATAAATTTCTTTAGAATATTGATCAGAGTAAATGGCTATAGGTCTATGAAAATGCCATTGATCAATAAAATCCCCGTCGAAATCAAAAATCTGCACTCTGAAATTTTCTCTATCACATAAGGCTATTTTATTATTATTGAAAATACTAATATTATGAGGAAGAGAAAACTCTCCTTCTTCCGAACCAGATTTCCCCCAGCTTTTTATATGATCCCCTTTAGAGTTAAACTTATGAATTCTTGAATTACCATAACCATCTGAAACAAAAATGTTACCTGTTTCCTCGTCTATTGCGACATCAGTAGGTCTATTAAAATATCCTCCTTCTTGCCACGGAGAGGCTTTCCCTTTTTCTCCTAGAGTCAACAAAATATCTCCATTTTTATTTCGTTTTTCAACTACGTGGGCCAAATCATCAATTAAAAACAAATCATCGTTTTTATCTATTCTTATTCCATGAGGCCTATTGAACTCACCGACTCCCCAATGATTAATATAATTACCATTTTTATCAAAAATTATTAAAGGATATGCCCCTCTGTTAAATACATATACATTGTCTTTAGAGTCAGTAGCTACACTTGTTGCTTCATGAAACCTCATAGGATGAGGAAGTTTAGCCCATAATGGAACTGGTGTGTATTTTTGTGTTTTTAAAGTCATAATATCTTTCTACTTTCTTTCCCATTTCCTTAGTGAAATCAATTCACCAAGTGGTTGAGGGTCTTGTTTTGATCCCCAAAATGTCCAGGCTACTTCTCCAACATATACATTTCCTTTTGAATCAGTAGTAACTCCATGAGGTGCAACAAATTGATCATCATCTTGACCTGGAAGCCCTCTTCCAAAATCTCCTACTTTTTTTCCCTCAGGTGTCAAAATCACTATCCTATTTCCAAGTCCTTTAACTCCTATTTGTACATCAGGAGGACCCATTTCTCCAATATACAAGTTTTTATCTCCGTTTTTTCCTTGTGTTACTGACATAGGGTGATGTAGATGCCATTGATCAATAAAATTTCCTTCCAAATCAAAAATTTGAAGTCTAAAATTTTCTCTATCTGCAACGATTACTTTATCATCTCCAATCATAGATATATTATGTGGCAGAGAAAATTCCCCTTCTTCTGAACCAGGTACTCCCCAGCTTTTTATATGATCTCCATCAGGTGTTAGTTTATGTATCCTTGAATTACCATATCCATCAGATATAAATAATTCTCCAGTTGTAGGATGAATAGCAATATCGGTAGGTCTATTAAACATATCCCCACCTTGCCAAGGAGCTTCTTTTCCTCTTTCTCCTACTGTAAATATTACTTTTCCTGAATTATTTCGTTTTTGTACAAAATTTCCTGGACCATCATCAACTAAATAAATGTTGTCTTCTTTATCTATTTCAATACCATGTGGTCTATCAAATTCTCCATGCCCAAAAGATCTTAAGAAATTTCCATCTGGATCAAATACACATACTGGATCAGTCCCTCTGTTAAATACATATACATTGTCCTTTGAATCAACTGCAACTCCTCCACAATCTCCATAGAAAGAAATTCCCATAGGAATTTTGGCCCAATTTTTTACTGGTTTATAACTTGTACTCATTTTTTGCCCCCTAAGTTAGTAATATAAGTCATTTTGACTAATAATAAATGTTTGAATAAGTTTAATGAAGCTATAAGATGAAATAAATTCACTATTTTCATGGGATTTATATATGCTTGCTCCTTACAGAGGATATCAAATTGCACTAATTGCATTTTTATCAACAGGATTATCTATAGGTATGTCTCAATATGCATTTGGACAATTTGCGACTCCTTTACAAGCAGAGTTTGGATGGACAAAAACACAATTAAATGGTGCGCTATCATTAGCTTTTATTTCTGGAATAACAGGACCAATTTTAGGTAAGTCAGCTGATAAATATGGAATAAAAGTAGTTTTGTTGGTTTCTCTCCTGATGATAAGCCTAGGTTTTTTACTGAGGCCAACAATAAGTAGTTTGTGGCATTGGTACTTATATAGTGCATTGGTTTATGCAGGATTTCCTGGTGCTACTCAGATAACCTCAGGAAAAATTGTACCATTATGGTTTCCTGAAACTAGGGGTAGGGTAATGGGAGCTGTTACTTCAGGAAATAACTTTGGTGGTTTCACCATGCCAGCCCTTGCAGCTTCAGTAATCTCATTTTCAGGATGGGAATCAGCTTACCTAATATTTGGAAGCATAATGTTATTTTTAGCTATAATTTCCTATTTTATTATCTCAGAATCAATGGCTGATATAGAAAATGAATCTAGAAGAACCAATAGAAATTTAGATTCCTTAAATCTAGTAAAAAAACAAGCAGCTATAGGCTTTAGTATTTATGAAGCATTGAAATCTTTTAGATTTTGGACCATTAGCGTGGCTTTAATGATAGGCGTTTTAACTTATCAAGGAATATTAACTCAGCTGACTCAGTATCTAGAAGATGAGGGAATGTCTCAAAATATAGCAACTTCTTGCTTAATGATGATTGCAATTATGGGAGTGATTGGAAAAATAACATTTGGGAGAGCTAGTGAAACTTTTACTGCCAGAAAAACATTGATACTTAGTATCTTTTTTCAAGCTATAGGCACATTAGTTTTATGTGTGTCTGGAAGTAGTTTGATTTTATGGATTGGTTGCTTTGTTTATTCTCTTGGATTTGGAGCTTTTGGAGCATTGATTTCTCTAACAGTGGTTGAACAATTTGGTATGAAAAATATTGGAAGTATGATGGGATTTAATGCTTTTTTAACATCAATAACTATGGCGCTGGGACCATTAGTGGCTGGTATTATACATGATCAAACTGGTTCATATAGAAATGCTTTCTTAGGGATCGCTATCCTCTTTTTTGTATCTATGTTTTTAGTTTGGGTCTCTAAATTTGGCGAAGAGCCTTAAAACTAAACATCTAAAGACTCTACTACACTTTTAGCATAACTTATACTCTGGTAATCTTTGTAAAACTGATCCCCATTTTGTGTACCTTCTATGGCCATGTACCCTTCGTACCCAGCATTTTTCATTGCTGTTATAGCATATCTATAGTCTATTTCTCCATCTTGGAGGGGCACCCTTATAAATACAGATCTTTGGTTTTCAGGGTGATAGACTGTTTGAAGATTTTTACAATGCCAATAATTGGATATTCCAGCGACATTATCTATACAATCTTCAAATTTTTCTTCGGGTTGATCATAATTCCATAAAACATTTCCTAAATCAGGATTTATTCCAAAATTACTCCTATCTACCAAATCATGTAAATATTTAGCTGACCATGAATTATCAACAGGAGAATTTTGATGAATCTCTACAGATACATTTATATTATTATCAGAAGCTTGATCGCATGTATCTTGATAGATTTTAGATAAATGTTCGTAGACCCACATTGATGCTTCTTTTGAAGAATCCTGAGCTTTAGGCCATCCTGAACCAGAAGCATATGAACTCCCTTCAGGGCTACCAGGATACCTTATAGGAGCGCTAATTGCTCCATTGATTACTTCAGCACCAGTGATTTTTCCATAATTGATAGATTTCTTCATCTTTTTTATATTTTCAGGACCATTTTTTGCCTCTGTTAACGTTCCCCCACTCCTAATTGACCCAATATCTAATCCAAAGGCTTTCACTTTTTTAGTAAATTCCTTAACAGACTTTTCAGAACCTCCAGTTTTGTCTAAAGTATCAGTTCCAATTTCTAGAGCATCAAAACCCATATCTTTTACTTTACCTAAAAAGGTATCAGTATAATCTTCAGGAGATAAATCCCAAGGATCTACAGAGTTTGGGTAAAGAGTCATTCTTCTATTTGCATAACAAAATTTCATATTATCCCCCTTTTTTTATGGTGTTATACATAAAAAATAAGTAATTTGAATTTATATAAAAAAATATATCATATTTTGAAAGAACTATTAAAAGAAAGCATAAAAAACCCGTCTATTCTAGTAGTCATTATTGGAACTTTCTTTTTTTGGACTTCACTATATTTATATGTACCCATTCTTCCAAATCATTCAAAAGACCTTGGTGCTTCAGCAACGATGATTGGCTACATAGTTGCTTCATATGCCATAGGTCAAATTTTATTAAGAATCCCCTTAGGATTAGCTGTTGATATATGGGGGACAAAACCATTTGCAATATTAACAATGTTTTGCTCAGGGTTAGGTTCCTTTGGTCTTTTAATATCAAATGGCCCTATTGATATATTTTTTGCTAGGTTAATTACAGGTGTAGCTGGTGCAGGATGGGTAGCTATAAGTTTGTTGTTTGCTTCACAATTTAAAAAAGAATTATTGCACTATGCCAGTTCTTTTATGATGGGAATAAATGGAGTAGCAATTACCCTTTCTACCCTACTAAGTGGAAGACTTTCAGATTTATACGGAGAAAAAACTCCTTTCTTAGCATCTCTGATAGTAAGTGTCATGGGTATGGTTATTTTATTTTGGGCTAAAAATGAAAAAACTAAGAAGGTAAATATAAATAGAAAAAATATAATAAAAATATTAAAAAATGATGTTTTGTTAAGAATCTCTGCAATAGCTATAGGTTTTCATTTTGTTACTTTTGGGGTAAATTTTGGTTTCTTACCAATACTTATTGAAAATTTAGGAGGTAGCAAAACAAACATAGGAGATATAACTACTTTATCTCAATTAGCAGGGATATCAGGAATGGCTCTATCAGCTTGGTTTATAAGTAAGATAGGGATTAGAAAAACAATGATTATAGGGTCATTTTCAATGATATTAAGCTTAGTTTTTATTCCCTATGTGGAAAATCTTTCACTAATAGCTGGCCTACAATTTCTTTCGGGATTTGGAAGAGGAATTCTATATACACTCACAATAACTTTAATTCTATTCAACTTTGAAGATAATTCTAGAGGCTTAGCAATGGGTGCTTATCAAGCATATTACGCATTGGGGATGTTTTTAGGACCAGCTATATCAGGATTAGTAGTAAATAGTTTTGGAATTAATGCTATATTTTGGTTATCAAGTTTAATAACTCTTATAGCATTATTGATAGGAGTTTATAAACCTTATAAAACTGCACTTAAAGGGGTAAATTAATTATGAAAAGTTATGAAGAACTTCTTGAAAAAGCTAAAGAATGGAGAGAGTGGTATTACGATGGTGATCCAGGAACGCCTGAGGTTGCAAAAAGTACAGAAGAAGCTTTCAATCTTATAAATGCTACATTATTTGGTCATATCTATCAAAGGCCAAAACTTGATGCAAAAATAAGATCGTTGTGTACCATCGCAGCTTTAATAGTATTAGATAAACCCAACCAGTTGCCGGGGCATATTACAGGGGCTCTTAATTATGGTTGGAGTAAAGAAGAAATAGTAGAATTAATAACACAAATGCTTTTTTATGGTGGTTATCCTACTGCAGTAAATTCTTTAGCAGCTGCTGCAAAAACATTTGAAGAATATGATAAAAGACACAAATAAATCTTTAGGAGAATTTTTATGGATATGAGATTAGAAAAAGACTCAATGGGAGAATTAGAAGTTCCTTCAAATGCACTTTACGGAGGAAACACTAGAAGGGCTCAATTAAATTTTCCAATTTCTAATCTAAGATTTGGGAGATCTTTTATTAAATCTTTAGGATTAATAAAGCAATCTGCAGCAGAAACAAATCTGAAATTGAATCTAATAGATAAAAGATTAGCAGAAGCTATAATAGATTCTTCACAAGAAGTAATTGATGGAGATCATGATAGCAGTTTTGTTGTTGATATTTTTCAGACAGGATCTGGAACTTCAACTAACATGAATGTCAATGAAGTAATTTCAAACTTATCAATTTTAAAATTAGGAGGAGCAATAGGTTCAAGAGATCCTGTTCATCCAAATGATCATGTAAATAAAGGTCAATCTTCAAATGATGTTATTCCAACAGCTATACATATAGCAGCAGCAATTTCAATAAATGATGACTTGATTCCCTCAATGAAAATTTTAGAAAAATCTCTAGATAAAAAATCAAAAGAATTTTGGGAAATTGTAAAAACTGGAAGGACTCATTTACAAGACGCTACGCCTATAAGACTTGGACAGGAATTCAAAGGATATACAGGTCAGGTAAAAAATTCTATCAGAAAAATAAAATCTGCACTTGAGGAGCTATCTGTTTTGGCATTAGGTGGTACAGCAGTTGGAACAGGTATAGGAATGGACCCAGAATTTTGTGGTCAAGTGATAAGAAGAATAGGCAAAAAAACAGGTATAAATTTTAAAGAAACAGATAATCACTTTCAATCTCAGTCAACAATTGATGGTATAGTGTATGCATCTGGAAATGTTAGAAGTTATGCTGTTAGCTTAATGAAAATTGCAAATGATATAAGATGGTTAGGATCTGGTCCAAGAGCGGGTATTGGAGAAATATCATTACCAGAAGTTCAACCTGGATCATCTATAATGCCTGGAAAAGTAAATCCTGTCATAGCTGAATCGATTACGATGATATGTGCACAAGTAATGGGAAATGATCAAACCGTTAGTATAGCAGGCCAAAGTGGAAATTTTGAATTAAATGTGATGATGCCAATTGCTGCTCATAACCTTCTAGAATCTATTGAAATTTTATCTACAGGAAGCAGAAATTTTTCTGAACAATGTATTGAAGGACTCATAGCAACTGATAATGGGCCTCAAATGGTCAATCAAGGACTTGCAATATGTACTGCATTAGCACCAAAAATAGGATATGATAAAGCAGCAGATATAGCACATAAAGCTTCTGAATCAGGTGAAACTATTAAGGAGGTTGCTCTTAGAGAAACGCAATTGTCCTCGAAAGAGCTAGATGAAATATTAGAACCATTAAGCATGACAGAACCAAAATAAATAAAGGAGAAAAAATGAGTATAGAAGAAAAATTAAAAGGAATGGGAATAAAACTAAATGCTCCACCTACCCCGGTGGCAAACTATATTCCTGTACAACAAACAGGGAATCTGATTTATCTTTCAGGTCAAGGTCCTAGGGATGAATCAGGAAATTTTATTACTGGAAAAGTTGGTTCTGAAATAAGCGCAGAAGAAGCATATGAGCTTTCAAGGAATACAGCTATTAATCTATTATCTGCTATGAATGCGTACCTTGGTTCATTAGATAAAGTAGTAAAAATAGTAAAAGTATTTGGAATGGTAAATGCTGAGCAAAATTTTATAGATCACCCAAAAGTCATTAACGGATGCTCTGATTTTTTTGTTGAAGTCTTTGGAGAAAAAGGAAGACATGCTAGATCTGCAGTTGGTATGGGATCACTACCAAATAATATGGCCGTAGAGATAGAAATTATAGTTGAAGTAGAATAATAAAATTGAGGATAAAATGGGTGAACTTGAAAACATAAAAATAAAAAAAATAAATCATGTGGGGATTCCCATAAATGATAGAAAAGCTTCGTTTAGCCTCTACATGGATTTTCTTGGATTAAAAGTTATTCCATCAATGGTAGATGAAAAACATGTCATTTGGTCAAGAACTTCTGATGGAACTATGGTTCATTTAATCGAACCTCAAGAAGGCCCTGGACATGAAATGCCTAGTTTTCATGTCGCCTTTGAAGTTGAAAACTTTGATGAAACAGTAGAAATTTTAAGAAAATCAAAATATGAAATTACTAATGGCCCAAATACACGACATGATGGGCAGAAAGCGGTTTATATACAAGATTTAGATGGGAATACATTAGAATTTACTACACATAACAATATTAATCATTCAAATAGAATTGTTGATGAGTGGGGATATACTAAAAGCTCTTAAAAATCATTTTGAATAAAAAATCTTTTTCAATTAAATCTATATTTTGGAGTGTATACGCTCCGAGCTTTTTGTTATCTATGGGACAAGGGGTATTAATACCAGTCTTACCAATTTTTGCTAGAGATACCTTTCAATCAGGAGATTTATTGGTTGGATTTGCAATAGCTGCAAGACATTTTGGAACAATGGGATTTGACGTCCCTGCTGGAATTCTTATAAATAGATTTGGCCTGAATAGAATAATGATAACTGGAGTAATTCTTTTTGGAATTAGTGCAATAATAGCGGGATTTAGTGGAAGCTTCAGCATTTTATTATTTTCTAGACTTTTGGCAGGAGTGAGTTTTGCTTTATGGTCTATTTCAAGGCATGCTTACATTGCTTCAGTTGTTCCTAATGAATCAAGAGGAAAAGCTTTATCTCTTTTCGGTGGTTTAGGTAGAATTGCAACTATAATTGGCCCTTTGCTCGGAGGAATATTAGCTGAATTTGTATCTATAAGATCCCCTTTCTTTCTCCAAGGTGGAATTGCATTTGTTACATTGATTTTGATATTGAGAACTTCAGTTAATTATGAAATTTCTCAAAGAAAAACTAATGATGGTTACATAGGAGATTTCAAAAATACCTTTATGGATCATAAAAATGCATATCTTACAGCTGGTATAGCTGCAATTGCTTTGCAATTCCTGAGAGCAAGTAGAGAAATTGTAATCCCTCTTTGGGGTGACAATGTTGGACTTAGAAAAGATGAAATAGGATATATAACTACACTAAGTTTTGCAGTTGATTCTCTTATGTTTCCTATAGCTGGATTTATAATGGATAAATTTGGAAGAAGATATACAGGAATTCCTGCATTCATAATATTAGGTTTTTCTCTTGTGTTGATTGGTACTGTAAATAGTCCAATTCTTTTTCTTACATCATATTCAACTCTTATTTTGTCAGCTGTACTATCAGGTGTAGGCAACGGTATCTCAAGTGGCTTGGTACTAACTATAGGTTCAGATTTATCACCCCCTGATAACAGGGGAGGCTTTTTAGGAATTTGGAGATTTATTTCTGATGGAGGAGGTGCTGCTGGACCTACTGTTATGGGAATAATTGCAAATTCTTATTCTTTAGCAACAGCCAGCTTTTCTAGTGGCTTAATTGCTATTTTTGGAATTATTTTTATGAGATTCTTTGTCAAAGAAACTTTAGAAAAAAATAATACTAAATCAAAGAATTAAGTTTTTCTAAACAAACTTTATCTTCTTCAATAGATCTACCATCTACCCAAGGTTTTGATTCACCACTCATACCCTCAACAGCACCAAGATTGAATGATTTTTCAATTAGTTTTTTACCTTCATCCACACTAGGTAATAAATTGATTTTTTGATGTATAGAAATCCCTGCAATCAAACCATAAGCTCCCCAGTTTGAAGTACTAGATATAATACTTTCTGAAGTAGTGATTATAGAAGGATATTCAATTATATTTCCTAAGGTTTCAATCTCATTGATATAGTTCCCACTACCAATTTCATTCCCTCCATCTAATATCCCTATTGTATTGGGATGTTGCTCAAATAAATAGTCAACTTTTGCATTAAATTTTGAGAAATCTATTCCTTTAAAATTCCTATATTTCCCGTCTTTAGATAATCCAGCTCTTTCTATGGAAATTATAGATTTAGGGTCATATTTTTTTATTAGTTCATTTGCATAAGAATTTGATTCAAAATGAGTAGTTACTGGGAATTCAATAACTTTTTTTTCGTCAGACATTCCAACTAAAATACCAGAAGAGTATTTGTCGGTTATAAATAAAACATCATAACCTAATTTTTCTAAAGCATTGCCTAATGCTATTGCACCTGGAGGGCCATCAGTTTCTGAAGATTTTGCCGAAAGAATGAAAAAACCAGTAGTTATAAAAACAACACCTTTTTTTTTCAAAATTAAATCTGTAGATCTTTGAATAAATCCTTTTTCTATATTTTCATATAGATTTGACATACCTCTAGTGTCATCTTGAAGAATAATTTTCTCTATTTCTGAATAACTCATTAAATTACAGCCATATCTTCATCTGTTAGATCAGTAACAAACATTTTTCCTGGAGAATGAGTTATTGAAATATCGATATTTACAGATTGAAGTACCAATTGTGGAGTAACTCCACATGCCCAATATAAAGGTATAAAATCTTTTTTGTTTTCAGGTATCCAAGGATCTCCAAAATCAGGACTGTAAGGATCATTGATCCCTATTTCTTCAGAGTCTCCTATTTGTATAGGAGTTCCATGTTGGTTAGGAAATCTACTAGTTGATTGTATAGCTTTAACAACTTTATCTTTTCTTATCCATCTTTGAGTAACAACTAGTTTGCCAGAAAAATCTCCAGCAGTTTGGGTATCTATAGAAGTAATAAACATAGGAACGTTCTTCTTACTTTCAAAATAAGGTAAATCTATACCGTTTTTAACTAGCTCATTTTCAAAGGTAAAAGAACAGCCTAATAGAAAAACTACAAAATCTGATCTCCAAATAGATGTTATATCAGTTGTATATTCAGAAAATTTTCCTTTTTTAAATATTTTATATTCTGGGACATCAGTTCTAATATCAGAGCCATCTGCATAAGCTGACATGAATTCTCCTGGGTCCATAATTTCAACTATAGGACAGGGTTTAGGATTTCTAATACAAAAAAGTGTAAATTCAAATGCATGAGATTTGGGAATAATTACAACATTTGTCTGCACGCTTCCTTTAGCAAGCCCAGAAGTAGTAAAATTCTTTCCTTTTCTCGCTAATTCTCTTAATTCTTTTGGTCCCATAATATTAATTTCCCTCTAATATATGATCAGAAATTTTTTCTCCAATCATTATTGCTGTAGCATTAGTGTTTGCTCTTACACAATCAGGCATAATCGAACAATCAACTACTCTCAAGCCTTCAATTCCATGTACTTTACCATATTTATTAACAACAGCAAGTTCATCAGATTCATTACCCATTTTACAAGTTCCTGATATGTGATGCATTGTATGAACTTTAGATTTTATCCATTGAATTAATATTTTTTCGTCTTCCAGAGCTTCTGGAATTGGTTCAATTAGATCACCTCGAAAAGAATCAAAATTTCTATTTCTAGCTATCTCAAAATTAAATTTCACACCTTCAATCAACCTTTCAAGATCATAATCATTACTTAAATAGTTGTAATTCATAATTGGATAATCCTTAGGATTTTGTGGATTTAAAGTAAGCTCTCCATGACTCTTAGCAAGAAATAATCCCGTTGTTATAGCTATTCTAGATTCCCCAAAATCTGAACTCCGGAAATGCAAATCATCTTTAGAAATACCTCCAGGTTGAAATCTCATCACAGAAATCATATCCAACCTGTCTCTTGATTTTTCTGAAGTGTACCTTAATGCAACCTTTTGTGCTCCAACATCAGTTAATTGATCTAAAAGTTTTTCGCTGGATTTCCAAACTAATTCTACTGCTGGATGGTCCCTTAAATTTTTTCCTACACCTTTTAATTGATGAATGGGATCTATTCCATGTTTGGATATTTCATCAGTGTTACCAATCCCAGAATTTAGTAACAATTTTGGACTTTCTACTGCTCCAGCTGATACTATAACTTCATTAGCATAATATATTTCATTATTTTCTAAAATTACACCTCTTTGAATTCCTTCTTCTATAATAATTTTTTTACATATTGAGTTGGATAAAATTTTAAAATTTTCTCTAAACAGTGCTGGAATAACATAAGAAATACCAGTACTCCATCTTATACCTTTTACATTATTTAATGGAAGTGGGCCTACTCCTTCAGAAAATGGCATATTATGATCATCAGTGGTTGGAAATCCCATATCTTGTGCAGTTTGGTAAAAACTCCTTTGATCTTGCAATAAAGAGTCTAATGAATGCCTCTTAATGGGTACTGGTCCATCATTTCCGTGGAACTCATTATTAAAATCTAAATCATTTTCAAGTTTGATGTAATATTTTAAGCAATCTTCAAATGACCAATCATCTAATCCTTTATTTTTCCAATTTTCAAAATCTTCAGGTATGGCTCTTATAAAAACTTGTCCATTAATCGAACTTGTTCCTCCTATTACCTTTCCTCTAGGAACTCCCATATTCTTAAAATCTTGATTAGAGATAGCTTCGTATTTCCAATCATATTCTGTTCCTACAGCAAGATTTCCTGTCCAATCTGCTCCTGTTGCCATACCATTTTTTATTACATCGGGGATATCTTCTATTTTTTCAAATGTGTCGCCAGCTTCAATCAGCAAAACATTATTATTTGAATTTTCACTTAATCTCGAAGCTAAAACAGCTCCTGATGAGCCTGCGCCAATTACTATATAATCGAAGGTTTTTTTCATTTTATTACTAATTTAAAGAAGCTCCACCGTTTACATTCAAAGCCTGGCCTGTAATTTCAGACGAATCTTCTGATGCAAAAAAAGCAACTGTTTTTCCTATATCTTCAGGAGTCTGCCCTCTGCCTAATGGAGTTCTAGCTTTTACTGCCAATTCTTCAAAAACTTCTTTAGGGTCCATATCTTTAAGATTAGGGTTCTGTTCGATATGGTTTTCAGCAATAGCTTTCCAAATAGGTGTCCAAATAACTCCTGGACAAACAGCATTTACATTAATGTTAAATTGACCAAGTTCTATAGCAAGTAAATGAGTATATTGAATAACTGCAGCCTTAGAAACTAAATAAGGAGTTTGAACATTACCTCTATGCATATCTCCAAGTCCTCTTGGTTTTCTGCCTCCATGTGAAGCAATATTTATTATCTTCCCATACTTGTTACTTTTCATATGTTCAGTAATAGCATCTGCACTATTTACCACTCCTATAAGATTGACATCAAAAGTATCATCCCAGTCTTTCTTAGAATAATTTTTTCTTTCTGCAAATCCTTTTGCGCCAATTACTCCAGCATTTGAAACCAGAATATCTATTTTCCCAAACTTTTCTAAAGCTTTGTCTCTAAATTTTTCTAAATCAGACAATTTTGTTACATCCACAGAATCAAAAAGATAACCATCAGATAAGCTTTTAGCTGTTTTTTCAGCTGATTCACCAAAAAGGTCACAAAGAGCCAATTTTGCACCTCTGTCATGTAAAACTTTTGAAATCCCAGCTCCTATCCCACTACCAGCACCAGTTACTACAGCTATTTTGCCTTCTAAGTCTTTATTTGGCATTTAACACCTCTTTACAGTAAAAATTATTAAGAAGTATAAGGAGTATAAATATTAATAGCAAACTAATTTTACTAATTAAATAATTTAAGTAATTTTTCTTTAAAAAGATTTTTTCCTAAACTCACATTTTCTCTCCAGTTTTTACTAGCATTTGCATCAGCTTTGTCACTAACATATTTAAAGCAAAGGAAATCAGTTTTTTTAATCAAACAAACTTTCGCTAAAGCATATGATTCCATATCTACTAAATCAGTTAATAATTTCGGCTCAGAAATTACAAAATTATCTCCAGTGCCACAAGATAATCCTTTTCTATCAAAAGAAATTTTGTTTATAGGATCCAATGGAGTTTCTCCAAATTTGAATCCTAATTCAGAGGCATCCATATCTCTTTGAAAAAATTCTGAAACTTCATACAAGCCATTCAAATTCTCCCTTAAACTCCCTGCTGTCCCATAATTGATAATTAATTTTGGATTAAATTCATTTATTATTTCTAATGATTTATAAGTAGCATTAATTTTACCTACCCCTGAATAAAAAACATTAAATTCTGGAAGTAAATCTCTAGGCAACTCCTCTTGAAGAGCGACAATTATAGCAACTTTATTTTTGTTTAGATTTAAATTCATTCAGTAAATTATGCAAATCCTCCAGGAGCATAATCCAAATCTACTCCTGCCCTATCTGCAATAATTTTTCTTACTATTCCAGAATTTTTTCTCCCCCAACCATTATTCAAAGCTTCTATAACTTTTTGTTCAAGAATATTTGCCATATCCAAGGGAACTTTATTCTCCCTTCCCATTTCACAAGCTAATCTTACATCTTTAGCTGCTAGTTCTAAGAAAAATGACATTTCATTACCTTCAAAGTTGTATTCTTTGGCTGCTTTCCAATTATCAAAAGGAGGGTTTTTAGCAGAAGCACATCTAGAAATTGCATCAACTAAAGTATCTAAATCCATACCTGCCTTAACTCCTGAAGTTAACACCTCAGTAGTAATCCCTAACAGCAATCCGCTAAATAGTTGATGAGATAATTTGCAAATAGTACCACTTCCAACTGGACCAC
Organism: Chloroflexota bacterium; assembly: GCA_036164085.1. Classification (GTDB taxonomy): domain Bacteria; phylum Chloroflexota; class Dehalococcoidia; order Lucifugimonadales; family Lucifugimonadaceae; genus TMED-70. The sequence continues at coordinate 67,458 of JAYZJV010000021.1, read as the reverse complement.
AATAGATAGCTTTATCTCCCATAGCATCTAGAACTGGTTTTATTTTATTGTAGGTACTTTCTTGTCCTCCTACCATAATTGACATATCTTTTTTCATCGCACCTATTACACCGCCACTGACTGGACAATCTAAAAATTCTACACCTTTTTCTTCAAACAATTTATGAAGTTTTTTTACCATAGACAATGAATTGGTTGAAGCATCTAAAACAACAGTACCTTTTTTCACGGATTCTATTACTCCATCTTTTCCTAAACATACTTTTTCAACATCTTGAGGCATTGGTAAGCTCATAAATAAAATATCTTTATTTTCTGCACATTTAGATGGAGTTTCAGCCCAAATACCACCATCTTCCAAGATATCCACTGCCGCTTCTTGGTTTAAATCACAAACTGTAAATTCACTTGCATATTCTTGGATATGCTTAGCCATTGGTTTTCCCATATTTCCAACACCAACCCATCCGATTTTCATACATACTCCCTACTATTTGAATTACATATTATATGAATTTTTGATTATGTATTATTTAATTTAGAGCATTATTATTTAAAATTTATTTCTGATAAAAACTCAAAAATTATGTTATTTTGAACTTATATTACCTAATCAAATATAAGTAATCTAAGATAACCTTAAATATAAGGAGAAAATTTTGGAAAAAAACAGTTATCAACTTAAAGATCTAGACAAACTTGTTTCATTAGCAAAAAGAAGGGGGATAATCTTTCCATCAAGTGAAATATATGGAGGGTTAGCTTCTGTGTGGGATTATGGCCCTGTAGGTGTAGAAATTAAAAGAAACGTAAAGAATTTATGGTGGAAATCATTTGTTACGGAGAGAGACGATATATTTGGAATTGATGCATCAATTCTAATGCACCCTAATGTTTGGAAGGCTTCAGGGCACTTAGATTCTTTTTCAGACCCTTTAGTTGAATGTTCTGAAACTGGTAAAAGATACAGAGAAGATCATATTTTTATTCTAGAAGTAGAAACAAAAAAAGAAAATAAAATTATAGCTATAGAAGCTAGTGATAAAGATGAAGCTGAAAAATCAGTAAAAGATAAAATTATTTCAATCACCCATCTTCCTGAAAGTGAAAAAAAAGACAACCCTTCTCCAGATGGTGGAATACTATCAGAACCTAGAAATTTCAATTTAATGTTTAAGACTTTTATAGGACCAGTTGAAGACTCCTCTGCAACAGTTTATTTAAGACCTGAAACAGCTCAAGCAATGTTTGTAAATTTTCTAAATGTATTAAACTCATCAAGAAAAAAAATACCCTTTGGAATTGCCCAACAAGGTAAGTCTTTTAGGAACGAGATAACTCCAGGGAATTTTACTTTCAGAACCAGAGAATTTGAGCAAATGGAAATGGAATTTTTCTGTAGCCCTGAAGATGATGAATCTTGGCATGATTATTGGATTGATTTTTCATTAAATTGGTTCAAAAAATATGGCCTTCGAGAAGAGAATTTAATGATAAGAAAACATGATAAAGATGAACTCCCTCATTACTCAAAAGCTAGTTCAGATATTGAATATCTATTCCCTTGGAGCTGGGGAGAGTTAGAAACAATATCTAATAGAACTGACTACGACTTAAAAGCTCACTCTGAATTATCAGGAAAGGATTTGTCATATTTTGATCAGGAAAATAATAAAAGATACACCCCATACGTTATAGAACCAGCAATGGGAGCAGATAGAAGTGTTTTAGCATTTTTATGTGACGCCTACTGTGAAGAAGAAACAGAAAAGGAAACAAGGGCTCTTTTAAAGCTACACCCTGATATTGCACCCATAAAAATAGCTGTCCTCCCATTATCTAGAAATGAAAAATTAACCAGATATAGTAGAAATATTTTTGATAAATTAAACTCAATTTATGAGACTCAATACGATGACACCCAATCAATTGGCAGAAGATACAGAAGGCAAGATGAAATTGGAACTCCATTGTGTGTTACTGTAGATTTTGAAAGTGTTGAAGAAGACAATTCTGTAACTATAAGACATAGAGATACTATGAAGCAAATAAGAGTCAGTTCAGATAAATTGATTGAAGCTATTCATGATCAACTTAAATCATTTTCATAATAAAATTATAAAAAATTTATTTTTTTTAGGGATATTGTTTTTATTAAGTTGCAGTTCTATGAATGAAGATAATATACATCTGAGAGATATCTCTTTCCCAGAAAAAACTATTTCCGGAGAACCTTTTAATATATCAAAATTCAAAGAAGAGAACCTTTTGATAAATTTTTGGTTTCCTTCTTGTCCTCCATGTGTATATGAGTTGGAAATACTAAAAAAAATTGATGCAGATTTTGAAAAAACTCAAGTTGTTGGAATTCAAATACTTGGATTAGACACAAAAGAAGACGGTTTAAAAATGTTGAAAGATAAAAAAATTCTTTATCCATCAGTAGCAGACGAGAAAGATGAAATAGTCTTGGATCTTGATATAACTGCATTCCCTACGACCATTTTATTTAATAAAAACGGCGAAGAAGTAAAAAGATGGATAGGTATAATTGATGAAAAGGTTGTAGAAAAAAAATTGTTAGAAATTGGGAAAAAATAAATGAATCAAATATTTTTCACTTTTTTTTTATGGATACATAGTATGTCTGCAGGAATTTGGCTTGGAGGTTCGATTCTTTATTTGCTAAAGTCTCTAAGATATAAAGATAGAAAAATGAACTCTCTAGACTTTATATCAGATTATAATTCTATACTTCTTGTATCAAGCATTGTTCTGTTTTCATCTGGCGTAATAATTGCTTTCGATAGACTTACATACGGAGATTATTCTTCTGTAAAAGCAACTCTTTTATTAATAAAAGTATTTCTTACATTTTTAGTTTTATTAATAACTTGGAGTAACAAAAATAGTATAAAGGAATACAGAATCAATCCTTCAATATTTTTATCTATGGGTATTTATTTAATTGCTACTATTCTCAGCGTCTATTAACAAATCTTTGATTCTTTTTTTAGATAAAGGATCTTTAAAATCTGAGGCTATTTCATTAAGCGGATTTAGAACAAATAGTCTTTCTGAAAATCTAGGATGTGGAATAGTCAAATCTTTTTCATCTAATACTAAATCATCAAAAAATAATATGTCTATATCTATTTCTCTAGGTTCATTTCTTTTATCTGTTCTTTCTCTACCCAAACGTTGCTCAATAATTGATATGTTTTCTAAAAGATCTTTTGGAGATTTTTCGTAACGTATTTGAATAGCTAAATTTAAATAATCGTTTTGTTGGGTTTCAACTTGAAATGGCTCAGTTTCATAAATAGAAGAAATTTTTTCTATATTTGCAATTTCCCTTAAATATTCTATACATTTCAAAATATTTTCATCCCTATCTCCTAAGTTAGAACCTAATGATAAAAATACTTTTGAAAATCTCATATTTTATACCAAGCATCTTTTAAAACTTCTGTCATTTTTTTTACATCTATCATTTCTTTATAATCATGAACACGTAAAATATTAGCTCCATTTAATATTCCAAATGCAATTGTTGAAGCTGTACCAAATATTCTATTATCTATTTCTTTTTCTATATATTTACCAATAAAAGATTTCCTAGAAGGACCAACCATTACTGGTAAATTAAATGATTTTTTGATTATTTCAATGTTTGCATATATATCTCTAGATTCTTTAAATTTTTTTCCAAATCCTATGCCTGGATCGAGTATGATTTTGCTCCGATCAAACCCAGATTTAGTTATAATGTCTATTTTTTCTGAAAAGTCTGATAGTACTTCAGGGATTATGTTTTTGTGAGTTGATTGGGTTCTGAAATGACCTAAAACATAATATACGTCATGTTTAGTTATAACATCTAATATTTGTTCATTTTCTAACATAGAAATATCATTAGCAATAACTGCTCCGGCTTTTATGCTTTCATCTAAAACAACAGGTTTTTTAGAATCAATCGAAATAAAAATGTCAAAGTTTTTTTTAATTTCTTCTATTACTGGTATAACTCGATCTAATTCTTCATTTTCAGAAATTTCTACGACATCTTCATATACTATCTGAGGTCTTGTAGATTCCCCTCCTACATCAATAATATCTACACCATTTGAAATCATAGAATCAATTTCTTTCTTCAAATCAAACTTAGAAGTTGAATATATTCCATCCCCTGAAAAAGAGTCATTAGTAGCATTTATAATGCTCATAATAAGAGTAGATTGATTATTTATTGAAAAATTTTTCATAGAATGTTTATAAAATGCCATTTTTACCTATGAAATATTATATTTCATATTTATTATTAAGTCTGATAAAAGTTGAGAAAATAAGATTTAGGATAAATATTTGCCAGAAAATACTAATAAAAAGGACCTTCTAAAAGATCTAAGTGAAAAAAGATCCAAAGCTTTAAAAGGTGGAGGAGAAAAAAGAATAGAATCTCAAAAAAGTAAAGGTAAACTTACTGCTAGAGAAAGACTTTCAATCTTTTTTGATAATGGAAAATATGAAGAGTTAGATATTTTTGTACAACATCAATCTAAAGATTTAGGATTAGATAAAAATGTATATGACGGAGATTCTGTAGTTACAGGATATGGATTAGTTAACGGAAAACCAACTTTTTCTTATGCTCAAGACTTTACTGTATTAGGGGGATCTTTATCTTTAGTGGCGGGGAAAAAAATAGCCAAAGTAATGGACTTAGCTTCAAAAAATGGAGCTCCAATTGTAGGATTTAACGATTCTGGAGGAGCAAGAATCCAAGAAGGAGTTGACTCTTTAGCAGGTTATGGAGAAGTATTTGTTAGAAACACATTATATTCAGGAGTAATTCCCCAAATAAGTGTAATAGTAGGACCTTCTGCAGGAGGCGCTGTTTATTCCCCTGCGATTACAGATTTTATTTTTATGGTTAAAGATATCGGTCAAATGTATATAACTGGACCTGATGTAGTAAAATCTGTTACTGGAGAGGAGATATCCCATCAGGATTTAGGTGGGACAGAAGCTCATTCATCAAAATCAGGAGTTGCTCATTTTGTATACCAATCAGAAGAAGATTGTATGAATGGAATAAAAAAGCTGTTAGATTTTATCCCTCAAAACAATCTTGAAAATGCTGCAAAAAAAGAATTCTCCGAAAATTCTTCAAATAATGAAGAATTGAGAAATATAGTTCCTGAAAAATCAACTGAAGCTTATGATGTAAAAGAAGTAATTTATAGAATAATAGATAATGAAGATTTTCTAGAAGTCCATGAAAACTTTGCTACAAATATTGTTGTAGGATTTGGACGAATCAGGGGCAGCAGTGTAGGAATTGTTGCTAATCAACCAGCAAGCTTAGCTGGAATGTTGGATATTAATGCATCAGATAAAGCTGCTAGATTTGTTAGGTTTTGTGACGCTTATAACATTCCAATTATTACCTTTGTTGATGTTCCAGGATTTATGCCTGGGGTAAATCAAGAGCATCAAGGTATAATTCGTCATGGAGCAAAATTGATTTATGCTTATGCTGAAGCTACGGTTCCTAAAATATCGATAATACTTAGAAAAGCATATGGTGGTGCATACATAGTTATGAACTCTAAAGAATTGAGATCAGACCTAAACTTAGCTTGGCCAACAGCAGAAATAGCTGTTATGGGACCTGAAGGAGCTGTGAATGTTATTTCAAGAAAAGAGATTTCCGAATCTAAAAATCCAGAAGAAACTAGAAATAAACTAATTGACGAATATAAGGAAAAATTTTCTTCACCATTTCTTGCAGCATCTAGAGGATATATTGATGACGTGATTGATCCTGCTGAAACAAGAAATAAAATAGCGTCGTCGCTAGAAATTTTTAGTAAAAAATTCCTTGATAATCCTCCTAAAAAACATGGAAACATACCACTCTAGATAGAAAGGGACACTCATGATTGATTTATTGAAGATAGCTAAAACTGAAGCAGATGGAGATTTGCTAAATGAATTATCTAATATATTTGAGGAAGCAGATATTAAACCTGAAGGTTATCCGAATGCTATTGTATGGCAGGGAGGAAATCATGACGGAGTTATTAATCCTGTCGCGCATTCATTAACAGATGCATACGCTCTATTGGGTACAATAGCTGCTATTGATATACTTGGGCTTCCTTACTATGCAGTACCAATGTGGTCCCAATACAGACATGATTCAAACTTAGAAGCATTAGCTTGGTTTGGTAATATGCCATGCACATCTATCAAATGGTCAACAGCTGGAGATGCCTATGTTAATGATGGTAATGGTAATAGGGTTGTTGTTATGGGTAAATCTGGAAATGCTCCGCTTAGAACTCAAGCAGGGGTTTATTGTAATGTAAGGCCTTATGGTCCTATAACAGTAGTGAGATCAATGCCTTGTCTTCCTTATTCGCAAAATAAAGAAAAGTTTGAAGTTAATGATAATGGAATAGTTCATTCAGAAATGAATACACCTGCTGTTCAGATGGCATATGCAAACAGATTATTTTTGAAATTAGTAAATGATACTGGTGCTATAGGTAGAGTAGCAACAAAGCCTACTCAAGCTATGGAGGATGGAATAAATGCAGGTCTTCATTCTTGGTTATTGCAAGATACAAAATTTGAAGTTGGAAGAAAATATGCTGTAGACCCATATGAAGAGCACAAAGAAAGAATAGACAAAATAATAAAGCTTTTGCCCTCTGATTTCAAAGATGGTATGGAAAACTGGTCTGGAAGAATTGAACAACACATATCAGATACAAACTATGGTTTACTTGTTTGGGACATAATTGAAAAGCAAGAGACTATTGTTCTATCAACAGATCTTGATGGTGATAGACTGACAGATTTATTAGCTGATATTTCTGATCCATTAAGAGCATTTGGTGGTAAAGTTGCTGAACATTTAGGTCAAGACGTCGATATGAGGAATGTTTGGGCTGAAATGGGTTATACAACCGGGAATGGTAGAGATATGACCTCAGTTATGCACAGAATGTCAGGCCCACCTATACATGAGCAAACATTAGGATCAGCTGATGCTATGTTGCTTAGATTATTAGATGGTGACGAATGGGTTGGAGGAACAAAACAACCCTATGATCCAAGAATCCACTTTGTATTAATTAGAGATGCTTATATAGATGCAAATCCAGACAATAAACAATTACATAGTTGGTTAGACGATTGCCTTAATAAATTTGATGAAATTTACTCAGGCCAAAGACCAGGATTTTTAGAAGGATATAAATCACTTAAAAATGCAATAACCCCTTGGGGAAAATAAAATTTACCAAATTGAAAGGAAATCATTATGAAATTTAAAGTATCTGTAATCGGAGCTGGTAATGTTGGAGCAACGACTGCTCAAAGAATTTTTGAAAAGAAATATGCTGATGTTGTATTAGTAGATGTAGTGGAAGACATGCCACAAGGAAAGGCTTTAGATATCTTGGAGTCAGGTCCTGTTTTAGGAACAGATAGTAAAATAATTGGTTCAAATGGATATGAAGAAACAGCAAACTCAGATGTAGTGGTTATAACGGCTGGAATAGCAAGAAAGCCAGGTATGAGTAGAGATGATTTACTTCTTACCAATATGAAGATAGTAGGATCAGTTACTGAAGAAGTTGTAAAACATTCTCCCGAATCTATCATAATTGTTGTATCAAATCCTCTCGATGCCATGGTGCAACATGCTTATAGCATCAGTGGTTTTGATTCCAAAAGAGTTATTGGTATGGCAGGAATATTAGATACTGCAAGATTTAGTACTTTTATTGCAGAAGAGCTTAAAGTTTCTGTTGAAAGTGTAAATGCCTATGTACTTGGTGGACATGGGGATACTATGGTTCCTGTTATTGGTGCTACTAATGTAGGTGGAGTTCCAGTAGAAAATATGATTGAAAAAAATAAATTAGCCTCAATAGTACAAAGAACAAGAGATGGAGGAGCTGAAATTGTAGCTTTACTAAAAACAGGTTCTGCTTTTTATGCACCATCCGCATCTATTATACAAATGGTAGAAGCTATATTATTGGACAAACAACAAATTCTTCCTTGCGCAGCATTATTAAATGGTGAATATGGATTTAATGATGTTTATGCTGGAGTGCCAGTAAAATTAGGAGCAAATGGAATAGAAGAAATAATTGAAGTAGATTTAAACAAAGAAGAGCATTCAGCTCTTTCTAAATCTGTAGATTCTGTAGTTGAATTACTAGATATAATGAAAAAAAATAATTAAATTTTGTTTAGTACTTCTTTTGGAGAAACTATATGACGTCCAAGACCAATTTCTTTAGTTTCTAGATTCATAGCTAAGGCAAGCATTTGTGGCATATGAATTATAGGTAGATCGGCTTTATCACCTCTATTATTGCTTCGTGCTTTACCTTGATATCCATCCAAATTTAGATGGCATAATGGACAAGGGGTAACCATTGCATCAGCTCCTAAATCTTTGGCTGAACCAGTTTGATTACTAACCATTTTTAATGAATTTTTCTGATTGATAAATAAAACAGGAAAACCACAGCAAGAAAATTTTCCAGGAAAGTCTATAGCTGTTGCTCCAACAGATTCTATTACTTTCTCAAGATATTCTTGTCTCTCAGGCTTTTCATCAAAACCTAATGCTTCTGATGGTCTTACCATATAACATCCATAAAATGGAGCAAACTTTAGATTTGAAAGTTTTGTTTCAAAATGAGATTTAAGTTTATCCAATCCATAATCTTCAACTAAAATCCACAATAAATGCTTTACCTCTGTTGTTCCTTTGTAGTTATATCCCTCATCTTTTATTAGTTCATTTATTTTTTGTAAATATTCTGGGTCATTTTTTACTTTATGATTCGCTTGACTTAAAACACCTTGGCAAGTTGAACAAAGAGTCATAATATTTAAATTCTTTTCTTCAGCCATTGCAAGTGTTCTAACATTTATTGTATCTCCCAATAAAGGATTTTTTTCTTGAAGAACTCCAGCACCTGTGCACCCTGCTTTGGTCAACTCTTCAATTTCAATGTTTAGTTTTTTTAGTACGGCCATTGAAGAGGATAGAAGCTCTGGGGTCCCTCCTCTAGCTACACAACCTGGATAAAATGCATACTTCATTTATTCCATCTCCTTTATTTTCTTAGCTATTTCTTGGATTTTTTTGTTGTCTTCTGCTTTATGAGGAAACAAAGGTGGTAATTTACCTTTAATTAATGCCCTCAATCCAACTGGAATTAGATCCAACAATCTTGGAATATTAAAAATGCCTGCAGATTCAAGAGCCAATCTACTTTCATCAAGCCTACCATGAGCAACAACTGATTTTTCGAAGGAATTTGTATGGTCATAACCATGTGTTTTTTTAGCTCCTATTTCTATTGCAGTCTCTCTAAGATCCATTATTCTATCCATTGGAGCGACATCTTTAGGACAAACTTCAACGCATTGCATACATCTGGTACAATCCCATATTCCACCTTTTTCATCATTCAAAAAATTTAATCTTTCTTCAGTTTGGTCATCCCTAGGGTCATATACAAATCTAGAAGCCTTTGCTAGTGCTGCTGGACCAATAAAAGTACTATCAACTTCAAGTATTGTACAATCAGAAACACATAGTCCGCACATAATACAATTCATTTCAGTTAATAATTTTTCCATTGATTCATTAGAAGCAATAAATTCTCCTTGGTCAGGCAATTCATCAGGCTGAAGAAAAGGGCTTACTTGTGTCATCTTTGCGAAAAATGCACTTATATCAACAATTAGATCTTTTATAACTGGCTGATTACCCATTGGTTCAACTAATAAGGTCTCGCCTTCTTCAACAAGTTCTTCAATTCTAGTTTTGCATACCAACTTTGCTTTTCCATTAACTCTCATTCCACAAGATCCACAAATTGAAGCTCTACAAGCACATCTTAATCCCAGAGTGCCATCAATCTCTTCTCTTACGTGAATCAAAGCATCAAGTACAGTTGAAGATGGATGAATATCCATCTTATAATTTTGGACCCAATTATTTTCATTTGATTTTTCTGGGTCGAATCTTTTTACGTCAATACTAACCTTCATTTTTTCTAGTAAACTCTTTCTATTGGCTCCCATTCTGTTATAGTTACATCGGGAGTTTTAACTGTTATTTCACCTTCTGAATCTTTATAAATCAAAGTATGTTTTAACCATTCTTCATCATTTCTTCCAGGTATGTCTGTTCTAAAATGAGCTCCTCTACTTTCCTTTCTAGTAAGAGCTCCATGGACTATAGATTCTGCACAATCAATCATATTCCCCAATTCAAGTGCAAATAATAAATCAGTATTATAAACCTTCCCTTTATTTTGGATTCTAATTGAATCTCTATAATCTATTTTAGTTTGATCTACAATTTTCTTTGCATATTCCATAGATTCTTGGTCTCTAAATACTCCGATTCCTTTAGTCATTGCTGTAGCCATTTTATTTCTAACTTCAGCCACTTTATATTTTCCGTCTGCATCCATTATATTTTTTATTAATTCAAGATCTCTTTTAACATATTTTTCTGTTGGAATAATATCATTTGGTACTGATTTAACATATTCAGAGGCTTTTTCTGCTGATCTTCTTCCAAATACAACTGTATCAAGTAAAGAATTTGCGCCTAATCTATTTGCTCCATGCACACTTACATTTGCACATTCTCCTGCTGCGTAAAGACCAGGAACACCTGTCTCTCCATCAACGTCCGTTTTTACTCCACCCATTATATAATGCATACCAGGTCTTATTGGAACAGGTTTTTCAGCCATATCAATACCTAAAAACTCAACTGAAACTTCCTGTAAGTAACCAAGTCTGGTTTCTATAAATTCTTTTCCTAAATGTCTCAAATCAAGAAGAACATTTCCATCTATACCTCTTCCTTCATTTATTTCTGTCTGTTCAGATCTAGAAACTACATCTCGTGAAGCCAGTTCCATATAATCTGGAGCATATTTTTTCATAAATCTATCTCCCTCAGAGTTTAAAAGATATGCTCCTTCTCCTCTAGCAGCTTCAGAAAGCAAAATACCTGTTCTAGCTAAAGTGGTTGGATGATATTGAATCATTTCCATATCCATCAGGCCTGCTCCATTATTCCAAGCTAAAGAAAGACCATCCCCAGTACAAATTAAAGCATTAGTAGAAGGCTCAAAAACCCTTCCTGCTCCACCAGCTGCAATAACGACTGATTTAGCTGTTATTGATTCCAATTCTCCTGTTTTTAGATCTAATGCAACAACCCCTCTCACAGCCCCTTCATGTTTGATTAAAGAAGTAACAAACCATTCTTCATATACTTGTAACCCAAGTTTTAAAGATTGCTCATATAAAACATGTAATAAAGCTGATCCCGTTATTGCTCCAACAAAAAAAGTTCTAGCAACTTTTTGTCCGCCAAATCTTCTAGTTCCTAATTTCCCATCATCACCTCTAGAAAAAATAACACCCATTCTTTCCAATTCGAGGACGGCTTCTCCTGCCTCTCGACTCATTATTTCAACTGCATCTTGGTCCGCTAAATAATCGCTTCCTTTGATTGTGTCTAAAGCATGGCCTTTCCAGTCATCACCTCGATCAGTAAGAGGTGCATTTATACCTCCTTGTGCAGCATTTGAGTGACTTCTTACGGGATGTACCTTGGTTATCACGGCTACTTTTAACCCTAGCTTCTGCGCCTCTACAGCACAACGTAAGCCAGCAAGCCCTGCCCCTACAATAAGTAAATCATGATCGTACATTTAGTTCCCTCCATAAAAAATTATATTATCGATTTGTAAATATTCAGAGCACTTATAGTGCCTTGATCAATAATTTCATTAGTATTAATTAAATTAAATGCTTCTTCTAAACTAAACTCTAGCAATTCTATTTCTTCATCTATATCTGGATTTAATGGTGATTCATATAAATCTTTAGCTATAAAATACTCAGTGATTTCTGAGCTATACCCTGGAGCTACAAAAAATTTTCCTATAGATTGATATTTTTTAGCACTATATCCTGTCTCTTCCCTAAATTCTCTATCAGCTGCAAATAAACTTTCTTCTCCTGAATTTAAAGTTCCACAAGGAAGTTCTAATGTGTAATTATTTACAGGTTGTCTCCATTGTTTTACAAATAGAATCTTTTCTCCCCTTAAACCTATTATGAGAACTGAACCAGGATGGTCAACATAATCTTTTTTAATGATAACTTTATTAGACGTTTTATATTCATCCCTTCTTAGATGAATAGAATTAGATTGAAAAATCAATTGTGTTCTATCATAATTTTTCATTATCTATTGAAATTTGCCTTTTCTGATACCTAATTTTTCAGTAATTGTGGACCAATAATGATTTGAAGGATTTTTTCTTAAAAATTTTGCTTTTGTTTCAGATATTTTCAATCTAATTTTATCTCCATCAGAAATTCTATGTTCAACAAAGCCATCTATACTTATTTGTGCATCTTTTCTTGAAGATATGGTTATTTCGCACAAAGATTCTGAATTTACAATCACTCCTCCGAATTGACTCATATGAGTTGCTATGGGTTTGATATAAAAATCATTTGACTTGGGGTCAATTACTGGCCCTCCAAGAGCTAAAGAATAACCCGTTGAGCCTGTAGCTGTAGACAGAACAATTCCATCGCCTCTATATGTAGCTAAATGAATCCCATCAATTTCTGTTATAGTTTCAATCATTGAAACAGAAGACCCTCTTGCTATAACAATGTCATTTAAAGCTGTATATTTTATAGGTTTTTTATCAATGAGAAAATCTACTTCAAGCATTGAACGTACTTCAGTTCTAACAGGTTCAGATAAATAAAAATTCAATTCATCTATTGCTATTTCACCTTCTATTTCTGTCATAAATCCCACTGTTCCCATATTTATTCCTAGGACAGGGACATCATATTTGAGAGATAATGAAACAGCCCTCAAAAGAGTTCCATCTCCACCTATTGCTATTACTAAATCCATTGGTTGGGCATTTGAAAAATCAAAATCTTCAATGATTTGCCATGAAAGTTCGGAAAATTCCTTAGCAACATTTTTAGACAAATTTTTTGCCTGGGTGGAATCAGGGTTAACAATCACACATATTTTTTTATATAACAAATAATTTACCTTTTTTATAATCCAGCAATAACATTATCTATAGTAGACAATATTAAATCTGGGTAAATTCCCAAAACTAAAACTAGTATTGATGATATAGATGCTACTAAAATATAAATATTGTTGCTATTTCCATTTTGTTCAAATTTATCCGAAGATACAAAAATATTTCTCAAAAGGCCTAAATAATAATAAGCAGAAATGAATGAATTTATAACCCCTGCAATTGCCAATATAACAAGACCATTATTTACAGCAGAAGAAAAAACTAAAACCTTACCCATAAATCCTACTGTAGCAGGTATCCCTAAAAGACTTAATATACCTAAAGCAAAAACAAGGGAAACATATGGATGCGAATTAAATAAACCTTTTATACTATCTATTGAAGTAGATTTAGTTAAATTAATCATATGCTGTAATGATAAAAAAACAGATAAATTTGTAATAGCATATCCAATCACGTAAAACATTGTTGTGGAAGCAGAAGATTTTGTTGTAATTAAAGCAATAACTCCTACTAACATATATCCTGCGTGAGCTACAGTTGAATATGCAAAAAGTCTTTTTAGGTCCTTCTGCAATATAGCTCCTAGATTTCCAATAGTCATTGAACTAATTGAAATTATTGATAATAAAATTATTAAGTTTGTATAGGAAAGATCATTAGAAAATATTTCTGAAAAAATTCTTATTGTCAAAACAAAACCAGCTACTTTTGAAGCTGTAGAGAGGTATGTAACTATTGGCATGGGGGAGCCTTGATAAGTATCAGGAGTCCACATATGCCATGGAGCTATTGAAAGTTTAAATGCCAAGCCAATAAACAAAAATACTAGCCCCAAAATAATAGCAGGATTGATTTCTGTAATATTCAGATAGTGTAAGTTTATACTCCCTGAAGCACCATAAATATAAACAATTCCTGTAAGAAACAATCCCGTAGAAAAAGAAGCTAAAATCAGATATTTAAATGCTCCTTCTAAACTGAACTTACCTCTCCCAAAAGCAATTAGAGCTATTATAGGCAATGATGATAATTCTAGAGATAGATAAATAGTTATAAAATCAATTGCCATTATCATAAATAATGATCCAATTAAAGATAAAATCAGCAAACTGATAAACTCTGAACGAAATGATATTTGATTAACTATGTAATCATAAAAAGCTAATAATATAGCCATTGTAACTAAAATTAAAGTAATTGCAGAAAATAAATAAAATTTATCAAAAATAATTGTTTCAAAAAAAAGAGTTTGATTCCCTTCAAATGTAAAATATTGAAAAATCAATACTACTAATGAAAGTGTCAATCCGAATAATGTTGAAATCAAAATAACCGGTTTTTTATTTGTAAAAAAATCAATCAATAAAACTAACAAAGCCGTAATAGTTAAGATGATTGGAGATAAAATATAAGTTATATCAGCATATGCCATTATTTAATCATCTCCTTTATCCCTAGATCAAAAAAATCTATAAATATATTTGGCCAAATACCTATGATTAGTATTGGGATAGTAATTAAAAATGCAGGCAATAGATCAAATAAATTTGCATCTTTTAAAGATTTAAAATCATAAGTTTTATCATCATTTTGCAATTTGTTTTCACCAAAAAGAGCTCTCTGGGTCATCCATAATATATAACCTGCAGCTAAAACTACCCCAAATGCTGAAACAATAGTATGAACAGGGTAAATTTTGTAACTACCTAAAAATATCATTATTTCTGATACAAATCCTGAGAATCCGGGTAAACCTAGAGAAGCTAATCCTGAAATCATAAAAAATATAGCTATCATAGGCATTTTTCTTGTCAAAGCTCCTAGTTTATTTACATCTCTAGTATGAGTACGATCATAAATTAATCCCACAGTCAAAAAAGATAATCCAGTTATAGTTCCATGAGTAAACATTTGCATAGCAGATCCATTTAATGAATAATACGAAAAGTTTTGATTATTCGACATAGCTGAAAAACCTAGCAATACATACCCCATATGGCTTATAGATGAATATGCAATAAGTCTTTTTAAATCAGTTTGCCTTAAAGTAACAATTGCACCATATATTATTGAAATAGTTCCTAATAAAACAAGTAAGTTAGTATAGTCAAATATTTGAAACCCTTCAGTTTCTTGAAAGAATCCCAAATTGATTCTAAATAATCCATATCCCGCCATTTTCAGTAAAACTCCAGCCAACATTATAGAAACTGCTGTTGGGGCATCAGTATGAGCATCTGGAAGCCAGTTATGGAGAGGCCATAATGGGAGTTTGACTGCAAAAGCAATAAAAAAGAAAATAAAAATAACTGAAGCTGGGATTATAAGTTTTTGACCTGCAATCAATTCGGGGATACCTGTTATTCCAAGTTCATTTATAGAAACCATAGAAAGGGTACTAACAGCATCGCTACTAAAAAGAGCTAAAATTGCAATTAACATAAAAGCTCCACCAGCTAAAGTAAAAATAACAAATTTTGTAGCAGAATATTCTTTTCTTCCTGACCCCCAAATACTAATTAGCATGTACATAGGAATAAGTTCAAATTCAAAAAAAACAAAGAATAAAAGCAAATCTAAGGATGTAAATACTCCCATGACACTCGTTTCCAAAAGGAGAATCCAAATAAAATATTCTTTAACCCTATGATTAATCCTCCAAGAAGCCATACATGCCACTAATGATAAAAGACCTGTTAATAAAACAAGAGGAGCAGAAAAACCATCAATTCCTAAAAGATAAGATGATTTTATATTGAAAGAATCAATCCATTTAAAATGATCAACAAATTGAATACCCCCTAGAGATTTGTCATAGGATAAAAATAAAAATAAAGAAAAAATAAAAGTAATTAGAGAAGATAAAATTGAACAAACAATAATTTTATCTCTATTTTTTAATAACAATAAAAATATTGCTGTAATTGCCGGAAAAAAAACTGTAATTGTAAGTAAATAGTTAAACATTAATCAACCTAATAAAACCATAATAAAAATAGCAATACTTGCAAACATTATCATAGCTAAGCTATATGTATGAATTTGACCATCTTGTAGTCCTAATGACTTGAAGCTTAATCGACCTGTAAGTTTAGAAAGATTTACATTCGCTCCATCAAAAATGTTTTTATCCAACCATTCCCCAGTAAAACAAATTATCTCATAAAAAATATTAACAGTAATAATTTTCTCGTATAAATAATCCATGAAATATTTCTTATCTAAAAGATTATTTAAATAAGTAAAAAATTTATTTTTCTTTATCTCAATTTTGTTTTTATATGAATTGATGCCAAATGAAATGCCTAAAATTGAGATAAAAGAAGAAACAAGTGCTATAGAAAAATTAAAAGAATGAGCTCCATGGAAATGAAATATTTCTAAACTTTTTTCTAAAAACAAACCAAATAAATGTTTATCAATAAAAATCAAATCAGAAAAAACAGGGTTTGCCAGATAACCTATAAAAATAGCAAAGAATGATAAAAATAAAATTGGATATACCATATTCTTAGGAGATTCTCCCAAATGGACGTGTTCTACAGTTGGAGGAACAGGTAAATTTTTCTTCTTTAAATCTTTTTGCTCTTGATCCCCTCCTCCTCTAAATTCACCTAAGAATGTTAAGGTTACTGCCCTAAACATATAAAATGCTGTTAAAAATGCCACTATTAGTCCGACAATTAGGCATATATTACCTAAAAATCCTCCATATAAATATGCAGATAAAATAATTTCATCTTTTGACCAAAATCCAGATAGAGGAAATAAACCTGCCAATGATAATGAACAAATCAACATTGAATAATATGTATACTTCATACTATTTTTTAACCCACCCATATATTTCATATTAAATGTTCCAGTTGAATGATGAACAGACCCTGAACTCAAAAATAATCCAGCTTTAAAAAATGCATGTGTAAAAAGATGAAAAATAGCAGCAGTATAAGCTCCTAATCCAAGAGCCATAAACATATATCCTAATTGAGAAATAGTCGAATAGGCAAGTACTCTTTTAATATCCGTCGTAGATAATGCCATAGTCGCGGAAATAAAAGAGGTCAGGCATCCAACTATTGCTACAAGTGGCATAATCTCAGAAATTTGAAATAACGGAAATAGTCTAGCAACCAAGAAAACTCCTGCTGTTACCATGGTAGCAGAATGAATAAGGGCAGATACAGAAGTTGGACCTTCCATTGCATCTGGCAACCAATTGTGAAGAGGAAATTGTGCTGATTTTCCTATCGCTCCAATTAAGAAGCCTGCAGCGAGTATTGTTGCTATCCTGCTACTTATATTTTCATCTAATATTGCTTCATATAAAATGGGGATTTGCATATAACTTGAATCCAAATTAAACAAATAAATTATTGAGAAAAGAAATCCAAAATCTCCTAATCTAGTCATGATAAAAGCTTTTTTTGCGGCGGCGGCGGCTGAACTTCTTTCATGCCAAAAACCAATAAGAAGATATGATGATACTCCTACCAATTCCCAAAATATAAACAATTGAAGTATATTTCTAGATAAAACTAAGCCAAGCATTGAACCTGTGAAAAGTGCCATGTATGCAAAATATCTAGTATAACTTTTATCACCATGCATGTAACCTAGTGAATAAATTTGCACAAGAAAAGAAATCCCAGAGACAACAACTAACATAATAGCTGTCAAAGAATCAACCATCAGTGAAAAATCTAAGGAAATACCGTTAATACTTATCCAAGAAAAAATATATTTATTATCAATGTGACTTACATTGAAAATTACAAAAATTGATAAAGCTAAACATGTTCCCATACCAATCACATTTAAGAATCCAGAAATTTCACTTTCAGAACCAAATTTATATCTAATGGCTAATGCATTTATTGTGAAAACAATAAATGGGATCCCCAAAATTAATAAAGCTAAAGTTTCAATCAAAAGTATCTCCTCATACTTTTCTAATTATTTCATCTGCGACGTGCTCTCGACCTTTTGGAACTAATATTCTAAATTTTGATAATTCTGACCAATTTAATAAACCTTCTTCGGGAATTATTCGTGTAGGCAAACCTTCTGCTTCTAAAAGATTTTTATAAGTCTCTGCAATACTCAAATTATTTACTTTTTTATAATCAATCCACATAATCAATTCTTCATTTCAGACAAATCACTTAATTCTACTGTCGATTTAAACTTACCTAAAGCCAAAACCATTGCTAGTGCCAAAGCTGTTTCCCCTGCTGCGACACAAATTATAAAAATTCCTAGTATGTTCCCAGATAAAAGTCCAAAAAATGTATCTACAGAAAGATCGTTTATTGGGAAAGGAATTAAAGCATATCTATTAAATCCTACAATTGATAAAACCACTGAATTAAATATCAGCTCTAAAGACATTAAAGTTATAACGATATTTTTTCGTGTAAGTAACCCAAAAATACCTATTGAAAATAAAGCTGATGAAAAAATCAAAATAATCTCTAATGTCATATTGCTTCAACATCTCCTTCTTCATCGTTTTCAATAGTATTTTTTGTAACAGCTATTGAACCAATAACACAGGCTACAATTATCAAACCAATTAGTTGTAAGGAAATAAAATATCTAGTAGCTAATAATGACCCTATTGGAATAATCGAATCTTTAAATAATCCGTCTTTAATTTCCGATTCATTAGTTTCAGGTTTTACATTAATAATTAGTTTACTCTCTTGATCTATTGAATATTTTTCAAATAAAATTTCATTAACATAAGGATCTACAATATCATCCGTTCTATTCCATTCTGTAGTCAAAATAACAAAAATTAAAACAATAAAAATTAATAAAGAAGAAAAAGAAGAAAGAACAAATCGTAATCCGATTGTTGATGAAGATGCTGTTTGTAAATCTTTTACTAACAAAACAGAAAAAGCCATTAATACTGAAACTGCACCTATATACACCAAAATTTGAACTGCTCCTAAAAATTCAGCATTTATGGCAAAAAACACTACCGCAACTGTCATAAATGACAAAGCTAGAGCCATGGCTGCTCTAAAAACATTAGTTTGTCCAACAACATAGATAGCACTTGCAACACCTATAATTGATACGAAGATAATAAAAATATTTAATAAAGAATTATCCATTGTATTTCCTTTTATTAACCCAATTTTGTTTTATTTTTTCAAGACTAGGTTTTTCATGCCTTCCAGCTTCCTTATAATCAGAAAGATCAGATCCCCAAGGGTTATATTCTTTATCTTCAAACTGAGGTCTAAACCAACTACTAGGATTTTTATCCTGAGAAATAAGAGTTTCCTTATCAAGAACTAATTTTGCCCTATGATAATTTCCTTTTTCAAAATCTGTACCCATATGCAATGCATCATACGGACAAGCTTCTACACATAACCCACAAAACATGCATCGACCTGTATCTATATCAAACTTGTCTATTGCATAATTTTCTCCTGCTTGAAGATTTTCTCCACTAGCATGAGTAACTATTTCTATAATTCCCAATGGACAATATTTAGCACATGAAGCACAAGCAGTGCATCTGTCATCATACCAAACAAACTCATTCCCTCTAAATCTAGAGAATTGGTCAATTTTAACCTTTACTTTAGCCAATCCTAGGATAGCGACGAAAAATTGTTTTGGTTCTTCTTTAAATAACTGAATTACTGATTTGTTTTTACTCTTGGATAGTTCAAAAAGCCCTACTCTTTTATCAGGATATTGAATAGTAAAAACTGGAGTAAAAAGATTTCTAAATGTTACCGATAGACCTTTAATTAAACCTAATCCTAGCATTTAGTTATTCTCCTTATTAAATTTTGGCGTATCAGAACCCACGGGATAGTTAGTGACCTCTTTGTTCTCATCATCATAATTTCTAGTTTTAAGCATTTTAAAAATCAAAAAAACAAAAGGAAAAGCAAAAATCCAATTTGCTAAACCTATATATATTAGTCTATTTGCTTCACCATCTGTCCAAATAATCACAGCGATTGATGTAACCAAAATATTTACTAAAGTAAGTTCAAATAATCCTTTCCAAGCTAAATTTAGAACCTGATCAATTCTAAATCTTGGCCAAGAGGCTCGAATCCATATTATAAAAAACAGGATTGCTACCACTTTTATTGTTAGCCAAAAAATTCCAGGTAAAACTGGTCCATTTGGACCTCCTAAAAATAAAGTTGAAAATACGGTAGCTGCTGCTATTGCAGCTGCAAATTCACCTAAATAAAACAAACCCCATTTCATACCTGAATAGTCATTTTGATATCCTGCAGCTAATTCAGATTCTGCCTCAGTTAAATCAAAAGGAGTTCTATTTATTTCTGCTAATGATCCTAAAAAGAAAACTATAGCTGCAACAGGTTGAATTAAAATAAAAGGGATTTTTTGGTAAATAACAATATCCATAACAGACATGGACTCACAAATCAATAAAATTCCAACTAGAGAAAGACCTACTGGAATCTCGTAAGAAATAAGCATGGCTACTGATCTTAATGCAGAAAAAATTGCTATCCTATTTGCAGATGCCCAAGCTGCACAGATGATTGATAATCCACTAATTGAAGTAATGGCTAAAATAAATAAAACACTTACATTAATATCAACAGCGTATAAACTTATTCCAAAAGGAATAACCGAAAAAATAATAAAAACAGGAATAACTAAAAGTAAAGGAGCAACATTAAAGATATATTTGTCTGCCTCTTCGGGAACAATGTCTTCTTTAAACATTACTTTTACAGCATCGGCAGTAGAAGTAAGAATTCCCTGAGGCCCCCATCGATTTGGGCCTGTTCTCTGTTGGAATCTTCCTAGAAGTCTTCTTTCTCCCCATATGAGCACTAGAACACCTCCAAGCACACCGTTTATAACAGCAAAAGCTATAATGATTCCTGTTAAGGTCGTTAAAATATAGTTTTCAAATTTTATATCCTTAATAAATACGTCAATTGAAAAGTCTAGAATGTTATAAATAAATTCAAACATTATCTATCAACCTCTCCCATATTTATATCTATACCTCCAAAAGTTACAAATAAATCTCCAAAAAGAGTTCCGATTAACATATCTCTTAATAACGTTAAATTGATCAAAGAAGAAGATCTAACATGCCATCTATAAGGAGAAATTGATCCATCAGAAACTAAATAAAATCCTAATTCACCTTTTGACCCTTCAATGGCTACATAACAATCACCCTTTGGAGGCCTGATAAGGAACGGAACGTCATCATGGTGAGGTCTAACTGGTCCTGGTTCAATGAAATCAACGCACTGTTTTACAATTTTTAAACTTTCTCTCATTTCTTGAACTCTCAATAAATATCTAGAATAGTTATCCCCTGCTTTATGAATAGGAATATTGAAATCAACTTTATCGTAAAAATCATAAGGGTCATTTTTTCTAAGATCCCATGGCACTCCAGTTGATCTTAATATAGGTCCAGTAATAGAAGCATTTATAGCTTGCTCTGGGGTTAATACAGCAACACCTTTAGTTCTTGAAAAAATGATTTCATTTGAAGTTAACAATTTTTCAAGTTCGTCAATTGCAGAGGGAAATTCATCAATAAAGCTTATAAGAGCACTCCAGAATTGCTCTGGCGCATCCATAAATACACCTCCTGGGCGCAGATATGAATTCGTGATTCTTGCTCCACATAGCATCTCAAACATTTGAAGGATTTTTTCTCTTTCGCGCATGGCATAAGTAAGAGGTGTTCCCCAAGCTCCTAGATCCTGTATAAGAAATCCAACAGCAACTAGATGACTGGCTATTCTTTGTAATTCTGATGAAATCATCCGAAGCCATACACCTCTAGGCTCAGGATCAATATTTGACAACTTTTCAACAGCAAGAATATATCCTTGATTGTTTAACATAGAAGAAACATAATCCATTCTGTCAGTTAAAGTAACTACTTGGGTATAAGTTCTTTCTTCTGCTAATTTCTCAGAACCTCTATGTAAATATCCAAATATTGGTTCAACATCAATTATGGTTTCACCATCAAAAGTAACTCTCATTCTAAACACACCATGAGTTGAAGGATGCTGAGGACCTAGATTGATTGTTATCGGTTCACTTTTTATAGACATTAGCTCTCTTTTTCTTTTTGAATAATTGATTGAGAATTAGTCACAAAATCTTTCCTTAACGGGTGACCTGGGAATCCATCCCACAATAAAATTCTTTTAAGATTTGGATGGTTATTAAAATAAATGCCCATAAGATCAAAAACTTCTCTTTCTTGAAAATCTGCTCCCTTCCACAAGGTATATACGCTGTCAATTTCTGGTTGATTTTCTCTATCAAAACCAATTTTCGTTTTTATAGTAGCTTTTGATAAAGTAATCAAAGACTTTAGATGATAAACAACCTCAAAATGATCAATGTAATCTACCGCTGTTATTGAAGACAATAAATCAAATGAAAACCCTGAAGTTTCTTTTAAGAATTTTAATACTTCATAAATTTTTTCACTTTCAATAAAAACAGAATCTTTACTCGAGCCCAATACACTCTTTGGAATTTGATTGTTTATTTCTTCAGCTAAAATTTTGCCATCCCATTCAATCATAGATTTATACCTCTCCTGCTTTTTTTCCTTTTAGACTGTATCTTTTTATCTTCTCATGTAATTGCATAATCCCATAAAGTAAAGCATCTGGCCTTGGAGGACAACCTGGAACATATACATCAACAGGGACTATATGATTAACACCTGGAACTACTGAATAACTTTCATAATACGGACCTCCAGAAGTGGCACAAACTCCCATTGATATTACCCATTTAGGTTCTGCCATTTGATCATAAAGTCTCCTTAATGGCACAGCCATTTTCCATGTAACAGTACCTGCAACAATCATCAGATCAGCCTGTCGAGGAGTTGCTCTAAAGACTTCCATTCCAAATCTCGAAATATCAAAACGACTCATGGCTGAGGCAATCATTTCAAAAGCACAACAAGCCAAACCAAATTGAAGAGGAAACATGCTTGATTTTCTTGCCCAGTTTAGTAGTTGATCTACTGATGACACAAGAACATTCTTATCAATATCATCATCGGTTATTACTGGTTCTGGAAAAGGAGAAACATGAGTAGATTTCATGGTATTAATCAAACCTCCCTCTTCTCTATCTAGATCCTGAGTAGATATATCTAACGGAATTCGTTCTATTTTATCCATTCTAAACACCCCTTAAGCCATACATAAATGAAAGAAACAGTAAGAACTGTTAAAAAAATAAGTATACCCAAAAATGGTAGTACCCCCCAAAAACTAGTGATCAAACCGTGACTAACAGCCCATGGGAAAATTAGCACTGTTTCTACATCAAAAGCTACAAAAAGCAACGCATAATAAAAATAACCAAAACTGAACAGAGACGGTTTTTCACTAAATGCAGGATGACCACCCTCATAAGCTGCTTTTTTTATACTTGTTGGTCTAGTTGGAGTAATCCCAAAGCGTGTTGCAAATTTCGCTGCTGCCAACATTCCAATTGGCACTACAATAGAAAGTGCTACAAAAATCATCAACAAGCTATATTCTTGTAAGTAAGTTTGTTCCATTTAGAGCTGATATATTAGATTATTATCTTAAACTTTTGCTAAAGATTCAAGTTTGTTTATAACTTTAGCCTTCAACTCTTTGGCTTCCATAATTTCAGGAGATTTACCTTGGGCCTTTTTGTCCCACAAAACTTCTCCATCAACTGTTACTTTAAATGCTCCTGCAGTTCCCGGTTTCAATGAAATAGCAATTGCTGTACCTGCTGCCTGAAAAAGTTCACTGGTCATCCAAGCTGCTAAATTTGCATATCCACAAGGCACACAATATTCTATTTCTGCTTCCATTTTCCAATCTGCCATATTTAACCCCTTTGTATAATTCTCTTTGTAATATAATTTACTATAATCATTTAAAAGGTAAATATATCAACATAACATTTTAATCTGTTTTATGAAAAAAAATATTGTTAATTTAAAAAATGTAGTCAGAGAAGATATACCAAGAATAATTGAATGGATTACTGATAAAGAAGTATATGAGAACTGGTTTGGCCAATATGCTTATGATAAGTCTGCACATTTGGGATACGAACCACAAGATATGCTAGATGCTAATGAAGAACAATGGAATGAAGTATTTCACGATCCTCATCACGAACCTCATCGATCAATTTTTTCTATTTACGAAAATAATACTCATATAGGAGAAGCACAGTTATCTATTGACGAGTCTTTAGGTGATGTTCAAATTTCAGTTCTTATTGGTGATAAAAAATATTGGCATAAAGGATTTGGAACCCAAACAGTTCTAGCTCTATTAGAACATAGCTTTCTGAATTTAAATTTATACAGAGCATGGGTAGATATTCCAGAGTTTAATGAAAATGCATTAAAGTTATTTGAAAAAATAGGATTTGTTCATGAAGGTACTTTTAGAAAAAGTAGACCAAAAAACGGCATAAGATTTAATTCTGTAATAATGGGTTTCTTAGTTGAAGAATATGAAGAAAAGTATCCAGAAGGAATATCAAGCCATGTGATTGAATGGGACGGGAAAGAAATCTAATCTCCCCAAAATTTTTCTCCTATCATATCTAGATATTTATAGGCTGAACCAGTATTTACTATAACAACTTTATCTGTATCCTTGATGAAACCTGATTCTTTCAGTTTTTTTGAAGCCATTAGGATGGCACCTCCCTCTGGAGCTGCAAATATTCCTTCTTCAGAGGCTAGCAAAGAAACTCCTTCAAGCATTTCTTCATCATTTATCCTTAATGCAGTTCCATTGCTTTTTTTCAAAATGTCATAAATTATAAAATCACCTACTGCTAAAGGAACTCTCATTCCAGCAGCTAGTGTTTTAGGATTCTCGAAGGGTTTAGCAAATTTTTCGTTTTTTTCATAGGCATCAACCAAAGGAGAACATCCTTCTGCTTGAACTACAACCATCTTAGGTTTTTTTGAAGAAACAAGTCCTATTTGCTCTAATTCTTCAAATGCTTTCCATATTCCTACTATTCCAGTTCCTCCTCCTGTTGGATAAATGATAACATCTGGAACGTCCCAATTCATTTGTTCAGCAATTTCTAACCCCATAGTCTTTTTACCCTCAACTCTATAAGGTTCCTTTAGAGTTGAAACATCAAATAAACCTTTTTGCTCTGCAGCTATAGCTGAGGCTTTTCCAGCATCTGATATATAACCATCTACTAAATTTACATTTGCTCCAAAAGCAATGCATTCCATTTTATTAGCTATAGGTGCGTCTTTGGGCATAAAAACATTAGCCTCCATTTTTGATTTGGAAGCATATGCAGACATTGCTCCTGCAGCATTTCCGGCAGACGGCATAACTATTCCTTTAATCCCATACTCCTTAGCTTTAGAAATAGCTGCTGAAAGCCCTCTTGCCTTGAATGATCCCGTTGGATTATTGCTTTCATCTTTTACAAAGAAATTTTCAATTATAAATTTCTTTGATAGATTTTTCAATTTCATGAAAGGAGTATATCCTTCTCCTAAAGAAACAATATTTTTATCATCCAAAACAGGTAATAATTCCTCATATCTCCACATATCATTCCTTCTTTTATAAAGATTTTCCTTATTAAGAGTTTTAGAAGCTTTTTGTAAATCATATCTTGCTAATAATGGTTTTTCTGAGCTAGGACTTAATCTCATTGGTTGATCTATTGGGAAATTGTCACCTGTCAAAGAGCATTCCAAATGTTTAAATGTGCTTAAAGTTTTAGTCAACTTTTACTCCAATTTTATTTATATCAGAGTTAAATTCTATTGGTATTTGCAAGATTTCACTCATCGATAAAGACAGATTTTGAGCAACTTCTTTAATATTTGTAGTTTGCCCTAAAATATTACTAACCGAGTTTACCCTTAAGTTAGGCATACCACATGGAATAAATAAATTAAATAATTTTAAATCATTATTTACATTCAAAGAAAATCCATGAAGAGTAATATTTCTTACAATTTTTAATCCTAAAGCTGCTATTTTCTCTCCTGATGGGTTATTTCTTTCATGAAATTCTTCATTTGGATCACCATTAACCCAAATTCCTCTCCTCTTCTGAACGGTATGAGCTTTTATTTTGTAAAAATTTAGAGTTTTAATGATTATATTTTCTAAAAATTTAACATAATCTAGAACTCCATTGAAATGATTTTTCAAATTTATTATCGGATAACAAATTAATTGACCTGGACTATGCAGTGTTATTTGACCTCCTCTATTAGTTCTAATATGCTGAAAATCAAGATTAGATTCATTTAAATTTTCTATTTCTTTAGGGGATATTTTTTCTTTGGATCCATAAGTAAAAACATTGTCGTGTTCTAAAAACAAGATAGTCTCATTTAATTTATTCAAATAAATTAAAGAATTGATTTTTTCCTGAAGATTCATAGCAGACAAATAGCTCATCTTTCCTAGAAAAAAAGCTTGAATATATTTAGATTTACTTATCATAATTAAATATCATAATAATAAATTATATATAGGAGAAATAGATGGGAATAAAAAACTTGCTAAATCTTAATGCTTATTTAATTTTAATCATAACAATTTTGATATCTTGTTCTAACACAGAAACTCAAGAACAAATTTCCACTGAAACCCTAGGTCCTCCTACGGGTAAAATTGACCAGTCAAAAGAATTCTCTGCCGTATTTGATACAGAAGTAGGGAAGTTTACAATATTATTATTTGATGACAAGGTCCCTTATACAGTTGAAAACTTTATAAATTTAGCTAATTCAGGGTATTATGATAAAACTACATTTCATAGAGTTTTACCTGATTTTATGGCTCAAGGAGGAGATCCTTCAGGTACTGGAGCAGGGAATCCTGGTTATAGGTTTAATGATGAATTCCATGTAGATTTAAGACATGATTCTGAGGGTATAGTTTCAATGGCTAATTCAGGTGTAAACACAAATGGTAGTCAGTTCTTCATAACATTTGCACCAGTACCATTTCTTGATGCATTTGATGAAAATAATAATGAAAAAAATTGTCAAAACATACAAGTTTCCTGTCATGCTGTTTTCGGTAAAGTAGTTGATGGGATGGATATTGTAAAAAGCATTCGATTAAGGGATCCGATGAGAGACACTGCCCCAGGTACAGTTATAAATAGTATAGATATAATAATAAAATAAATTTAAATATCTAAATAAGGGATATCTTTCCTAAACCTTACTTGCCTTCCTGATGATCCTATCCAAGGGCCATCAGAAATATCAATTCTACCCTCTGCTGGTTTAGAGTTGATTCTTATATTTGGATCACTTGAATTAGGATGGATTTCCATATAAATTTTGTCATCAATAAATTCAAAAAAACCGCCTGAATAAGGAAGTTGATTTACATCTGAAAAATTAATCCGTTTAGGATATATAAATTTAACAAAAGGATTCCTAGAAATATTAGAAAAATCTACAATAACATTATTTTGAACATCTATTAAAAAGCCTGTGATTTTTGTTTGTCTTATGTTATTTAATATAAATAAAGAAGCTATGAATAAAACTCCTATAATAGCAATCCAATAATAATACCTCAAACCAAGAACGTAAATATATTTAGTATTTACATTAATGGCAATTTTTTTTGTTAAACTTGTATAATTTTCATCAAGATAAGTGGTCTTTAAATTTAGGTCAATATAAACAATATCTTTAATCTTTTCAGAAGATTCTAAATATATGTTAAACAAATATGATTTATGAGTGTCTTTGACTTTTACAGGATCTATTCTGAATGAATATTTATTATCAGATATTAGTTTATTTTCAATTTCATCCAGACCAACCAGAAATGGATAATTATTTACTTTAGTTTCAAAAGATGCTACGAAAAACTCATTGTCTTTTTTACCAGATAAATCAGATACTTTAGTTATTTGGATTTCAGGAAAATACTCTACCTTAATCTGATCATTTTTAGTTACAGGTGTAGATAAATTTTTCCATTGTAAAGTATATTCAACTTCAATTATTGATTGGTCAATAATTGGAGGTAATTGAGCTGTATAAATTCCATCAAATGCAGATTTATCATTCTTGTCCCCTAAATCATTCATTATCTGAATAGTTTGCGACCCTTTATTATCTTTAATCCTTACTTGCATTTCTGCATTGGGAATATTTATTCTTTCATCTTCTATATATGCTCCAACTTCAAGAGTTATGTTTGATCCTACAGGAAAAATTTTTTGTCCGTAAGTTTCTAATCTAAGAGGATTTAAAGTGTCGGTTAATATTTCTAATCTACCAGATTCACCACTAGATATTATAGTCCAAGTTCCAGAATCTGGATTTGTTATATCTAAATATATAATTTTTTCCAAATCCCAATAATCATAATCAATTTTAGGTAATATCTCTAAACCTTCAGGGTTAATTATGGAAATTTTAGTTTCACTTTTTTCTTTATAAATTCCTATTCTTACTTTATCTACTGTAGGTGGAATGTTAATAAAATTTGATAAAGGTTTAGATGATAAATTAGTTTGTAATATTGATATAGGGTTTTCCATAAACATTTGCAAAAAGTTTACCATTGATGAAGTTGATAAAGAATCAAAATCAATAAATGATCCATTAGTATTTTTAGATAAATCTTCAAATAATTGTCTGTCTTCTGAATTAGATGAAGGTAAAGACATTACGTTTAATTTTATTTCAGAAGAATAATATAAATCTGATAAGTTTTGTAGTTTTATCACTGATGAATCTTCTGTCTGTGCCATTTTCAAATTTGAAATTATGTATAATTCAGAGCCACTGGTTTCTTCTAATTCGGCGATTCTAGTAAAACCTTCAGAAATAACAAGATAATGATTGGAAAATAAGCCATCTTCTTTAGGCATATTATTAAAAAATTCTTCAAGTTTATCATCGATGTCTTCTTTTTTTATGTTCAATGGAGAATAACTTTTATTACCATAAGGTTGTAAAACTATTCTTTCATTAGAATTAATAGCATGAAAATTAAGTATCTGTGAAAGAATGTCTTTTGAAAAAGATAAATCTGTTTCATCAATGTAATTCACATCAAACGCTATAAATGTGGTTTTTCCTTCGTTTATCTCATCAGCAAAAATTTCATTCTTTACATCTATAAATAGAGCAAAAGAAATTAAAAAAATAAATGCAGACACACTTAACTTTTTATAAAATGTGCCAAAATAACTTAAAAATTTTCGTTTCATATGATTCATTATTAAAATAATAAACTTTTTCTATAGATAAATCCTTCTTGAATTTGTCCGAGATATTATAGAAAATAAATAAAATGAAAATTATTGAATTAAAAACAACTTTATTTGAATTTCAATTAGACAGAGTTATGGGAGATGCTAATTCTCCTAGAGGTAGAACAAAATCAGCTTCTTGTCTTATAGAACTTATTACCGATGAAGGTATAAAAGGTATTTCTATAGGAGGTGGAAACTCTATCCCTCAAATAAAATCATTATTTGAGGGAATATTAAAGGGAAATGACCCTAAATCTGTTTATAGTATCTGGAAAAAAATGGTTGAGAAATTTTTCAAAGGAGGTCATGACGGGATAGCAAATGATGCAATTTCTGTCTTGGACGTAGCTCTTTGGGATCTGAAATCAAAAATAAATGAAGAACCATTATGGAAAACTTTGGGTGCAAGTAAAAAAGAAGTTAATGTATATGCATCAGACATTGCCTTGCCTCTAAGCGACAAAGATATAAGTAATTGGTATAAAAAAATGGCAAAAACTTATGGTTTTAAAGCAGCAAAACTAAAAGTTGGTCTTGATCAAGACTCAGACTTACGGAGATTGGAAATTATGCGCAATGCTTTAAGTGAAAACATCAAAGATCCTATTTTATATATTGACTCAAATGAATACTGGTCACCAAAGCAAACAATAAGAAAAGTATCAGAAATGGAAGAAAGATTCACTTTAGGTTGGATAGAAGAACCTGCTAGAAGATGGGACTTTTTAGGTTTGAAAAAGGTCTCTGAAGCTCTTAAAACTCCTGTTTGTGCTGGAGAAAACCTTGATACTTTAGGAGATTTTTTACCATATTTTCATCATCGATCAGCTGATGTAATACAAATCAGTCATGGAATGACAGGCATCACCGGAGCACTACAAATTGCTGATGCTGCATATGGATTAGAATTACCTGTAACATTGGGTGGATCAACAGGTATTATTCATGCACATTTAGCTAATGCCATTCCAAATTGTATTACAGTTGAAGTCCCTCATCCTGAGCCTGAAACAAAAGTTTATGAATGGGACGTAAAAATAGAAAACGGTTCAGCTATTTTAGGAGACAAACCAGGCTTAGGTATAACCATAAATTATGATGAATTATCCAAAGCTGAAGTAAAAACAATTTCAGTCAGATCTGGGCCTAGTCCATTTGGAAGACGGCAAGGAGCTGGATTATATGAAGTCCCTCCATCCGAAGATGAAATAAAAGAAGCGAGTTCCAAATGAAAATAACTGACTATCGTCTTGAAACTTATATAGAACAAATGGATAGACCATTAGGAGATGCAAATGGTCCAGAGGGAGATGATCTTATAGTTTCAAATATTTTAATAATAAACACTGATGAAGGAATCTCAGGAATAGCTCCATTAGGAAATAATCAAGTCGATAATCTTTTTAAAATCATTGAAGGAAAAGACCCTAGAGAAACCTTCTCTCACTGGCAAAACATGATTAGATATGCTTTCAAAGGAGGAGATGAAGGTGAAGTGCATAATGCATTATCTGCAATAGATATTGCTTTATGGGACATCAAAGCAAAAATTAACCAAGAACCCTTATGGAAAACTTTAGGAAGTGATGATCCCAAATGTAAAATTTATGCATCAGACATAGGATATTGCTTGGATGATGACGAGTTGTATAGTTTCTTTAAAAATATGTCTGATAAGGGCGTCGATTCTGGTAAGGTAAAGATTGGCTTGTCATATGATGATGATATAAGAAGAATAGGTATTGTTTATGAAGCTTTGGCTCAGAATTTTAAAAGACCCAAAATAATGATTGATTCTAATGAATATTGGTCGGTAAAAAAAGCAATACAGTCAATTAACAAAATAGAAGAAAAATATGATATTTTTTGGGCAGAAGAACCTGCAAGAAGATGGGATTATAGAGGATTAAAATTAGTTTCTAATAATATAAAAGCTGCTGTTGCAACGGGAGAAAATCTAAATAATGTAGGAGATTTTTATCCTCTAATTGATAATCAAGCAGTAGACATATTAAATGTTAGTTCATACCAATCTGGAGTAACAGGACTAAGGCAAATAGGAAATTTTGCATATGCCTATGAATTACCTGTTACTACTATGAATTGTATAGGCAATTATAATGCTCAAATAGCAACAAGTATTCCAAACCACTTAATGATGGAAGTTGTTGATCCAGGCAGAGAAAAGGCCTATTCAAAATGGAATGATAATATTGAAGATGGCTTTGTTCACATGGACAATACTCCAGGAATAGGACTAATCGTAGATGAAAAAAAATTACAAGAAATGCAAAATACTGACTATGGACGAGAACCAAAAAGACCTTGGTTTAGAAGAGAAGGCGCAGGACTATATATAAAAGAATTAGAAAATCAAGAAGTGAAATGGAAAGAGCGAGATTAATGAAAGTTACAAAAATAACCAGTTTGCCACTACAAGACGAAGAAGGGAAAATATATTTTTTCGTAAAAGTAGATACAGATAAAGGTATTCATGGTTTAGGAGAGGTTGGAATTGCAAGACAAGGGAATGCTATCTCTAAAGCTATAGAACATCTCTCAGAATTAGTAATCGGCTCTGACCCTTGGGAAACAGAAAGATTATGGCAACTCATGTTTAGAAGTAGTTTTTTCCCAGCAGATAAAGTTTATTCTTGTGCAATTTCAGCCATAGATATAGCCCTTTGGGATATTAAAGGGAAATCAGCAGGAATGCCCGTATATAAGCTTTTAGGCGGACCTTACAGAGAAAAAGTTATTTCCTATCCACACACTCAAGGAAATTCATTGAAAGAATTTTTGGATACTTGTGAAGATCATCTAAATAAAGGATGGAAATTTCTAAGATGGCACCAACCAAGTAATTTTATAAATGATTTAGATGGTAATATTCTAGAACCAAGAAAGTCAATTAAGGTTGCTGTAGAAATAATGGAAGAAGTCCGAGAAAAATTTGGATATGACCCAGAAATTACTTTTGATGTTCATACAAGATTAGATCCTCCAGAAGTTATTCAAATGTGCAAGGATTTGGAGCGACTAAAGCCTTTTTTTATTGAAGATCCAATTCGATCAGAAAATCCAGGATCATACGCAAATATAAGAAGTAAAATCAATCTTCCAATAGCTGCAGGAGAACAATGGGCAACTAAATGGCCTTTTAGAGAAGTTATTGAAAAAGAGCTAATTGATTATGCAAGAATTGATCTTTGTATAGTAGGAGGATTAACTGAAGCATTAAAAATTACTCATTGGGCCGAAACTCATTATATAAATATTGTTCCACATAATCCTTTAGGTCCTGTTTCAGCTGCTGCTTGTGTAGCATTGTGTATGGCGTCGAGTAATGTGGGTGTTCAAGAAATGCCAAAAGCACCAGGAACATATGCTAATAAACTTTTCCCTAAACAAATAGAATGGGAGGATGGATTCTCATGGTGTCCAGATACTCCAGGACTTGGTGTAGATATTGATATAGATGTAGCTGAATCTATGATAGTAGATCCTACTGGATTTTCTCCTAGATTATCAAGAGATGATGGGAGTTTTACAAATTGGTAACTAGAGGATTTTTTGGGAAAAAAGAAAAAAACGATAGAGTCCCTCCAGGTCAGTATTTAGAAAATAGATTTCCTGTTTTATCAGCTGAACCCACTCCAAAGATTTCTTTATCAGATTGGAATCTTTCTATAATTTATGAGGACGAGGTATTGTGTAAAATCAATTGGGATAATCTAAAAAGCTTAACTTCAAAAGAAATTACTAAAGACATTCATTGTGTCACTAGATGGACAAAATTTGACATGAAATGGAAAGGGGTAAAAATCAGTACTTTATTTAATGAATTAAGTATAAAAGCTCCTACAAATTGGACTATGATAGGTTCGTTTACTGGATATACAACAAATTTACCTTTAAAGGACTTACTAATGGATAATACAATAATTTCTTATTTATATGAGGACAAAGAAATAACCCCTGAACATGGAGGTCCAATAAGATTAATTGTTCCGCATCTATATTTTTGGAAATCTGCAAAATGGGTAGATAAAATTACATTTATTGATAACGATAAACCAGGATTTTGGGAAAATTACGGTTATCACATGTATGGAGATCCTTGGAAAGAACAAAGATATTCTGGACAATGATAGGTTATCAACATTTCAATTATTCAGTTATAAAAAATAAAAAAATTATCAACGATAATCTTTGTTGGATTGATTTAGATGTAAAAAATTGGAAAGGCCACATCCCAGGTCAATACTCTGAAATATGCCTTACTGCTGAAAATGGATATCAAGCTATCAGACCTTACTCAATTGCTAGTATTCCTAAAAACAACCCTGTGGGGTTTTTAATTGAAAAAATACCAAATGGTGAAGTCTCTAATTTCTTTTTTGATGCAGCTCGTGAAGGAGATATAATTCAAGTTTCAAATCCTATAGGACAAAGATTTATTTTACAAAACAATAAAACTCCTATTTTTATTGCATCTGGGTCAGGAATAGCACCATTTATATCAATGTCAGAGTATCTAAACCAAAAATGTGATAAATATTATATATATCATTGGTCTAAAAACTTTTCCGGGTTGGTAAATTATAAAGAAAATGAAAAAAAAATAAATTCATACTATTTCCCTTTCATTACCAGAGAAAAAACTAAAGATTGGGTTGGAGGAAATAAAAGAATTGATACCCAATGTTTTAACAATTTAAGCAAACAAGAAGATTATGAAATCTACATTTGTGGTTCAGATTCTTTTGTTGAACAAGCCTTGCAAGTGGTTTCTAAATTAAATATTAGTTTTGAATTTTACACAGAAAGATTTGGATCTTAAGGATTAAATCTAACTACATTTTTTATAACATTATTCTTCTGATCAGTATAGTCTTCATAACATTTTTGTAAATCAGAAATATCTGAAACGTGAGTTTTCAATGATTTGGGATCCCACCAACCTCTTTCTGCCAAAGAAACCAGTTCTCTAATCTCAGCTATTGGTTGAGGGGTAGTAGCAATTTGAGTTGCATGAATATCTAAGTTTTTTCTCAACATTATACTGTGTTCAAACTCAACCATATCTTCAGTTACTATACTAAATGTTATAAATTTTCCTTGTGGTTTTAATAGGTTTAGACATATGTTAAAACCATCCTTGTTTCCCGATGCATCTACAACAACATCAAAAAGCTCTCCATTAGTAATTTCTTCTGTTTGTTTAATCAAGTCTTCAAGTGATTTGAATTTCATAGATTTAGTAGCACCTAAAGAAATACTTTTTTCAAGCCTGTAATCATGTTTATCAATACCAACTACCTCAGCAGCTCCTTGCTTCGAAGCAAACATTGTGAAAGACAATCCAATTCCCCCTTGCCCTAAAACTGCTATTTTTTTTCCGAAAATATTACCCCAATGTTTTGCTGAATATAAAACAGTTCCAGAATGTTGTAACATCAACCAATCTTCTAATTCACCCCAATCAGGTAACTTAATAATTTTTTCATGCGTTTGGTCAATATATTCTACAGCTCCTCCAGTTCCAAGACTACCATCTGGTTTTCTATAATTAGGGATAACTATAGCCCTAGATCCTACAGGGTATCTCTCATCTTTTGATTCAACAACTACTGATGCTACTTCATGAGTAGGCATCCCTGGTGGCAACGGATAATCTTCTTCAGGAATTACTTTATCAAACGCACTATGAATATCGGAACCACATATAGAAATACAATCAGTCTTAAATCTTACGTGTCCTTCCTCTAATTCTCCTAAATCTGGAATATCTCTAATTTCTACTTTTCTATACCCAGTTATTTGAGCTGCTTTCATATTTCCCCCTTATAATATGGTGGGTCCGGCAGGATTTGAACCTGCGACCAATCGGTTATGAGCCGACTGCTCTGACCACTGAGCTACGGACCCTGCGGTTTAATTTCTCTCAATCTTCAATGAAAATAATATTACAAGTTTACCTTGAAGAAGAAAAGGTTTAAAATTTCTAAAACAATTATTTCATAAATAAAAATTAGTTGGGGTGAAAAAAATGAAAATAACAGATGTTAATTTAAAAATATATAGATGGGAAAGATCAATTCCTATAACAAATGGACTATATACATACACACATAATGTTTTAAATATCATTGAAATAGAAACAGACCAGCCTGAAATTACAGGAATAGGAATTTCTGCTGGGATAGATGTTAGCCCTACTGTTGCCAGAGAACTTGTTGATCATTTCAAGAAAGGAATAATTGGATTGAATCCTTTAGATAATGAAAGGATTTGGCATGAAATGTGGCGTCCTAAATTAGTTGGAAGAAGAGGCATTACAACTAGAGTTATCTCAGGAATAGATATTGCTTTATGGGATATAAAAGGAAAGGTAGCAAATTTACCTGTTTATAAATTACTAGGCGGTTTCACAAACAAAGTTGATACATATATTGCAGGGGGATATTACGAAAAAGGGAAAGGCCTAAAAGAATTGGCAACTGAAATGGAAGATAACGTAAATATGGGAGCTAAATCAGTAAAAATCAAAGTAGGAGCTTTGTCGATAAATGAAGATATTGAGAGAGTTAAAGTTTGCAGAGAAGTAATAGGAAATGATGTGAAATTAATGGTTGATGCAAATAATGCATATAGACACTATCAAGCAATAGAATTTGCGAGAAAAGCAGAACAATATGATTTATTTTGGTTTGAAGAACCTGTGGAACCTGATGATTATATAGGACAAGCTGAAATTACTCGATCAACTTCTATTCCAGTAGCAGCTGGTGAAAATGAATATACTAGATACGGATTTAGAGATATGATAAATCACAGAGCTGTTGATATTTTGCAACCAGATTGTCTTATACTTGGAGGAGTTACTGAGTTCATGAAAGTATGTGCTCTAGCTCAAAGTAATGATTTAGATATTGCACCTCATGGGGCACAGGAAGTTCATATTCATCTTGTATCAGCAATTCCAAACGGATTAATTCTTGAATATTATAGAGATACAGTTAATCCTATGCATGGAAAAATATGGGAGAACGAATTAGTTTTAAAGGATGGATACGTTTATGCTCCTGATCTACCAGGTTTTGGTCTAAATCCTAAATGGAAAGATTTAGAGCCTTATAGAGTTTAATTACTTCTGATTATATAATTAGTATAAGAATGATGGAGATTTCTAATGAAAGACGTTTTTGACGCAGCCATAAATGAAATAAAAAATAATAGAAAGTTTGTTATTTCAACAGTAACAAGAACACAAGGTTCAACGCCTCAAAAGCCTGGAGCAAAATTACTTGTCAGAGAAGATGGATCCGGAGTAGGAACATTAGGAGGAGGATGCGTTGAAGGAGATATTTGGTTTGCCTCAAGTGAAAAAATTAAAAGAGAAGAATCAGCGGAAGTTAAACCATATGAATTAAATGAAGATTTAGCAGCCAGAGACGGATTAGTTTGTGGTGGGACAATGCATTTTATGATTGATCCAATAGATAACAAACTGGAATTTGAATTTTTCTTAGATGAAATAAATAAAGCCTACAACGGAGACAAACCTGTAGCACTTGTTCAGGTTTTAGAATCAAACAAAATTGAAGAAATAAGTAAAAAAATATTAATACGTGAAGATGGATCAAAATCGGGAGATTTAATTTCTGAAAAAGTTGATGAAAAATTAGTCAAAGAATCAAGAGAACTTTTGGCTTTAGGTAAAAACAAAACATTAAAGATTGATGAAAGATTATTTTATATAGAAGCATTTACTACTCCTCCAAAGCTTCTTATTGCTGGAGGGGGACACGTTTCTAAAGCAATTGCTAATTTAGCAAAACCTTTGGGATTTGAATTGAATATATTTGACGACAGAGATGAATTTGCAAATAAAGAAAGGTTCCCAGAAGCAGATGATGTTAAGGTTGCAAGTTATGGTGAAGGTTTTGATCAATTTGATATAAATGCCAACACATTTATTATTATTGCTACGAGAGGACACAGACAAGATGATACTGCAACAAAAGCAGCTTTAAGTACAGAGGCATCCTATGTTGGATTATTAGGTTCAAAAAGAAAAACTATACTTATATTGGAAAAACTCCTTTCAGAAGGAATAGATGAAGACTCTTTCAATAAATTAAGAGCACCTGTAGGAATGAATATTGGAGCCAGAACTCCAGAAGAAATTGCCATATCTATCATATCTGAGGTTCTAGCATTTAGATTAGGTGGAAATGGAAATTCAATGATGCTTGAAACAAAATATGTTGACAAAATTAGATCTAAAATATCAAAATCATCTGAAATAAAAAATTAGATCCATGAATAATAATTTTTATGCCATACTTCTTGCAGCTGGGCTGTCTTCAAGAATGGGAAGTTCAAAAGCCTTATTGGATTGGCATGGTAAAAAATTAATTGAATATCAATTAGAAATTTTAATAGGAATTGGAATTAAAAAAATCAATTTAGTTTTAGGCCATGAAAAAGAAAAAATTTTACCCTATACACAGATTGATGAAGTAAATGTAATTTTCAATAAAAATTACAAAGATGGAAAGTCTACTTCAATAATTGAAGGTCTGAAAGATATAGAAAATGACGCAGAAAATATAATTTTAATTAGCGTTGATCAGCCTAGGCCTACTTGGTTTATAAAAGAAATTATTACTAACCATATAGCTAAAAAATCTACGATTACTGCTCCTGTTTATAATGGCAAAAGAGGCCATCCTATTATATTAAACAAAAAAGTTTTCAACGAAATATTAACAATTAACAATTATAAAAACGGCCTTAAAGATGTTTTTAGAAAAAATAATAACTTAGTAAATACTGTAAATATGAATAATAAATGGACACATCTAGACTTAAATACAAAAGAAATATACGAAGAAGCTATTTCATATTCTTTAGAAAATGAGTAAAAGTTTGAACCAAATTGAAAATATTTTAGATGAAGCAATTGATTTTCTTGAAGAAAATATCAATTGGAAAATTACAGAACATGATTTGTTACAATTTATATCTGGTAAATTAGAGGAAGAAAATTTAAATCCTTCTAAAAAAAATTTAGTTTTGTTCAATCCTGAAGATTTTAATAATGATCTAAATATAGACCCTGAAAATTCTAAAGTTATTAGAAAAAAAGGTGAATTATATATTCGTATTATTTATAAATATAACGAAACTTATGAAGAAAAAACTATTGAAAAAAAAATAGATTTAAACCTATGATAAATTAAATCATTTTTTTGGAGTAAAGTTATGGAAAATCTACTTGAAGGTAAAATCGCTGTTGTTACAGGAGGTAACGGAGGTATAGGATTAGGCATTTCAGAAGGTTTAGCAGAACAAGGTGCCACCGTTGTTATTGCTGCAAGAAATGAAAAGAAAAACTCTCTCGCATTAGAAAAACTTAAAAAAATTAATCCAAATAATGATTCTGCAATTTTAGACGTAAATGATAATAATTCAATTGAAAAAACAGTTGATTTTGTAAAAGAAAAATTTGGGAGTATAGATATATTGGTAAATAATGCAGGTATAAATAGAAGAAGCGATGAACCTCATTTATTATCAAAGACTGATTGGAACGATGTAGTTGACACAAACTTAAATTCAATTCATCATATTACTTCAAAAGTTTTTCCTCATATGAAAGAAACTGGGGCAGGAAAAATAATTAATATTGGGTCAATGATGTCAATTTTTGGGACAGGTTATGCTTCAGCATATGCAGCAAGTAAAGGTGGTGTAGTCCAATATACAAAAAGTTGTGCAGTTGCATGGGCAAAATATAATGTTCAAGTTAACTGTATTTTGCCTGGTTGGATTGTTACTGATATGACTAATGATTTTAAGACAAAATTTCCCGATAGATATGCAATGATAGTTGAAAGAACTCCTGCAGAAAGATGGGGAGTCCCAAAAGATCTTGCAGGGACATCTGTTTTTTTATCAAGTGGTTTATCTGATTTTGTGACTGGAGTATCTATTGCTGTTGATGGAGGTTATAGCGTTTGGTAAAAATGGTTTAAAGGCCCATTTCCATGACCTATTTTATAAGCATTATTTATTGATTCGGTAACATACAGCTTTGCTTTATCAACAGAATTTACCAAGTCAAAACCAAGTGCTAAATGAGATGCTATTGCTGATGAAAAAGTGCAACCAGTACCGTGAGTCGACGTTGTCTCAATTCTTTTTGTAGTGAAATAAAAAAAATCTTTACCATCAAATAAGGTGTCTTCAGAGTAATTTGATTCAAAAAAATGCCCTCCTTTTATAACTACAGAATTCGTGCCTAAATCCACAATCTTTTTGCAGGCATCTTTTAAATCATTTTTTGTGGTGATACTTTTTTTTACTATAACTTCTGCCTCTGCTAAATTAGGAGTAACTATCTTAGCTATAGGAAATAACATTTTTTTTATAGCTTCTATCGACTCTTCAGATACTAATTTATCACCAGAAGTTGCAACTATAACAGGATCAACTACCAAATTTAATTTTTTTTCCGATGAAAGACAAGATACTATGGATTCTACCATCATTTTTTCAGGAATCATCCCAGTTTTTACTGCAGAAAATTTCATGTCGTTTTTTATTGATTTAATTTGATTCTCTACAACCTGATTAGGAACTATGTGAATGTCGTCAACTCCTTTAGTATTTTGTGCAGTCACTGAAGTTACTACTGAAACACCATAGCATTTTAAAGCAGCAAAAGTCTTAAGATCTGCTTGAATTCCTGCACCTCCTCCAGAATCAGATCCTGCAATAGTCATACATATTGGTAAAATTTTTCCATCTGGCTTCATGTTTTTTTTGTTCAAAATGAGTTATAAATAGTATTAAATAATATTCTAGCAGAGGTTAATTTGTCTTGGAAATTTAAGAATGTAATACCAAATTTAGGAACTATAACAGAAGGTCCTTGTTGGGATGGAGAAAAATTATTATTCTCTAATATTGCTAACAATCGAATACTTTCATACAACAAAAAAAATAATATTACTGAAGAGGTATTTAAAGACACTGGACAAGCTAATGGATTGAATTTCAATGTCAATGGTGAATTATTTGCCTGTGAAGGAGGCCGAAGAAGGATCGCAAGATATAATATGGATGGCTCAAAGGACACAATAGTTGATCAATTAGATGGTATTGCTATAAATAGTCCAAATGATTTAGCAATAAACAAAAAAGGAGAAATATATTTTTCAGATAGAGTTGGAGACATCAATCCAGATCTAGGGCTAAATTTCTCAGCTATAATTTCTGCTAAAAAACAAGAAGACGGGACTTATAAATCATTTAGAAGGACTTTTGATACTTCAATGCCTAACGGGCTCCTATTCAATGAAGAAGAGGACATATTATACGTTGCTCAATCAGATTATAGAGCTGATCATGAAAGAGAACTAAGATCTTATAAGGTTAATATAGATGGAAAATTATCTGACATGAAAACACTGCATGACTTTGGCCCCCATAGGGGGATTGATGGAATGACTTTAGCTAAAGATCCAATTTCCAAAGAAAACTATATAGTAGCAGCTACAGGATGGGAAATATCTGGACCTAAAGGGAATATAACAATTTTTGATAAAAATGGGAAAATTATTGAACGGCATGAAACTCCTTGTCAAAGGCCTACAAATTGTACAATTGTTGAAAACAAAATATATGTAACAAGTATAGAAGGGCACCTTTTAGTAGCAAAAACTGAGCTCGAAGGAATATTGATTTACCCCAATTAATTAGAGTATTTTGTATAATATAAATTTTCTATTTCTAATTCTTTGTCTAGAAAATTATTCTCATACATCCAATCATAAGTTTCTTTCCACTTTGACTTTTCCTGATAACCAAACTCTTTCCCATTTGATTGCCAAACTGGAATCAATAACTGAATCCCTTTCCTTTCAACCTCTTCTTCTACAATTTCTTCACCAGCAATTTTTATAAGGCTACTTATAGATCTTTCAGGATTTTTTATTGCAAATTCATAACCCTTCTTAAAGGAGTTAACCACTTTTTCTACTTCTTGCTCATTTTCTTCAAGAAATTTTTTATTTGTTATTAAAATCAACTCATAATAATCAGGAACTCCCCATTCTTCTAATTTCATGATTTCAATATCATATCCTTGTAATTCCATTACAATAGATTCGTGTGTCCAATAAGCGCCTATTATTGCATCAACTGATCCTGAAACTAAAGCTTTAACCAATTCAAATCCAACATCTACTGTTTCAACATCATTTATGTTAATCTCCTGAGTACCTAGGACAGTTTTTAGCATAGCTTTGTTTGATGGAATTCCTGGATATCCTATAACTTTTCCATTAAGATCCTTTGGTTGCTTAATGTTTTGGCTTTTAAGAGTCATTATTGAATTTAGGGGATGCTGAGATATGCTAAGTATGGAAACTATATCTAAACCAGCTGATTGTGCTTGTAAAATATCAGGATGGTAAGATAACCCAAAATCATCTCTCCCTGAAGCAACAGCTGAGATAATTGCAGTCGGATCAGAAGGAGTATAAACTTCTAAATCTATATTTTCCTCTTTAAAAAAACCTTCATCTATAGCAGAATATATTCCTGCATGATTTGAATTAGGGTACCAATCCAAAGCCAATGTAACTTCTCCCCTGCTTTCATTATTTCCACAACCTATAAGAAATATAGAAAATAATAAGATTATGAATAACTTCATTTTTATTAACCTTTCACAATTTTTTTTTCTAATAATTTAACTCCCAAAAATAGCATTGATGCAAAAATAGAAAGTAATACAATTGCTGCAAAGACTCTTTCTGTTTGAAACAATGGGCCAGAAACTTTCATTATCCATCCTAGACCAGATTTAGAACCAATCCATTCAGCAACAACAGCTCCAATAACAGAGCTTACGCTAGCTACTTTTAATCCAGAAAAAAAGCTAGGTAAGGCTAGTTTGATCTTTATGATTTTAAATATTTGAAAATTCTTTGCTCCCATTGTTTTTAACATATTTTCCATTTCAATGGACTTTTTTCTTAAACCATCAAAAACACCTATTACTATAGGGAAAAAAGAAATCAAAAAAACTACTATAATTTTAGAAATCAAACCTGCGCCAAACCAAACAATTAAAATTGGCGCTAAAGCAAAAATCGGAATTACTTGAGAAGCAATTACATAAGGTAATAAAGAGCGCTCAATATATTTATAATTAGACATTAAAGTTCCGATTATAATACCAAAGGATACTGCAAAAAATAATCCTATTATAATTTCTGAAGCAGTTGTAAGTGTATGTTTAAGTAAAAATACTTTCGAATCATATAACTCGTTAATTATCATTATAGGAGAGGGTAATAACCAAGATTCAAAAAAACCTAAATATGACAAGGTTTGCCATGTAGTAATTAATAATAAAAAAGTTAAGAATGGAAATATACTCACTAAAATAAAATTTTGTAATTTAGTCATTAAGATTTTTCACCTCATCTAACTTTTTTATGAGATATTTTTTTTGTTCTATAAATTTATTTTCTAATATGAAATTAGATTTTCTTGGATGAGGCATTTTTATATCCATTTTTGACTTGAAATTATTTTTACCTGAATCCATAACAATTACTTGATCCGAAAGAAAAATTGCTTCATCTATATCGTGAGTAACTAAAATTATAGATTTATTTATATAATCTTTTAGATTTTCTATCCAATTATAAATTTCAAATCTTTTTATAGCATCAAGAGAAGCAAAAGGTTCGTCTAATAAAATAAAATTTGAATCTTGCAATATAGTCCTAAGAAAAGCGACCCTTTGTCTTAAACCTCCTGATAGTTCAGATGGGTAGTAGCTTAGAAATTTATAAATTCCTAGAATTTTTGATTTTTCTATCATACCTTCATATGATTTACTATTCACTTTATTTTTAATTTTCAGTGGCAGTAAAACGTTTTCTTTTACATTAAGCCACGGCAATAGAAGATCTTTTTGTTGCATATAAGCTATTTCTCCTAATCTATTCTCATGATTTTCTAAAATAATTTCACCTTTTTGAGGTTTTTTGACGCCTGAAATTAATTCCAACAAAGTGCTTTTCCCACACCCACTGTGTCCAATAATTGAAACTGTTTTATTTTTCGAGAAAGAATGAGATAACCCGTCTATTATAGGAATTTCATTTTGATATCCATAAGATACGTTTTCTAAGATAAGAGTACTAATATTTCTTCCCTCCGCTAGGATTATCTAGTTCAGGTTTAATGGGTCGGTTTTTTTACCCTCTCAGCTTTTCAGCTCCCCAAGTAAATCACTATATTAAATATACAATAATTATACTTTTTACGAAACTTTATTCTATTCATAGTAAAATACTAATAATTATTAAAGGATTTCATAATTAAGAAAATTGTATTTACAGCTTTAATTTTTATTCTGTTTATTGCTTGTAATGAACAAAAATCAGATATAAATGAACTATCTATTAATGAAATTTTTAAAATCTCCAATGAAAAAATCGCTAATTCTCAATCATTTAGTTTTATCCTGAAGCATAAAGAAGGGTTTACATCATTACCAGGGGGTTACAAAATTTCTCAAGCAGAAGGAGATATTCAAAAACCTGATAAATTACAAATTAAAGCGGAGATAATATCAAATAATTTTTTAATAAAACTTTCATATTTATCCATAGAAAATAGGTATTGGATAACAAATCCTATAAACTTTGAATGGATAGAAACACCAGAAAAAGATAATCCATTTAAGAACATAAATCCTATAAATATTTTAAGTGATATATTTTCTGAAATAGAAGAAGGGTCAATTAAGTCAACAAGTAAAAACATTTACGAAATTGAAGCTAAAATAAATTCAAATAACCTAAAATCTTTAGTAGGTGACATAATTATTCCAAACAATAAAGTAAATTTATCATTATTTATAAAAGATGATGGTACGGTACAAAAAATTTATATATACGGAAAAGTTCAACCACAAGACATAAATGAAACAATTCGAGAAATCAAATTCGAGAAATGGAATGAAACACTTATATGGAAGAAA
Source organism: Chloroflexota bacterium (assembly GCA_036164085.1). Taxonomy (GTDB): domain Bacteria; phylum Chloroflexota; class Dehalococcoidia; order Lucifugimonadales; family Lucifugimonadaceae; genus TMED-70. The sequence goes on along the minus strand of JAYZJV010000021.1, from coordinate 22,908 downwards.
CCCTAAGTCTTAAAAAAAGATTTTTCTTTATTTTTATACTTTGTCTAGCAGTATTTATAGCAGCTGATGACCAAACAGTAATAGTTACCTTATTGCCAAGTATGGTTTTAGATTTAAAAATTTCTGTTGGAGAACTAAATAAAATCTCTTGGACAATAACATCTTATTTATTAGGATTTACAATAGTTATGCCTATAGCAGGAAAACTTTGTGATAAATATGGATTCAGAAATACTTTAATTTCTTCTTTACTGTTATTTTCAGTAGGTTCTTTGTTAGTAGGTTATACTAACAATTTGCCTGAAGAAAAATTTTTTCCTTCAAAATTGAATTGGTTGATTTTTTTTAGGTTTATTCAAGCTATGGGAGGAGGAGCAGTAATTCCCATATCAATAGCTTCTGTATCCCTTATTTTAGAAAAAAAGTACTGGATTTTTGGATTTGGATGTATTGGAGCTTCTGCTGAAGCAGGAGGAGTGATAGGACCTTTGTGGGGTAGCTTGATTTTAAAAATCTGGAGCTGGCCTGCTGCATTTTTTATTAATATCCCACTAGCACTTTTTGTTATATTTCTTGTTTTATTAATGCCAAAATCACAAAAAAGTTTAATAAAAATAAAATTAATTGATACTCTAATTCTTTCTTTGATTCTAATTTTTGTGACAATAATTATTGCAGAATTCAAAAGCCTAGATTTTGTTCAGATAATATTGGTATCTACACTTATATTTATCGTTTTAATAGCTTGGTTAAAGGTGAAGTTTTATGGTCAAGACTTATTACCAAATGAACTCTTTATATCTAAAACTTTTTTATGGACAGAAATAAGTCATTTCTTTATTGGCTGTAGTTTGATAATTGTGATGGTAGTAATACCTCTTTCAGCTTCAACAATTTATCAATTAGATAGTATTTCAATAGGATTATCTTTACTAAAATTGACTGCATTTATAGGAATAGGATCATTAATTGGAATAGTTTTTTCAAAAATAAGTACTTCAATGACCTTGATAATAGCAAGTATATTTGTTTGTTTAGGGACCTTTCTTTATTCTAGAAATCTAGATATCCCTACAAATGAGATCAATTTTATTTTTTTTATTATGGGTATAGGATTTGGTCTTTTTATAGTACCTATTCACAATACTGGACTTCATAACATCAAAGAAAGTATAAGAGGAATTACATCTTCAATGGTTTCTCTATCAAGAATGTTAGGAATGATTTTTGGGCTATCTCTTATGACTACAATCGGTACTGCTAGGTTTTCAGAATTGGTAACTGGGATCCAAGTTTTTTCTATAGATCCAAAAATTCAAAATAAAATAAATAATGATATCAATAAAGCTGGCTTGGAAGTATTTAGTGAAATTATGATTGGAGCTTTTGTATTTTCTTTATTAACTTCAATTTCAATAATTTTCTTATCTTACTATTACAGCAAAGATTGAAAAAGTATACTACTCAGCTACAACTGAAGCTACTGCGTAATTTCTAGAATGACTTATAGAAATTGCTATGCGATTTATACCTAATTCTTGAGCTTTTTTCTTAGCATTTCCATGCAATATTATTTCAGGTGCTTTTCCTCTTGCTCGATATACTTCGATTGACTTCCAAGGGACACCTCTTATTCCAGTTCCTAAAGCTTTCATAACTGCCTCTTTTGAAGCAAACCTGGCAGCAATTTGGGGATATCTTCCTCGGCAATAAGATATTTCATGATTAGTGAAAACTTTTTTCATAAACCTTTCAGGATATTTTAAGTAAACATCCTTGATTCTATGAATTTCTATAATATCAATTCCTGTAAATAACATTTTTTTATATTTGAATATATTATTTAGTATAAAGTTATTTATTTATAAATGTATAAAGAAAGAGAAAAATGTCTTCGAAATTAATAGATGGTAAAAAAATCAGCACTCACATTAAAGAAAATCTAAAATTAGAAATAGATAAAATAAAAAATAATTTCCCTAGGACTCCTCACTTAGTTGTTGTACTTGTTGGAAACAACCCTGCATCCTTATCCTATGTAAAAGCTAAAGAAAAGGCTTGCGATCTAGTAGGAATTAGATGTCACGTTGAAAGATTGGAAGATAACGTTTCTGAAGAAGCATTAATAAACTATATTGAAAAACTAAATCAAGATGAAGATATTGACGGAATGATTGTACAGTTACCTCTTCCTAAAAACTTAAATGAAGAAAAAATAATTCAAACTATTTCTCCTCTAAAAGATGTAGATGGCCTTAATAATGAAAACCTTGGCTTACTTGCATCAGGAGAACCAAGATTTGTTCCTGCAACTCCATTAGGAGTTCAAACCATGATAAATGAAATAAATTTTTCAACAGAAGGATCAAAAATTGTTATTATAGGACGAAGTAAACTTGTAGGAATTCCATTAGCTTTGCTTTTGTCATCTAAAACATCAAAAGGCAATGCAACTGTTACAATTTGTCATAGTAAATCTAACGATATAAGATCACATACCCTTGAAGCTGATATAGTGATTGTTGCAACAGGGTTCCCTCATACTTTAACTAAAGACATGGTCAAAAAAGGTTCTATAGTTATAGATGTAGGAGTAAATAGAATCGAAGATAAATCTAAGAAAAATGGATTTAGATTAATAGGAGATTCAGATTTTGAAGAAATAATAGATATTGCTTCTAAAATAACACCCGTGCCTGGAGGAGTTGGTCCAATGACTATCGCTATGCTTCTTGAAAACGTAACCAAAGCTTTTTATCTAAACAACAGTTAAAAGACTGTAAATTATATTATAAAAGCTAGATGTAAAAGCAAAGTTAATTTAAAATTCTCCTATGGCCACATTAAAAGAAGAAAAGAATAAAAAAATCAAGAAATCTGACAATGAAAAAAGTGAGATGCTTGAGCTATTCAAGAAAATGTATTTAATACGACAATTTGAAGAAGCTTGTGGAGAAAATTATACAAAAGGAAATATAAGAGGATTTTTACATCTCTATATTGGACAAGAAGCTACTGCCGTTGGCTCAATTTCATGCCTTAATGATGAAGATTATATTATCACTCACTATAGAGACCATGGTCATGCCTTAGCTAGAGGATTAGATGTTAATCGATCAATGGCTGAGTTGTTTGGTAAAAAAACCGGCCTTTCCAAAGGAAAAGGTGGTTCTATGCATCTATTTGATGCATCAAAAAAGTTTATGGGTGGGCACGCAATTGTAGGAGGACAATTTCCTGTTGCAACTGGTTTAGCATTGGCGTGCCAATATAAAAAAACAGGAGGCATAGTCGTCTGTTATTTTGGAGATGGATCAACTAATCAAGGGACTTATCATGAAACATTAAATCTAGCTTCTGTGTGGAATCTTCCAATTTTATTTATTTTAGAAAATAATGGTTACGGTATGGGTTCTGCTATAGATAGAGTGAGGGCTGGAGGAGAAGATTTCTATACTGGTGTAAGTACATATGATATTCCTGCTGCACAGGTAAATGGAATGGATGTACTTGCGGTAAAAGAAGCAACTGAAATAGCTGTTAAAAAGGTTCGCCAAAATGGCGGACCTTTTTATTTAGAGTGCAAAACTTTTAGATTTGTAGGCCACTCTTTGGCAGATGGACAAAAATACAGAAATTCTGATGAAATAAGTGAATGGGAAAAGCAGGACCCATTAGTAAAATTTCCTGAATGGCTAAAATCTGCTGGGATTGCTACGGATAAAGATCTAGATAAAATAAAGTCTCAGATAGATAAAACTGTAGACAAATCTGTTGAATTTGCTGAATCAAGTGATGATCCAAGTATTTCTGAATTAGATGATGATATTTATAAGAGTTAGAAGAAAAAATGACTGAAATTTTAATGCGAGAAGCCATAAAAAAGGGGTTGGAAGAAGCTCTAGAAAGAGATTCAAACGTTATGATCATGGGTGAAGATATCGGTGCTTATGGTGGAGCTTATGCAGTAACTGATGGTTTCTTATCTAAATTTGGCCCAGAAAGAATCAAGGATACTCCCATTTCAGAAGCAACTTTTATTGGCACAGGAATAGGCGCTGCTGCTGCTGGATTAAGACCAATAATAGAATTGATGTCCATAAGCTTTTCTTTAGTAGGTTTTGACCAAATTGTAAACATGGCTGCTAATATAAGATATATGTCTGGAGGACAAATAGATGTTCCAATGGTTATAAGAGCACCTACTGGCGCAGGGGTTCAATTAGCCGCAACTCATTCACAAAGCTTTGAAACATGGCTTGCTGAAGTTCCAGGCCTTTTTTGTGTATGTCCATCAAATCCTAAAGATGCTCTAGGATTATTAAGAACTTCAATAAAAAATAACAATCCTGTGGTATTTGCAGAGCCTGCTTTGTTATACGGACTGAAAGGTGACGTTCCAGATGAATATTATGAAATTCCACTTGGCAGTGCATCAATCGTTCAAGAAGGAAAAGATATTACATTAGTATCTTACGGAGCAGGAATGAGTATTTTACATGAAACATCAGAAACACTTTCTAATCAAAATATTGATTGTGAAATAATTGATCTTAGATCTTTAAACCCAATAGATTATTCAACTATAGGAGAATCAGTTAAAAAAACAAACAGATTAGTAACTCTAGACACTTCAAGAAAAAATGGTGGGATTATGGGTGAAGTAGTAGCTAATGTACAAGAAATGTTTAATGATTGGCTTGATGGACCAATTATAAGAATAGGTGCAAATGATGTGCCTTGGCCGTATAATAAAAACTTAGAGGCTGCAGCATATCCTTCATCAAAAGATATAGCCAACAGTGTTTTAGAAAAATTAATTTAACCTTAGGAGAGAATTTTGGCAAAAGAAATTACAATGCCTTCAATGGGTGCAGATATGACAGAAGGCACAATAGTAAAATGGTTGAAGCAAGAGGGAGATAAGGTATCCAAAGGTGATAAATTAGCAGAAATAGAAACTGACAAAACTGTAGTTGAAATGGAATCATATAATGATGGTTTCTTACGAAAAATAATCGCCAGTGAAGGATCAAAAGTTCAAGTTGGAAAAATCATAGGATATGTTGGAGATATGGATGAAGATATACCTGACGATTTAGATAATCAAGCTGAAACAAATGATGAAACTATTGAAATAGAAGAAAAAGATACAAATAAACAAGAAGATGCAATAACAACAAATAATGAAATCTCCTCTCCTAGCAAAGAGAATAAAATAGAAGTTTCATTAGACTCAGATTCATTAAAAATAAAAGCCTCTCCGATGGCTAAAAGATTAGCAAATGAAAAAAATATCCCTCTATCAGATATCAATGGTACTGGACCTGGTGGAAGAATCACTAAAGATGATGTAAATAATCATGTCCCTGGTCCAAGTCTAGTTTCTTCATCTCAATTAAATAAAACTAAAAATATTACACTGGACAGTTCTGATATAGATCTAAATACCATGAGACAAGCGATTGCAAGAGTTACAGTTAAGTCAAAAACTGAAATCCCACATTTTCAAGTTACTGTAGAAGTTGACATGACAGAAGCAATGAAAATGAGAGCTGACATTAATGAAGATCTAGAAAAAGAAGGAATGAAAATATCAGTTAACGATTTAGTTTTAAAAGCAACTATAAATTCTCTAATAAATAACCCTAAATGGAATTCGTCATTTGATGGAGATAAATTAATTATGCACCCTCAAATTAATTTAGGTATTGCTATTGCCTTAGAGCAAGGATTAATAGTTCCTGCAATTTTGGATTCTCAAAATTTAGATTTAATTACATTATCAAAACAATCTAAAGATTTAGGTTCTAGAGCGAGAGGTAAAGGGAATCCATTAAGCAATGAAGAACTTACAAAAGGAACTTTTTCTACTTCTAACCTTGGAATGTTTGGAACTCATGCCTTTACGGCAATTATTGTTCCTCCTCAAAGTGGAATTATTGCTTTAGGAGAAGTAAAAAAAGAGCCAAAGGTAGTTGATAATAAAATCGAAATTAGGGATATTATGTATGCAACTTTGTCTGCAGATCATAGAGTTGGAGATGGAGCAGAAGGAGCAATTTTCATGAATGAATTTAGGCAACTACTAGAAAAGCCTTCAAGACTATTATTATGACTTCTAAAGTAACCCTAATTAGCTACTCACAGGCATCAAATGAATTTGAAAATATGGGCCTTAAAGATTGTCAAGAATTAATTGCTTATTGTGCTAGAGTTTCAAACCCTTCTAATCAACTTAATTCTGGAACTAGTGAAAAATTAATTAAATATTTGATAAATAATTCTCATTGGTCACCATTGGAGATGGTCAATGTCTGCTTAGAAATTGAGACAACTAGGGATATTGCTAGGCAAATTCTTAGACACAGGAGTTTTAGTTTTCAAGAATTTAGTCAAAGATATGCAAATCCTACAGAGGATATGGAATTTGTTACCAGAGAAGCAAGGCTTCAAGACAATAAAAACAGGCAAAATTCAATAGATATAGATGATTCAGATTTACAAAAAAAGTGGAATATTCGTCAACAAAAAGTAATAGATGAAGCTCTAAAAACTTATCAATGGGCGATTGATAATGGAATAGCAAAAGAGCAAGCAAGAGTAGTATTACCAGAAGGAAATACAAAAAGCAGACTATATATGAATGGTACTTTAAGAAGTTGGATTCATTATATTCAATTAAGAGCCGGACATGGAACTCAAAAAGAACACATTGAAATAGCTAAGGCTTGTGCTTTAGTTATTTCCAAAATTTTCCCAATGACTGATAGTTTATAATTAAATTAAAATCAGTTAAATTAATGAAAATCATAGTCATTGACATAGGTAATACAAGCATTGATATAGGTCTTTTTTTAGGCGAAGAATTAACTAACACGGCAAAAATTTCAACCAAAGACAATAAATCTGAATTTGAAATGGCAAATTCAATAACATCTTTGCTAAATATTAATGAAAAGGATGCTAGGCACTTAGATTTAATTATTAGTTCTGTAGTCCCAAATAAAACACAAGTTGTTGAAAAAGCATCAAAATTAATAAATAAGAAAAATCCTATAATAGTTAACCACAGTTTTGATTTACCTATAGAGAACAAATATAATCCTCCTGAGGATGTTGGTATTGACAGACTTGTAGATAGTGTAGCTGCTATAAAGATTTATGGATCACCAGCAGTTATTATAGACATAGGTACTTGCTTAGTTTTCAATGCAGTTACCTCAAATAATGAATATATTGGAGGATCAATTATACCTGGTTTAGATATGGCTGCAGATAGTTTAGCTAGTTCAACAGCTTTATTAAGACCGGTAGAACTAAGAATTCCCGACAATATTATTGGAGAAAACTCTATCGAATCTATACAATCAGGAATTATTCTAGGTTATGCTGAGCTAATAAAAGGAGTGTTCAAAAAGTATTCAAATATAATTTCTCCAAAAAAAGAATGCCCCTTAATAATAACCGGAGGTGGAGCTGAATTAATTCTACCTATTTTAGATTTAAATTACGTTTATAATGAAAAATTATCATTTATGGGGTTAAAATACATATATGAGCAAGAAAATAATAAAAAATAAAAACCTAGTTTTATGTGTATCAGGATCAATAGCAGCATATAAGTCTATATATTTATCTTCTTTACTAGTAAAAGAAGGTGCAAATGTTCAAGTTATATTAACTGAATCAGCCAAAAATTTTGTTGGAGAATCTTCTTTTTCAGGGATAACACATAATCCTGTAATAACTGGATATTATGATTCTACAACTGATTTATCAATTGATCATATAGAAATAGCAAAAAAAGCAGATATGATCATAGTGGCTCCTGCTACTGCCAATATAATAGCAAAGATATCATTAGGTATTTCTAGTGATCCAATTGTAGGAAGTATATTAGCATCCAAAGCTCCTGTGTTGGTAGCTCCTGCAATGGATGGAGATATGTTTAATTCTAAGCAGGTACAAAAAAATATAAATGAATTAAAAGAATTAAATTATCAAATATCTGGTCCGGAAAAAGGAAGGCTTGCGTCTGGATTAAATGAGTTTGGTCGGATGACAGAACCTGATATTTTATTTGAAAAAATTGTAGATTCTTTTTCAAAAAAAAAAGACTATAAAAAAATTGATGCAATAGTAACAGCTGGAGGAACAATAGAAGAAATTGATCCAGTAAGATATATTTCAAACAGATCTTCAGGAAAAATGGGAATTGCAATTGCAAAGGCACTTAGAGACAGAGGAGCTTCTGTAACATTAGTTCACGGAAAAATTGAAACTGATGAAGAAATCGAAGGAATAAAGAAAATTTCCACAATCAGTGCAATAGAGATGAAAAATGAAATAGAAAAACTTATAGATAAGTCACAATTAATAATTATGTCAGCTGCCGTAGCGGATTATAAAGTGAAAGAAATTTCTAAAGAAAAAATAAAAAAGAATAATTTAAATTCAATTAAATTAGAAAAAAATCCTGATATTTTAAAAGGAATTGATGGCTCTAAAATAACTAAAATTGGTTTTGCAGCTGAATCAGAAAACCTTTTGAGTAATGCAAAAAAAAAGCTATCAAGTAAAGATTGTAAAATAATAGTTGCTAATGATATAACTTTAGAAGGAAGTGGTTTTGGGTCTGATAATAACAAGGCTGTATTAGTTGATTCCGATGGTGAAGAAATTCTTCCATTAATGAGTAAAAATAAGCTAGCACACAAAATACTTGATAGGGCTAAAAAGTTTATAAATTAGGAGAGTATATTGAGACTTTATTGGAGAACAAGAAAAAAAGGATTAGATTTAGTAGTAGAGAACGAAGAAAAAGATATTTTTATTGTTGGTGGAGTAAGGGAAACCAAAAGAGGTATTGAAGCATTAGCTAAAACTACAGGCTATGATCCAAATCGAGCTATAAAGGGACTATCATCAATTGAAGAAGGAAAAATATTTGTAGAAAATTTTCAGCCATGGTTGGAATTTTTCCCTGGAGAAGATTTGAATATAGAAATGGAGTAAAAGAATGGAATTGAGAGATATTATTGATGGATTAAAAGAATATGATTCTGCCACTGTACAAAATGCAATGATGACTATTGATAATTATGATAACGAACAAATTGATTACTCTGGCCCAGATTTAAAATCCTATCATTTACAGTCTGGTACAGTAGTTGGTATAGCTGTAACATGTAAAGTTACTCCTTTATATGAACCAAAGAAAAAATTAGATTGGGATGAATATTATGATGCAATTAATAACTCAAATTTGCCTGTTATAGGTGTCATTGTTGATATTGAACAAAATAAAGGAAGAGGAGCTGTTATGGGAGATGGAATGGCTCTAAAGCATAAAGTGTTAGGTGCAGTAGGTGTAATAAATGGAGGCTCAATAAGAGATCTCCAAGGGATTGCAGAAGTTGGAATGTCTGTATGGGCTACAGGAAGGGTACCGGGTCACGGTCCTTTCAATTTGATAGAAACACAGACTGAAGTAGAGGTTGGAGATTTAATTATAAAGCCAGGAGACCTTATTGTTGGAGACACTGATGGGATTACAAGAGTTCCAATAGAAATTGCAGAAGAAACTCTCAAGTGCTGTAAAGAAGTTCGTGATTTTGAAACAGGAGTATTTGAAGAACTGAAAAAAAAAATTTTAGATACAAAGGAAAAATAGGTTATAGATCTTTATGAATCCTCATGTTTAGAGATTATTTCAACAAATATATTTTCATCCCCTTTGTTTTCCTTCTCAAAATTAAAACAGTTTGATGCATTACAAAAATCTTCAAATACAAATTCAAGAATATCTAGATTATCTTGATTAGTTGTAATTTTCATTTTTTCTACAGGTTTGCCAAGACCAATTCCTTCTGAGGTCTTACATTGCCTAACTGATCTTATAGCCTTAATTGCAACTGCTAATGAATTTTTGTGCTTTGATTGATTAAATCTACTAAATTCTTCTTTTTTAGGCCATTTTGATTGATGTATAGATGAAGTTTGTGTTTCTTCTGAAAAACACCAAGACCATATTTCATCTGTTATTGTTGGTAAAACAGGAGCTAATAGTCTTAGAATTACTGATAGCCCTAACCTCAATGAAGTAACGGCTGAAGCTTTTTCTTCATCATTAGAATTGAAAACTCGTTTTTTTACAAGTTCAAGATAATTATCAGTAAAAGTATTCCAAAAAAACTCTTCAGTAATCTGTAGAGCCTGAGCAAATTGATAATCATTATAGTGCCTAGTTACATCATCAACCAATTTTAGTAAATCATTTATAAATGATGAGTCTAATTCATTTAAATTAGTTGTTAAAAATGAATCATGAGATAAAACAAATTTTGCTGCATTAAATAATTTTGTTACAAGTTTATTACCAATAACAAAAACATTTTCATCATAAGTGGTATCAGTCCCCAATCTTGCTGATGCAGCCCAGTATCTAACTGAATCTGATCCAAATTCATCAATAGTTTCAATTGGAGTAATTACATTCCCTTTAGATTTGCTCATTTTTTTTCTGTCAGGATCTAAAATCCAACCTGATATAATTACATTTTTCCATGGTATAGAGTTGTTATGAAGTATAGATTTTACAATTGTATAGAAAGCCCAAGTTCTAATAATTTCATGGCTTTGAGGTCTAATATCCATAGGAAACATTGATTTCATTTCATCATTCTTTCCTGTGCCCCATTTAGCAACTATTTGTGGAGTTAAAGAAGATGTAAACCATGTATCAAAAACATCTTTTTCTCCAATAAATCCACCAGGAGCCCCTCTATCTTTTTCAGAATAACCATCTGGGGAATCGATTTCTGGATCTATAGGCAAAGTATCTTTATTAGGTATTATTACATCCTTGTAATTAGGCATTCCCTTAGAGTCTAGTTTATACCAAACTGGAATTGGAACACCAAAAAATCTCTGTCTACTTATACACCAATCAATAGATAAGTTCTCAGTCCAATTTTCATACCGCTTTGACATATAATCTGGATGCCACTTTATTTTACGTCCAGCATCTAAAAGTTTATCTTTCTTGTCCGTTATTTTTACAAACCATTGCCTAGAAGATATATATTCTATCGGAGAATCACCTTTTTCATAAAAGCGAACAGGGTGTTTGATTTTTTCTGGATCCTTAACTAAAGCAGGAGATTGATCAACAGAATTATTAGAATCTTTAAGTAATTCTATGATGATATTTTTTGTTTGATTTAAAGTTTTTCCAGTGATGTTTTTTATATTTTTATTTGCCAATTTGGGGTTCTCACTTTTCCAAATTGCATCTTTTTCACTTTTTTCAAAATTTATATTGGCGACTATACCATCTAAATTGAATAGTTGCCTTAGAGGCAAAGAATTTTCTCTCCACCATAAAACATCTGTTTGATCACCAAATGTACAAACCATCAAAATTCCAGTTCCTTTTTCCATATCAACTAATTCACTCGGGAAAACTGGTATTGGTGAAAAAAATACAGGAGAAATTGCAGTTTTGCCGAATAAATGCTTGTATCTTTTATCATCTGGATGAGCCGTAATTCCGACACATGATGCTAAAAGTTCAGGTCTAGTAGTAGAAATTACAATTATTTCATCAGATTCTTTTATACCAAATTTAATATCGTGATAAGCTCCTGCAATCTCCCTATCTTCAATCTCAGCTTGAGCTACTGCTGTTTGAAAATCTATATCCCACATAGTCGGAGAGTCAGATTGATAAATTAATTTTTTTGCAAATAAATCAATGAAAGATAATTGAGCAATGCTTCTAGATTTAGAATCTATAGTTGAATATTCATCTTTCCAGTCTATTGAATATCCCATTTTTCTAAATAAATCTTTAAAAACCACCTCATCTTTTTGAGTAACAAGTTCACACATTTCAATGAAGTTTTTTCTATTAATTATAAGAGGATCATCTTTTAAGATGCCTTTTATCTTTTTTTCTTTATCTACATTTAGATTCTCAATGTATGGGACATTATTATCAATTCTTACTCCAAAAATATTTTGAACTCTTCTTTCTGTAGGCAATCCGTTGTCATCCCATCCCATTGGATATATGACATTGAAATCATTCATTCTTTTAAAACGAGCAATTATATCTTGATGAGTATAAGAAAAAATATGTCCTACATGTAAAGATCCAGAAACAGTTGGGGGAGGTGAATCTATAACAAAAGAATTATCTCTATGTTTATTTTCTAATCTTGAATATATATTATTTTCATCCCAAATTTTTCTCCAAAAAGATTCTTTCTCCTTAAAATCAAATCTTTTAGCAAGTTCTTTAGGATTTACAATTTTGAAATTTTGTGAAATTTGAATACCTCCAAATTTGTATTGTTTTTTCGTTTATTAGAAAACAAAATCAATGTTTTTTTTCCTAAGATTTTTAAAATGCTTACTCGAAGTCATTCTTTTATTTTCAGATTCTAAAAATTTATATAAAAACATAGTCCCTTTTTTAGTGTCTGAAGCTAATTTTGAGGGTTCTGAATTTTCAATTCTTTTCTTAAAACACCAATAAGTAAAATTTTCATATTCTACCTCAGATAATTTTTTTGAATCAAAATTATTTTTTGATAAAAATTCATCTATCAATTCATTATATGAAATATTATATATTTTTGAGTATACATCTTCTGATTCATATCTTATAAAGTTACCATATGAAATTTGCTTCTTAAATAATTCTTCTTCAGCATGAGCAATCAAGCATCTTTCAATCGTCACTCCATAAAAATAAGATAAATGGGAGTTATATTTCTCAAACCCAATAATTTCTCTAAATTTGTTTTTAGAAAATGTTGCAAATAAATGCGGAGTTAATAGCCACTTAACTAATAATAAATTTAATTTTTCATCAAACTCAAAGTAATCAATAATTTTAATTGCTAATCTTTTCCAATTAAAAGCTTCATTTAATATTAAGTAATCATAATTATTTCGATTATTGATTTTCCAATTCCCAATTAGAGATAAAATTTTCAATTTATAATTTTTTTCAGATATGTCAGAAAATGATTCAATGATTTTTTTCTCTTCTTTATTGAATAAGATCATTATTATTTTCTTTTCTTAGAATTTTTTCTATCTAATCTTTCTAACCTTCTTCTCTCTTTTCTAGAAAGATTTCCATTTGAACTACTTACGCTATTTGAGGCCATTTCCATATTTTTTCTAGTGTCTTCAAAATTACTTTTTTGTTCTTTATAAGTTCTATCTCTAGATTTTTGAATATTACTGACTCTTATAGCATCACTAGCAATTTGTGATTTTATTTGTTCCATAAGCAATGAAAACATATCAAATCCCATTTTTTTGTATTGAATTAAAGGATTCCTCTGCCCCACAGCTTCCAAGCCTATGGATTGTCTCATATTATCCATCATTGTAAGGTGTTCCACCCATTTTGAATCAATTGCATGTATAAAAATCTGACTATCCAATTTATTAGATAGTTCTTCAGAAAGATTTTCTTTTCTATAATCATAGATACTTTTTGCTTTTTCCATTAAATTATCTTTATTGAATGAAGTTGCTAGAGTAAGATCTTGGACACTTTCTTCTGGAAAATAACTTCGTAAAAATGCTAATTTATTTATGTTTTCAAATTCTGTGTTTAATTCGTTTGAAACAAAATAATTAGACATTTCAGATTCTATGTACTCAAAAATATCTTGACTTAGATCTTCAGAAAATAAAGCCTTTGACCTAAGTTTGTAAATAACATCTCTTTGTGTGTTCATTACATCATCATAATCAACTAAGGTCTTTCTAATTTCAAAATGATAGGCTTCTACTTTTGATTGAGCAGATTCTATAGATCTTGATATCATATTGTTTTCTACTGCTTCATTTTCATCCCATTTAAACATCGTCATGGCAGATTTTATTCTATCTCCTCCGAATCTTTTAACTAAACTGTCTTCAGTTGAAATAAAAAATTGTGTTATTCCTGGGTCACCCTGTCTTCCTGATCTTCCTCTTAATTGATTATCAATTCTTCTAGATTCATGTCTTTCTGTTCCAAGTACATATAAACCGCCAGCTTCTAATACATTCTTATTTTTATTTTCCCAATCAGATTGATTTTTATAATTTTCTGGGTTTCCTCCTAAAATAATATCTGTACCTCTTCCAGCCATATTTGTAGAAACAGTTATTGAATTAGGAGCCCCAGCTTCAGAAATAATTTTTGCTTCTGATTCATGTTGTTTTGCATTTAAAACGTTACATTTAAGGCCTTCAGATTTTAGTAACTTTGATAAGAATTCCGATTTCTCTATTGTAGTTGTTCCTACTAGGACAGGCGTTCCTTTGGAATTTAATTCTTTTATTTTTTCAGTTACTGCCTTCCATTTAGCTTTTTCTGTCATATAAATTTGATCAGGCAAATCATCTCTTAAAGATTCTTTATTAGTAGGTATTTCTAAAACTTCCAAAGAATAAATTTTCTGAAATTCTTCTGCTTCTGTAGCAGCTGTTCCTGTCATGCCTGATAGTTTCCCATAAAGTCTAAAATAATTTTGTAATGTAATAGTCGCATAAGTTACAGATTCTCTCTTAATGCTTACTAATTCTTTTGCTTCAATTGCTTGGTGGAGACCATCAGAATATCTTCTCCCTTCCATCAATCGTCCAGTAAACTCATCTACAATAATAACTTCAGAGTCTCTAACTACATATTGGTCATTTTTTATATAGAAATTGTTAGCTTTTATAGCATTTTCAAGTAAATGAGAATAAATTTGATTTTCTTCTGAATAAAGGTTATCTATATTTAACTCTTTCTCAACTTTATCAATACCATCTTCGGTTAAAGCTACAGATTGCCTTTTAGAGTCTAGATGATAATCATTCTCTAAATTTAATTTAGAAGCTATTCTAGAGAATTTTTTATAATCTTGAGTTTTATCTGGAGCAGGACCTGAAATTATTAACGGAGTTCTTGCTTCATCTATCAAAATATTATCTACTTCATCGACTATTGCAAAATCTAGATTTCGTTGTACTTTTTCTTCAGACTCTTGAGCCATATTGTCCCTTAAGTAATCAAAACCAAATTCATTATTAGTACCATATACAATATCTGACTTATAAACTTCTTCCCTATTTGAATCTATCAATTCAAGCTCATTTTTAGAATTATTCTCTAGGACAAAAGAACCGTTATTTTGAATACATCCGACAGATAAACCCAAAAAATTATAAATTTTCCCCATCCATAATGAATCTCTTTTGGCAAGATAATCATTTACTGTTACTACATGGACACTATTCCCTGATAATGTGTTCAAGTAAGCCGCTAGTGTAGCTACTAATGTTTTACCTTCACCTGTTCGCATTTCTGCAATTTTACCTTGGTGAAGACATAAACCTCCAATAAGTTGAACATCAAAATGTCTCATTTCTAAACATCGACTAGAAGCTTCTCTCACCACGGCAAAGGCATCTACAAGAATATCTTCAAGAGATTTATGAGATATGTATTTTCCTTTCAATTTTTCAGTATAACTTTTCAGTTCTTCATCACTCAAAGAAGAATATTTAGATTCTAAAGAATTAATTTCATCAACAATTTTAAATAAATTTTTGATCTCTTCTTCATTAGAATTTTTTATTAATTTTTTTATAAAATTAAACATAAAGAATATATTATAAGAAAAGAGCTCCGACTGAATCACCCCGATTAGTTCTCTTTATTGCTTCTCCCAAAAGTTCAGAAATAGGAAGAATTATTAGTTTTGGGCTGTCATTTTCAATTGGCAAACTATTTGTAACTACAATTTCTTTTATTTCTTCAGAACTTATTATTTTTTCAAGTGAAGCATTTGGGAATACCCCATGTGTTGCAGCAACATATACTTCTTTTACATTGTTTTCTTTTAATATCTTAGAACCTGCAATCATTGTTCCTCCAGTATTAATCTCATCGTCAAATAAAATAGCAGACCTTCCATTTACTTCACCAATTATATTTAAGGTTTCAACAGTATCTTTGTTGCCTATTCTTCTTTTTTCTATAATAGCAAGTGGAGCTCCTAGTTTATTTGCAAAATCTCTGGCTCTTTTTGTTCCACCAATATCTGGAGAAACCACAACCCAATCATCAAGTTTTTTATCAATAAAATAACTAGCTAATATAGGTAAAGCCGTTAATTCATCGACTGTAGCTGAAAAAAAACCTTGGACTTGTCCTGCATGCAAGTCCATCATCATAACTCGATCGGAACCTGCTGTAGTTATTAAATCAGCTATTAATCTTCCTGTAATAGGTACTCTTGGCTGATCTTTTTTATCTGTTCTAGCATAAGAAAAATATGGAATTACTGATGTTATTCGTCCGGCTGATGCTCTTTTAGCTGCATCAATCATAATAAGCAACTCCATTATATTGTCATTAACAGGAAATGCTGTTGGTTGAATTATAAAAACATCTCTTTCTCTAACATTTTCTAATATTTTTACAAATGTATTATCATTATTAAATTTAAAAACTTCAGCCTTAGTAAGATCTTGGCCAATATAAGAAGCAATATCTTCTGCTAAAGAATAGTGAGCGTTACCACTAATTATTAATGGACCTTTTTGTATATTTTTCATATTCAATTTCTTTTATATTCATAATCTATCAAAAAAAAAATTAAAAAATAATATTTTTATAAATATAAAAGGATTAAAATTTTTCTAATATCTGTAATCTGAAAAAAAAAATATTATAATTTGAACATAAAATAAAAAAACTATGGATATTTATCTAGCTAACCCAAGAGGATTTTGTGCAGGCGTTGTTTTAGCAATTGATTTGGTAGAAATTGCTTTAGAAAAATATGGTGCGCCTGTATATGTAAAACATCAAATTGTTCATAACCCAGTTGTGGTTTCAGAAGTAGAATCTAAAGGAGCTATTACAGTGGAACAAGTATCCGAAATTCCTGAAAATTCTGTTGTTGTTTTTTCAGCACACGGATCTCCTCCAGAAGATTATATTTTGGCAAAGAAAAAAAATATTACTGTAATCGATGCCACATGTCCACTTGTGACGAAGGTTCATAATGAAGCAAAAAAATACTCCAAAGAAGGTAAAGATATTATTTTAGTAGGACACAAAGGACACCAAGAAGTAATAGGAACTTCAGGGCAAGCAAATATGAAAATCATAGATGATAGAGAAAAATTTCAACTAAAAAAGGATAAGAATAAAGATGTAATTGTACTGTCTCAAACAACATTATCAGTAAGGGACACGGAAGAAACCGTAGATAAAATCAAATCAGTGTATCCTAATGCTTTGATAAGAAATGACATTTGTTACGCTACGACAAATAGGCAAGAAGTAACTGTCAAACTTGCTAACAAAGTTGATTTGATTTTAGTTGTAGGAGCTTCAAATTCATCAAATTGTAACAGATTAAGAGATGTAGCTATTCAATCAGGCACAAAAGCTTATCTCATCAATTCTTTTGATGAAATAAATAGAGATTGGTTAAAAGGAGTAAAAAAATTAGGTTTAACCTCTGGAGCTTCAACACCTGACAAACTTGTTTATGAAATAATAAAAAAATTAAAACCTACTAAGGTATATAAGTTTGATGATATTGAAGAAGATATAAAGTTTGAGATACCAAGAAAAGTAAAAAAACTTCTAGATGAATGAAAAAAGTTTTTTTTATAATAACAATCATCATTTCAGGACTTGTTTCTTGTAAAATCAATGATGAAATTTACGATTATTATAATGGATGTACAGAAGAAAACATCTCATACCAAACTACTCATATATATATAGAATCTAATAAATTCACTTACCCATTAGAAACATACCTAGGAACAAGTCAAAAAGAACAAACAAAAGGTTTAATGTGTAGAAAAAATCTACCTACAAACATCAATGGAATGATCTTCAAATACAAAGACGAACAAAATAGAGGCTTTTGGATGCATAAAACCTATTTCCCAATAACTGTCATATACTTTGATAAAAATTTAAATTCCATAAGTCTTTCAAATATGAATCCTTGTACTAGAGGTTTTTTAGAATCTAAAAAAGATTACGAATTTAGATGCCTTAAGGAATCATATGAATATAAACCAGAGGGTAGCTATTTATATGTATTAGAAATAATAGACCAATATAAATATCTAAAAGAAATAATCTCTTCATCTAAACAAGAAAAGCTTAAACTTATAATAAAAAATTGATAGTATATCAATATCAAAACATTGAGGATTTCTGGTGAGCTTATTAATTCTAGTTAGACACGGAAAAAGTTTATGGAATAAAGAGAATAGATTTACAGGATGGACTGATATCCCTTTGTCAAATGAGGGTATAAAAGAAGCAGAGTCAGCTGCTAGGGAAATATTAGATCAAAATATTTCTATAAATATTGCGTATAGTTCAATTTTTAGTAGGGCCTATGAAACAGGCAAAATAATGTTGCAAAATTCACAAAATAAAGAAGTTAAGTTACAAAAAGATTGGCGATTAAATGAAAGACACTATGGAAAGTTGCAAGGCTTAAACAAATCTGAAACAGCATCAAGATATGGAGATAGCCAGGTTTTGAAATGGAGAAGAAGCTTTAACACAAAACCACCTCTTCTATCTGAAAAAGATCATAACTCACAGTTGAATAATCCTCTTTTTAAAGACATACCTAAGGAAAAGATACCAGTAGGCGAATCTTTACAAGATACAGTAAATAGGGTTAATGACTTTTGCAAAGATATTCTTTATAAAAAGTTAGATAAAAACAAAAACATACTCATCGCTGCACATGGAAATAGTATAAGAGCATTAATAAAAATAATAGAAAACATCTCTGACAAATCAATAGAAAAACTAGAAATTGTAACTGGAGAACCTATCTATTACACTTTCAAAAATAACAATTTTAAAGGGAAATCTGAAATTACACGGTAACGTTTACCTGTTTAATGATACATGTTTCCGTGTACACGTTTATAAATGTATAAAAGAATAAGAAAAATATACTATGGGTGGTGGATTAGTGTGGCAGGTGGATTAAACACTGCAATATCTAGCATCCCTACTTTTAGTGGTGGAAGCATCATATTTAAAGCTATTGAAGATGAATTTAACTGGTCAAGAGCAGTTGTTTCAGGGGTTGCATCATTTGGTAGATTTGGAGGAGCATTGCTTGGTCCCATTGAGGGTTATCTTACTGACAGATTTGGACCTTGGAAAATGATTCTCATTGGCTTTTCTGTTGCAAGTCTAGGTTTATTTTGGCTAAGCACTATTAACACTATATTATTCTATTATCTTTCATATTTATTAGTTTCAGTGGGTGTAAGTATTGGAGGATTTGTCCCCTCCATGTCATCAGTCAATGTTTGGATGCCTCATAAGAGGGCAACTGCCATGAGTTGGGTAATAGGAGGCAGTTCTTTTGGAGGTTTTTTCTTACCATTAATGGTGCTATCCATTGACAAAAACGGTTGGAGACTAACAATGATTTTGCTAGCCATAATTTTTCTTTTTACTGGTCCCATACTAGCTTTTATAGTAAGAAAAAGACCAGATATCAATTTTCTCGAAAAAATCAAGCAAACCAAAAAAAACTTTATTTCTAATACAGATATGCCTCCAAAAGAAGCAATAAGAACTCAACCTTTTTGGATTCTAGCTTTTTCCCATCTTTTTGCTAATGTATCTGTTGGTGCAATTTCTGCTCATCTTTTTTTATATTTGACAGATGACAATGGAGTTGGTTTAGACATTATTACAGCTGGAACAATTCTTCCAATAATGTCTGTATTACAATTTGCTGGACATATATCAGGTGGAATACTAGGAGATATATTTAATAAAAAAATCATTCTTCCTATATTTTTCATCTTGCAAGCTATAGCTATAATTATATTAGCCTATGCAAGTAATTATTCTATTGTAATTTTATTTTCCATAATATGGGGGATAGGTTTTGGCATGCGTACTCCTACATTTCATGCAATGAGAGGTGATTTCTTTGGTGGAAAGTATTATGG
Source organism: Chloroflexota bacterium (assembly GCA_036164085.1). Taxonomy (GTDB): domain Bacteria; phylum Chloroflexota; class Dehalococcoidia; order Lucifugimonadales; family Lucifugimonadaceae; genus TMED-70. The sequence goes on along the minus strand of JAYZJV010000021.1, from coordinate 2,874 downwards.
AACAATTTTAGGAATTAATGCTTTTCCCATGGGCATAGCAATGATGATATCCCCTGTAATAGTTGGTTATATTTATGATAAATATGACACTTACTATTACTCATTCATTGTTATGGCTGCACTATGTATAATCTCTTGTATACTTATAAGTGTTATAAAAAATCCAAAGAATTATGAAAAAAATTAAACACATAGAAGAAATTGCTGACAAATTAGGAATAGAAAAAGATTCATTAGAATTATACGGTAAATACAAAGCTAAAATTCCACTTGAAAATATAGACAAGAATAAAAAATCTAAATTAGTTGTAGTAACCGCAATAACTCCTACTCCTCTTGGAGAAGGAAAATCAACCACTGCAATAGGATTAACTCAAGGATTAGGTAAAATAAATAAAAATGTTGCCTTAACTATAAGGCAACCTTCTTTAGGACCCGTTTTTGGTCACAAAGGAGGTGGAACAGGTGGTGGAAAAACTACTGTTGAACCAGCTGTAGATATTAATCTTCACTTCAATGGAGACTTTCATGCTATGGAATCAGCACATAATTTATTAGCAGCTATGGTTGATAACAGTGTATACAGAAATGCAATCAAAGAGTTTTACCCCGAAAACATAACTTGGAGAAGAGTAACAGATGCTGAAGACAGATCTTTAAGAAATGTAATTGCTGGAGCTGGAGGTAAGAATACTTCCCCTCTAAGAAATACAGGTTTTGATATTTCTGCTGCATCTGAAATCATGGCTATCTTGGCTTTGACTGATTCATATAAAGATCTTAGAGAAAGACTAGGAAATATCGTTGTTGGATGGAAAAAAGATAAAACTCCTGTTTTAGCCAAAGATATAAATGCTGTGGGATCAATGATGGCTTTACTAAAAGATGCAATCAAGCCAAACCTTGCACAAACGGTTGAAGGTCAGCCAGCAATTGTCCATATGGGACCTTTTGGGAATATTGCTCATGGATGTTCTTCTATTTTGGCAGATCAGGTAGCTTCATCTTATGCAGATTTTGTTATCACTGAAGCTGGTTTCGGTGCAGACCTAGGATTTGAAAAATTCATGGATATAAAAGTTAGGCAGGGTGGGCCAAATCCTTTTTGCGCTGTTATTGTTGCAACCATAAGAGGATTAAAATGGCACGGTGGGGTTGAAATAAAAAATCTATCAGAAAGAAATGATAAAGCTATAATTGAAGGTTCTGAGAACTTGAAAAATGCTATCAGAATTGTTTCCAAATATGGATTGAAATCCGTCGTTGCAATAAATCAATTCCCAGATGATACCAAAGAGGAAATGGAACTTGTAAAAAATCTTTGTAAAGAAAATAATTCTGTAGCAATAGAATCAAATGGATTCGCAAAAGGTGGAGACGGAATGGTTGAATTGGCTGAATATATAGCTAGTTTGGATAATGATAATGAAAAAATTTCTTTATTATATGAAAATTCTGACAGTCCCATAAATAAAGTAGAAACTTTAGCTAAAGAAATATACTCTGCTGATAAAGTTTCATGGGGACCAATGACCAGAACTACTTTAAGACTGTTCGAATCTCAAGGTTGGGATTTCCCTATTTGTATGGCTAAAACACATTTATCTGTTTCTGCTAATCCTAAATTAAGAGGTGCTCCAAAAGGACACACCATTCCTATTAAGGAAGTTCGAGTACTAGGTGGAGCAAAACAAATAGTTACTTTAGCAGGGGATATTATTACGTTGCCAGGACTTCCAAGTAACCCTTATGCATTTGATATTGATCTAGATGAAAATGAAGAGATAATTAATATTCTATCTACTTAATGACTTGATTTATAATGATTAGACAAAATGTCTTCTCCATAATCTCCATCAAAATCTCTTAATACTGAATGAATATGATTGGCGTTATTCTGAGTATTATCATACTCAATAAGAAATTTGTCATGTTTTATAAAGTAATAATGACCTTCTGATATATCTGTAGATCCTGCCCAAGCAAAAATTGTGTTATCAAATCCTTGTGTTATGATTTGTTTTAAATAATTTTTAGCATAATCTTCTGTAAATCTAGAAACATATACTTTTATCAAGTCAATCAAATCATCTCGTTGATTATTAGTAAATTTACTAAAATTTAACCCTTTTACAAACTCCTGATTATTAAAATTTCTATAATTAGCAGTCAAGATATCAGGAGGAGCTATTTCATTTATTATTGCAATTTTTCTATTATCTTCAGAAAAAGATGTAACTAATTTTCTAGCTAAATCCTCTTCTGGTTTCAATGCTCTAAAGCCTTTTCTAGATCCTTCAATAACCTTTGCTGGATTAGCTCCAAAAAATAATGGATGCATAGAAATAAAATCAGAAATTATGTTTACATTTAAACCTATATGATGACCTCCAAACCTATAACCCCATGGCTCTTTATCAGATGAAGGGTTCCCAAAAATTGCTAGCCAATATCTTTCTTCTGATCTAACCCATTGCCCACTGCCCCCTTCTTTTGAATCAGCATGATTAGATTCATATTCGCCTAAAATTGATTCTAAATTAATAATAGATCTTGCAGTTTTATATCCATCTGAAGAATAAGTAAGTTCTAATAATTCAAACAATAATTTTCTTTGATATGGCTTCATTTCAAAAAGCAAAAGTCCATTTTGTTCATGAGGAGTATAATACCATTTATATCTTTCGTCTCCTTCAAAATCAAAACTTACTTTTTTTATCTGGTAGTCATCAAATGAATTTAATATTTTCTTTATTTGATTAGAAATATTTTCTGTTTTTTTTATATATTGCATCATAGTTATATTGGTGATTAATTTTCTCTTATATTATTATTTTTCTATAAAAAGTTTATAGAAAGTATATCAGCTTAAAA
>JAYZJV010000020.1:0-4087 GCA_036164085.1 Chloroflexota bacterium | reverse complement strand
GTAATAAAAGCTTACATTGATGGTGAACTTGTAGGAACAGGAACTGTAAATGGACCTGATTTTAGTATTACTATTGATCCTGGTACAGTTGAATACGAAGGTAAAACAGTAGTATTTGAGATAGCTGGGACACAATCAAAGACAACATATAATTTTGCAGCTGATGATTTTAAAACTGATTATAAATTATTTTTCCCTGAATATATCCCACCTCCACCTACCCCAACAGCAGTACCTTTAGCAACTGCAATACCTACAGCTACACCTACTCCTGAACCGACTAGAACACCTACTCCTATGCCAGAGCCTACAGCAACATATACTGCTACTCCTACACCAACTCCTGTAGTCTTTACTTCTTCAAATGAAGATATTACTATTTCAGCTGAATCATCTGATGGTGGTTGTAACTCCAGAGGCGGAGGCCCAGCTAGTGTAGGACTTATTTTACTTTCTTTAGCACCTGTATACTTACTTAATAGAAAAAGAAGAATTAAATAAAGAAATATGGATATTACTTGGCTAGGAGAAAACTCATTTAAGATTAATGATGAAATTATTAATGTAATTGTCAATCCTTCAAAAAAAAATGTTGATTCTTCAATATTGACTGATGAAACAGTTTTTCTTTGTACAGAACCTCTTAATGAGTATGAAACTAAATTAACTAAAGTTGAAACACCTGGAGAATATGAGATCAATAATACTTCAATTCACGGAGTTGCTAATTCAGTGATAAAGGAACAAGATCGTTCTATCTCAACTTGCTACAGAATTGAATCTAGAGGCCTGTCTGTCGCTATAATTGGTATGATTGGGTCACCTTTTGATTCAGAAGCCCTCTCTGTGCTTGCTTCTTCACATGTTGTTTTGTTTTCTCCGGATAATAAAAATGTTGATGCAGAAATACTCGCAAATACCATAAGATCTATTGAGCCAAGAAAAATTATCATTTCAGGATATGATAAATCTGCCCAGAAATCATCAAAAAATTTAGAAGGTGTTTTGAAGGTTTTAGGTTTAAAAGACTTTGAGCCTAAAAATAAAGCTTCATTTACAATGAGCTCTTTTGGCGATTCTCAAGAAATAATTATTTTAGAAAATTAAATTTATATATAATTTTTTACGATATAAGTTATATAATTGAACTATTAATTATAATTTTATATGACACAACAAAAAGAATATTATCAAATACTTGGTGTTGCTAGAGATGCATCAGAAGAAGAAATTAAAAAAGCTTTTCGACAACAAGCTCTAAAATACCATCCAGATAGAAACCAAGAACCTGGAGCTGATACTAAATTCAAAGAAATCAATGAAGCCTATCAAGTATTAAGTGACCCTGAAAAACGTAAGTTGTACGACCAATATGGTTATGAAGGGTTAAAAAATGCAGCAAATGGAATGGGTGGATTTTCAGGATTTGAAGATTTAGGTGGATTTGGAAGTATTTTTGATGCTTTTTTTGGAGGTTCTTCATCATCTGAGACTCAGACAGCTAGAGGCAATGATTTAGAAATACCTATAGTTGTATCTTTTGAGGAATCAGCTTTTGGAACTGAAAAAGAAATAACTGTAAACAGATATGAAATTTGTAATGCTTGTAAGGGTTCTAAAGCTGAGCCTGGGACTGAAACGTCTTCATGTTCTTCTTGCAATGGTTCCGGTAAGGTAACAAGATTGCAGAAAACATTTTTTGGACAATTCCAACAAGTTTCTACATGTTCCTCTTGTGAAGGAAATGGAGTCAATGTTTCTACTAAATGTTCCGGTTGCTCTGGAAATGGGAGGAAACGAAATAATAGGAAATTAGCTATAACAATTCCTGCAGGAATTGAAGATAACTCAAAGATCAGAATTAGAAATCAAGGCGATTCTGGATTGAAGAAGGGTCAAGAGGGAGATCTATATGTATCTGTTCAAGTTAATAGTCATGACAAATTTGAAAGAATAGCATCTGACGTTTTTTCTACAGAAGAAATCAATATAGCTCAAGCTGCACTTGGTGACACAATTAAAGTATTAACACTTGATGGAGAAATTGAGTTGAAAATTCCTAAAGGAATTCAATCTGGGAAAAAAATTAGATTGAATGATAAAGGAGTTGTATCAATTGGAAGAAATAATAGAAGAGGAAGCCATATAATTACAATTATTGTAGTTATTCCATCTGATTTAAATTCTGAGCAAAAAGATCTGTTTGAAAAATTAAAAGACTCATTAGATACCTAATGATTAAAGATTCATTAATTGAAGTAAGTTTGGCTATAAAAAATGAGTTTGTAGAACCTGTATCATATGTTTTTCAAAAGTTTTGTGATTATGATTTTGTTATTTCTGAGGAAGTTGATTATAATCCTGATGAAAATGAAAAAAGGCCACTTTCTGACTTTGTAACTATAAAATCCTATGTAGAAGATGATCTACAAAAAGAAGACAAATTAGCTTCTATACAAGGGGCATTAGCTTTAATTCGTATCGTATGCCAACTCCCAGAATTATCCATAAACACAATATATAAAAAAGATTGGACGGATCAAAAATTCCCCTCAATATCTATAGGTGAAAAACTTATAATAACTAATGATCAAAATTATAATTCTAAATCTAAGATAATAATAAACATTAACCCTGGATTAGGCTTTGGAACTGGTCATCATCCAACAACAAAAATGATGCTAGAAAACATAGAAAACTATAATTTTATCGATAAAAATGTCTTAGATTTTGGATGTGGCTCTGGGATTTTATCTATAGCTGCTAAGAAGTTAAATGCAAAAAAAATTTATGCAATAGATACTGATGAATTGGCTATTATTTCATCAAAACAAAATATTGAATTATCTAAATTATTAGATATAGATCTCAAATTAGGATCTATAGAATCTATTCAAAGAAATATAAAATTTGACTTTATTTTTGCAAATATTTCTTCAAATATAATAATTAAATATTCTGATTTACTTTTTTCACATTCAAAAAAGGGAGGTATTTTATTGTGTTCAGGAATTTTGAATCCTCATAGAAATGACACTCTTTTAGCTTTAGAAAATTCTGGCTTTATATTTTCGGACTCTTTTTCAGAGGAAGATTGGACCTGCTTGGAGTTAAGGCATGAATAGAATATATTTTCCAGAATCTCTTGATGAATTTATAGAAATTAAAGATCAAAAGTTTCACAAGATTTCTTCAGTTCTAAGAATGAAAACAAATGACAAACTTCAAATATTTGATGGAAAAGGAATATCTCAAATAATGCAGATTAGTGAAATATCTAAAAATTCCATTCATTTAAAAAGAACAAATAAAATTGTGAAAACAGAAAGAAAGTCTCCTGAAGTAATATTAGCCCTAGCTCTTATAAAACCATCAAGATTTGAAATTGCTATTGAAAAAACTTCAGAACTTGGAGTCTCAAAAATTTATCCTATGATTACAGAAAACACAAATTCTGTTTTTGAAAAAAGGATAAATAAAAACCGGATTGAAAGAATGAAAAATATTTCAATTTCTGCTTCAGAACAATGTGGAAATGATTTTATAACTTCAATTGAAAACCCTTTGAGTTTTAATGAGATTTTAGGTTTACAAAACAAAGGTACTGCATTGATTATGTACTATGAAAATCTCCTAGAAATAAGAGAAAAACAAATTGATTTTAAAAGTTTTAATAGAGTAATAATATTAATTGGTCCTGAGGGAGGTTTTACAGATTCTGAATATAGATTATTAAAAGACAAAAGTTATGTTTTTGATTTAGGAGAAAATATATTAAGAACAGAAACGGCAGCTATTTGCGCAGTTCATGAGGTAAATAATATGATCAGATCTATTCTTTAGAATAATCTCTTTTCATTAGATCTTCGATGCCTATTTTAGGATTTTTGCTCTCAAATAATACTTTGTATATTTCATAAATTATGGGCGCTTCAATTTTATTTTGGATCAAAATTTCATTCATTATTTTTGTTGAATTAATGCCTTCAACTACTCCCAAAATTTTTTCTTGGGCTGTTATTAGATTATTGCCTTTAGCAATAAGTGTACCTAGTTGATTATTTCTACTATTATGATTAAAACAGGT
>JAYZJV010000019.1:0-5545 GCA_036164085.1 Chloroflexota bacterium | reverse complement strand
GCAAATAATATTCCAATTGCTACACCTATAAAATCAAACATTTATTATCTCCTGTAACCATATGTTATGAATTTTATACTATTGCGTAATAATTTATAATTGAGATATAAAGTAATTTAATATAATTTATGATGGCTTATGAAAAAAAATATTAAAGTTATTGAAGATAAAAATAAAATAGTTGATCCTTGGGAAGATTACATTAATCCAGGATACGAAAAACTGAGTAATTTCCAAAAAATTTCTAGATTACTAGTGATTTTTTCAATAATTATGATCATGTTTGTAATAATAATCGGTTATCTTTTGGTAAAGACAGGGCAATGGTAATTTAAATGGACAATTTGACACCCAATATAATTATTTTTGCTATTAGTGCTTTATCAACAATAGTATTTGGAACATATTTAGCAAAATATGGAGATATCTTAGCTTCAATTACAGGATTAGGCAGATTATTCATAGGAAGTATTTTGGTAGCATTAGCAACATCATTGCCTGAATTATCAGCTAATATTTCTGCTGTATTACTGACCCCTCCAAATCCTTCATTGGCTCTTGGGAATGTATTTGGAGCAAACATGGTTAATATGGCTACATTTGCAATTATTGCACTAATTTTTGGAGGAAAGACAGTTCTAGATCAGATTTCACGAAACCAATGGTACTTAGCAGCATTAGCCATAGTAATGACTATTATTGTTTTGTTTTTTGGATTAGTTAATATTTCTTTGTCATTTTTCAATGTTGGGATAGCATCATTTATAATTTTGGGGATTTATCTTTTAGGGCTTCGAGTTATTTATATTACCAAACCATCAGACTCTGAAGAAGAAGATGAGGTTATTGAAATTACGGCATTTAGAGCATGGAGCGCTTTTGGATTGATCTCTTTGGGCGTAATCATTTCTGGATACTTCTTAGCTTTTAGTGTTGATAACATTGCAGAAATTTCAGGAGTTGCCTCAAGTACATTAGGAATAATAGTTGTATCTTTAGTAACAACTATGCCTGAGGCATCATCATATATAGCTTCAGTAAGAATGAAGGCGGCTGATTTAGGAGTGGCAGGATTATTTGGTAGCTGTGTATTTAATATTACTATTATTTTTTATGCTGATATTTTTTATTCAAAAAACATTATTAACCAATTTGAAGATGCACATATAATTGCTTGTGTAGTTAGCTTATTCCTAATAAGCATTGCTGCACTATTGGTTTATTTGAAAAATAATATTCAGAATTCAATTAAAAGCACCATTCTTTTTTTAATAATAGTTATTTATTGTATAGGGATATTACTGATCACTACTTAGATAGTAAAATCAATAATTCCTCGCCCATCTTTTCCGTTCTCTAGGTCACTGTATGCTTCATTGATCTTATTTAGAGGATATTTTCTTTCAATAACAGAATTTATATCAAGTTTTCCTGTCCTATAAAAGTCAATTATTCTTTCAAAAGTTACATGTGGAGAAACAGATCCATAGTATGAACCTACTAATGTTTTATGATCTCTTACCATATCAACCAAATCAACATTTGCAGTCATTCCGATTGGAGCTAGTCCAATAATTACCCCCGTTCCTCCTTTTTTCAATGATTTCATCATCTGTTCAGTAGTTATTGCGCTTCCAAATGCATCAAATCCAAAATCTACTCCTTTATTATTGGTGATTTCTTGGATTTTTTCTTGCACATTATCTGTTTTGGAATTGATTGTATGAGTTGCTCCAAATTTATAACTAAACTCAAGTTTACTATCTAAAATATCTACAGCAATAATCTTAGAAGAATTCATTATTTGCCCACCTAAAATAGTATTTAATCCCACTCCTCCTGTACCAAAAACAGCTATAGTTGCTCCTGGAAAAATATTTTTTTGATTAATTACTCCTCCAACCCCAGTTGTAACAGAGCAACCAATTAAGCATGCAACATCCAGAGGGACGTCATCATCAATTTTAAAGCAAGCATTTTCAGGGATTATAATTTCTTCAGCAAAGACTCCTAATTTAGCCATTTGATGAATGTCTTCATCTTTTTCATCCTTCAACCTGAAAGTACCATCATATTGTTTAGTTCCAGTTAGTCTATTAGTATCACAAAGGTTCCCCAATCCACTTCTGCAAGAGACACATGATCCACAACTGGCTACAAAAGATAAGATGCATTTATCACCTTTGCTTACGGAATTTACATTTTCTCCTACATCTTCAATAATTCCTGCTCCTTCGTGTCCTAGGACTATAGGCATAGGAAATGCAGTTTCACCTTTCATTACATGATGGTCTGATGCACAAACTCCAGCAGCTAACATTTTTACTTTAACTTCATTGCTTTTTGGAGATCCTTGTTTTAGATCTTTTATGATCATAGGTTTATTTGCCTCATATAAAACAGCTGCTTTAACCATAATTATTTTCCTTTTTTAGGCTTTATTTTTACAAAAATAAAACTGATTATTGAAATTATTAAAATCAATTCTACAAGATTAAATGCCAAAGTATAAGTTTTATATCTATCAAAAATTATGCCAGAAAATATAGGCCCTATAATCACAGGAAATGCAATAGGCATATTGATAAATCCAAAAATAGAAGAATACTTTTTCAAGCCAAACAATTCAGTGGTTATTGCTGGGCCTAACACTCCCATTGCACCAATTCCCAGACCCATTAGAGATGATCCAATCCACATTAGTTCTTGGCTATCAGCAAGAACTAATTGAATTCCAATCATTTGAAAAATTACTACAATGACTAAAATAAATCTTGAAGGAATCAGATCACTCAACCATCCACTTATTAATTTACTTATTACGGCAAATACACCAAATGCTGACATCATTGAAGATGCTAGTCCTACACTTACACCTTTAGCAACAAAATGCGGTACAAGTTGAATTACAACTGTAGTTCTAGCAAATTGTTGTAAAGTCATACCTGAGACTAAAAACCAAAATGCGGTAGTTCTAATTGCATCAGATAACTCGTAATCATCTTTAGAGCCTGTTTTGGACTCATTATTGTCATTAGATTCAAATTTATAATTTTTATCATCTCTTATAAATATAAGTACCAAAATCAGTACTATGAGTGTAGATATTCCAAGAGCGAAAAAAGCAAATCTCCATCCTGATGCTAGGATTATAAAAGTTGCTATAGGTACAGTTACTACAGCAGAAAAATTATTCCCAGCCATAGTGAAACCTATCATCCTTCCTCTTATTTTTGGGAACCATAAACCCATAAGTTTACCTAAGGGAAGTTGAGTAGCTCCAGGGATTCCAACGTATAGTAATATACTTGATAAATAAAGTTGCCACAAATCAGTCATAGTTCCTCTCATAAAAAAGCCCAAAGTGACAAGTAATAAAGAAAGAGACATTATTTTAGTTGATCCATATTTGTCTAAAAATCTTCCAGCCAGAGGAGCAATAAAAGAACTTGCAATTCCTAAAGATAACGATAAATTTATTTGAGTTCTTGACCATCCAAACTCTTCTTCTAAAGGTAAGACAAATGCTTGAAATGCATATTGTACAAATCCAATAGAAGTGCCGACAGAAAGAAAGGTGGTTCCTGCCACTAACCACCTTCTATATTGATAACTAAGTAAATTAAAGCTCATTTTCTTATTATTAAGTCTTCCTTAATAGTTACTCCAAGGCCTGCCCCTTCAGGGACTTTTATTTTTCCTTCAATTACTTCGGGATTTTCGTTAAAAATATAAAATTTGTGTTTGTAGCTACTCAAAGGAGGATCATTTAACATTTCACAATATGGAGCATTTTCCCATGTAGAAAGAAGGTGTATATGAGCAATTACACCAATGTCTCCTCCTCCATGATGAGGAACTATTTCTTTATTATGTTTTTTTGATAAATCTCCAATTTCTATTAGAGGGGTAATACCTCCCAAAACCATTGATTCTGGTTGTAAAATGTCATAGGAGTTCTTTTCAATCATCTCATGGAAATCAGCAACTACTGTGTTGTTTTCTCCACCAGCAATCTTTGTTTTATTCATTGATACTAATTCTGAAAGTTCTTTATAATTAAATCTAGGTCTAGGTTCTTCAAGCCAATAACATCCCAATTCATGCATAGCTTCATTGGTTTTTTTAGCTCTTTCCATATCCCAAATTATTCCAGGTTGCCATGGATAACTTGACTGTGCCTGATTTGCATCTACTAAAACATCTAATTTCCCATTTGTTTTTGATACTATTTTTTCTATAGTTTCTATATCTTTTTCATACTCGTTATGATGGAGCCTAACCTTAATCGATTTCCAGCCTTCATTTAATAACTTTTCCGACATTTCAGCTCTTTCATCAGGATCTGAAAGAATTACAAAACTTGAATAAGGGATTAAATAATCCTTTTTCTTGCCCAGGATTTCAGCAATAGACTTTTTTTCTATTTTCCCCTTTAGATCCCATAAAGCTACATCTATTCCAGCCAAGCCGTTGTATGGTATGTTTCTAGTTTTATATATTAAATATTTGAAATGACTAATTACATCAACAAGGTTTTTTCCGACTAAGTATTCTTTTGCATCTTTTAGTATAGATTCATCACATCCTGGTCCTATACCAATATCTCCGTTATGTAATTCTATTTCTGTAAAAGTGGTTCCTCCAATATTTGATTTGACGGTACTCCCAGGACTCCAAGCAGGTTCAACGTCTCCTAAATAATCAACTAATTTAGTTTTTGAAAGTCTTAAGTCTTTGATTTTCATATTTTCCTCTATACAAAACTTTTTTTTATTGGATATGATAATTTTCAAATGTTATATAAATTACAAATACTAAACTATACTCTAATGGGACAGAATTATGAAAATTAAATCAATCGAAGCTTTTACAATCGAATTAAAACCGAATATAAAAACTAAACCTAGAGTTCCTAAGTCTAATGATCCTTATGATACTAGAGGAATGGTAAGCCCAATGAATAGATATCCAGGTATTCCTAGGTCTGAATGGACTGCTAGTTGGAAAAGAACGGCATGTTTAGTAAAGGGTGAAGATGGAACTTGGGGGTTTGGATTTACCCTATATTCAGGTGTTACTGAATCAATAATAAATGATCACTTGGCTAAAATTTTAGTTGGTAAAGATTGTATGTCTACTGAAATGCTTTGGGATATTATGCAGCAATCAACAATTCCATATGGTACATCTGGATTATCAAGTTTTGCAATAAGTGCAGTAGATAATGCTATTTGGGATCTTAAGGGTAAAGTTTTAGATAGGCCAGTTTATGAAATTATTGGAGGTCCTCAAAAGGATAAAATATTTTGTTATGCAAGTAATACTAGTTTTGAGTATGGAACAAAAAATAGCATAGAGTGGTTCTTAGAATTAGGGTTTAAAGCCGTAAAACTCTTTTTAAGAGAAGGGCCAGAGAGTAATCTTGAAGGGATAAATAGAGCCGAAGAGCTAGTTGCATCAACAAGAGAGCAAGTTGGGCCTGATGTAGAAATAGCAGTTGATGCTTGGATGTCACTAAATAATGAGTATGCAGTGAGGCTAG
>JAYZJV010000018.1:0-7975 GCA_036164085.1 Chloroflexota bacterium | reverse complement strand
TAGATCTGGGATCAATAAATCTGCAATGAGGCTACATATTCACAGATTAAGAGATAAATTAAATACAATATCAAAAAATTTAGACTTAATTAAAACTGTAAGAGGGAGAGGTATTTTCTTAGATTTAAATTTACTTTAAATCATTAACCATTTTAGATAATCTATCTATCGCTAAGCTTATATTTTCTTCAGAATTAGCAAAGGAAATTCTTATATAATTGTCTCCATACTTTCCAAAAGCTGTACCTGACAATAAAGCTACCCCATAATCATCGAGGGCTTTGTCAGCAAATTCTGAACTAGACATCCCTGTTTCTGAAATATTTGGAAAGGCGTAAAAAGCTCCAAGTGGCATTCTACAATTTATTCCATCTATAGAATTTAAACCATCATGTACAATCTTTCTTCTTATTCTAAATTTTTCCATCATGTTTTGAGTAAAATCACGAGGCCCTTCTAAAGCAGCTATTGCAGCCATTTGGCTAAACACAGAAGTACAAGAAACTGAATTAGTCATAAGTTTTGTAACATCATCGATCATGAAATCAGGAAAAATACCATATCCTAATCTCCATCCTGTCATAGCGTAACTTTTAGAAAACCCATCTAATATAATTGTTCTTTCCTTCATACCTTCAAAATTAGATATAGAATAATGCTCCCCTTCATAGTACATATCTTTATATATTTCATCGGAAAGGACAATTATGTCATTTTTAATAGCTAATTCAGAAATCCTTTTCAAATCATCTTTATTCATTACTGAACCGCATGGATTATTTGGATAATTTAGAATCATTAATTTTGTTCTACTAGTAATTAATTTTTCAAGATCATCAATAATCGCATTAAAATCTTTTGATTCTTCTAGTTTCATTGGAACAGCTTTTGCTCCAGAATAATTAATCATTGATTCATAAATTGGAAATCCTGGATTTGGATATATTACTTCATCTCCTTCTTCTACTAATGCTAATATTGAAAAAAACATAACAGGTTTTCCACCAGGAGTAACTATCACATTTTCAGGTGATATTGAATAACCATTAAATTCTCCTTGATGAACAGCAATAGCTTCTCTTAATTCAGGTTGTCCTGCAGAAGGTCCATAGTGGGTAAATCCATCATCTAAGGCTTTTTTAGCAGCATTTATTACATACTCAGGACTATCAAAGTCAGGTTCTCCAATTTCCAAATGAACGATATGTTTACCCAAGGATTCTAACTTTTTTGCTTTAGCTAATGTTTCAAAAGCAGTTTCAGTCCCGAGTCTATTTTGTCTATTTGATAGTTTCATTAAAAAATTATTTCTTAGTATTTATATAATATGTAACTATATTTAAATTTTAAAGTAAATATTAAATTATCTAAAAATGATTCAATGCAAAACTGATTATAATAAATGGGCCAAATATTACGATGTAATATATAAAATAAGGGAGCCAGAAGACTCCAAAATATACAATAGACACCTTAAAGATGTAAACTCCGTTTTGGAAATGGGAATCGGAACAGTCAGAATTCTATTAGATTATATAAAATGTGGAATTCAATGGACTGGAATAGATAATTCAGATGAAATGATTAAGATTTGTAAAGAAAAATTTGAACCTATGCAACCATTAAATGAAAAAATTTATCTCATAAAGGAAGACATGACCAAATTGGAAATCAAAGAAGAAAAAAATTCAGTTTTTAATAGAAAATTTGATCTAGTAATTTATCCTTCTCATTCGATAATGAGTGTTGGAAATGAAGAAAAACAAATCGAAGCATTATGTTCAGGATTCAAGCATCTTTCTAAAGAAGGTGTCTTGATATTTGATCTTCATAATCCAAATAATTACTTTGTTAGCTCAGAATACAATTTACTAAAATCTAAAACAATAAAAAATGAGAAATACAAATTGTACAGTAAGAGCAAAGTCGATATAGAAAAGAAACTTCATAGTAATTATCAAATTTTAGAAATGAACAAAGAAAAAATTAATCTCGAATCATATGAATATTTTCTTTATTTAGAGGATGTTTTAAGAATAAGCGATGAATTGGATTTTGAAATTGTAGATTTTTATGGAAACTATAACATGGAACCTTACAATGAGTATTCTGAAGAAATGATCTTCATATGTAAAAAACGTTATGGATAATAATATAAAGTTTAATATTCAATCTCCTTTCGCACATAGAGGAGACCAACCTAATGCTATAAAAAAATTAGTAGAAGGAATAAATGATGGACTAAGATTCCAAACACTTTTGGGTGTAACTGGCTCTGGTAAAACTTTTACCATGGCTGGAATAATAGAAGAATTACAAAGACCAACATTAGTTATTGCTCATAATAAAACTTTAGCTGCGCAGCTGGCAAGTGAGTTGCAAGAATTTTTTCCTAATAACTCTGTCCAATATTTTGTTTCATATTATGATTATTATCAACCTGAAGCATATGTTCCACGAACAGATACATATATAGAAAAAGAATCAGATATTAACGATGAAATAGATCGTTTAAGGCATGCTTCTACTAGATCTATATTAACTAGAAAAGACACCATTATTGTTGCTTCAGTTTCTTGTATTTATGGTTTGGGTTCTCCAGAAGAATATCAATCGATTTCTCAAGTTATTAAAGTAGGAGATCAAATTAACTCATCTGATTTATCAAGGAAATTAATTTCTATGTATTTCAATAGAGATGATTATCAAAGTAACAGAGGTTCTTTTTCAATAAAAGGCGACACTATTGAAATCATTCCTTCATATGAGGAATTTTCAATAAAAATAGATTTTTTTGGGAACATTGTAGATAAAATTTCTGAGATTGATATTTTGACAAAAAATAAGATAAGAAATATAGATGAAATCGCTATATACCCTAGTAAACATTTTGTGACACCTGAGGATAGCCTTGTAGAAGCTTTAAGTGATATAGAGGACGAGTTAGAAGTTAGATTAGACTTTTTTGAAAAAAGCAATAAATTATTAGAAGCACAAAGAATCAAAGAAAGAACCAATTACGATTTGGAAATGTTACGAGAAACTGGATCATGTCCTGGAGTAGAAAATTATTCTATGCACTTGGGAAGAAGGAATCCGGGAAGTCCTCCTTGGACACTACTAGATTATTTTAACAACGATTATTTAATATTTATAGATGAATCACATATAACTGTTCCTCAAATAAACGGAATGTATAAAGGGGATCAATCAAGAAAAGAAACTTTAGTAGAACATGGGTTCCGTCTTCCATCTGCTAAAGATAATAGACCATTATCATTTCAAGAATTTGAAGATCGAATACCTCAAACAATTTTTGTTTCAGCAACACCAGGAGGGTATGAAGAAGAAAAACAAGAAGATTATGTTGAACAAATTATAAGACCTACAGGGTTATTAGACCCCAAAATAATAATTGAATCTACTAAGGATCAAATAGACAACCTAATTGAAGAAATACAAAAAAACATTGATAAAAACCAAAGAACTTTAGTAACCACATTGACAAAAAAAATGTCAGAAGAATTGTCTGAATATTTAAGGGAACTGGGAATAAAGGTTCATTATCTTCACTCAGAAATAGACACTCTTGAAAGAATTGAAATCTTAAGAGATTTAAGATTAGGAACTTACGATGTTGTCGTAGGGATCAATTTGTTAAGAGAAGGTTTAGATTTACCTGAAGTCTCATTAGTAGCTATATTAGATGCAGATAAGGAAGGATACTTAAGATCCTCTACATCTCTTATACAAACAATTGGTAGAGCTGCAAGGCACGAAGAAGGAAGAGTTATAATGTATGCAGATAAAATTACCAAGTCTATGCAATTTGCAATTGATGAAACAGATAGAAGAAGAAAAATCCAAGAGCAATATAATTTGAAAAATAATATTATTCCACAAACCATCGTCAAAGAAGTTAGAGATATTACTGAAAAAATAAAAGAAAATAATTTAGAAAAAACTAGTCCTGATATAAAAATTGAAAATATTTCTGATAAAAATATAAACAAACTAATAAAAGACCTAGAAAAAGAGATGAAAAATTCTGCAAAGATTTTAGAATTTGAAAAAGCTGCTTTACTAAGAGATCAAATTACAGAATTAAGAAAAAGCTTGCTGAAATAAAAAATAACATCACAAAGGAAAATTATGTACGCGCACTTGAGAATATATACTGTAAATAAAGGGATGATGGATGATTGGCTAAAACTATTCAATGAAAAATTAATTCCTTTGCTAAATGAATCTGGAATTAAAGTAGAGTCTACTTGGGTAAATGAAGAAAAATCTCAATTTATTTGGATTAGATCATATGGTAATGACATCTCAGAAGTTGAAAGAAAAGAAGCAACTTTTTATGGTACTGAATGGTGGAAAAAGAATGTTGATATGGTGAGGAGTCATTTAGCACATAGAGAAATCATAAATATAACTGCAAATTAATTACTAAAAAAAATAACGTCAAAAAAGATGATTCTTAATATATATAAATTAATATATAATTAACTAATAATTAATAAAAATTACAAATTGTTATCATGTCAGAAGAATTAAATAAAGAATCAGTAATTGAAGCACTAAAAGAAGTATATGACCCAGAAATACCTGTCAATGTTGTTGACTTAGGTTTGATCTATAACGTTGAAGTTGAAGATAATGAAGTTCATGTAGAAATGACTTTAACTGCTCAAGGTTGTGGTATGGGACCATATATAGCTCAGCAAGCAGAATGGCGAATAGCAGAAATAGAAGATGTTGAGGATGTAGTGGTTGATTTAGTATTTGAACCGCCATGGAATCCAGAACTTATAACTGAAGATGGAAAAAGGCTATTAGGAATAGACTAATGGCTGAACCTAGAAAATTGACTCCTGCTGAAGAAGCTAGACTTGCCCAGGTTAGAGAACAATTTAAACAAAAACAAGAAATTAGTAGATCTCTTAATTCAATCAAATACAGAATTGGTGTATATTCTGGAAAAGGTGGAGTTGGTAAAACTACAGTTACAACTAACCTCGCTCTTACTCTTGCAAAAAAAGGTAAAAAAGTAGCTATTTTAGATTGCGACATAGATTGCCCAAATGTAACCAGAGTGTTGAGACTATCAAATAGGCCTGAAGCAGATGAGGAGGGGAAAATGATTCCCCCAGAAAAATATGGAGTTTCAGTTATGTCTATGGGCTTCTTTCAAGAAAATGAAGATGAAGCGATTGTATGGCGTGGACCAATGATCCATAATGCTATCAATCAGTTTATCTCAAAAACTAATTGGGGTGAAATTGATTATTTGATTTGTGACTTACCCCCTGGTACTTCTGATGCCCCACTTACGGTTATGCAAACACTTAACCTAGATGGATTTATTGTTGTTTCAACTCCTCAAGAACTTGCTGCACTCGATGCAAAAAGATCAATAAACATGATAAAAAAATTAAATCTAAAAGTTTTCGGAGTAGTTGAAAATATGACTGGTGGAATTTTTGGCTCAGGTGGAGCTAGTATGATGGCAGAGGAGTTGGGTCTTCCTGTTTTATCTGAAATTTCTCTTTTATCTGAATATTCAGATAACCATGAGCCTCCAATATTTAATAATCCTCAATGTGAAAAAGAATTTTCTACATTAATGGAAAATTTAGACAAAATCACTTCCCAAATTCAATAGCTATTGAATAGATTCGAAGAAATCTTTACCTTCTAAATTTATTTCGTCTGGAGACAATCTTTTTTTTCCTAATTTAGATTCTGAAACATTTTTATAAATAGAACGAGATCCTGAGTGAAAATCACCCGTAATCTTATTTTCCATATAGGTTTTAGAAATTTCCTCCATTTCGCCGATCCATCTATGAGCTTTACTTGGAATAGATCTTAGATTTTTCAAGTCATTAAAAACACTAGGTTGAGAAAATTCTAACTCCTTCATTAGAGTGTCAAAGTTATTAGTTCTTATAGACAACGTGACAGCAGCAATTAGTAAAGAGGAATAACCCTTAGTTATTGAGGCATATGCCATTTTCATTGCTGAAGCTGCTCCGATCTCTCCAGCCATATCTATAACTTTCATTCCTAATCCATCAAGTTTTTTGAAATAATTAGAATTTTTTCCCGAAACATAAATTCTCGGCAAATTTTTACCTTTAGGAGGGGTACCAATAATTCCTCCGTCAATAAATTTCACTTTAGAGTTTGAAAAAGTATTATTCATATTAAGTACAGTTTCTGGAGATATTGCATTTAAATCTGCAAAAAATATTTCTTTGTCTAATTCATTTGAATATTTATAAATATCTTTTGCAAGCTCTTGAGCTGCATCAGGTACAAGAATAGATATAATTAGATCAGACTGATCAATAGATTCTTTCAACGTAATAGAATCTTCTATTCGAAATTTTTTTGCTCTTTCACAAGTTTGTTTCGAGCGATTTTTTAAAGGAGATATTACTCTAATGCCTGAATTTATTATTTGTTCAGCTATAGGAGAACCCATTTCACCGGGACTCATAAGTGTAATTGTATTCAAGAACTCAGCTCTCCTAATTTTTCCTTGATAATTCTTCCTACAATATTAGATTGTTCGAGGTTCATACCAAATACATGAATAACTATAGTTTTTTCACCAGCTGGAACTCTTGTCCATATAGGAGGATTTGAATTTTTTAATATTTCTACAAACTCTTCATTAGTAGTTTGATATATATTAGTATCTATATCCAAAGATAATCCAAAAGGTTGATGTCCAATAATGTTATCTATAATATTTACATCTACTCCTTCAATATTTTTAATCTGATTTATAATATTTAATGTTTTAGTTTCTTCAAAAGACAGCCTCTCTTCATGGTTTAGGCTCATCCATCTTTTTACAGCAGTGTAAACACCAATTATTTCTTGTCTATCTATTTTATGGGGCCTTCCTATTCCTCTTATTCTTCTGCTTTCATATCCAACAAAAGAATGCCTTGCTATTGAATCTATTACTTCTTCGGTGCCTATAGCTATACCTGTTGAATGAGGTGCTCCCATGTATTTAGCAGCTATACATTGGAAATCAGCTCCCATTTTTACATATTTTCCAAAGTTTTCTAATGGGTAGATCTGCCCTGCTGCGTCGACTGATACAGGTTTATTTTTAGAATGAGTAATTTCTATGACTTCTTCAAGAGACAAAATACTATCATCAACTTCATTTTGCTCATATACAGGATAATGAACACAAGCTGTTTCAGAATCTATTGCATTAATCAGTTCTTCTTTTGAAGTCCCTTTTTCAGAACCAATTTCAACTAAAGTTCCACCTGAAAATTCCATACATCGATCATACCAATATCGTTGTCGCTTTTGAATTAAAATTTTATTTGGCATTCCTTTAGTATTAGGAAGTTGTTGTATTTTTTCGTCATCTTTCCCTGCCATAAATGCTGCTGCTGCTAAAGTTAAAGCCGAGCCAGCTCCTGATGTAATATATGCAGCAGGGACATCTAATATTTTTGCAATTTCATCTCCAACTTTTTTTTCAAGTTCCGTCATTGGGATATATACATCATTCGACATGTCCATAGCTTCTCTTACTTCCTCTGCTACTATAGATCCTCCTAATGCTGTAACACTACCTGTTGCATTAATTATTGGCTCTAGGCCTAAATCCTTATATATCGCTCCCCATTCAGAATTCATATTCTTCCCTTTCAAATCTCTAGTCGTCTTCTAGAGTAGAAATGTCCCCTTCAGGTTCACCTAGTTCTCTAGCTTTCAACAATCTTCTCATAATTTTTCCGGACCTTGTTTTTGGCATTGTTTCTAAAAAGTCTATTTCCCTTGGAGCTACTCCAGCAGAAAGTTTCTCTCTAGAAAACCTTATAAGCTCTTTTCTGAGATCATTAGTTTGGTCATATCCAGGATTTAAGGTTACAAAAGCTTTTACTATTTCCATGGCAATAGGATCTGGCTTCCCTATAACACCTGCTTCAGCTAC
>JAYZJV010000017.1:0-5074 GCA_036164085.1 Chloroflexota bacterium | reverse complement strand
TTGAATGTGTAAGTGCTTTTGGAAACGTTGGTTTAACTACAGGTATAACAAGCAGCTTAAACGACTCATCTAAAGTACTTATGTCTTTTCTGATGGTAATAGGGAGATTTGGCCCAATGGTATTAGCCCTTATGTTTGTTGGAAAAAGAAGAAAAGAAAATGCTAAACCAGCATACGAAATAGTAAGGATAGGTTAATGAAATTAAAACCTCAAGTTGTTGTTATAGGTTTAGGAAGATTTGGTACAAGCTTTGCAAGTAAAATGTATCAACTAGGATATGATGTTATGGCTATTGATCATGATGAAGAAAAAGTTCAGTCATTGATTGGTCAAGTAACATACCCAGTTACCGCAGATGCATCTTCAGAAACGGCTTTAAGAGAACTTGGAGTTCAAGATTTTGACGTTGGTGTAGTTGCAATAGGTTCAAATGTTGAGGTTTCTGTAATGGTTACTGTATTGTTAAAAACTTTGGATATAAATACTGTCATTTCTAGAGCATCTTCAACTCTTCATGAAAGCACTTTAACTCGACTAGGTTGTGATAGGGTAATTTTTGCTGAAGAAGAAATGGGGGGCAGGCTAGCAAACACTTTATTTACACCCATAGTTGAAGAATATTTAGAATTATCAAATAACTTAGGAATAAGTAGAATGCAGGTCCCTGATAGGCTTATAGGGTTTAGTTTATCTGAAGCAGGGTTTGAGAATAAACCTGGTCCACAAAAATTAACCGTTGTTTCAATTAAAAGAGGAGACTCTTTAGTTCTTTATCCGTCATCAGATGAAATTTTATCTGAAAATGATGAGTTATGCATAATAGGTAATAATAACAGCATTAATAAACTACTATAAACATGAATTCCGAAAAAATAATTTTACTGCTCGATAAAGAAAAAAATGAAGAACTGCTTGATGTAGTTGTACCTTTTATTAAGGAATATTCAACTAATGTTTATTTTTTATACGTAATTGAAATCCCTGTAAAATATGATATTGATTATGAAATAGGTAGTGAAATAAATATAGGTGAAAATATACTTAGCGAAACAAATAAATATCTGCAAACAAAAAAAATAAATTACGATCTAAATGGAGAAAATTTTATACTTTTACAATCAAGAAATGCGGGCGTAGGAATAGTTAAAGAGTCAAAAAGATTAGGAATAAAAATGATTTTTTATCGAAGAGACAAAAATGACTCAAATTACAAATATGAATATATAAACAAATACTCAGAAGCAGATACAATACAATTATTAAAAGTTTAAATTTATGAAAATAGCAATAATTGGAATATCTAAAATTACTGATTACGTAATAGATAAAATAATAAATCATTCAGAAGACATATCTGTTTATACTGAAATTAGAGATTTTAATTTTGAAAATAAAAATCTAAATAAAAATATAAAAATTATTACCAATATGGAACTTGAAGAAAATATAGAAAAAATTTCAAACTCTTCTGATATTGTGTTTTTACTTAGCGAATCAGATCCTTTCAACTCATTTTCGTATCAAAAAATAATAATTAATGAACCCAATAAAAAAGTGGTCATGCTAATTAATGACAACGAGATTTACAATATATATAAAGAAAAAAAATATTCTGTTATATCTCCTTTTGATTTAGAACAAAATGATTTCTCATATTTGGTTAAGGAATAAATATGTATATTATTATCGCCGGTATGAATAACATAACTATAAATCTAGCAAAAAAATTAATAGCTGATGGCAATGAAATAACTTTTGTTGATTCTAATGAAAATAAATCTGAAGAAATAGAAAAAAAAATTGGCTTTGTTAATGTTTTAGGTAGCCCTTATAACAAAAGTACACTTATAGAATCTGGAATTGAAAGAGCAAATTTTTTTATAGCATCAGATATGAAAGATGAAATAAATTTTTTATCTGTTATGCTTGCTAAACATTTAAATAACGAAATCATTTCTATAAGCTTGGTAAACAAAATCTCTAATAAAAGAATTTTTATTGGTGAAGAGTTTGATTTTGCAATTGAATACGATGAAATGATTAGCGACACATTAAATTCATTTATTGCAAATAAATTTGATCAACTAATTTATACAAACACGGATAATCATACAGAAATCAGAATAATTTCTGTGGGCAAAGATTCTAGCTTAATAGGAAAAACAATTAATGATGTAGATCTAAATAATGAATCTGAAGTTATTGCGATCTTATCTTCCTCAGGTACAATTTCTAATAATTTAAGCAATACATTAAACCCTCTTGATAAAATATTAATTCAAAGCACTATAAATTATAAAAATGATGAATAAAAAAAATTCAAACATCAGTTATCTTGGTCCAAGCGGTACTTATAGTGAAGAAGCCGCGTTGATTTACAAAGCAAATAATGAAGAGTTATTAGTTCCACAAAAGACCATTTATGATGTTTTAGAAACAGTAGAAACATTAAAAAATTATGAAGGAATCGTACCTATTGAAAATTCTAGAGTTGGAACAATCCTTGAAACAATAGATTATTTAATTAAATCTAAAAATTTATACATTAACAAAGAAATTTTATTACCTATAGAGGCATGTTTGATTACCAAAGTAGAATTGGACGATCTGAGTAATTTAAAACAAATAATCAGTAAACCAGAAGCAATAAATCAATGTAATCTTTGGATCAAAAAAAACCTTAATAAAAATATTAAATTAACAGAATATCCTTCAACCGCTGAAGCTGTTTCGGACTTGAAAAACTTAGATAATACTGTAGCTGCTATTGCAAATGCAAGATCAGCTGAAATAAATCAATGTCATATAGTAAAAAAAGGGATTCAAGATTATAAAAATAATATCACAAGATTTGTAGTTGTATCGAATCACCAAAATACCAAGTCGGGTAAAGATAAAACTTCTATAGCATTTGATTTCAAAATTTCGGATGAAGCTGGTTTACTTTTTAAAGCATTGGAATGCTTTGCAAGAAGAAATATCAATCTAGTAAAAATAGAGAGTAGGCCTAAAGGTAATGAAATGGGCAATTACATATTCATAATTGATTTTGATGGGCACATAGAAGATAATTTGATCGCTGAAGCTTTAGATGAATTATCTAATATAACTTCTTTATTAAAAGTTCTGGGTTCTTATTCAATATAGGCTATTCATCATATAGGTCTTGCCTGGATCTTTTTGATTCTTCAGCACCTTCTTGTACAGCGTTGTTCAATCTTTCCTTTGCTGAATCAACCAGATCATTTGCCTTTAATTTCCAATCCTTGATATTTTCACCCAGGATTTCTCTTGTTTCATCACCAGTCTTTGGAGCATAAACTATCCCTGCAATAAAACCTAATGTAGCCCCATAAAAAAAACCTTTATAAAAAGAGTCTTCTGAAGACATAATTATCCTCTTATTCCTTACTATTGCTATTGTTTTTGTTTTTGTTTGTATTCCCAAATATTGATCTAAAAATATCAATAGATTTAGAAATTACATTAACAGATTCCTTGAATGAACCGATTTTTTCATTAGCATTGTCTAGTTGAGCTTTAATTTGATTCAATCTTTTCAATAGATATATTAAAAAAATCATAGAAAATATGCCTAAAATCGAAAAGATTGATAGAAAAGCTATCATCAAATAATTTTGTAATTCAGTTAAAGACAAAAGGAACCTTATATTTAAAAATTTATAATATAAATATATCTAATCTTAAAGATTAAATCAAACTTATTAGTGTTTGGTTATTAACCAAATGCTAAAAGTCTAAGTAGTCTCTCAATGTAAGAGATCTTGTAGGATGCCTAAGTTTTCTTAGTGCTTTTGCTTCAATTTGCCTTATTCTTTCTCTTGTAACTCCAAAGGTTTGCCCTACTTCCTCAAGTGTTCTTGGTCTACTATCATTTATTCCAAATCTATATTCAATAACTTGCCTTTCCCTAGGAGAAAGGGTCTCTAAAACTTCTGTTATTTGAGATTTTAATAAATTTTTTGATGCAGAATTTTGCGGAGATTCAGCATTTTGATCTTCTATAAGATCTGCTAAATTCAAATCTTGTTCTTCTCCTATAGGAGCTTCTAAGGAAATAGGATCCTGGGAGGCCTTTAAAATTTCATTTACTTTATCTGGATCCATATCAAGCTCTTTTGCTATATCATCAGAGGTCGGTTCAACGCCCTTTTCCTGAACTAACCTTCTAGATACTCGAAGTATTTTGTTTATTTGCTCAACCATATGAACTGGAATCCTTATAGTCCTAGATTGATCGGCAACGGCCCTAGTTATTGATTGTCTAATCCACCAAGTAGCATACGTTGAAAACTTAAAGCCTTTTCTATAATCAAATTTTTCTACAGCTCTAATAAGACCTATATTTCCTTCCTGTACGAGATCCAAAAGAGTTAGTCCTCTTCCTATATATTTTTTAGCTATGGATACTACAAGCCTTAAATTTGCTTCTGCTAAATGGTTTTGGGCTAGATCCGACCTTGAAAGGATTTGATTGAAATGGCTGTCAATTATCATTTTATACATACTTAATTGATCAAGGAAATCGTCATTCTTTAATAAAGCTTTTAGGTTCGGTTTAGTAAAGCTTTCTTCAAGTAATTCAGTTAAATCAGGAGGAATCAATCCTAATAAGTCTGATAGTTCTTTGATTTTTTCAGTTACTTCATCTTTTGAAAAATTATTTACATCAGCAACATAGTTAATTAAATCTTCTGCATAAACTCCATGTATTTTATTGATTTCAGAGTCTTGTGAGGATAAATAGGTTAGAGAAAGCGCATCAGCTTTTGCAACCCCATAAAACTTTCCGATAGATTCAAGTATAGGCTTGAGAGATACAATAGATTCAAAAACTTGTTTTATTAAATCAATAGAATTGATTAATTCTGAGCTCGATTCCTCTAATTCATCATGCATTCTTTTGTATTTAAATTTCAAGTCAATAGTACGTGCTAATACTTCTTCATCTTTTCTAGACAAAAGCTTTACATCTCCTATTTCTTTAAGATACATTCTTATAGGGTCTTCATAGGTTTCCTTAATTTCTTTTTTCCCTTTAGCTAAAATATT
>JAYZJV010000016.1:0-25018 GCA_036164085.1 Chloroflexota bacterium | reverse complement strand
TTTATATAAATGAATAAAGTTCAACTTCCATTATTATTTAATAAATATCAATCTTCACTAAATAAATTTACAAAAGATTTTTATAAAACACTCAATGACCCTTTATATATTACCCATAAGTATTTCTTAGGATGGATTAATGAAAAAGGGAATCCTGATAATGTAACAGGGAAGTCCTTTCGCCCTTCAGTTATGATGCTTATCAATGAATCATTAGGTGGCAATGAAAAGGATATATTACCTTTAGCAATGTCTATCGAATTATTTCATAATTTTTCATTAATTCATGACGACATTGAAGATAAAGATGAAATGAGAAGGAATCGCAAGACTGTTTGGAAAATTTGGGGTGAAGGTATTGGAATTATTTCTGGAAGTGCTATGCATGCTTTAGCTAGTAAGGCTTTAGACAGTCTAAAAATACCTGATAAAAGTAAGCTTATTCATCTAAGAGAATTAATAAATAAAACATGCATTGCGGTTATTGAAGGGCAATATTTAGATATTAATTTTGAAACAAAAAAAGAAATAAAATTAGATGACTATTTAGACATGATAGATAAAAAAACAGGAGCACTTATTAAAACATCTGTAATATTAGGAGCAATGTTAGAATCTCCTAATAATAAAACAACTAAAATATTTTCTGAAATAGGAAGAAATTTTGGCCATATGTTCCAAATCAAAGATGATGTATTAGGGATTTGGGGGAACCAAGAATTTGGGAAACCAATAGGCAGTGACATAATAAAGAAAAAAAAATCATTCCCGATTCTAAAACTGATTCAGGTTAGTGATCAATCAGACAAAAAGAAAACATATGAAATCTTTAGCAAAAATATTAATGGAAAAGATAAAGATGTAATCTTAGAATTAATGAATAAATATAAAATAGAAACATACTGCAACTCTATTTTAAACGAAAAATATAATATCTTAATATCATTAATTGACGAATTAGAGATTAAAGCCAAATACAAGAAAATGCTTTTAGAAATAAATTCATTTCTAATGCTCAGAACAAAATAATGAAATTATTAGTAATCAACAAACATTTAAAAGATAATTTTCATAGCAAAGATTTAACTTTTTATTTTGTAAAAAAAAATGATGACTTTTCTGATTTAGAAAAAATAATAGATGAATATAAGCCAAATAATATAATTTCTATAGATTTTGGTATTCAAACAAATAATGAAATTCAAAATGGAAGCCTAATAGTTGCTAAAGATACAATAAGCCTCAATTCTAAACCAATTAGCTGGTCTATTCCAAGAGAAGATCGATGGATCGATACTTCTGAAGATTTAAACAAATCAATTTGCGATATTTTAGAAAAATTATCATTCGAGCATTATGTAGGATCTGGAATAGAGTTAGAAAACTCTTTTAATATTGAAAAAAAACCAAATGCAAAAGATTGGCTAAAAGAAAATATAAAAGGGATTTATATTGATAGTTATTCATCAAAGTTAAACGAATTAATAAGCAATAAACCTTATAATTTCTCAATATTAAGAATTATGAATTCTAGTTTTCCTATTTATCAAAATAAAAATAATTTTTTAGATAAATTCGTTGGATTTTTCAAAGAGTTATATTTTTATAAAATAAGTGCAAAAAAAATAAAAAAAGATATTAATGAAAGAAAATTAATATTTGAAATTTCTAAAATTTAATAATATGCATGACATAATTTTCAATAATAAGAAATTCAGCTATGAAGAATCTATTAAGATTTGCTATGAAATTATAAATAAAAACTACGAAAATTTCCCTATTTATATGTTTTTTTTAAATAAAAAACTTATGAATGACTTCGCAAGTATATATGCTTTTTCAAGGGGTATTGATTTCATAGGAGATGAGCTGTCTCCAAACAAAGTGGCTAAAGGTTTAGATATATGGCAAAAAGAACTTGATCAAGCATTCAATAATAAATCAACTAATCCTATATTTATAGCATTAGAAAAAACAATAAAAAAATATAATTTATCAAAGAACCCATTTGAAAAATTGATAAAAGCAAATTCGATTGATCAAAAAAAAAATAGTTATAAATCAATAGAGGAATTGCTTTATTATTGTGATCATTCAGCAAACCCTGTTGGAGAATTAGTGTTAAGTATACTCGGTTATAAAGATAAAAATCTTATAGAATTATCTAACAAAATTTGTACAGGATTACAACTAACAAATTTTATCCAAGATATACAAATTGACCTAGGTAAAAAAAGAATTTATATTCCAATTGATTTATTAAAAAAACACAAAGTCGACCTTTCAAAAATCAATAATCAAAATACTATACAGGACAATGTTTTTAAAGAAAAATTTGAAAAACTTATAATTGAACTAATTGATATAAATAAAAAACTATATAAAGATGGTCAAAAACTAACATCCTATTTAAATAAAAAGGATGCATTGATAATACAAATATTTATAAGTTCGGGAGAAAAAATATTAAATAAAATACAAAATCAGAAATTCAAGATACTCTTGAAAAAACCTAAAACTAACAAATTTGAAAAACTTATTATAATTTTCAAGTCAATATTTAAAACTTATATATAAAAATTGAAAAATATTAATGAAAAAATAGCAATTATCGGAGGGGGAATTTCTGGTATTGCTGCGTCCGTTTATTTGATCGAAAAAGGTTATAACGTAGATGTTTTTGAATCAAAAAAAAATTTAGGTGGTAGAGCTGGGTCAATTAATAGCGGTAAAAACAAAGTAGATATTGGGCAACATATCTTTTTACCTTCTTATAAAAATTTCATTGAGTTATTACATAAAATAAATGTTCAAGATCATTTGAATATAGAAAAAAAATTAAACATAACAGTACAAGACAATTCTAAAAAATATTTCATTAAATCAAATATTTCAATATATCCATTCAATTTAATTTTTTCTGTTCTGAATTATAAAAACCTAAAGTTTAGTGAAAGACTAAAGATTCTAATTGGACTATATAAATTATCAAAAATCAAAAATTATAATTATAAAATTTCTTTTGAAACTTGGCTTAAAAAAAATTGGCAGAACCAGGACATGATCAAAAAATTTTGGGAAATAATATGTGTTCCTGCTTTCAATTCTAAACTTAATCAAGTATCTATGAATCATGCAGTACATTTATTTAAACTAATGATTTTCAAACCTAAAAAAAATATTGGGATTTGCTATTTCAAAAAACCTTTTAGCGAAATTATAAATAAAAATTTTGAAGATTACCTAAAAAAATATAAATCTAATCTATATTTAGGAGAGAAGATAAATAATATCAACCTTTTTAATAAAAAGTACATTTTAGAAGGAAGAAATAAAAAATATAGCTACAATAAAGTTATAATAGCTACAAATATAAGTAATGCTATAAACTTAGGCAAGTTAAATAATAAAAATTTAAATGTCACTACTAATGGAATAATTAATATATATTTTTGGTTTGATAAAAAGATAATAAATGAAGAGTTTATTAGTTTTAGTAACTCAAAATTAGAATGGATATTTTCTGATAACAAATCAAAAAAAATAAAGAAAGAATTTAAAATAATAGTATCTCTAAGTGCTGTAGGTGATTTGATCAAAAATTCTAATGAAAAATTAGTATACGAATATGAAAATATATTAAGAAAAGAACTCAACATATCTGATGACACCAAAACTATAAAATCGCTAGCTATAAGATCGCCTAAAGCAACTCAAATAAAAGATCAAATCTCCACAATAAACAAAAAAAATAAAAATTTATTATTTGTCGGGGACTGGACTATTCAAGATTTACCAAACACAATGGAAACAGCAGTACTATCATCAAAAAAATTAATTGAAAATAATTTTAAATAACAACCCCTATAACATCCTCTTTTTCTAAGGGTCCTCTTTTTATTGAATCACAAGATATCCCAAAGAGTGAATGGTTATCAGATAATAAGAAAAATGATTTTTTATCAATATTTACTTCAAAATTTATCAAATCAGGAATTGAAAAAGTTTTTAGCAACTTATCATTTATAAAAAGATTTTTACCTTTGAAATTGATTCTTTCATTAGGCAATCCAATTACTCTCTTAATGTGATTGATAGAGTGAATATTACAAAAATGCACTAAAACATCGAATCTATTTATTTTTTTATAGTTTGAAATTTTTTTAACTAGTAAATACTGACCTTCATGAAAATTTGGTTCCATACTATGGCTATTGATTTCAGAAATTTTGAAAATCATATAATTTTTTCGAAAAAAAAGTATATTTATAAAATTTTTAATAAAAGGTATTATCAAACTTTGGAAATTTAGCATAATATATATATTCTATAACCACAATAAAAAAATCAAACAAGGAGAAAAAATGTTAACTAATATTTTTGAAAAAGTATTTAATATTCATGAAGCTACCAGTCATTGTGACATTCCATGTGGAATATACGACCCACATGATGCTATACAAGCAGCACAGACTGTAATAAGGATGACAGAATTGCTTGAAGAATTGGATTATTCAAAAGGACCATCTGCAAGCCTTGGTAACTCTATGGCCAGATTTGTAGCAGCTAAAGAAGAACATGCAAAAAAAGCTAAAGATGATATTTTAGTTATTTGGACAGATTACTTTAAACCAGAACATTTAGAAAAATATCCAGATTTACATGAAAAAGTTTGGAATGCATGTAAGCTCGGATCATTTGTAAAAGTTAATGTAGATATGGGCAAAGCTAAAGAATTTAAGGCTTCACTAGAAGAAATAGGTGATATCTTTTGGGAAACTAAAAAATAACAGATATTTTAGGCAGAGTCTAATAGATTCTGCCTAAATCTCTCTTACAAATATAACTATTGATAAAATTATTAAAGTTATTCCTAATGCTTTGCGAAGCTGATTGTCATTAGCAATTTTTACAAATCTTGAACCTAAATACATTCCTATTATTGTGGGAGATACAATTGATCCAACAAGCAAGTAATCTATTCCACTAGAAAAAGAGTGACCTGCATACGCAGAAATTCCTACCAGAATTGATACTAAAAGATTTATTCCTCCTGCATTCTTAATATTCATCCTAAGAAAATATACAAAAGCAGGAACTCTTAAAACCCCCAAAGCCAATCCGACGGTTCCCCCAAAATATGAAATAAAAATACCTACTAAAATAGCTCTGAAAGAATTCATATTTAAGTGATTAGTATCATATTCAGTTAATTTATAAAATGTCATTACTAAGCCAGATACAACTAGACAAAAAATCATTATTATAACTAAAGCTGATTCCGGTATTTGGAATGCAAAATAACCTCCTAAAAATGCCGCAATCATTGAAGGGATAGAAATTAATAAAGACGATTTTACAGGTACTCTATTTTGTTTTATAGCAGGTATTAACCCTGCAAAAGATCCAAAAATAACAGCTAATAGATTTGTAGATGCAGCAATTATCGGTTCTATTCCTAAGATTATAATAATTGGCAATCTAACTGCTCCTAAAGCAATTCCTAAAAACCCTCCTAAAAATCCAATAAACAAACAAACTATAGATAAAATCAGATATATATAGACAGAGTATTCCATTTTTTATGATACCAAGTTTGGAACAATAGCCAAAAGAACACCAGCAACGGTTGCTGTACCTATTACACCTGCTATATTTGGACCCATTGCATGCATGAGAATATAATTATCGGGGTCTTCCTTAAAGGCTTCATTTTGAACTACTCTAGCAGCCATGGGAACTGCAGAAACTCCTGCTGCCCCAATCATAGGATTGATTGGTTTTTGTAAAAATAAATTCATTATCTTTGCCAATAAAATCCCCGAAATAGTTGCAAAGATAAAAGATATAAGCCCAAGAATAAAAATAGAAATTGTTTCTACTTTTAAAAATACATTGGCAGGCATGGTAGCTCCAACTGATAGTCCGAGTAAAATAATAACTATATTCATCAATTCATTTTGTGCAGTTTTAGCCAATCTGTCTACCACTCCAGATTCTCTTAAAATATTTCCAAACATCATGATTGAAATAAGTGGAGATGCGTCAGGGACTAAAATACTGACTATAATAATAGTTAATATTGGAAATAAAATTTTAGTTCTCTTAGAAATCTTTTTTTCAGAATAATCCATTTTTATTTTGCGTTCATTTCTGGTCGTAAACAATCTGATTAGTGGTGGTTGAATTATAGGAACCAAGGCCATATAAGAATATGCTGCAACCGCAGTAGCACCTACTATATCGCTCATTTGATATAGAGGTAAGTTATTCCCTATTTCTCTCATCCTAGTAGAAATAAAAATTGTTGTTGGACCATCTGCTCCTCCTATTATGCCTATAGAAGCAGCTTCTAATAAGCCAAAATCAAACATTGGAGTCAAACTAATAAATAATGCCCCTAAAAGTGCTGCAAATACACCTACCTGAGCTGCTGCACCTAAAAGCAGGGTTTTAGGATTTGATAATACAGGTTCAAAATCAGTTAAAGCCCCCATTCCTAAAAAGATCAAAAGAGGAAGAATGTCATTAGCCATCCCTATATTTTGAAAAATTCTTAAAAATCCATCAGGTTCTCCATTACTACCTGATCTAATTAATTCTCCCATTGGTAAATTAGCTAATAAAATACCTGTGGATATAGGGATTAATAATAATGGCTCCTTCTTTTTATAAATACCAAAATAATATAGAAGACCTGAAATAAACCACATTATTACCATACTAGGATTTGAAATTAAATCATTTATTCCTTCAATTAAAGGTTCTATGTAATCTAGCATAATATTATTCTCAAAATCAATTTATATCCACCAAAGGTTGGTCATACTGAACATTATCATCAACCTTTACATGTATTTTTTTGACTTCGCCTTTTTTATTGGAAGAAATAACATTTTCCATTTTCATAGATTCTATAACCAAAAGAGGTGCTCCTGATTCAATTTTATCACCTATTGAAACTAAAACTTTTAAAACTTTTCCTGGCATTAAAGCCTTAATAGAATCTCTGTTTGAAGATTCATGATTATTAACGATATTTTGTTTTGTATGTAATTTCTTAACTACATTTTCTTTATCAGTTTGAGAAACTTTAGGAATTAAGGCTTCTTTCATATCTGAATTTGTTGGAGATTCTTTTAAAACTTCTATTAGCTCTCCATTAACCATTACCTGATAAGAATTATTTTTTTCTGAAATAATTTCTACATCAAAGTTTTGTCCATCAATAATAAGTTTATATTTACTCAATTCATATCCTTCTAGTTTTTTTTTGCATCATTCTTGATCTATTAATTGTAATCCAAGGAGAATTATAAGAAGAAAAATCTCTATCTATTAATTTTTGATTTTCATTTTCAAATATTGAAACAGCAGCAGCAGCGGCAATTTCATTAGTTTTATTTTTACTTTTTGTAAAAATTGAAACACCTATAGCGGCGGCTATATCGAATAGATTGCCATCTTTTTCATTAGTTGTTAATTTGTTCTTGATAATTTCTTTTTTTGTATTTTCAGTTTCAAAAAAAGTTAATACCTTTATCGAAAGTAGAAGTAAGATCAAAACAATAAAAACAACAAGTATTCCTATCCAAAACACTTGCAATCCATCTAATAAAGAATTACTCAAATTTCTCCTCAATTATTTCGAATTGCTGATTATCAGCTATCGATATTATACTATTATTTTGAGAAATTAGAACTGAAATCATTCTCCCGTTTACTTCTAGAACTCTATTTGTATAATTTTGAATATTGATTTTATTGAATTCTAAGTGCATCTTACGAAATTCAGAAATAGATTCACTTAATGATATTCCAGAAAATTTCACTCTGGAAGAAATTGGTTTCTGACAGATTTTTGACAATTGAAATCTAGGTATTGAACCAATTTTTTTGTACCCTCCTGTAGTTTGAGAATCATTCAATAATATAATAGGAATCCCATCTGGAGGAAGCTGCACCGTCCCTGCTGAAACTTCTGACGAAATCTCATTTTGATCTTTAAAAAAATCAAGCGGTTCTCCTTTCAGTCTAATCCCTTGACGGTTAATTTGATCAGATATTCTAAATTCTCTTTGTTCAAAAATATTTTTAAATTCTTTAACATTTATATCTTCGTTATATATGATCCTAATCGTTTCATTATTGAATATTCTTTTTTCAAAAAAAGTATTATCAGAAATCAACAAATCACTTTGAATATTGTTATTTAATTTGACAATGTCTCCATTTGATATTTTTAGTTCATCGGTTATATTTGAAGGTTGATGATAAGAATAAGAATTCATAACCTTATTAATTTTAAATCCTCCTGAAACTGATAAATAAAATAGATTCCCTTTATTGCTAAAGGGTATATCTAGTTTGTCTCCAATATTCATTTTTATTGAAGAATTAGTTTGATAAATAAAATTATCATTTACGGAAAAGATTTCTAAAGGACCCGTTATTGATATAACAGTTTCTTGTAAAAAAACACAGGAAAAACCTCCTAATATTTCAATAGCAGGTTCATCATGAGAATTACCTAATAATCTGTTAGATAATTCAAAAGAAAAAACATCTAAACATCCAGATCTGGAAACACCAAATTTTTTTTTCCCGTATCTACCTTTATCTTGAAAGCTTGATAATATTCCAGAATTTAAAAATTTAATCATTCTCTTATAAATTTCAAGTTTAGACCACTTGATAATAATGCTGGTGGATTATTATCTGCATCAAAAAGCTTCTTATCTGTTCGACCAATAATGTTCCAGCCTCCAGGAGAGTCAAAAGGATAAATACCTGTTTGCATCCCAGCAATTCCAACGGATCCTTCAGGAACTATTTTTCTTGGAGTAGAAAGTCTTGGAAATGATATTCTTTTATCTAAGCCTCCTAAATATGGAAAGCCTGGCATGAAACCAATCATAAAAATTCTATATAAAGATTGAGTGTGAATTTCAATGATTTTTTCTTCAGAAATTTTAAGCTTTTCAGACATATTTTTTAAATCTGGGCCATATTCTTGCCCATATTTAACTGGAATTTCAATGATTTTTTCTTCATATAAATTGTTTTTATATTTTATTAAATGATTAGATATTTTTTTTGAAAGATCAATTTTCAAAGTTTCAAAATCAATCAATAAATTGTCGTAATTTATTACTATATTGTTAAAAGTAGGATAGATATCTTCTATGTAATTTTGATTAATTATTTCTTTTTCTAATTTATCAATTAGATTATGTACTACTTCGTTGGTTTCAATATCTATAGCTTCACCTAGTTTTACAACTAAAGTAGAATCACCATGAAAATTTATAACAAAGTCTTGTTTCATAAAATAATTTTAGGCATAGAAGTTAAAATGATATTATTTTCTCTAAACGAGTTATTTATACTTTTCGCTATTTGAACAGACCCTTTTGTATCCCCATGCAAACAAATTGAATCAAAATCAATTTTTATAATATCTCCGTCAAAAGCCTTAACTTGATTAGTATTGATCATTTGCAATGTTCTCTCTACTATTCTTTTCGAATCTTCTATTACTGAGCCCTTAACTGATCTTGGACAAAGAGTTCCATCAGACATAAACTCTCTGTCTGCATAAGTTTCTCGAGAAACCTTAACTCCTGATTCCGTTGCAATTTTTTCCCATAATGAACCTGCCAATACAACATGTATAAGGTTTTTGCTTATTGATTTTACAGCACTAATTATAGCTTTAGCAGTCACTTCATCATTAACCGCCTTATTATAAAGAGCCCCATGAGGTTTTACATGAGAAAGATTATCTAATCCAACAAATCCTATTAGTGCACCAACTTGATATTTGATCAGGTTTTCGATTTCTTCCGAAGACATAGACATCTCTCTTCTTCCAAATCCAGATAAATCAGGATATGATGGATGTGCTCCAATAGAAACATTATTTTCTATAGATAAATCTACTGTTTTTTTTATCCAATTATAATCTCCTGCATGAAACCCTGTAGCAATATTTGCTGAAGAAATATATTTTACGATTTCTTCATCATAACCAAGTTTGTAAGAACCAAAAGATTCACCTATATCTGCATTTAAGTCAATTTTATTTTTCATGTCTTAAGTTATGTAAATCTTTTGACCCGTTGAATATGAATCAAAAATAGCATCTGTAAATTTCATATATTTAACACCATCTGAAAAGCTTGTATGTGTAATAATTTCTTTTCCACGAATTGCATTAATAAATTCTTCTTCAACTCTCCAAGACCCTTTTTCTTCATCTGGTACTTTTATTTCTTGTAAGTTTTTCTGTCCTTGCTCTGCTCCATATAATTTTAGCTCGGGTGCACCTGGATCATCAGTGGCTTCAGTTTTAATAACAATAGTTCCTTTCGTACCATGAATCCACATTTCTGATTCAGGAGCCATTCCAGAAACCATTGTGAATTGTAAATTAGCTGTCCCTCCACTAACCATTTCACAAAGTACATCTAAATGATCAGGGATATCTGTGTAAGCATAATTGCCGTCATAATCAATCCTAGGATTCATTATAGTTTGAGCATTAGCTGTGATAGATTTAGCTGGTCCTAGCCACCTCATAATCGCTTCGTACCAAATTCCCATTTGCATTATATTATTCCCTGATAAATCTCTATTATTTCTCCAGTGAAATTCTTGATTATCTTTAGGAAAATCATTCCCAGCCGTTACCATTCCTCTAAGATTTATCAAATCTCCAATGTATCCAGATGAAATAAGACGGATAATTGTTTTATCGATTGGCAACGTGTGAGGAGCAGGCACAATTTGAGATACTAAATTTGGATATGTTTGAGCACAATCATACATTTCTATTGCTTCATCAGCATTCATGCACATTCTTGCCTCGCATAATACATGCTTGCCTTGTCCCAAAGCTTCTATAGTGAGTTTTTTATGCATATAAGGCCAAGTTCCAATAACAATTGCATCAAGAGCTGGATCATTTACTACTTGTATCCAATTATCATAGTAGTTTTTTATTTCAAATTGAGAAGCTACAGCACTTGAAGACTTAATTGACCTATTTGCTACAGATACTATCTCTACACCTTCGATCTTTTGAAGTAAAGGAATATGTTTCAGAACAGTATTCCCTCCAGCTCCTACAACTCCAACTTTTATAATATCATTCATTTTTTCACCTATTTAAGTATTAATTTATGTATATTTTTTATTTAGAATTTCTGTAACATTACTCTGTGTGTTAGAAAATCATATTAGAATCATAATATTTTATGGAACCGAAAGCTGTAAATAGATTAAGTGATGGGTTAGAAATTATTTGGGGAAACGATATATCTTGTATATATCCCTACAAATATCTAAGGCTACAATGTGCATGTGCGAATTGTGTTGAAGAATTAACTGGAAAAAAGTTGCTAAATGTATCAGGAGTGTCTGATGACATAATTGTTGTGGACTATATTATAGTTGGGAAATATGCCATTCAACCATTATGGTCTGATGGACATGAAAGTGGAATTTATCCATATAACAGCCTTTTATCATATGCAATTAATGACGATGCGGTTAAATGTAAAAATAAAAAAGAGCTTATTGAAGAAATAAAAAAATCAAATATCTAAAAGCTTTTTTACTGTATCAAAAACATCATTACTATCAGGCATAAATTCATCTTCCAATCCCTTGCTATATGGAACAGGTGTATGTGGAGCTGTTACTCTTTTTACAGGAGCATCAAGAAAGTCAAAGGCTTTATCAGAAACAATTGCAGCTACTTCACTTGCAATACTAGCCTTAGGGTTATCTTCATCAACTATTACTATTCTATTTGTCTTTTTGACTGAATCGATAACTATTTCTTCATCCAATGGAGATAACGACATAAGATCAATTACTTCTGCATCTACTCCTATATTTTCTAATTTTTCCGCTGCTTCTTTACAGACAACTGAAGTATAGCTCATCCCTACTAAAGTAATATCATTACCCTGTTTTAGCATCCTTCCTTTTCCTAATGCAATTTGGTATTCTTGATCAGGAACAAAACCTGTCATATTGATCAATTTTTTATCATTTACAACAAAAACAGGATCATCATCTCGAATAGCTGCAGATAATAAACCCTTAACAGAATAAGGATCAGATGGAGTCACAACTTTCAAACCAGGAATGTGAGCTAGTATTGAATAAAATGCACTTGAATGTTGAGCAGCATGACCAGTTCCACCTCCTGATCTTGCAAAAAGAGTAAGAGGTACTTTTGTTTGACCTCCAAACATATATCTACTCTTTGCAGCATTCGATAACAACTGATCAAATGCTACTGTAGTAAAGTCAAAATACATCAGATCTACGACAGGTCTAAGTCCAGTTAAAGCAGCTCCTATAGCGGCACCTACAAATCCTGCCTCAGAAATTGGAGCATCCATAATCCTTTCAACACCAAAATCTTGCACTAACCCTTTTGTAGCTGCAAAAGGTCCTCCCCATGCATCCAAGGGTTCCTTAGTTTCTTTATCAAAACCACCTGAAATATCTTCCCCTATTATCAAAACATTTTCATCATGTTCCAATTCTGCTCTTAAAGTATTATTAAAGGCGTCTCTATATCTCATTTCAGATCCTTTTACATCAAACCCTGGACCTAAACTATTTTGATTTTCTATAGTCATGTCTTCCTTTCAATAAGATTTATCTCAATCCTTTTAAGTCGTTAGAATAATTTACATAAACATCTTCATATAAAGTCTCAGTCGGCGGTAATGGACTAGATAAACCAAATTCTACTGCAGCTTCGATTTCTTTCTCAATATTTTTTTTCAAAGTGCTTAGTTCTGTTTTAGTCATTAGCTTTTGCTCTAAAACTTTTTTTTCAAAAGACTTTATACAATCCCTATTTTTCCAAATCTTTTCTTCTTCTTCAGTTCTATATTTTTCTGGTTGATCTGCATGAAAATGTCCATGATACCTATATGTTTTCAGTTCTAACAAAGTTGGCCCCAAGCCTTTCCTAGCTCTAGAAACTGCTTCTTCAGCAGCCTCATAAACTTGAAAAACATCCATTCCATCAACGATAACGCCAGGAATATTATATGAAGCAGCTCTATCTGCTATATCTTCTACTGAAACTGCATACCATGATGGAGTTGCTTCAGCATATTGGTTATTTTCACATGCAAAAATTACAGGCAGTTTCCATATTGAAGCTAAATTCATTGATTCATGCAAAACTCCTTGTGAAGATGCTCCATCTCCAAAAAAAGCTACTCCAATAGAATCTTTTTCTTTACCTTGATACTTTGCTGTCAATGCAGCACCAACTGCCAAAGGAATAGAAGCTCCTACAATTGCATTTGCTCCAAGCATTCCTTTAGAAAAGTCTGCAATGTGCATTGAGCCTCCTTTTCCTTTACAGTTTCCCGTAAATTTCCCCATGATTTCTGCCATCATTTTGTCGGTTTCCAAACCTTTTGCTATACAATGTCCATGACCTCTATGAGTTGAGCCTATCCAGTCTTTTTCAGTCAAATGAGCACATATTCCTGTGGGAACTGCTTCTTGTCCATCTGACGGATGAGTGACACCCATAGAATTACCTTTATAAGTTTGTTCAAGCATAGATTCTTCAAAAAATCTTATTCTACACATAGTCTCATAAATCCACACTAATTTATCTTTTTTAATCAAAACAACCCTTTCAAAAAATATATAAAAATTAAATCCCTTTTAAAGAATATTGCAATTAAATTAAAATATTTGCATAAAAATAACGTCCATTTTAAAGAAAATAATAGTAGAATGTTCTAAGATTAATGTACATTATTGTAATTCAAAAAAAACTTCAGGAGGGCTATTAATTTGGATCCGTTTGCACCCACAACAGGAGAGTGGAGCGAAATAGCTAGATCAATAACCTTTTTAACTTTGGCTTTAGTATCTGCTATTTTAACTGGCCCAATATTATTGGTTGCTCATGCCATTATCCCTTCTGCTGTAGATTCAAAAACAGTTAGTGAAAAATTCAACAAGCTTAGACCTATTTTGTACATAATAGGATTTATTGGCTTAGTTTCAATTATTACTTTCTTTTTGTTAGCTTTTTTTAATATATATCCAGTTTTAGAAAGAATATATCCAAGCTTTTGGCAATAATTGTTTAATTATTGGAGATAAAAAATTATAAATAAAATTATAAATAAAATAAGAGAATTAGACAGAACTACACCATTATGGATTAAAGTTCTAGTCCCACTTGTTGGACTAGGAGGTCTTACTACTCTAGCTATTTTTTCTATTTTATTAGCAGGATTATTTAATGCCTGGTTAGGACAACCTCTACCAGTACTAGGGTTTGAACAAACATTTGATCAACCTATTAATTTTCCTCATACCAAGCATGCAGCTCCTGAATCAGAAGGGGGATTAGGAATGGATTGTACTTTCTGCCATAGAACAGTTACCAAATCTTCTTCTGCTCATGTTCCAGCTGTAGAGCTTTGTGCAAGTTGTCATAGAGCAGTTGGGAGTTATGAAAGCGAAGATCTTATTAAATTAAGAGAAGCATCAGGGATATATGAGAACACAGAGAGTAAACAAGTTATAGTAGATTCTGAAATGGCTTCACCTATTAACTGGAGAAGGGTCCATAGACTTCCAGATCATGTAAGGTTTGTACACTCAGCTCATATAAATTATCTGTCAAACAATCCATCATCAATAGAAAATGTTCCTGATAGATTTGACCTGGAAGGCAAGGATTCAGTTCCTGCTTCTCAAGTATGTTCAACCTGTCATGGAGATGTCGCTAACATGGAAAAAGTTTACCAAGTAGAACCATTGAAAATGGGACAATGTGTTAATTGTCATAGAAAAAATGGAGGTCCCACTGATTGTGCGGCCTGCCACCATTAAATATAGTAAAAAAAACATTTTGAGGAAATTATGAAAATAAACAGGAGAGAATTTTTATCACTAAGCGGAAAATCTGCAGCTGGTGCTGTAATATTTGCTGCTTGTTCTATTCCTGAAAAAGAACTAATAGTACAAAGTCCTGTTGATATGCCTGAAGACTTAGTTAGAGGTATTGATTCATGGTATGCTACTTCTTGGACAGAAGGAGCCTCAGGTGATGGAGTTTTAGTTAGAATACTTGAAGGAAGAATAAAAAAGTTAAAGGGAAATCCTGATCATCCTGTTAACAGAGGAGGAGCAAGATCTAATCTAGATTGTGCCATTCAACTTCACTATAATCCAGACAGATTGCATAAACCAAAGTTAAGAAGATCCAAAGATGGAATTCTTTCAAATACTAACTTTGAAGAAATGGATAAATTTATCAAAGAAGCTACATCAAAAGGTAAAAAAATTGTAGTAGTTTCTAATCCAACTAGAAGTACAGAAGGTTGGATTTCTCAAAAATTTGCTGAAAGCAGAGGAGGAAGATACCTAACATATGATGCTTTAGACCAAACTAATTTACATGAAGCTGTGTATGAACTTTTTGAAACTAATGAAATCCCACATTTTGATATAGCCCATGCGGACAATGTTTTGTCTTTCGGAGCAGATTGGATTGAAAATTGGATTTCTCCTGCTCAATATGGACATGCTTTTGGTGAACTAAGATCTGGAAATAGAGGGTTTTTTGCACATGTAGAACCAAGATTTTCTTTAACTTCTGCAAATTCAGATTTATGGTTATCTCCCTACCCAGGAACGGAATCAGAAATAGCTTTATCAATAGCAAACATAATTATAAATGAAAAACTAGTTCCAGAAACTCAAATAAACGAATTTTTAAATAAATTCCCTGATGGAAAAGTAGAATTTGGATACAATCCAGAGGATGTTGAAAAAAGGACAGGGGTATCACAAGAAAAAATAAAAGAAATTGCTCATAAAATATCAAAAGGTAAAAGTATTGTATTCGCAGGTGGATCAACATCGGCTTATACGAATGGTAAGTTCAATACATATGTAATATTTGCACTAAATGTTCTTTTAGGCTCTATAGGTAAAACAGGAGGAGTAATCCTTAATCCTGAGATTGATAAAGAAAATATAGGAGGATCAACTAAACCAAACAGT
Organism: Chloroflexota bacterium; assembly: GCA_036164085.1. Lineage (GTDB taxonomy): Bacteria > Chloroflexota > Dehalococcoidia > Lucifugimonadales > Lucifugimonadaceae > TMED-70. The sequence goes on along the minus strand of JAYZJV010000016.1, from coordinate 8,944 downwards.
TTTAAAGATTGGCAAGAAGAAATTGCACAATGGAGAGCAGGTTATGTTGATACAGTAATTATAAAGGGAGTTGATTTGGTATATGCAATGCCTAATTCATTAGACGTGAAAGGTGCATTGAAAAATGTCGAGACTGTTATTTCATTTGGAAACATAATGAATGAAACCCTACAATATTCAGATATTGTTGTTCCAGATACAACTTTTTTTGAAGAATGGGGATCAGAGATTCCTAATCCACTTCCAGGGTACCTAACTGTTTCTTTACAACAACCAGTGGTTGTCAAAGATGGCCCAGGAGCATCAGGTGCCGTAAGTTATGCTGACACTTTACTAGATTTAGAACCTTCAATAAGTGGATCTAACAAATCTTTAGTTAAAAAAGTATTTGACAATGAATATAAAGGATCTAGCAAATCTGGTTCGGTTATTGCAAATGATAAAAATTCATTTATGAATGGAGTGCAACAAAGAGGCGGTTATTGGAATAAATCAATCTCTTCAGAACAAAAAAAGATTAGGCTTAAAAATCCATTTGAATTTGAATCTAAAAATTCATTTTCTGAGACAGATAGCAACTTTGGAGAAGAATTTCATCTTATTCCATTTACTAATGTGCTAATGGATGGCAAACTTGCTAACTCTCCTTTTGCACAACAAGCCTCTGATGGAATAACAACAGCAGCCTGGCAAACTTGGGTAGAAATAAATAATATTCAAGCATCAGAAATGAACATCAACGAAGGAGACATAATTTATTTAAAATCTGATTCAGGAGAAATAAAATGCCTAGCTTATCCACACCCAGGAGTTCAACCAGGAACTCTTTGTGTTCCAACTGGTCAAGGTACTGAAAAAGGTGGAAGATACTCTGAAGACAGAGGCTCAAACGTATTGAAAATTCTTTCTGGAAAAATTGATGAAAATTCTGGATCTTTCGCGTGGGCTTCTACAAAAGTTTCGTTGAAAAGAGCTGGAGGAAATGAAAAACTCCCTAAATTTGAAGGAAATGTTACTGCATTTCCTGTTGAACCTGGAGTACCAGTACTTATAGTCAAGCCTGGTCAAACTGCTCATGAAGCAGAAGAAGAAAATCATCATAAGTATCAAGAATCAATAAATTTCAGAGAAAGTCACGGAAGTGATCACATCGATGAACATAGTAATGATCACGACAATAAAGAAAAAAGTTCTCATTAAATTAAAAGAGGAATAATTATGGTAATAGAAAACGATAGAAGTTGGGGAATGGTAATAGACACAGATAAATGCAATGGTTGTAGCGGATGTGTTACTGCATGTCAGGTAGAAAATAATATCCCTTTGAATGATCAAAATAAATTCGAAAGAGGCAGAGTTATGTCTTGGATTAGAATTGAAAGATATTGGGAAGGTGAATTCCCTGATGTGAAAGCAAGGTTTATACCTGTTCTATGTCAGCATTGTGCAAATGCTCCTTGTGAGCCAGTATGCCCTGTTTATGCAACTTATCATAATAATGAAGGTTTAAATGTTCAGATATACAACAGATGCGTAGGAACCAGATATTGTGCAAACGGTTGCCCTTATATCGTAAGAATGTTTAATTATTGGGAGCCAGCTTGGCCAGAAGAATTCCGTAATCATCTTAATCCAGATGTGACTATTAGAAGTAGAGGAATAATGGAAAAATGCAGTATGTGTATTCACAGAATTAAAAGAGGGACTAGGAACGCAAAAGATGAAGATAGAGCACTTGAAGATGGTGAAATTCAAACTGCTTGCCAAGAAGCTTGTACCACAGGTGCAATTACATTTGGTGACTTAAATGATCCAGAGAGTGAAGTTTCTCAATTAGCTAAGAGTGATAGAAAATTCACGTTGATGCCACAGTTAAATACACAACCAAATGTTGTGTATCTAGCTACTGTAGATCCTTATAAAGATAAAAACTTAGGAAAGAAAGCTAAAAATAATGAGCACTAACGAAGAACATCATTACTGGCCTCCTAGTGATCCCAAAATAGTGAAAGAAGAGCTTATTTCAAGTACTTCTAGAGGTGGGAACCCTCTAAGAAAGATGATTTGGGCATTTAGCCTATTGAGTCTTTTAGGAATAGCGGGATTGTTAGGTAAATTATTTTTTCAGAGTGATGATCAAACACAATGGGGATATATAGCTGCTATTTTAGCATTTATTCTTAGTACAACATCAGGTGCTCCTATGGTTGCAGTAGCTCCCTTGATTGCTAAGGCTAATTGGGCCAGACCGATTTCTAGAATTGCTCATATTATAGGAGTTGTAGGGATAATTAACATAATAATTATGATCCCTTTACTTTGGGTATTGCCTCCACTAATTGTTGATGGAGCTCGAAGAAGATCAATTTGGTTTGAGGCTCCAAATTATAGTCCTCATTTTTGGGATACCTTAGGCTTAGTAATGCTTGCTATAGTAGGCCTCGCTTTATTATATTCATCTGCACTCCCAGATTTTGCAACTATAAGAGATAATTCAAAAGGAACAAAACAAAAAATTGCAAAAATATTAGCTAGAGGATTTGTGGGATCTACTGTTCAGTGGAGCACTCTAAGAATGAGAATAGGAATGATGAGCACATTCTATTTCTTTACGTTAGTCTTTGTTCATTTTTTGATATCTGTTGACCTCAGTATGAGTATGGTACCTGGCTGGAGGGATGCGATTTATCCAATGGCTCATGCTATGGGTGGGATACAAGGTGGAATAGCATCCGTAATAATACTTGCATGGATTGTAAGAAAATATTGTGGTTATGAAAATTATATTACTATTAATCAATTTTGGGCACTAGGAAGACTTATGTTTGCTGCAAGCTTAATGTGGATTTACTTTTTTTACTCAGCGTTCATAGTATTTTGGTATGGTAAATCTATGTCAGACACAGCTTGGTTAGATTTATTAATTAGAGGCCCTATGATGTATATGTTTATTTTAGGGATGCTGTTTAGCTTTATATTCCCATGGTGGTGGTTAATATGGAATAAGGTTAGAAACTCAGTCAATGGCCCTTTTTATGGTGCTATTTTGGCTATAATGGGTGTACTTTTTGAGAGACTAAGATTATACGTACCTGCTTGGTCTGTTGACCCAAAACTTATTCATGATAAGTGGTTAACTGTTATTCCTAAAACTATATACCCTGATATTTGGGATGTTTTAGTTTTTATAGGTGCAGTGAGTTCAGTATTTCTTATAGTAATAATAGTTTCTAGAATTGTTCCATTTATTGGAATATGGGAAATTCAACAGTTCAATTTATTAGCTAAACCAGTAAAATACATAAAAGCTCATGGTGTTAGGGTTGCAAAGCCAGATTAATAGAGGAGAATTATGCAACAAAGAAACAATGAAAATAGATTAAGTCAAGAGTATACAAACTCAGTACTTTTAAATGGAACTTTACAAACTCCTAAATGGTGGCCATATCTTGTATCGATATTAGGCTTTTTTGTGATTGTTGGATTTGTATTGTTTGGTATTCAAATAAAGTATGGGCTTGGAGTTACAGGATTAAATAGACCTGTATATTGGGGACTGTATATAACAACATTCGTCTTTTGGGTAGGAATATCGCACGCAGGAATTATGATTTCAGCTATTTTGAGGTTGACTCAAGCAGAATGGCGAAGGCCAGTAACAAGAGCTGCTGAAATATTAACAATTTTTTCTCTTGCTACTGCACTTGTTTTCCCATTAATTCACGCAGGAAGAACATGGAGAATAATTTACTGGTTGATTCCTTATGATGCTTCAAGAGGTATTTGGCCTAATATAAGGTCCCCTCTATTTATGGACCCAATAGCAATTTCTACATATCTAACTGGATCAACTTTATTTTTATTTGTAGCTCTATTACCAGATTTAGCAGTTTTGAGAGATAGAACAACAGGATTTAGAAAAGGATTCTATACAATTCTTGCATTGGGTTGGAGAGGAAATCCTAGACAGTGGAAAATGCAAGTAGTAGGTGGAATTTTATTATCTGCATTAATGCTTCCTATTTTCGTTTCTGTTCATTCAATTGTTTCTTGGGACTTTGCTGTAACAACTGCAGTAGAAGGATGGCACTCAACAATATTCGCTCCCTATTTTGTTATAGGTGCTGTTCATTCAGGTGTTTCAGCGGTTGTTACAATGATGGCATTAATGAGATGGGGCTGGGGATGGAATGATTTCATAAGGCCAGAGCATTTTGATGCTCTGGCAAGATTACTAACAGTAGTTGCGACAGCATGGTTAGGTTTTACCTTCTTAGAGCTTTTGTTTGCTTTATATGGACTCGATGCACCAGAAATTGCATTAAGAGAAATGCAAATTTTTCAATATCCATGGAATATGCTATTTTTATTATTCTTATTGACAGGATATATTCTTCCTGTTCCAATGTGGATTTTCAAACGTATAAGAACAAACATTGCATTAATGTTTTGGAGTTCAATTTTAGTAAATATTGGAATGTGGCTTGAAAGGTTCTTGATTATCGTACCTGGATTAGCTAGAAGGACTCCATTTGTTTTTACATGGGAAGCATACTCACCAAGTTGGTTTGAGTGGTATATTCTTTTTTGGTCATTTTGTTGGGTAACTTTGTTAATGTTGATTTTTTCAAGAATTTTTCCATTGGTACCATTATTTGAACAAAAAGAAAGTGAAGTTTTTAGCGATGATATTAAAATAGGTCGCGCAACAGTTCCTACTATATTTAGAGAGGAAGAGGAGTAAAAAGATGAAAAGTTTATTAGGTTTATATTTGGACCCAAATGATGCTGCAAATGCTATGGATGGATTAAAGGAAGGTGGTTTCGAACAAGGAACTTTTGACGTTCTAACAGGGACACCATATCCAGAAGGAGCTTTTGGAGAACATGTTCCGCAGCACAGATTATTTAGGTTTCCTGCATTTGGAGCAATAATTGGATTTAGTTTATCTCTATTTTTAACCACTGCAACACAGTTAGCATATCCATTAATCACTGGAGGGAAACCTATTCTTTCGATTTTTGCAATGTTAATCATTATGTATGAAATGACTATGTTATCAGCTGTGATTTTTAGTGTTATAGGAATAATCTTTGAATCAAGATTGCCAAACATAGCCCCAGGAGTTTATGATCCTAGAATTACTGAAGGTTATATAGGAGTAGTGATTTCAGTAGAAGATTCAAAATTTAATAAAGCAAAAAAGATACTAGAAAAGTCCGGTTCAGAAGAAATAAAGGAAGCTTAAACTAATAAAATTAATTATATGAAAATAAATAAAAACATAATATATATATTTTCTCTGCTAGCAGTTTTAATAACGTCATGTGTTCAACAAAACAACACATATCCTGTAGAGATTTTTAGTGAAATGCATTATAACCAGGCAAATAAGTATCAAGAACCCCCTAGAGTCTCTGCCCATCAAGACAGTAAAACATTTTTTGAAATAGGGACTGATAATAGCCTAGATATGAATTCTGATTCCTCTGATAAATATAATGGTTCCTATTTATATAACATAAACTGTTCATTCTGCCATGGAGCATTTGCAGATGGAAATGGTCCTGCTGCAAGTAAAATAACGGATATAGATAACTATTGGTCCAGAGTTACAGGTGAAACACATAAAAGTCCAGCTAATCTAATTACTTCAGAGCTTTCTAAAGACAATGCCGTGGTATTTATTAAAGGTGGAGCAGGACTTATGCCTGCCTATGAAAATATGCTTACTGAAGACGAAATTAAAGCTATTGTGAATTATATATGGGATGACTTACAATAAGCTGCTTAAAATAGGCATTTCTATAATTTTGATATTTTCAATTAATGCTTGTTTTGCCTCTCAAAATAATTCTGAAGAGAGCTTATATATAAAGCTCGAAAAAGAAATAATGTGTCCTGTATGTGATGGTCAAACATTAGACCAATCTCAATCTCTGATTGCAGATGATATGAAAAATACTATCAAGAAAAAAATTCAAGAGGGGTACAATGAAGAAGAAATTAAGATCTATTTTATAAAAAGATATGGAAATTCAGTTTTAGCTTATCCTACAATGACCGGATTTAATGCTATAGCTTATATTATTCCATCTATTTCTGTCGTAATTGGTATTCTAATTTTAGGCTTATATATAAAAAGAGATAAAATCAAATGAACACATTTGGATTCTACATGCTTATACTAGGATTTATATTATCGCTCTATTCAAGCACTTTATTTATTTTAGGATTTTATAAGGAAAACAGAATAATGATTTTAAGTGCTTCAAGAAGTTATTATCTTTCTATATTTATGATATTCGTTTCTTGTTTTTCGCTAATTACTTTATTTTTATCAAATGATTTCTCAAATATTTATGTATTTAATCATTCAAGTTTGGACATGAATAAAGCTTTAACATTTGTTGCTTTTTATGCAGGAAATGAAGGTTCTTTATTATATATATTGCTAGTTCATTCTATTTTAAGTGGGTGTTTGCTATTTTTTGCTTCAGATAAAATAAAATCTAATCTATCCTATTCATGTGGAATCCTCTCTTTAATTAGTTCCTTTTATATTTTTGTTTTACTATTTTTTGCTAATCCTTTCGAAGTTTCTACTTTAAATCAATCAGATGGAAAAGGAATTAATCCTTTGTTAAGACATCCAGGTATGTATATACACCCTCCGTTGCTAATGTCAGGATTAGCATCAATTTCAATCCCTTTTGTCATTTCTCAAGGAGCTTTATTCGATTCAAAAAAAGAAAAAAATTGGTTCCCAATACTAAGAGTTTGGACTTTGATTTCTTGGACTCTTTTGGGAGCAGGCTTATTAATAGGTGCTTGGTGGGCTTATACTATTCTGGGATGGGGAGGATATTGGAGCTGGGATCCTATAGAGAACGTTGGATTAATGCCTTGGTTAGTATTAACCGCATTAATTCATTCAGTAATGGTAGAAGAAAGGAGAGGTATGTTTAGGTTATGGAATATAATTCTTGTTTCTTTGACATTTATTCTTGCACTATTAGGAACCTTTATAAACAGAGGGGGACCTGTTGTTTCAGTTCATTCATTTGCAGCTTCAACTTTAGGATTTTTATTTCTTGGATTTATGATAGTGATGACTTCATATGCAGTATTTACAATAATATATAAATACAAAAATATTAAAGAAAGTAACAATAAAATTGAATCTTATTTATCAAGAGAATCTTCTTTTTTACTCAATAATGTTTTGCTGGTTCTTACTTCTTTAATCATTCTATGGGGAGTTTTATTTCCAGTTGTATCTATAATATTTACAGGAACTGAAATTAGTGTTTCTGCTCCATATTTCAATAAAACAGCAGGCCCTCTTTTATTAGGAATTGTATTATTGATGGGCATAGGCCCAGTTTTATCTTGGAGAAAAACTACAATTAAGACAACAATTGAAAGAATTTCACCTTCATTAATATTAAGTGGATTGTTTCTTATTTATTTAATCATAATAGGAATAAACAAATTTTTTCCTATTGTTTCATTAGTCTCTATATTCTTTGTTCTAACTATCATAATCAGGGAATGGATTAGTGGTACTAGATCAAGAATGGCAGGTTCTATAAATCTATTTTCTGCATTTTTTAAAATGATATTTTCTAACCGCGGAAGAAATGGTGGGTACATAGTACATCTTGCTATTTTAGCTCTAGCTTTTGGAGTTATAGGAACAAAATTCTATGATCAAAGAATAGACACCAATATTAGTGTTTCTGATGAAATTTCTTTCAAAAATTACAATATATATTTTGAAGATATAGACCAAACAGTAACTAATGGAAACTCAGTAACAAAAGCAACTTTTTCTATTTATAACAAAGAGAAAAAGTTTATTGGAAAAATTGAAGCTATGCATTCATATTATCCAAACTATAATCAAATAAGTGTTCGTTCTGGTATTTTAAGTAATCCTATAGAAGATTTGTATATAATTCCAAAAGATTTTATTGACGAAACTAGTATGACTATCAGAATAGCAATAAATCCTTTAGCTTGGTGGATATGGGCAGCTGGTCCTATTCTATTAATAGGTACTGTGATAACACTTTGGCCATCTAAATTAAGGAAAGGTTGATTATGGAAATAGTGCTCTCAATAATTTTTTTAATTCTATCCATTATTTCGACTATATTAATACTAAAGCCATTTATAGATAAAAATGAAAAATAAACTAAAAAAAATAATATCAACTCCCACTTTTTATATTTTAATAATTTTATTTTTCAGTACCGAAAATATTATCGAAGCTGAATCAGAAAACAATATTGAAGATATATTAATTAATGAATACAATATGTCTATTTTATCAGTAGATCAAAATGATCAATCATTATCAATCATTACTGCTGTAAAAATCAATAATACAAATGAAAAGACTTTTGTTCCAAACTTTTCTGAGGTATCTAAAACTGGAATGAACTTTTTAAGATTTAGTTTGCCAGAGGGCTTTTATGATCTTTATGTTGAAACGGACTTACCAACTGGAAATCTTATAGAAATGCCACAAGGGTTTGCGCTTACTTCTGATATTCCATCCGGTAGCTTTAATTTAATATTTAGTTATTACGTTAAATACAGTTCATCAGAATTTAATTTTCCATTACATTTTCCTCATGGGACAGATTCTTTCAAAATAATCATCCCAAAGGGATCGGGTACTATCAAAGGAAAAAATCTTTCTTTCAATAAAAATATTGAAATTTCTTCAAAACAATTTTATGAATATATTGGGAATGGATATTCTAAAGGTGATTACTTAAATCTTGAAATGGTAAAAATACCATCCAGTTTTGTAAAAAAAATTTCAAGCTCTCTAAATTTTCAAATAATAAATTTAATAGTTATTATTATTATGTTAAATATAATAATAGGTTTCTTTAGCTTTAGATATTTTAAATATAAAAGAAAGCAAAA
>JAYZJV010000015.1:0-39584 GCA_036164085.1 Chloroflexota bacterium | reverse complement strand
ATTATCAATTCCGATTTTTTCTTTTGTAGAAATTTCTATAATGTCTAAATTATCAAAACTGTTATTAGATAAAAACTTCTTTAATTCATTTTTTAAATTTGACAGTTCTTTATTATTTACTAGATCTATCTTAGTTATTACTAAAACAATTTCATCTATAGACAACAATTTTAATATATTTAGATGTTCAATTGTTTGAGGTTTTATTCCTTCATTAGCAGCTACTGTCAATAGAACTAAATCAACAGCGTGTGCTCCAGATATCATATTTCTTATAAAACTTTCATGTCCAGGAGTATCAATAATTGATGCATAAAGATTTTTATTAAAAGAATATTTTGCAAATCCTAATTCAATTGATAGCCCTCTTTGTTTTTCTTCTTTGAGTCTATCTGTTTCGATTCCAGTCAATTCCCTTACTAAAGAGGTTTTTCCGTGATTTACATGGCCCGCTGTACAAATGGAATACATTTACTCTACAAAATTGTTAGCTACTTCGTTTGCAAACAACTTTCCTTTTTCTGTAAGTTTATACGATTTGTTGTTTTTTTCGAGAATATTGTTTTTAAAATATTCATTCAATTTATTTAAATATAGGGAATCAAAGTCTAATTCAAATCTTTTTTTGAATTCATTTAAATTAATGCCTTCATCTAATCTTAATGACAACATTAAAAATTCAAGTTTTTCATTTTTATCGCTTTGGTTTTCATAAATGTCAAAAAAGGATATTTTATTTAAAAATTCTATCTTTTTATCTATTCGATTGATTTTCTTATCTCTTATTTTTTTCACGGTACTTATATATTTATTAGGAGATTTTATTACACTAAATCTTTTTTTATCCATATAAGAATGAGCCCCTGGTCCAGTTCCAATATATGGTTGAAGTTTCCAATATTTCATATTGTGCACTGACCAGCGTCCTTCTTTCGACCAATTTGATATTTCATAATTTTTATAATTACTTTTTTTTAATAGTTTTTGAGTTTTTTTATACATTTCTGCTGAGATGTCATCATTTGGAACTATAATTTCATGATTAGAAACTTGTTTATCTAAATATGTACCTTTTTCTACCTGTAATGAATATGCAGATATATGAGAAGGATTTATCTCTATTATTTTTTCTAAAGTTTTTAAATATGAATTGATATTCTGTTTTGGAAGTCCATAAATTAAATCAACAGAAATATTTTTAAAATATTTTTTTAAAATATTTATTGAATTTAATGCTGTATAAGCTGAATGCCTTCTATTTATTATTTTTAGTTCTTTATCGTTTAAAGATTGGATTCCTATTGAACATCTGTTTATACCAAGTTTTTCCCATAATGATGCTTTTTTACTTGTTACATCTTCAGGATTTATTTCTAGAGTGATCTCAGTTTTATCAGATAATTTAAAACTATTATTGATTGTATTTATTATTTTTTCTAAATATTCTATTTCTATATATGAAGGAGTTCCTCCTCCTATAAAAATTGAATTAATAATGTATGAATCATCTAAGCCCCAGAAATTAATTTCATCGCATATTGAATCAGTAAAATCATTAATCAGATTTTCAATTCCTGAATAAGTATTAAAATCACAATAGGTGCATTTTGTATGACAGAAAGGTATATGAATATATAATCCTAGATTATTTGTTTCTAATTTGGTGTCCATATTCCACTATCAGATTTATCCTGGTCAGCATCTCCATTATCCAAATTTTGAGCTGCTTTTTGCTGTGCTTCAAATTGTTCTTTCATTTGAGCTTCCATAGCAGCTTGTGCATTTTTTACCCACTGAGCAACTGTATCTAATTCTGGAGGAGAAATAATAAACTTTTCTACTCCTTCTGGTAAATTAATTTCCTGATTACCAGTAAAAATTATGCAAGATTCACCTTCTTTTAGATTATTATCAAGAGATGAATTTATGAAATCTATTCTTGACTCAGATTCCTTTTTTAGTTCTTCAGAAATCTTTTCAGCAACACTTCTATTACTTAGCCCAACATTTAAGCATTTAGACCAATCTATTACTTTTTGTAAAATATCTAAATTTTCAAATTCCTCAAATTCAGCTCCAGAGTTTATTCTCTCTTGTAAAATATTCCAAGCTCCTAAACTTGCTTCCTTTAGACTTACAGATACATCTTCGCCTTTACCAGGTATACCTTCAACAAAAACTCTTTTAACTACTCCTGCTTTTTTTTCTAAATTCGTAATATTAGTATCTACAGCATCCCAATACTTTTGAATTAAATCATGAAGCTCCTTAGAAGCTTCAGGAGGAGCTTGTAAAAGAACGCATATGAAGGCCTTTCTTTTACCAATTATGTTTTTAGAGTCAGGTTTTTGAATTTTTCCGATTTCATCACTCATTTATTTTTCCTTTATATATTTATATTGAAAACAGAAAGTTTTTTATAGCTCCGTCTGTAACAATATATTCTATTCTCTTGTTTAAGTTTACCTTGATTTCTTGGTTCACTTGGAGATTTTGTTTTTTTATAAATTCTTCAAAATTTATAATTTTAATAGTAATAAAGCCTTTTTTAATGTCTGAATGTATTTTAGCAGTTTATACGAGAAAAGGAGAAGTCAGGAACAATAATTAAACATTGAATCTGAAATATATAACATCCCCATCTTCTACTATGTAATCTTTTCCTTCAACTCGCATTTTTCCCGCCTCTTTAGATTTTTTTTCACCCTGTAAAGTTACGTAATCTTTATAAGTGACTACTTCTGCTCTAATAAAACCTTTTTCGAAATCAGTATGTATTTCTCTAGCAGCTCTTGGTGCATTAGACCCTTTTGGAATTGTCCAAGCTCTAGATTCTTCAGGGCCTGACGTGAAATAAGTTATTAGATTTAGAAGTTTGTAGCCAGATTGGATTACTTGCTCTAACCCAGATTGATTTAATCCTAAAGCTATTAGATATTCATTTTTTTCTTCTGGGTTTAATTGAGATATTTCAGATTCTATTTTTGCTGAAATTACGATTGAAAGAGCATCTTCTTTATTTGCTATATCTTGAACTAATTTTGAGTACTTGTTTCCTGTGGTTGCATCATCCTCTGAAACATTGCATATGTAAAGAACAGGTTTGCTTGTCAGTAATTGTAAATTTTTTAATTTAGGCTTTTCAGGTTCAGGTAATTTTAATAGTCGGGCTGGTTTTCCAGTACTTAATAATTCATGAACACTTGTTATGATAGGTAACAATTCTTTTGCTTCATTATCCCCAGATCTTGCTTTTTTTTCGATTAAAGGAATCCTTGATTCAATGCTTTCTAGATCAGATAACATTAATTCAGTTTCAACTATTTCACTATCTTCAACAGGGTTGATAGTTCCGTTTACATGAACTATATCGGGGTCTTCGAAGCACCTGATAACATATGCTATAGCATCCATTTCACGAATATTTCCAAGGAATTTGTTTCCTAACCCTTCACCTTTGGAGGCTCCTTTTACTAATCCTGCGATGTCTACAAATGACATTTTTGTAGGTATTATTGATTTGGAATCACTTATTGTAGCTAATGTTTTTAAACGATTGTCAGGTATAGCAACTTCGCCTATATTGGGATCTATAGTGCAGAACGGATAATTTTCTGCCTGAGCATTGCCAGTTTGGGTTAAGGCGTTAAACAATGTAGATTTTCCAACATTGGGCAAACCAACTATTCCGCATTTAAATCCCATTAAACTGCATCCTTATTTCTTTTTGTAATCATCTTATTAAACTATTTATAAATTCTTGCTATTCTTTTTCTGAATCTATATTTCTAAATTCGCCTTCAATTATTGTTTCTTCAGGTTTTTTTCTTAAGTTTCTTTTAAAATCTTGGAACTTGTAAACTAAAATAGCTATAAGAATCACTAATAAGTCATCGATTTGTCCTCGTAAAGGAATTAGGTCTGGAATTAGGTCAATGGGTGACAATACGTATATTATTGATAATATGAAAAATAATTTTGTTTTCATTGAAACTTTCGGGTCAAAAAGGCTCCTATAAATCTGATAGGATAAATAAAATATTCTGGGTATTAATGTAATAAAATTTTTCATAGAATTATAATAATATAATTATTGAATTTCATAATTAAATAATACCAACAAAAATAAATATTAAGTTTTGATTAAGCTCATACATGGTGATGATGAATTTTCATCCAAAGAATTATTAAGTAAACTTACAGGTGAAAAATCTGATGTCGAGTCAGATATCAATCTTGTTTATTCGACAAATGTAACAGAATCGACATTTACTGAACTAGTAAATACAATGTCATTATTTGGGGATACTAGAAAACTTGTTTTTTTTGACCTTATATCAAAAATAATTTCATCTAAAAATGAACAATGGAATTCATTTAATGAAATATGTATAAATAAACCAGCTATGAATGAACTTGTTTTCTTTGAAACAAAGGAAATAAACCTCAAGTCAAACAAGATAAAAAAATTTTTAGAAGTTGCTGAAATTCATTTATTTAATCTTCCGACAGGAAGAGGATCGTGGGAAAAAATCAGAACATGGATTACTTCTAGACAGGCTAATCATCAATTAGAACTTTCTAGCGATGCTATAAATAAGCTTATAGATTTAATAGGCAATAATTATAGATATTTGGATAATGAGTTGTTTAAGCTTAGTAATTATAAACCTAATACTAAAATTGAAGAATCAGATGTCGAAATAATGGTTTCTGGAATAAAAGAAACTTCTATATTTGAACTTATTGACTCTGTTTTAGAGAAAAACTTATTAAAATCAGACCAATTGATTAATGAATTCATGAACAAAGGTCAAAATTTTTTTTCTATAGAACAAATGCTTTCAAGACAATTGAGACTAATAATTATGACACAAGATTTATTAGGAGTAAAAAATAATAAAGATATTCAAAATAAAATTCAAGTTAAATCTAATTTTGCATTTAATAAGATACTTGTTCAGGCAGAAAAATTTTCTTCTGGAAGAATGAAAGAAATGTTGCAGAATTTATTAAATTTGGATTTAGGTATTAAAAGTGGGTCTAAAACAGAAAAAGAAGTCATGAAACAATTAGTACATTTATTATGATGAAAAAATATTTAATTTTCATATTTTTATTATTATTCATTTTCTCTTGTTCTCAAAAATCCAACGAAATTGACACTCAAGAAGTAACTTATGAATATTCCCCTGAAGCGTCGTTAGATTTATATATTCAAGGTAATAGATTTAGTGATCAAGGTAAATATAAGGAAGCAGAAAAAACTTTCGAGAAATTAATTATTATTGATCCAGAATTTTCAAAAGCATGGGAAGGCTTAGCTGATGCATCTATGATGCAATCAAATCTAAGCAAATCTTTGGAGTTTTTGGAAAAGGCCATAATAATTAATCCATCTATTTCCTCTCACTACTCTAAGAAAGCTTTGGTACTATACTATATGGATGATTTTGAAGCTTCAGATCGTTTCGCAAATTATGCTTTAGAAATTGACAATAATGATGTTAGAGCTATTGTAGTATCTGCTGCAGTAAAGGCAAATAAAGGATTATTAGATCAGGCTGATGTATTATTTGAAAGAGCAATCCAATTAGAGCCTGAAGATTCATCAATATATTATTGGAAGGCAAAAAGTTATAGAGAATATGACATAGATCTAAATCTATCAATGGAGCTTATTAATAAGGCCATTGAAATGGATAGATCTGCTGCAGCTTTTTTTATAGAAAGAGCTTTATTATTTTATTCTTTTGGTGAATTAGAGAATTCTGAAAAAGATCTACTTGAAGCTATAGAAATTGCAAAAAACCCCAGAAATCAAGCTATGATAGATAGGGCAAAACAAATTTTAGAAGATGTTAAAAAATAAATTAATTTTATTTCTAATAATTCTTACATTACTTTTCTCAGCTTGTTCGGATGATTTGACTTATGAGGGGAGAATAAAGAATATTGACACTACATTATCTAATGGGATGAAATCTGTTAGTTCTATTACTTTGCATAATAAAGATAATGAACAAAAATTTTATATAAAATCAGATAAAAAGCTTGAAGATATCAATATAGAATTTACATATTCTCATATTAAATCACATATGGATGAAGGTAAAAAAGTTAGAATTAAATACGATGTATTAAATTCAAAACATATGATTGTTGATTTTGAATTTTCAGATCATTCTCATTGATTTTCAATAATAAATTGTAAATCTTTTTCTAGTTCTTTATATTCTACAAAACCTTGATATCTGTTTTTTACTATTCCTCCTTTGCTTATTAAAAATGTCCAGGGTTCAGTTTCAATCCCAAATGTTTTTACGGACTCATTTAATATACCTAAAGACAAGTCGCCTTTTTGCATAACTTCTTTAAAGTTTTTCCATATTTCAACATGAATTATAATAACTTCATTGTAATTATTTGAGATTTTTTTTAGTTCTTCTAGCTGTGGTGAACATGTTCCAGTAACACATAATCCTGGAGTAGAAAAAGTTATAAAAATAGGTTTTTGTTCAAGCAATGCTTTGTCAAGACTGTACTGGTAAAGATTAGTATTGGGATTAATGTCAGTTGTAATCTCAGAAAGATTATAATCGCTTAGTGATGGTGTAAATATTGGTTCTATCGATTCGCCTATTGATAATGTTTTTGAGTTTTCTTTAATGTTTATAGTTGCCTTAGCTTTCTTACTTCCTGCCTCAACTATAATTTCCCAGTATCCAATTTCATCAAAATCAATTTTGGTAATAAAAACCTTTCTATTTGGAGGCCAATTGGAGATGGTTTTGTTTTTTATTTCTTGTTTTGTTTTTGCTTCTATTTTTTTATAATAAAATTTCAAATCATTGGTTAATGTATTCCCGTTTTCGTCTAGAATTGTTAGGACAACTCTATTTTCGCCTAATTCTAAATCTTCAGTTATTACGAACAGAGAGATAAGATTTTCTTGAGAAGCTGTGGAGCAATTAACTAATATAGAAAATAAAAATATTAAAATTAATTTTTTCATTATTTAATTGTAAGCATATTTGTTGGATTTGCTATCATCATTTTTTCGATTATTCTGCCATCTATTCCACGCATTTTCATCCATGGTACAATTCTTTTTAATAAATGATCAAAACCGTGTCCGCCATATTTTTTCAATCTATGTTTTGTACATATATCGTGAGCCAATAAAATTTTATCTTCAAACCCATTGTTTATTAGGTATTCAACCATATTTATTCTTTCATGGTCTCCAGGCATATAAGTTTCTGGTGCTAAAGGATAATACGGACTGTCGTGACCCCATAAATCCAGATTTAAATACACTCCTGTTTCTGCCGTTTCTTTTAAAATTGAATAATCAAAAATCGTTCTATCGATATGACCCATTACTACATTATTTAAATTAGCGCCTAATTTATCTATATGGCTTATTATTTCTAAAGGCGCATATTGATCTCTACCTGGATGTATAAGTAAAGGTAATCCAGTTGTTTTGTGAGCTACAACAGAAGCTTCCATTGAAGTTTTTTCGTTTTCTGTCCATGGCCATGAACAACCTACTTCACCAATAATCCCAGATTTAATATCAGACTCATCTGCACCAATAGTAATGTCTTTCATTATTGATTCGAACAAAGATTCTATTCCATCTTGGGTGTAATTCTTTTTTTGCGCTAATTCAACATAAAATCCTGATCCCATAACTATATTTATTCCTGTTTTAGAACTTATTGATTTTAATTTTTTGGGATCTCTGCCTAGTCCAATATTAGTTACATCTACTATTGTTTTACCTCCGGATTTTTTATAGTGAACTAATTCATCACAGGCATTTGAGACATCATTGTAAATCAAATTATCTTTTGAAGAAGCCCAATTAAATCTAACCCAACCTAAGTTATTTATGCTGATTTTTTCTTCCATTTTTTTAAGATCATTTTTATCAATTGGTTCAGTCAAAATTGCATTAAAATCTATAATTATATGATCATGAGTAGTAGTATTACCTACTTCATTGGGCTCAATAGGGCCCAGTACAGTCATTACTTTTCCTTGATTTTTTTTCATATTAGAAGTCTGGTTCCATGCTTACGTCTAAAATTCCTATAGGCCTTCTGTCGTCACAATACCATAAAACATTGTCTTTAATGGTCATTCCATGTACTTGTACTGGATCGGAGACTCTGAATGCGTCATAAACCCTTCCATCTGATAACCTGATTTTTGAAACTACTCCCATAGCTGTATCTGCAACCCAAATTTTTCCTTCTTCTTCAGCCCAAGCAATGCCATGAACTCTATAACCTGGAACTTTCGTTTTACTTTTTTCAACCCAATTTACTGGATCCATTACATGTATATATTGCGAGGGAGGCGAGGCAACATAAAGCAATCCATCTTTCCATTCTAATCCATGGTCTCCAGTATTTTGGTAATTTTTTGATTCATGTTCTCTTGTAGCATTCATTCCTTGGCCAGGGGATTCAAAAATCTCTATAGTTTTTCCAGAATTTGAATCAATTTTATAAATTTTACAATTATAAGTAGAAGCTACCCATAAATTTCCACTATCATCAATGGTTATTCCTGATGATTTATCAGTTTCTGTTTCAAAAGATTTAATTACTTTACCACCATTCCAATCTAATAAATAAGCATAGTTGTTTCCTTGGTCGATAACCCATAATCCTTCTTTAGTTGCTTGCAACCCATTGGGCTTTGGTCCAGGGCAATTAAACAATTGAATTGCATCAGCTATTTTTGTCATAATTCTCTCCTAAAGTGATCTATATTTTTTATTGGTAAGTTCATTCTCTGTAAAACTTTCTGATAAAGTTATACCGCAGCCAATTTCAGAGGTTGCATATGCATATCCATTTCTTATGTCAGGAAGATTGCTTGCAATTTCTTGATACCATGTATTATTAAATGCTCTGACTGTTTCTTGAATTATTGTATTCGGTGCATTTAGGGATAATTGAACGGAAAATGCAAGAGTTACAGGACCAACGCAGTCATGAGTTGCGATGGGCAAATTATAAGCTTCTGCCATTGTTGAAACCTTTTTAGCTTCTGATAATCCACCAACCCATGAAATATCAAACATGCAAATCGAAACAGCTCTTTTTTCAAACATTTCTCTAAATTGCCACCTAGTTGTAACTGTTTCTGATGCTGTTGTGGGGATACTAGTAGACTTCTTAAATTGATATAATGTATCAAAATTATCCATTGGGATAGGGTCTTCTATCCAAAAAGGATTATATTTTTCAACTGATTTTGCAATTCTTATTGCAGAAGGCAAATTCCAGAAAGAGTGTAGTTCAAGCATGATTTCCATTTTGTTTTTAAATTTTTCTCTTATTATCCTAAAAGGTTCAGTTCCTTTTTCTAATTCTTCTAGGTCAATCATATTTCCATCATTGTTTGGAACGAATTGATCAAAAGGCCAAATTTTCATTGCAGAATATCCTTCTGATAGAAGACTTTCTGCTAATCCTTCAGGGTCATTTATAAAAGCGAATTGGTCTTCGTATGGCTGATCTGATTTATGATCTATTTCTCCTGGAAGTTTTGATCCTTTCCTATTCACCCCGTAAGAATATCCTGCACATGTGTTATAAACTTTAATCTTATCCCTTGATAACCCTCCTATAAGTTCATATAGAGGAACTTTGTATTTTCGAGCTTTTATATCCCAAAGAGCCATATCTAAAGCAGACAAACCTCTCATTTCACCGGAGTTTCCTAATTTTATATGAGATCCTACTTTAGACAATTTTTCCCAATGTAAGTCTATACTTGATGGGTCTTTTCCTAATAGATAATCTGATCCTTCTCCTTGTATAAATGCTTCTACTGTGTCTGGATCATAAGAAGTTTCACCAATGCCTTTTAAACCATCAGTAGTTTTCACAATAACCCAAACTATTTTTGGATAGTTTGGGTTTCTAAGAGTAGTAATTTGTTCAATTACTGGATTTTTCAAAAATTTCCCCTAAAGTTTTGGTTTAGAAGCTGGCATAGACTTCATCATTTCAACTTTTGCTGTTACAGCTGGATTTTGTAATGCAGTCGGTCTTTCGCCTCTTAAAACAGCAGCTACTTGTTGAGAAGCTCTCCTTCTAGAAAGCCAAGCTGACCTAGTTGATTGACCTGCTATATGAGGAGCCACTATTACATTTGGCATATAAAACAATGGGTTTTTAGGATCTGCTGGTTCTTGTTCAAAAACATCTAAACCTGCTCCTCTAAATTTTTTGTTATTTAATGCATCGATCAATTCTGTTTCTTTTACAACTGCACCCCTACAAACATTAATGAAAAAAGCATCTTTTTTCATTAAATCAAATTGTTCTTTTCCAATCATATGGTGTGTTTCAGGATTTAAAGGAACAATTGTTATTACATAGTCAGATTGTTTAAAAATATCATTCAACTCCCAAACTTGCTCAACTCCATATTCCTTAATTAACCATGGAGGGCAATAAGGATCATAAACAATAGTATTCATTCTCCATCCACCAAGCTTTCTAGCTATTTGTCGTCCAATATTTCCAAATCCTATAATTCCAACGGTTTGTTCATCCAGAGGTTCTATAGGACTGAATTCACTACCATCCCATTTACCTCCATCTCTTAGTTGAAGAGTATATTGTACTACTTGTCTATTTAGTGCTAGAGTAAATGCCACCGCTTGATTAGAAACTTCTTCAGCACACATACCTGCACCATTTGTTATCATCATTCCGTGTTCTGTTGCTGCTTCAGCATCGATATGATTAAACCCATGAGAATAAACTGCTAAAACCTTACATTGGTTGGTAGATTTTATAAATTGCTCACTTCCCCATCCTGCTCTATTTAAAATTGCATCAGCATCCTTCACAACTTCCATGGCTTCACCTTCAGATTTTGGATTTGCCTTTACAAATTCCACATCAAGATCAGCCATTTCAGCTTGCTCATATTCAAGTTTGTCATCTTCTGGGCCTAAAAAGACCACCTTATATTTAGCCATCTGAAAATCCTTTCAAAAATCTTTCTATCTATAATCAAATTTTATTAATATTTTGCTTTATCGTATAAAATAATTAAAAAAAAGGAATGATCATTAATAAGAAAAAATTAGAGTTTTACTCTTTTTTTCAAATTTGCAAAAAATGAAAAAGTCAGATTTATCAATATTTTTAGAACTTTCTAACATACCCACAACATCATTTTACGAGAATTTAGTTTCGAATTTTGTCAAAACAAAATTGAAAGAATTCAATTTGGAATTCTTTGAAGATAAATGGGGTAATATAGAAGTACTATTAGAAGGGGAGACCGATAGAGAAATTGTTTATATTTCTCATATGGATCATCCTGGATTTGAAATACTTGAAAAAGTAGATGAAAACTTATACAAAGCAAAAACTTTAGGAGGTTTACCGAAACTTTGTGATTCAGAAAATGCAAAAGTAAAAGTATTAAGCAGTGATGATGATATAAAAGGAAAACTCATTTCTCATGAAGAGCCTAATTCTAATGATTTTAGATTTAAAAGATCTGACAGGTGGCTAAATAAAGAATTTGTTTTAATAGAAACTGATATCGATGAAAAAAATCTACCTTTACCTGCTGTGTTTGATTTACCTAATCCTAAAATACAAGATAACCAAATTATTACCCCTGTGGCAGATGATTTAGCTGGCTGTTCGTTGATATTAGAAACTCTAAATATTCTTAGAGATACAAAAGTAAAATATTCCATTAGAGCTATATTTTCTAGAGCAGAAGAAGTTGGGTTATTAGGCGCAAGGCTAATTGCTAAAAGCGATAGGATTTCAAAAGATTCTATAATTGTATCAGTAGAAACAAGTAGTGAATTACCAGGTGCAATTTCTGGATCTGGGCCAATCATTCGAACAGGAGATAGAGCATCTACTTTTGATAATTCTGGAGAAATAATTTTGCTTTCGGCGGTTACAGAATTGGTTAAAGAAGATAGTAGATTTAAATTTCAAAGACAATTGATGAGTTTGGGAGGTTGTGAAGCTACTGCATTTTCCGCTTTTGGCTATAAAGTAACAGGAATATCACTACCATTAATTAATTGGCACAATGCTAATGAGAATGGAAGTGTAGAACCTGAAAGAATAAGTATCACTGATTATCAAAATGCACTAAATATCATGACAAAAGTAGGAAATTTGGATATCGTAGAAAATAATGATTATTATAAAAGCCTTATTGAAATTCCAGATGAATCACAAAGATTAGAGTTAGGTTAGGAGAAATAATGCCAGAAGTTGACGGTTCATATTTATTAGCTAGAACCTTAAAAGAAGAAAATACCGAATGCCTATTTTATTTAATGGGTGGCCCAAATTATGAAATAATCAATAATTCTGAAGATCTTGGTATTAAAACATATGATTTTAGACACGAACAAGCAGCTGCAATGGCTGCTCATGGATATTCTAGAGTAACAAGGAAACCAGGAGTAACCACAGCTGCATCGGGACCTGGGACTTTGAATTTACTTACAGGCCAATATAACGCTTTTATTGATTGTGCTCCAATGATAACTTTAGGGGGTGCAGGACCTATAAAAGATTTTTACAGAGGAGGGTTTCAAGAAATTGATCAAGTATCTATTTTTGAAAAGGTTTCTAAAGCAACATTCAGACCAACTTCGGCAGCACAATATCCTCAAGTAATTTCTCATGCATTTAGGATAGCAACTTCTGGAAGACCAGGGCCTGTGTACATTGATTGCAATGAAGATGTTTTATATGAAAAAATCAATGAAAAAGAATCTTCATTGGCAACTAGATCGGAGCAAAGCTCTAGACCTTCAGGTGACAATGATTTAATTAAAAAAACAATAGATTTATTATCAAATGCTAATTCTCCAATTATATTTGCAGGAGGAGGAACATTTTGGTCAGATGCTACTGAAGAATTAAATGAATTTATTGATAATTCAGGAATTCCTTTTTATACTACTCCAATGTCAAGAGGAGTTGTTTCAGATACTCATGAATATTCTTTTCCAGCAGCTAGATCAAGCGCATTTAGAGAAACAGATTTAGTAATTGTTCTAGGAACAAGATTTAATTGGATTATGACCTACGGAAATAGAATTAACCCAGATGCAAAAATAATCCAAGTAGATATTCTAGAAGAAGAAATAGCTCACAATAGAAATGTTAGTTTGGGCATAGTTGGAGATTGCAAAAAAGTAATAAGACAATTAAACGATGAGTTCAATAAACAAAACTTAAAATCTGCTAAGTGGGAAAAATGGAGAGAAAATTTATCTGATTTGGAAAAATCTAGAATAGAAAGAGTTCAACCTCTTGAAAACTCTAATCAAATGCCAATTCACCCGTTGAGACTATGTAAAGAGCTTCGAGAAATTATGGATAAAAATTCAATTATAACTATTGATGGGAATGAAATACTTCATTACGGTAGACAAAGCATACCTGCATTTTTACCAGGTCATTCTATAAATTCTGGACCAACTGGATGCATGGGAGTAGGCTTACCATATGCTATTGGAGCTAAAATTGCAAAACCAAAAAGCACTGTATTCTCTTTACATGGTGATGGATCTTTAGGGATGAATATTCAGGATTTTGACACGGCTGTTAGACATAATTTACCTATTGTAGTAGTAGTTTCTAATAATGAAGGATGGACGGCAAGAGTAGAAGGGATCAGAAAACCAGGCAGAGAACTCGGTTTTACTAGGTTTGATTTAATTGCTGAGTCTATGGGAGGATATGGAGAACTAGTTGAAAAACCTGATGATATTACACCTGCAATTGAAAGAGCTATAGATTCTGGGCTTCCTTCAATAGTTAATGTACATACTGATCCAACTGCTAGAGCCATCTCAAAGTTTGTTGGCTCCAAAATGGAGTGAAAAATTAATGTATTCCTGGATTAATCACAATTCTTTATATATTTTAATTTTTCTTTTTCCTGTTTTAGTAACTATATTTGTTTATATTTATATCTCAAAAAATAAACTTTTATTACTTTCCTCCTTTTTATTACTAACTCTATTTTTCATTTTGATTAAGATTTTTTTCCAACCTCAATCAACAGAAAATATTAATCAAATAGAATTGGCCGAAATAATTAATAATGAATCAGATGTTGTTATTGAATTTTTTTCTCCTAACTGTATGGGATGTGTATTAAGTGAAAAGGCGGTTAATGAATTTATAGAAAAATATTCTAATAGATACAAGATAATTAAATTAAATATTTCTGATAAAAGATATGCTGAATTAGTTTCAGAAAATTTGGTAACCGTAACTCCAACTTTTATTTATTATAAAGACGGCGAAATGATTGAAAAATATGTAGGTATGTTAAATGATTCAGATAAATTACACGAAAAATTTAACCAGAAATAATTTCATTTAATTTATTTGCAATTATATTAATATCGACTTCTTCAAGACTATGTACAACAATGCAAACTTCATCCACATATGCATGTCCGTCATTTAATCCTCCTCCAACAAATATCTTAGGATCATTTTTAGATAATTCTTCCATTATTTTTTCTGATTTCGGGCCTTTATAATTTGCATCAAAACTTATTACAACTGTTGGACCTTGTCGATTTGGATATTTATCATCTATAGAAATGTTGAGTCCATCTTTTGATTTGATTTTTTCTTTTATAAGTTGAGCTTTTTTGTACCAAAGATCTTTTTCAAGAATTTCATCATCTTCCATAAATAACTTTAAAGCAGTGATAAATCCTATAATATTTTCTTTAGTTACTTTCATGGGTCTTCCAATAGCAGCCTTTGTAGTATGTAAATTTTGAAAACTGTGTAATTGAGCAGCTTCCAACAATTCACGTTTTCCTGCAAGGATACCTGTTGATTGAGGACCCCCAATTCCCTTACCTCCACTGAATCCAACAGCATCAACTCCCATTGATATAAATTTGGTTAAATTTTCTCTTGGAGGCAATTCTGCCGCTGCGTCTAAAATTAAAGGAAGATTGTTTTTGTGCGCAACTTCTATTGTTTTTTGTAAACCAATTCCCTCATCAAAGAATGGTGCAATTATATATGCTATTGCGCATGTTTTTTCGTTAATCTTTTTCTCTAAAGATTCATTGTCATACTCAACTAATTTACCCCCAGGCATTTCAAACGCCTTGTCATAATTATTTCTTTGACCTTTGTGAATCAATATTTCATTTTTCATTCCTTCAGTATTGGGTAATTTTGAAATCTTGTCTTTGTCTTTTCCTGTAATACACGCAGCAGCCATTAAGACAATAGATGCAGCGCATCCGCTTGTTACAATAGACATTTCTGAACCACATACTTTAGATACGAATTCTCCTGCTACTTCATGCAACTCTTCTAGGTCGATAAATACTGAGCTTGCTTCTTCAATTGCCTTAGTAACCTCTGGCTTCATTATGCTTCCGCCGTAAATAGTTACCCAGCTTCTAGCGTTTATTACAGGTTTAATTCCAAGTTCTTTATAAACATTTGGCCAATTTTTTTCCATAAAATGACTTTCTATAATAGATATAATTAGAAAATATTATAATTTATTTATGAATAAAAATACTACTATAATTTCATTTTTACACAGGCAATTAGCAATTATACTATCTGGTTGGGGGCTAACATCTATAGTTATGGGTGTTACTCTATTTTTTTTTCAAGTTGATTTTTTAAGATCTTTATCTTACCAATTTTTAATATGGGGTTTAATTAATTTTTTTTTAGGAATATTTCCACTAATTAGAAATTCTGTTCCTAATAGAAGTAGGCTATATAAAATTTTATTGGTTAATTCATTTCTAGATATTATTTACATAATAATTGCAATATTATTAATTTTTCAAATCATTTTTAAAGGAGAATCAGTGATAGGACACGGTTTTGGAGTACTTATTCAGGGATTTTTTCTTTTGATTTTTGATACTTATTATGGAATAAAATTTAAGAATTTAGATGATTAATTATTTAATCCTTTTATCATTCCTCTAATGTACGCAATTTGTCCTAAATGCTGAGATTCTTCAACTAATACATGCCCTAAAATCCAGTATCCAAGTTTTAGTTCTCCAGATAATCTTTTATATTCTTTATTTAAATCTTCATCAGTTAATTTTTCTATTACTTTAAGGCTTTCTGATCTTTGTTCTTCATAAAATTTCATTAGAAGATTCTTATCCATATTTGGCAAGCTGGCTAAATCTTGTTTTTCATAACCTTTTCCATAATCATCTTCATCAAATGGAAATTTTTTATCCCAACCGTTTTTAATCCAAGTGTTTTGATTTCCTCCAATCACTTGATTGATCCAATTATCTTCAACTCTTGCCATGTGCCAAATTAAATAAATGATATTATTTGATTCAAGTGATGGTTGCCACATCAATTCTGAATTTGATAATCCATCAATAGCCTTGTAGAGTGCTTCTAAATATTCTTCTAATCCAGAAATTATTGCTTTTTTAAAGTTGTTCATAAATGCCTTTTGATTTTTTATTTCTAATAGGAATCTTCTTTGTGTTTATCAGATTTTACTAAATCTTTAGTCCACAAACTTTCTAAAGAATACTTTGGGTGCCATCCTAATATCTTGTATGTTTTTTCACTATTAAACTTACCATGAGGAATTTTTGGAGATATAAAAAAAGTCTCTGTGTTTGATTTAAGCTTATTTAAATCTAAGTCAACAGCACACTTTACAGCTTCACCACAATCGATCCAAGAAGTAGTGAAAGGAGTCATGTCTTGATGTAATTTTGCAGGTTCAAAGTCTGGAGTAGTTAAGTCATAATGATGCCGCATGTTTAGATATAATAATGTGATGACCTTTATGTCATAGAAGTCAGAATACCTGTTACATATTTCTTGACCTAGATATTTACTTAGTGCGTACAATCTAGTACCTGGTTGAGGAGGCATATCAGGGTTTAAGTTATTATCCCATTCTTCATAGGATGTTCCAACTAATTGAAAATGAGGACCAGTATTAATTACTCTTTTTATATTGTTTGTTTTTGCAGCATTCATCATTGCATAATTTCCCATAGTAGATACATCAAAAGCTAGTTTTCTATCATGCCTTAAAACTGAAAGGTTGATAATACAATCTTTTCCTTCAGCAGCTTTAGCAACTCCGTCAATATTATCCACACTTAGTTTTTGGAATTCTCCTTTGTATTCCTTAGGAGGCTCTTTTATATCTGTCAACAAAATTTCATGTTTGTTTTTTAAAGCTTTGATGACCCAAGGACCAAGCATCCCTGTTCCACCTAAAATTAAAATTTTCATATAGACTCCCCTATAAAAGTATCAATTTTGTTAGTTATGAATCTTTGACCTTTAAATGAGTCTTGAATATGATAGTTAATCCAGTTTGGTCCTTTTTTTCTTGCAGAGTTAAAAGGACCTTTAGTTAGCTTAGAATCTTCTGAATAAAAGTCAAATTCGATAAATTTTTCTAAACAAATACTTAGTTTTTTTTCTGATAATTTATAATCATTAGAATTTTCTATATCTCCTAATCTTAAATTTATAACTTCAAAAACTTGATCCCTAGCAAATTCTTTGCATACCTTTTCTGATAAATATGCACATAAAATATTTAAATCTTCAACAGGAAATTTCAATTCCCAATTTTCAGTTACAGTTAAGTTTGATTCAATCTCTAAAAATAAATCTAAGGTTGAAATTGAAAAAACTCTTTGTATATTTTGCTCTCCAGCAGCATATAAAATATCGTAAGTTTTTCTGGTGTGAAAGTCTAATAAATCTTTCTCATTAGTTAGCTTTATTCCTTGATAACCTAAATGGAAATAAATATCTATATTTTGAAAAATTTTATTAAGTTCTTTTGAATCTTTATATTCTAAAGAACTGTCCTCAATATATTTAAGATTATGGTTTTTTAGACATTTAGATAAAAACTGTCCAATTTTAGTATTAGAGGATGAAATAAGTATGTTTTTTTTCTGTTTCATTATGGAATTTATAACAATAATAGTTAATGTTAATCCTATATGAATTTCTTGAAAATAATAAAAGGAAAAGTCTATGAAAATTAATAATATAAAAAGACCAAATAAAAAACTGATCGAAAAATTAAAAATTATTGGTACTGCGACAGCTTCAGGTGAATTAAATAAATTAGGAATTAAAGACTGTTTTATTCAAGGACCTGTTTCATACTCTCCGGGTAAAACTATCGCGGGTCCAGCAATTACTTTACAATTTTTACCGATGAGAGAAGATATATATTCTGACGATCAAGAAATGGATCCTGAAGTTCAACTTCATAGACATGCTTTATATATTGCAGAGAAAGGAGATATTGTTGTTGTTGATGCTAGAGGAGATCTTAGAAGTGGAGTATTCGGTGAAATGATGTTGACTTACTTCCAAGGTAAAGGAGGAGAGGGAATAATTGTTGATGGAGCTATAAGAGATTTTACTCATGCTAAAGACTTGGAATTAGGAATGTGGTTAAAAGGAGTAACTCCAAATTATCATACACAAGTATCTATTTTCCCAAATGCTGTTAATATTCCTATTTCATGTGGAGGTGTTTTAGTTAATCCAGGAGATATAATTTTAGCTGATGATGACGGAGCGGTTGTAATTCCAATTACTCTTGCAGATAAACTAGCTGAAACAGCAACAGGTCACGCAGAATGGGAAGTGTTTGCTAGAAAAAAGCTTTCAGAGGGAGGAGAATTGAGAGAGTTTTATCCAAGAAATGCATGGTCAGAAAAAACAGAAAAAGAATATTCTACTTGGTTAGAAAATAATTAATGCTCTTTATTGACATTCCATGAGTCATTTATATACTCAAACAAAACATTTGTTGATTTGAGGGGACTAATGAAAATTACTGATATAAAAATATACGCAGCAGAATATGCCCAAACTTCTAAAAGTCTTACGAATAAAAAATGGATTTTCTTGAAGATGGAAACCGATGAAGGAATTCATGGTTGGGGAGAAGTTGGTTCTTCTGTGAATGTATCTGAAAATTTTATGGCAACGGCGATAAGAGAAGTTGCACCCCAACTTATTGGTGAAAACCCAATGGACACTGATCGACTATGGAACAAACTTTTTAGAATGTTTTCTTATATGGGATCAAGAGGTTTTACTACATCTCTTACAGCAGGTTTTGATATTGCTTTATGGGATATTAAAGGCAAAGTATCTGGATTGCCCGTATATGATTTGTTAGGAGGAAGATATAAAGATCCTGTCAGACTTTACTGTAATGCATGGTTTAATGGCTGTTGGACACCAGAAGATTATGCAAAAGCAGCAAAACAAAATGTTGTTGAAAATGGACATAACGCTTGTAAATTAGATCCTTTTCTAGAAATGACTCAATATCATACAATGTACCAAGATGGATTTATATCTCAAGAAGGAGAGCAATTAGGCTATGATATTGTTGAAGCGGTTAGAGAAGTTGTAGGTCCTGATATAGAGATATTAATTGATGCTCAATGTCACTATAATGTTCCAAATGCTATAAGAATTTCTAATAATTTATTTGAAAGATTTAATATTGCTTGGTTCGAGGAGCCAGTACCACCTGAAGGTATAAATGCTTTAAAACAGGTTAAGGAAAATACAAATGCACCTATTTGTGTTGGTGAAAGACTATATACTAGGGCAGATTTTATTCCTATTTTAGAAAATAATTTAGCTGACTTTATTATGCCAGATACAATTTGGACAGGTGGAATTTCAGAGATAAAGAAGATAGCTACAATGGCTGAAGCTTATTATATTCCTATTGCTCCTCATGTTATTCCAGGTGGACCATTAGAGCTTATAGCAGCAGCACATGTTGTAAGTTCAGTACCTAATTTTTATAAGTTAGAACATTCACATGCTTTCATTCCAGAACATAATAATATCTTAGAAGAGCCTTACTTGATAAAAGATGGGCATATTCATCTGAATGATAAACCAGGCTTAGGCTTTGAATTGGATGAGAGCAAATTAGAAAAAATAAAATAAGAAAGATAGTTTTATGAAAATCATATTGGCTGGTATAGAGTACGTGGGAACAACAACAATAGCAAACATGCTAAAGGATTGGAAATTAAAATACACAGGAACACCATTTTATGATGGATTAATGCATGATCATATGAAAATACCTCATACCTCAGGTCACCCAGATGATACCACCTTAGAAGAACAGGAACAAATTCTTAATTTATCTCCTAAATTGATGGAAATGTATCACAGATATCATATGTATTACCATTTGCATCATTATTTTCAAAGAGATGATTTAACTGTAGGTTTTCATATAGAAGAAGCTGTGTTAGCTAGAAGGTATTTTGGATATGGCTTAGATGGAGAGGCTTTTGATAGAAAAAATGTGATTTTTGAGAGAATTGAAAACAGAATAAAACAAATTACATCAGATCCTATAATAACTGTTCATATGAAAGCAGATCTGTCAGTTATTGAAGAAAGAATGGAATCTTTAAAAAATAACTCTGCCCATACTAATAGTCCTTTGTTGAAAAAAGATATTAAAAGTGTAATGAACGATTATAAATATTATATAGATAAAAGTAACATTGGCCCCACATTAGAAGTTGATACATCAGTCGATAATCCTGAACAAACTTTAGATAAAATAGTTGATTTGTTAAAGCCTCACATTTCAGAAGAAGACATGAGTAAAGACTAAGAGTTATTTATTCCCATTTAAATGTTTTTATTCCAACAATAAATGCAATAAATATCCAGACAATAATAATAATTAATTCTGGAACTAGTTCTAAAGTATTTGTTCCGTATAATGCAGATTCTCTTAAAGAATTAACAAGTGGCGATAAAGGTAACATATTAGCAATATCACCTATCCATCCAGGTAAAATGTCATTTTTAAAAAATACTCCAGATAAAAACATCATTGGAAAAGTAACCAAGTTAGCTATTGGTGCTGCATAATCTTCATTTGGAGATGCACCAGAAATTGCTAGACCAATAAGTAGAAATAAAATTGATCCTAAAATGGAGAAAATTATAATATTTATCCAAGCAAATATATTCCCCAAAGCTATGTTTATATCTAAAATAACTACTCCTATAAAAAATAGAAGAAAGGTTTGAATTACTATTATCAAAAGCCTACTTAACATTTGGCCTATCAGAAAATGAGAAGGGCTAATAGGCGTAGCTTGTAGCCTTTTTAATACACCCTGAGTTTTGTAACTGATTAAAGTAAAAACAACTCCTAATATACCACTTTGCATAATAGATAAAGCAACTATTCCAGGAACTAGAAAACCTTTATATCCTTGATTCTCATTGTCAAAACTTTGTTCTTTTAAACTAATATTTAATGTAGATGTCTTTCCTTTTAGCATATTATCTATCACCATTTGACTTATGTCATAAAATTCATTTGCTATTTTTTCCTTAGAGTTCTCAAAAGAAATTTCAATATTTGGAGCATTTAATTTAAAATCATTTTCAATAATAAGTGCGACATCAATTTTTCCTTCTAGCATCATTTTTTCTAGATCTAATTCTGAAATTTTTTCTACCTCAATATAACTCTTTTTAGAAAGCTCATCAATAAACCTGATAGATTCTGGATTATTTGATTTATCTATAATTCCTAATTTTGGTTCAACAAATTGACCAAAACCAAAAAATCCCAATCCTAACATCATTACAACAGGAAAAAATAACGACCAAAACAAAGATTGAGATTTTCTAAAATACATTTTTATTGTGGAGATTGCAATCGTCAGGTAAATTTTCATTAGTTTTCTCTCAAACTCTTACCAGTTAGATTTATAAAAACATCTTCCAAAGTTGCTTCTTGTGTTTTTTTCTGGACTTTGAAACCAGAATTTATTAGTTCTCTAATAAGATTTTTAGGAGAATCGATTTTTACTATTTCTCCAGAGTCAATTATAGCTACTCTGTCGCATAAACTTTCTGCCTCTTCCATATAATGAGTAGTTAGAATTACAGTTTTTCCATCATTTCTAATTTGATCAATCAATTCCCACATATTTCTTCTGGCTTGAGGATCTAACCCTGTAGTAGGTTCATCTAAAAATAAAACTTTTGGATCATTTACTAAAGCTACAGCTATAGATAATCTTTGTTTTTGCCCTCCTGAAAGCGGCTTATAATAAGAATTTCTTTTTTCTAATAAACCTACTTTTTTTAAAATATCATCTATATCTGGTTTTGAAGAATAAAATACAGAAAACATCTCTATTATTTCAAAAAGACTTAATTTATCAAAGAAAGAGCATTCTTGTAATTGAACTCCTATGATTTTTTTTACTTCTTTAGTATTTTTGGCTACGTCAATTCCATCTATCTCTGCATAACCTGAAGACGGTTTCCTTAAACCTTCTAATATTTCGACAGTGGTTGTTTTCCCTGCTCCATTAGGACCAAGCAAACCGAAGATTTCTCCTTTAGATACTTCAAAATCTATGCCTTTGACAGCAGTGAAATCATCATACTTTTTTACCAATTTCTTTACAGAAATCATTTCTTGATTTTTTGACATATTATTTTAGGTGTCTAATTTTTTGCTGCCAATCTAAAGCGGATTCTTTTAGTAATGAAAGGGATGTAATAGACAAAACCCTAGCTCCTAAATTAAAAAAATGTTCATATTCATCAAATTGGTCAGGTCCGGAATGAGTTGCAGCAGCTATTTTTTTTCTTTCAATTGTTTTTTTTACAACTAAATCTAAATGTTCTTTTACATGATCTTTACCAGGTAGTCCCATAGAAAGGGCCATATCTGAAGGACCAAGCCAAGTTGCATCTATTCCCTCTACATCTAGTATATCATCAATATTTTCTACTGATTCTTTAGATTCTATTAGTGCAAAAAGAATAGTGTTTTTATTAGCAAAATCGTAATATTCTGACGTTTCTTTTATCAAAGAACCGTAATTATTATTTCTTCCTGTTCCATAGTTAGAGCCCCTCTTGCCTAAAGGAGGATATTTAGCTGCATCCCTAGCTTTAATTGCATCTTCAACTGTATCAACATGTGGTACAACAATACCTTTTGCTCCAGCATCAAGCATTTTTAATATAATATGGGGTTCATTTCCAGGAACTCTAACAACGGGTGCCATGCCATATAATTCTGCAGCTCTTATCATGTTTTCTGCTTCGGAATCAGTCATTGAACCATGTTCACAATCAATGAATACCCAATCAAATCCGAGGGATCCAAAAAACTCAATTAAATGAGGTGAATTTAAAGCAAGGTTTAACCCTATTGCTACTTCGTTTGAGTGTGTTTTTTTTAGAATTTTGTTGTACTCCATACTTAATCTCTTTCTATGCTTCTTTTACTTTATAAAATCTAATTGCATTATCATGAAACATTGCAGCTCTTTCAGATTTTGAATAGCTTTTTGAATATTTTTTGAAGGCGTTATAGAGGATGTTATAGCTGAAAGAAACTTTATCAACAGGGAAATTACTTTCAAACATTCCTCTCTCAGGGCCAAACTTTTCTATACAATAATCTAGAAAATATTTCATTTGATTTGCTAATTCATCAGATCCTACTGGGTTTTTTCTTAAGTGCCAATCATGCCCAGTTATAGGCATCCCAAGTCCTCCTAGTTTAATTTCAACATTAGGACATTCAGATAGGTCTGAAATATTCTTTTCCCATTCCTTCAAGACCTCTTCTTTTTTGTGGGCATATTCTCCAACCAACAGAATTCCACCCACATGATCAACAACTATAGGTAGATCTGGGACTTGTTTTGCTAGATTTAATAACTGAGGTAATTGATGAAAATACATCCATGAGTCAAAAGTTAACCCCATTTTACTTAGAATTTTTGCTCCTTCTATAAAATTTTTTGTATTCATTTGTTCTTCTAAGTTATAAACAGGAATTGAATCGACTGCTTTATCATTGTCCCAGGCTACAATATGCCTTATCCCCTTAAATCTCCTAGGACTGGCTTCTAGCAATGCTTCTAATACTGGTTCTACTTTGTTCCCTAAATTTAAATTTGCATGCCCTATAATTGAACTAGAGGCTCTACTTTTACCATATATACCACTGGCACTTGCCGCAGATAATCCTTCTACAAATTCTACTTCTCCTACTGGTTTAAAATCTTTTTCCAAGTCAGCACTATATAAAGCTCTAGCTTCAATAAAAACAGTGGAAGTTACATTGTGGTCTTTTATATCTTCAAGTAATTCGTGTAATAGGTACCTTCCATATGGAGTTCGTTCTACTCTGAGATCCCAATAATGGTGATGTGGGTCACATATAGGAATTGAAGGTTCAATTATCTCTTCTTTTGTTATTTCTAACCAGTCATTACCACCATAAGGCATTTTTATCTCCAATAAATAAATTTTTTATCATATAATACATACCTATGCAGTTGTCTGCTAGTACTTTATTTATAAAATTTGGAGAGCAAATTGAGTCTACAAGAATCCAAAAGAATTCAACTAATTTTGAATGGTTCAATACACTCTATGCTTTTTAAATTAGCCGCACCGAATATGTTCTCAGTTTTTTTTATGCTAATAATTGCATTTGCTGAACCATTTTTTGCAGGTCAACTAGGTATTGTTCCCTTAGCAAGTGTAGCTATGGTATTTCCATTAGTTTCATTGTCGGGAATGATTGGTGCAGGAGCGATAGGTGGTGGAGTTGTTTCTTCTTTATCTAGAGCTATAGGAAAAAATGATTTAGATCGAGCAAATACAGTAATTTGGCACTCAATAATTATATATATAGTAGTTGCTTTTACTTTTTTTATACTTTTCGTATTTTTTTCAAGAAATTTATTCATTCTTATGGGCGCCGAACCATCAGTTGTTGATCAGGCTGTGGACTACACTAGAATATTTTTTTGTTTATCACCAACTATCTTTCTCTTTTATTTAATGCTTTCAATATATCGATCATTTGGAGATTACCAATTATTAGCTCTAATCAATGTTTCAATGGGACTCTTGCAGCTTTTTCTAAGTGGAGCTTTATCTATGGGATGGTTTTTTTTCCCCTCATTAGGAATTAATGGACTTGCGTTGGCAATAATTCTTCCTCAAGCTTTTTTTGCAACTACTATGCTGATCTCTATATTTAGTGGTAAATATCCAGTTAAATTAAAAATATCAAAATTCAGAAAAGACATATTTGTGGATATTTTGAATGTAGGAGGATTAGGGGCTATAAATAGCACTAGTATTGCTTTAACTATGATTTTTACGACAACTTTTATATCAAGATTTGGCACCGAAGCTATTGCAGGATACGGTGTATGTGCAAGGTTAGAACAAACTTTAATACCATTTGCTTTTGGAGTAGGAGGTGTTTTGACTTCATGTGTGGGAACTAATTTTGGAGCCAGTCAATTTTCTAGAGCTAGAAAAGCATCTTGGGTTGGTGCTTTTTTTATAGCGTCAATTGCTGCTATTGTTGGAATAACTTTTTCTATATCACCAAGTTTATGGCTAGATTTTTTTACAACTAATAATGACGCTTATTTGATTGGAGCGCTTTATTTAACTATTGTTGCACCTTTTTATCCAATATTTGCATTGGGTAAAACTCTATATTTTGCTAGCCAAGGAACTGGGAAAATGCTCATTCCGATAACAGGAGGATTAACACGTTTGTTTATTGTGACAGCATTAGGCTTTCTTTGTGTTGTTTTAGAATTAGAAATAAAATTTCTATTTTTTGTAATTGCTTTTGGCATGTCTTCAGTCGGTTTAATTTTATCTATAAATATGTTTGGGTCGGTTTGGAATCCAAAAAAAATACTTAATAGAACAAATTCTATATAATAATCTGAAACAAATAATAATATGACAATGCAAAACAAAATTAATGGTTTATTAGAACAACAGAATAAAACATATCTTGAAAACACACAAAAATCTTTATTAAAGCATAAATCTGCTACAAAAGTTATGCCAGGAGGAAATACTAGAACAACTCAATGGATGGATCCTTATCCTTTTTTTGTTGATAAAGCTAAAGGAATGTACATATATGACATAGATGGGAATAATTATTTAGACTTTATGTTAAATGCTACTACTCTTATCCTAGGCCACGCGAATCCTGAAATTGTTAAAGCCCTTTCAGATCAAATAGAAGAAGGAACTGTATACAGTGTTCCAACAGATGGACAAACTAAATTAGCAGATATTCTTGTTGGTAGAATCCCTTCCATGGATAAAGTTAGATTTACAAATTCCGGAACAGAAGCAACGATGATGGCAATAATGGCTTCAAGGTCTTTTACAAAAAAAACTAAAATCGCTAAATTCGAAGGTGGTTATCATGGAACTCATGATCATGTTTCTGTCAGTGTTTATCCTAAAAAAAGTGACTTAAATCCTGAAACTCATCCAGGAATACCTGAATATAGTTTTCAACCTTCAAGCATTCTTGATGATGTAATTGTTCTGCCATATAACGATATTGAAAAATCAAAAGAATTAATAACAAAATTTAAAGATGATTTATCCTGCATAATAATGGAGCCAATAATTTCTAATTTTGGTTATTTACCTTTAGATATTGATTTTCTGAAATTTATTAGAAATATAACAGAAGAATTAGGGATTGTTTTAATTTTTGATGAAATACAAAGCTTTAGAGTATCAAGAGGTGGAGCACAAGAATCATTCAATATCACTCCTGATATGACTACCTTAGGGAAAATCATAGGTGGAGGCTTACCTGTAGGAGCTTTTGGTGGCAAAGAAGAAATTATGGAATTATTTGATCCAACCAGTAAAAAATATGACATTGCCCATGCAGGCACATTCAATGGGAATCCTTTGACAATGGAAGCTGGTGTGGCCGTTATGAGTAATCTGACTGATAAAAATTTCAATCAAATGAATTCTCTAGGAGAAAGATTAAGAGACAGATTGAAATCTGTTTTTGATGAAATAGATTTGCCTGTTCAAGTTACTGGATATGGTTCATTATTTGGGATTAACTTTAATCAAAATAAAATATTAGATTACAGGACTTTTATAGAAAATAATTCTGAAATGACAAAGATTTTATTTAGCTATCTTAGAAACAATGGAGTTTTACTGCAACTGAAAAATGCAGGGGCTTTAAACATACTAATGAATGATAAGGAAATTGATTATTTTGTAGATAAAACAAGAGAAATAGCAACTCAAATAAAGGAATGTATCAATGAATGACATTGATTTAAAGGGTAGGAACGCGATTGTAACTGGTGGAGCACAAGGCTTTGGTTTGGCTATAACTGAAAGGTTTCTTGAATCTGGCGCTAAAGTGATGGTTTGGGATATTGATAAAGAAATGTTATCAAGTACTCAAAAAAAAATTGATAGCAATAACTGCTTTTTTGATGAGGTTGATGTAATAGATAATATAGCTGTCAAAAATGGAATAAATAATGCCATAAAAAAATTTAATAAAATTGACATCTTTGTAAATAATGCAGGAATTACCGGACCTAACGAGACAACATGGGATTATCCTGTTGACGAATGGAATAAAGTTATAGACGTTGACCTAAATGGAGTATTCTATTGCTCTAAAAATATAGTTCCTCATATGATAAAAAATAATTATGGAAGGATTATAAATATTGCTTCAATTGCTGGCAAAGAAGGGAACCCAAATGCAGTAGCATATAGTTCAGCTAAAGCAGCTGTCATAGCTATGACTAAATCTTTAGGGAAAGAACTTTCTCAATATAATATTTCTGTAAATTGCATAACTCCTTCTGCTGGTAAAACTAGAATTTTTGAACAAATGACTGAAGAACATATTGATTATATGTTGTCAAAAATACCAAGAAATAGGTTCGTAAACCATGAAGAAGTGTCCTCATTAGTTAGTTGGCTTTCTAGTGAAGAATGTTCTTATTCTACTGGAGCTGTATTTGATATAAGTGGTGGAAGAGCTACTTACTGATATGTCATATTTTAGTGAAATTTATGATTCACCAGTTGGACCTTTGCAATTAATTTCTGATAAAAACTATCTGTACTTTTTAAAATTTTATAGGTCTGACAATCATATTAATTCAATTTTTTTTGATAAAAAGATTCAAGAAAAACCTAGTCAAATAATAAAAGATACTATTATTCAACTTACTGAATACTTTTCAGGGAAAAGGAAAATTTTTGATATTTCTATAAAATTTTTATATGGGACAAAATTTCAAATGAATGTTTGGAATAAATTAAGATCAATAAAATATGGAGAAACTGCTAGTTACATGGATGTTGCTAAATTGATTAATAATCCAAGATCTTACAGAGCAGTGGGAAATGCAAACAATAAAAATCCTATTTCAATCATAATTCCATGTCACAGAATAATAGCAAATGATGGAAAATTGGGTGGATATGGAGCAGGGTTAACATCAAAAAGTTTTCTACTTGATTTAGAAACTACAGATTAAATAATAGAGGATGGTTTTAATCCCAATTTATTACAAACTTCCCAGGTGCACCTTTTGAAAACTCTGTGTATGCTTTTGGAGCATTTTCTATGCTTGACCTTGATGTAATTACTGAATCTAAAGGTATATTTCTTTCTGCTGTAAACTTAGCAGCCTCTTCAAGTCCAAATGTCGAGAATGTCCATGATCCAAGCATAGTTAAATGCCTATGAATTATGTGAGGAGTAGGCTCATATGTTACTTCTCCTCCTTCTCCAACTAAACATGTTTTGCCAAAGATTCTTGTAGACTCTACTGCTGATATTCTTGTCTCAGCTAATCCTGCAGCTTCTAATGTAGAATCCGCACCAAATCCATCAGTAAGATCTTTTATTTGTTCAGATACATTCCCATTTTTAGGATTTACTGTCTGCCAAGCACCAGAATCTTTTGCCATCTTTAATCTTTCTTCTGAAATATCTACTGCAATAATTCTTGCTCCAATTTCTTTTGCAAACATTGTTGCAGCTAATCCTACAGGTCCTTGTCCAAAGACAGCTAAAGTTTCTAGCCCTGAAACTTCTAATTTTTTTAATGCTTGAAAAGCAGTACTAGCTCCACAAGCAAGATATGCACCTGTTTCATAGGATAAGTCATCTGGAAGCGATACACATGTTGATTCATGAGCTACCATATAATCCCCATGACCTCCGTGCATACTCCCGCCATAATATTCCTTCTTTTCAACAACTTCACATAGCTGTTGCCAACCTGTTAGGCAATAATTACATTCTCTACATCCTTCATAATGATGTTGGATTATTCTATCACCTATCTTTAGATTTTTGACTCCGGATCCAAGTTCAACTATTTCTCCGCAAGGTTCGTGACCAGGCCTTCTAAGCTCTCCATTATGCTTGTTCGGATTATCATCTCTGTATCTAGTAAAATCTGATCCACACAAGCCTGATGACCTAAGCTTTATTAAAACTTGTTCAGGACCAGGAGAAATGTCAGGATAATCTATAACCTCTGCAACTCCTTTACCTCTGAAAGCAACTCCACGCATATTATCTCCTTAAACTTATAATGATGGTTTAATCTTATACTTTTCTAATTTGTCTTCATCAATATCAATACCTAGCCCCGATTTATTAGGAAGAGAATATTGACCTTTTTTAGCATCGAATGGGTTGGATAGAATCATGGATTTAACAGCATGTCCCTGTTCTGAATGTTCCATTATTAAGAAATTTGGAATAGTCATTGAGTATTGTAATGTTGCTGCTATAGATACTATTCCTCCTCCTCCAACATGAGGTGAAACAGGAATATTATACAATTCAGCAATTGTTGCTATTTGCTTACCTCCTGTTAGCCCTGTTCTAGCTATATCGGGCATCGAAATATCATAGGCTTTTTTTTCAAATATTTCTCTCATTTCATATTTAGTTCTAGTCCACTCTCCATTAGCTATTGGCAAATCCAAAGATCTAGAAATTTCACATAAACCAGGAATATCTATAGGATCAGAAGGAGATTCTAACCATAATAGATTTATTTTTTCTAATTCTTTGCCAAGTTTAATTGCATTGAATGTATCGAAGCCCATATGGACATCTAGCATTAATCCTATGGATTCTCCCACTCTTTCTCTAACCTTAGTAACTATTTCTATAGTTCTGTCCAAATCTTCTTTTAAATGCATTTTTAGATATTTATAACCTTTTCCTACAGACCATTCTGCCTGATCTGCTACTTCTTCAGGTATAGTTCCACCAATTCCGTTATATAAAGATACTTTATTTCTATGAATGCCACCCATTGCTTGAGCAGTAGACATATTTAAAGCTTTCCCAATAGCATCCCAAATTGCGATATCAACTCCACAAATCGCATCTATATAAAACCCTGTGTAATGGCCTCTTTCTCTTTTTGCAGCGTAGTTTTTATGCCAGATTGCTTCAACATCAAAAATGTTTTTTCCTATTGTAAGAGGTGTTACTATATCTTTTATTATTGTGGCAGAAGTATTAGGACTTACAGGAGATTGTGCTTCTCCCCAGCCAATAATACCTGTGTCAGTTTCTATTTTTACAACAGTAGTTTCGTGCGACTTGGAATATATAGATGTATTAGAACCTTCATCTATGTAATATTCTCCCATGTCTTTGACTATAGTTTCATAACTGTCCATAGATTTTGCTTCAAGGTGTCTTTTTGAATTAGTTTTATTTTCTGGTTTATCATAAGAATTGGTTTTGTCAGAAAGCTCATTATTTGCAAGCATGGCAGTATTGATATTTTTTGTGTCAATTTTTCTACCTTTATCAGCATTATTAGATACTCTTATTGGAAAAGATTCTATGTTTACTATTTTCATTTTTTCTCCATTATTTTTACTTATTATAAGCGTGATACTAGATTAATATTATCTTTATATAGTGAATATATTATTTCAGCTGCTTCCCCTATAGTAATCTTTTCATGATTATTATTTTTCAGTTTTTGATTGTTTAAATAAATATTATTTTTACTTAATTCAGATTTAATAATTTCAGTAAATTGAGACCCAGTTATTGAAATATTCTGTTCTTTATTTAGATTATAAATTTTCTTAGCAAGTTTATTTGCATTAAAATCTTTTCTTAAAAACTCTACAAAACCCTTTGCCCAATCCTCTGCATTTGTTTTAGAAATTTGATCTTTCATCCTTGAATTGTAGTTTGTAAAAAAACCTTTGCTCCCTAAAAAATTTATTGATTTACTTTGTTCTTTTAAATTATCTACTTCAATATCGTTGAAGAATGAAATTTCAAAATTATTTTCTACTAAATTTATTTGTAGTATATCTACATCTAAATCCGCTACATGTATATTTTTTTTATAGGCTTCGACTACTGCAAATCCAGCCACTTCACCTAATTGAATTAATGTTGGTTCAACTCTTATGGTTCCAAATGCCACATGTGTTGCAGAAACACAAAAAGTTGAAATAAGATTATCTATACCTTTTGGCAGTAAAGTTCTATAGGGAATTTGTGAAGGTCTTGTTTTTTCAGATAACAAGATTTTTCCATCTGCTAAACTGCCAGGTTGTCGATTTGCATTACATTCATGAGAATCCATTGGCCAATCTGCTATAGCCACAGAGTCTTTTTGAATAGGAGTTCTTTCAAAATCTGATGACAAAGATGCATCGCTTTCAGAAAAAATGTATCTTCCTCTAATCCTTCTTGTTTCTCTAACGTACATTTCCTTAGGAAAGTTTTTATTATCAATAAATTCATCTTTTGGTAAACCCCATTTTTTTGATGCATCTCTTATTTCTTTTGGAAGCTCTTTGTCGTTTTGAAAGAAATATAGCAGTCCAAGTGCATGTTCTCTATGCAAATCAGAAATTTTTATCCTAGTTTCATAATCGCCTTCTGGATAAAGATGATTAATTTCAGGTAAATTAGCATCATTCCAACTGATTTTATTATTAGGTATTCTAGGGCCTCTAATTTTATAATTTTTTATATTATTTACTACTAGCTGACTTTTTAATTTGTAAGATTTTTTTCTTGATTGTTTTTCTGATTCTAAAATCCCCAAGTAATTTTCACGCTTATAATTTTTCGGTTTCTTGATAGGAATCATTTGATCAGGATCTGAAGTTAAGCAAACTCTATAAGTAAATGATTGGATTGCCTTATCTCCTTCACCTGTACTACCACTAAAAATTAATTGAGATGTAACTGGAAAAGTATCTAGATTAAGATCCCCTTCTGCAGCTTCTAATGGAAAGGCTCCAAAGCCATGAGTTGAAAAAATACGACCTGCATGAGGTTCATTAAACTCTTCTCTTGATTCTCTACCTACTGTATATGGAGTACCTGAAAGAGCAATTAGGTCACCTTCGTATGAAGCATCAATATAAGATTTGGCAATTATCTTTATTTCTTTATCGTTAAGAATAGAATTGAGCGTGATTGATTTGATTTCATTTTTTTTTACTTCAATTTTATTTGGAATGAAAGATTTGAAAACTTTAATGTTTTTATTTTTTTCAATCAAATTATTAAAAACATACTCTGCTACATGAGGCTCAAAAGTTAACCTTGTATCTTTACAAACTTTGACTTGTTCTGAATTTTCCCCATATTTATTTATATAATATTCAATTATATTTTTAGAGATCTCGTTAAAAACAGGAGAACGAAAACCTGTATATAGTCGATCCATAACACCTAGGCCATTCGTTAGTATTCCGCCTATTTGGTCATTTGATGAAATCAAAACTACTGTGAGCCCTTTTCGACCTGCTGTTATAGCTGAAGCAATTCCTGATGGAGTTGCACCAATAATAGCTAGATCAACTGCAATATCCTTATTTGTCATAATTGATCATTATATTGGAAAAAGAATATGTTGGTACCCCGTACCGGATTTGAACCGGTGATCTCCGCCTTGAGAGGGCGGCGTGTTAGGCCACTACACCAACGGGGCTTCTTGGCTGCCCATCCAGGATTCGAACCTGGGCTCTCAGATTCAGAGTCTGATGTCCTACCGCTAGACTAATGGGCAAATCAAATTTTATATTTTCTATTATATTCTTAAACTGATTTTTCTTTACATAATTTAGTATAAGTTAGGCGTTCAGTTTTTGATTTTTATAAGCATTTCTAACTTGTACTTAATATCTTTGCTAGTTATAAAACATCCGTCATGAAGAGCATTTTGATCTCCTTTAGGAAGGTAATGCCAGTCCTGTAGTTCATCGTTCCATTTTTTATCAATTATTCTATGTGATATGTGATTATAATTTTTTTTCATTATAAATTCTAAAGAAATATCACACCCCTCCATATCACCAGGGA
The DNA here is from genome assembly GCA_036164085.1 of Chloroflexota bacterium. Lineage (GTDB taxonomy): Bacteria > Chloroflexota > Dehalococcoidia > Lucifugimonadales > Lucifugimonadaceae > TMED-70. The sequence continues at coordinate 6,260 of JAYZJV010000015.1, read as the reverse complement.
ACTCATCAAATTTTGACGGGACATAGCTTATCACATCCCCTACAAAAAACTCTTGATCTTCTTTTGTCTTTGACACCAGTCCAAGTGTATCGTCGGTAAGTAGAGGAATCATACTACCAGTAGGAAGATAATTCATTAGCCTAAAATTATATGGATTCGTATCTGAAATATTACTTAAATCCATCCTTAAATATCTTGCTTCGTTTTCAGAAATTTTTTCTAGTTCTAACCAATTGAATTTGAAATTTGCAGATTGTCCTGTTCTTACAGTTGAAGACAAGTAATTATTTCCTAATTTATAAGAATCTTTTATTTTCTGAACTTCCAATATCATTTCATCTAAATCATCATTTAATAAATCCAATTCAGTTTTATGGCTTTTTTCTAAAGAAATTTTGCTTTGTTCATTTTCTTTTATACTTGCTTTCTTCTCTTCTGTGACGTTATTTACTTTAATTTCTAAATCATCAATCTTTGTTATCAATGACTGATTTTCTAAAGCTAAAGAAACAGTTTTAGATTTATTTGTTGCATTCTCTTTTTCTACATTTTTTATATTTTTTATAATTGCCTCATACTCAATCATTAGTAATTCATATTCTGAACTTAGGTCTTCATATTTCTTTTTTACGCTTATAGATCCAGATAAAAATTCGTCTGAATCTTCATCAATTTCCAACTCGGTAAAATCTAATTTTTCAAAATTATTAGTAACTATTTTTTTTTCCAATTCTATGATTTGTTCAATAGAAAATTTATCAGTTAAGTCTTTAATGCTATTAATCTGATCACTAGAAAATTCTTCAGTTATATTTATAAATTCCCTGGGAATATTTTGAGGGTTAGTTATGCTATTTATCAATTCATCATTCGCTTCTTCTTTATTTGAAGTTTCAAGATAGGGGACAGCTAATGTGATAATAACCAAAAATAAAATCAAAAATAATGTGCTGGAAATCGGATGCTTTTTTATTCTTTCTTTTAGCTTTCTAAACAAAGTCATATCTAATCTTTTTTATCAAAAAATTTGTTTAAATAGTTTATGGCAAAAACATAACCTAATATTTCTAACAAAATTCTTACAATTAGCTGGAAATCATTATAAGAATTTGATTCTTCTGAATAATTAATTCTCAGAGTTATGTAGTTTGTATGCATTATAGCCACCATCCAAAGCCAATATATAATTCTTTTAGAATTAAGTTGATTAAACCTTTGATAAGATAGTCTAAAACAAATTGCTAAGGAAATGGATTTAAATATAGGAGAGAAAAAAATTGAGTAAATTATTTCTGAGTTAAATATCCAACTAATAAGGGTTCCTATTGTTATGGAAAATAGATTGTTAATTATGATTGTTATTACCAAAGAAATAATAAAAGAAAATACATAATTTTTCTTAGAAGGAATATTAATTTTTTTAATGTTTTTTTCTAAATTATCTTCAATTTTGTTCATAATTTCTAAAACAGATTTTTATACTTTAATAAATGTTATATATTTATATTAGAAAAAAATAATTGGAGTTATATGAAATATTATAGAGTTTTAGAAGAATTTGGGAATATCCACCTTTGTGTAGAAACAGATGACAATGAACTTACATCCCTCACAAGCATAAATGATCTAGTATCAAATTATAATAATTTGTTAGACACAAGTCATATAACAAATATAAAAGTTGATGAAATATCAAAAAATTTACTGGAAACTAAACAAGGTAAAACATTTGATTTGAAAAAATTAATTGATTCTTCTATTAATCAAAATGGTCCAGCAAGAATAATAAAACCTATTGAGCCAGATGAAATGTGGGCTGAAGGTTTTGGTAATAGATTGATACTTTCTGAAGAAGAAATAAAAAAATCTTCTGATGAAACTCAACTAGCACATGAAAATCCTTACATTTCAACCCTTTTATATAAAGGCTCAAATGATCGATTGGTTGGTCCATTTGAAAAAATTGGAGTTCGTTCTGACACAGAAAAAACAATTTCTGAAGGAGAAATTGTTTTTATAATTTATAAAGGAAAATTTGTCGGAATTTCTGTTGGAAATGAAGTTGCAGGGAACCTTCGTTCGAAATCACAGTTTTGGGTTTCTCCTTCGAAAGTTTTTAAAGGATGTGCTTCCATTGGTCCTTGTATATTGTCTATGGAAGATGAGGAACAAAACAACAAACCATTAGAACTTAAACTTGATATAAATCAATATAGAGATGGTGAAAAAATCGCCTCTGGATCTGTAATTACAGAATTCAAGAAGTCTCCTGTTGATATAGTTAAATCAACAGTTGTTCATGATACTCCACCTGATATAGTCATACAATATTCTGGAGGATTCGCGATTGCCAGAAAAGGTGATGAAATTGTGCCTTTAGAAAATGGAGATAATGTTTACATAAGTCTTGAAGGGGTAGGGTATGTACATAATGAAGTCGAGTTGGTTTAAGTAATTCTTCTTTCATTTAGCATGTTTTGACTTAAATCATATAATTTTTTTTGATCTTCCAAATCATAAGAGAATTCATGCGAATCACTAATTTTATTTTCGTCAAAATATTTACCAGTTAAGTTTTCTTTAAAAACTTTATCCATAACAAATAGAATGTTTTCTGCCCCATCTTTAGAGCTTCTAAAAAAGAGTTTAAATAAAGGAGTTAATATTTTTCCTAATATACCATTTTCAAAAATAACGTTGCTTCCTAACAATCCAGGATGCAGAGCATTTATATAGGGGTTATTTAGAGATTTTGAACGATGGTATGACCACATTATTTGAGCCATCTTACTTCTCGAATAAAATAGGTTTGTAAATCCTCTAAATTTTTCTTTTTCATAATTTATATCTTTGAAATTAATCTTTCCGACTAATTTTTTGAATTTTAATGAGTCCAAACTATTAATAGATGATTCAGGATTATGAGCTACAGAAGAAATATTTATGATTTGGGAATTTTTACTAAATTTATTTTCTTTAATTAACTTTTCAGTAATATAAAAATGAGATAAGTAATTAATTTGAAATGATCTCTCGATATTATCTTTGGTTTTTCCATAAGAAAAATATACCTTACCAGCATTATTTACAACGCAATCAAAAATAATCTTTTTATCAATTAATTTTTTTGTAGCAATTTTAATTGAATTTAAATCACTAAAATCTGAAATTAAGTAATCAACTTTAATATTATGTTTTTTTTCTAAACTATTTTTTAATTCTTCAGATTTAAACTCGTTTCTGGCAATAAAGATTATGTTGTAATTTCTCTCTGCAACCAATTTTGTTAGCTCTAAGCCTATACCTGAGGTAGCTCCTGTAATTAGTATGTTTTTCATCTAAATTAGTGCTTGATAAACTAATTTCCTTAGGTCTTCTCGAATTTCGTTGCTTAGGGGATTGCCAAGCATCTGTGCCATAAATACAACACTTATTCTTTCTCTTGGATCAACCCAAAACAAAGTAGAAGCTGCCCCTCCCCAGGAAAATTCACCTTTAGACCTTAAGCTCATATTCTTAATAGGATCTATAACAACTGAACCTCCCAAGCTAAACCCAACTCCTTTGCCTATATTGGTACCCCATTTACCCTTAGCGATATCGTACAAATCAATATCCTTTTCTAAATGATTGGACATCATAAAGTCCGCTGTTCTTGAACCAATAATATTTATATTATTCATAGACCCTTTATTCTGTAGAAGATTACAGAATTTCATATAGTCATCAATTGTAGACAATAAACCACCTCCACCAGAGTAGCATGATGGTTTTTCCATATATGAACTTTTTTCAAAATCATCTTCAACTATATATTTATCGTTGGTTTGGTCATAAATATAACAATTCGCCAGTCTATTGATTTTATTTTTTGGTATTTGAAAAAAAGTATCATTCATACCTAAAGGTTCGAATATATTTTTTTTGAAATAATCTTCTAATGACATGTTAGTGATTCGCTCAATTATAAAACCTAAAATATCAGTAGAAATTGAGTAGTTGAAATATTCTCCAGGAGAAAATGCTAAAGGAATGTTTGCTAATTTTTTAATATATTGATCTGCTGTAAGTTTCTCTTTAGCTCTCGCAATTTTAATATCTTCCTTAAGATAAATTTTTTGGACAAATGAAGTTTCTTCAAAATCATAAGTCAATCCAGATCTATGCATTAGAAGATCTTTAATGATCATTTTTCTTTTTGGAGATTCAGTTATTAGGTTTTCAAAACTACCAGATTGATAGACACTTAATTCTTTCCATTCGGGGATGAATTTTTCTACTTCATCAGATATGTTTATTTTTCCTTGTTCAAGTAGCATCATTATGGAGATACTAGTAATGGGTTTAGTCATTGAGTAAATTCTAAAAATAGAATCTCTGTTAAGCTTTCTTTTTCTATTTATATCTACTTCTCCAGTTTGACAATAATAGATCTCTTTATTATCTTGTGTAATTAAAACAGAATATCCAGGTAAGTTATTTGGAACATAAGTATTATTGAAAAAAGTACCTAGGTTTTTTAATTTTTCTAGGGAAAATTTATTCATCAATTATTTCCTTCCAAAAAGTATCTTCACCATATTTATTACTTGATTTGCCAGGATTATTAATAGAATTTTGTGCGCAAAAAATTATATTTACAAGAATACCGCAGCCAAGGAACAAAATCAGAAACAAAAATGTAAGCAAAGCTTCCCATGTAGGAACTTCAAATCCTTTATTTTCATATTCTATAATTTTTCTAATCATGAAAAAAAATCCTACAAGTGGAATTATGAAAAGACCTTGAAGCCAACCTGATCTATTTGTATCGTGTAATCTGCGAGAGCATACAGCTAGCCCTGGAATTATGACAAACAAACCAAAAATTGAAGAGAGTATTCCTTGACCATTTACAATTAATCCGAGCATTGCGTCAATTATCCCTAAAAATATTTGCCCTAAAATTGAAAACAATACAAACCACCAGTATTCTGATCGTTTTGCTCTTCCAGAAAATACTGCATAAAGCATAAAACATTTTATTATAGCTACTCTAAAATTCATTACATATCCTCTTTGAGAGTTTCTATTGCTTCTGCCAATGAATAATCGCTATCTGGTATTGCATTTTTATCGTGACTCCATAATTCGAATTCTAGAGTATTATATACATTTCTAATTAATGGATGATGATCCATAGCATCAGCTATTTCAGCAACCTGATTTATGAAATCAATTGCATCCATAAAAGTATCAAATTCATATTTTCTGAATAGTTTAGTATCTTTTATTTCCCAATTGTTTAGAGGGTTGCTCAATTGTATAATCCTTTTTATATTTATTTTAATAATAATAGTGAGGATCCAGCATGATAGCAAAAGATTTAGAAGATTATAAAGGTTTTTTTCCTGCAAACCCTACTCCTGTTTTTCAGGGAGAGGGTGTTAGAGAAGATGCTCTAAGAGCAATTCTTGAATATGACATTGAAAATGGGGCAGGAGGATTTTGGTTAGCTGGAACAACAGGAGAAGGCCCTATTCTTTCTGAAAAACAAAGAAGAGAAACAGCTGAAATATCTTCAGATGTATGTAAAGGCAGAGTGAAAACAATCATGCATGTTGGAGGAATTACTACAGAACTTTCTATATCAGGAGCTAAAGCAGCTAAAGAATCTGGTTGTGACGCTATTTGCTTATTGCCTCCTTTTCTATATCCTACTGATGAACAAGGAGTGTTGGACTTTTATAAAGAAGTATCAGATGCTTGTGATAATCTTCCTTTCTTTGTTTATAATTTACCTCAAATTACAGGTGTAGAATTTGTCCCAGGTAATGCATCTGCTCCTGGACAAGTATCAATGGAAAAAGTAATTGATCAAGTACCTAATGTTGCTGGACTGAAACACTCAGCAGCAAATCAGGCAATGATACCTGTTTTTAAAAATATGGGGTTAGCATGCTTTTCTGGGAATGGGTTTCTTCCACTTCCATCCTTAACATTAGGAGCAGTAGGAACTGTCGATGCCCCTTTGTCTATAATCCCAGCTGTATACAATGCGTTATATAATGCTTGGATTTCAGGGGATTTAGATACAGCTAAAGCTAAACAAGAAGAAATCACAAAAAAAGTAAATGTTTTAAAATCTTATAATTCAGCTGCTGATGCATCAAAAGCACTTCTGTCAGAAATTTTAGAGATAGATTGTGGAAGGTCTATTCTTCCCAACCGAAGATTATCTGATAATGAAATCAAAGAGCTTATATCTAGAGCTAAAAAAG
>JAYZJV010000014.1:0-5363 GCA_036164085.1 Chloroflexota bacterium | reverse complement strand
GTGCTGAAATACCGTTCATTATTCCACCCATACCATGTTCTCTAACTCCAAATTTAATATTTCTTCCTGTAGGGGAATTTAGTGAAAAATTATCAGATTCTTTGATTTCTGTATTTGTAGATCCAGTTAAATCAGCAGACCCTCCTATTAAATTTGGCAATAAATCTTTAATAATATTTATTGCTGAACCAGACGATGCTCTTGTCGCTTCAGGCTCATTTTGTTCATTTATTGAATCTAATAATGCGCTATCCCATCCTTTATTCATTTTGTTATTCAAAATATTGTCTAATTCTTTATATAGAGCTGGGTTTAGAGATTTGAAATTTTCATATTCTGTATTCCATTTGGTTTCAATTTTTGCCCCTGATTCTTTAATCTCATTCATATGTGTTTTTACCTCTTTAGGGATTTCAAATTCTGAATATTCCCAATTAAGATTTAATCTTGTGAGTTTGGTTTCTTCTTCACCTAAAGGTTCTCCATGAGCAGATTCTTTACCTGATTTATTTGGTGATCCAAATCCAATTGTTGTATTAGCGATAATTAAAGTAGGTTGATCTAAGTTTTTTTTAGCTTTGTCTATAGTTTGTTCTAGTTCATTAATACTTAGGCCATTAATATTTTCAAAAACTTCCCATCCATATGATTTAAACCTTTCTCCAACATTTTCTGTAAAAGCTAAATCATTACTTCCGTCTATTGATATTCCATTTGAATCATATATATAAATTATTTTTCCCAACCCTAATGTCCCTGCTAAGGAAGCTGCTTCTGATGCAATTCCTTCTTGGAGGTCCCCATCTCCTACAATTCCATATATATTATGATCAATTATTTTATTAAACTTTGAAGATAGCATTTTTTCTGAAATTGCCATCCCTACACCATTTGCAAATCCTTGTCCTAAGGGTCCAGTTGTTACTTCTATTCCCAAATCAATATCTCTTTCAGGATGCCCTGGAGTTTTAGAACCAAATTGGCGGAAATTTTTTAAGTCTTCTAAAGAAAAATCATAACCAGAAAGATGTAAAACTGAATACAAAAGTGCAGATGCATGTCCTATAGAGAGAATGAATCTATCTCGATTATGAAACCTTGGATTTCCTGGATTGTGTTTCATGATTTTTTTATATAAAGTGTAAGCAATTGGTGCTGCACCCATAGGTGCCCCAGGGTGTCCAGAGTTTGCTCTATTTACTTGATCGACTGATAGAAACCTTAAGGTGTTTATTGTTTTATCTTCTATATTCATAATTAATTTACTTTATTGCCACTAGTTTCCATTTTTATTTTATATAAAGATTTATCAGAAGCTATAAATAATTCATTGAAATTTTCTCCTCCAAAACAAAGATTAGCAGTTCTTTGCTCAGGAATTTGTATTTTGGCTATCAATTTTCCTTTTGGAGAATATATTTGAACACCATCCCAAGCAGATGATAAAACATTTCCATTAACATCTACTTTGATTCCGTCTGGCTTACCTGGTCTTGGAGTAGCAAAAATCTTTTTGTTTTGAATAGAGTTGTTTATTACATCAAAAGAGAAAATATTTCCCGTACTGCCTGTATCTGTAATATATATAGTTTTTTCATCAGGAGAAAAAGCAATTCCATTTGGGGCATCAATTTCAGAAGTAATTAGTTTTACTTCTTTATTTTTATCTATTAAATATACCCCATTGTACTTCGTTTCAGATCTTGATTCATATCCTTCATAATTACTCATAATTCCATATTGAGGATCGGTAAACCAAATAGTTCCGTCAGATTTACATACTAGATCATTAGGAGAATTGTATTTATTCCCTTCAACTTGATTTGTTATTACTTCTACATCTCCTTCTTTAGCAGTTCTACTTATAGCTCTTCTACCATGTTCAGCGGTTATCATAAAGCCATCTAAGTCAACGCTATTTCCATTAGAAAAGTTTGAAGGATAGCGATAAGTTCCAGTTTTTTCATTGGCAAGATTATAGTAAAGCATTCGATTGTAAGGAATATCAGACCATACAATTATATTTTTTTCTTTTAGGTAAACTGGACCTTCAGCCCACAAACAACCTTCAAATATTTTTCTTATATTTTGATCATTAGAGAATAACTGTCTAGAATTTTTATCGAAAAATTCTACTTCTTTCTTTAGATCTTTAGGGTCTCTAAATATTTTTGCCATTATTTTTTTCTTGTTATTCTTTTTTTTCTAATATCTGAAGAAACTAATGAAATTTGTTCTACTAAATTTTTATTTGATAATCTAGAAGAAATTTTTTCTGTAAATATCGAATCTGAAGCAAGCTGATCATTAGATGAACTATAAGATTTAATTCTTTCATGATTGATGCTTGAATTTATAACTGTAAATTTTAAATTGTCTTGACGATATGCTATTAGGTTATAAATAATTTCATCAGACCATTTTGTATTATTGTGTCCCCATAAGTCATCTAAAAACAAATAATCAATATCTTTACATAAATCATAAACGAAACCTTTTCCCTGATTTGATCTTACAAAATCTCTGACATTATCTATAAGTTCTGAGGTGGATATAAAAAACAAATTTTTATTTTTTTTTGCAATATCATTTGCTATTGCTGATGTTAGATAGCTTTTTCCAGAACCTGTCCCTCCATGAATATATAGCCATGAAGGATTTTCACTTTCTACAAATTCTTTAGATTTTAATAAAGCCATTTCTATAGAATCAAATGTTATTTTTTCTTCTTGTGTTAATTCTTTATTTGGCTTTCTAGCTAGTTTTCTCAGTTTTGCCTTTTCAAAAACCTTAGGGATTCCGTTTCCTTTAAAGTTTGTGTTTTTTGAATCTAAATGGATAGTTTGTACAAGATTAGGATCACTAAATCTAGTTTGTGACCTTTCATCAAAATCTAAAATATTTTTATTGATCACTACAACTGTGGGTAGTTTTCTTGTATACCTATAAGTGAATAAATGATCGACCTTTTCTTCAATCCATTCAGAATATTTTTGGTTCCCGTAATCATCAATAATTAGAAAAGGATAATCTATAAGTTCATTGAAATTATTGTCTTCAGGGTTTGCATTTGTTTTTGTTATGATATCAACAAATTCTTGAGTAGATTTGTAAATTACAGTGTTATCATTTTTTATACAATTTATAGCTATTCCAACTGCTAAATGAGTTTTTCCAGTCCCAGGTTCTCCGCTAATTACTAACCATCCCATTGGATTTTTAGAGTATTCATCTGCTTTTCTTAAGTTTTCTCTTAAGTTTTTTGGATCTGCTTTTCCTATTTTGCCATCTATTTTAAAATTTTTTAGATCATATTCTAAAAGTTGATTTAATCCAGCATATCTTAGTTTGATCTTCATTTCCAAGTCATCAGTTTTACCTTTTTGGCAAGTGCAGGGGACTGTTTCCTTGTTGACAATAATCCATCTAGCTGAGTCACAGATTTCACATTCCGAATAATCAGATTCATTTTCAAATTCTTCAAAATAAGTTGAACTGAATTTCCTATTGTTTAATATTTCTTTTAAACTTTCCATTAGTTCTCTTGTGTTGGTTGTGTTGATACTCGATTATTTCTTACAGAGTCTATAGATACAAATCTTCCAATTGAATCATCTACAGCCAATGGGATTGTATCCGTGGGTCCATTTCTATGCTTTGCTACAATTATTTCAGCTTGTCCTTCTGGATACGGTACACCTGGATTGTTTTTTATCCAATCTTCTTTGGTTACAAATTTTTCTTCCCTGTGAATAAACATAACCACGTCAGCATCTTGTTCAATTGAACCTGATTCTCTGAGATCTGATAAAAGAGGTCTATGTGATTGCCTGTGCTCAATAGCTCTTGATAGTTGAGAAATTGCTAAAACAGGAACCTTTAGATCTCTTGCCATTGCTTTTACTTGTCTTGAAATTTCAGAAACTTCTTGGGCTCTGTTGGTTTCTCTAGAGCCCTTGTTGTTACTCAATAATTGCATATAATCAAGTATTATAAAGTCTAAACCATACTCTAATTGCAACCGTCTAGCTTTACCTCGCATTTCAGCTACACTTTGAATAGGAGAATCGTCTATAAAAATTGATAAATCAGACAATACACCAATTGCATCAATTAATCTATTCTCCTGTGAAGTACTCAGTCTCATCATTCTAAGAGAGTGCATATTAATCCTTGCTTGAGTTGCTAGCATTCTTGTAGCAATTTGTTCTCTTCCCATTTCTAGTGAATATATTGCAACTTTTTGATCATTCATGGCTGAATTTATTGCCAGATTTAGGGCAAACATAGACTTTCCAACTGAAGGTCTTGCAGCAAGCACTAACATGTCTGACCTTTGCAATCCTCCTAACAGTTCATCTAGCATTTTGAAGCCGGAACCAATTGGTGCGTTTTCTCCATCATTTATATCTGTTGAGGATGTTTCAAGAAAAGGAGTTAATGTTTCTCTGAGGGGGATAAAATCTCTACTTGGTTGATCATTTCTAATGCCATAAATAATATCTTCAGCTTTTGACAAAGAAGTTTCTACATCTGGATCATTTTCGAAACCTATTCCTGAAATATTTTCTGCAGCATTAATTAATGTTCTCATTGTAGAGGTTCTTCTAACTAAATTTGCATAGTGTTTTATATGTATAGAAGTAGGAACTACATCAACAACTTTTGCTAAATAAGCTCTTCCTCCCACTTCCTCAAGCTTTTCTTGAGTTTCTAATTCATGAGCTATTGTTATTTGATTAATGGGTTCCTGTCTATTGAATAAGTCTCTAGCTATTTCAAAAATGATCTTATTTGGCTCTAAATAAAAGTGTTCTGGTTCAAGAAAGGAGGCAATTTTTGTAAATGACATTCCATCTAGTAATAATGAGCCTATTACTGATTCTTCTGCTGATATGTCATGTGGAAAGAGTTTGTCAGATAACAATATTAATAATCCAAATTTTTTCTAATTATTGGACTTATTATCTTCATTTTCTTCAATTTCAGAAGAGGTTTTTTGAGTGTTTTCTTCGTTATTAGAATTTTCTTCAGAATTTTCTTCTAAATTTTCTTCAGAATTTTCTTCAGAACTTGCTTCTTTTTCTGCTAATTTCTTAAGCTTTTCTTGTTCAATTTTGTGTTCTTCTATTGCTTTTACAGATTCCTCATCAGGAATTATATTAAGTGTAAGGTTGAGTGATACTTCTTCAACAAATTTTGTGAACACTTTGAATTTACCTATTACTCTTATGGGATCAGTTATATTAAAATACCTTCTATCCATATCTCTTCCTGTTTTTTCTGCAAGTGCTTCGGCAATTATTGCAGGAGTAATTGAACCATAAAGCCTACCTGTAGGACCAGTTCTTACTTCAATTTCT
>JAYZJV010000013.1:0-13258 GCA_036164085.1 Chloroflexota bacterium | reverse complement strand
AAAAATAAATAATCGTCATAATAAACTTGATTGGATATTTGAAAATAAAACTGACTTATATGATCTAACTGAAATTCTAAAAAAGATAAGTGATTTAGAAAGGCTTATAAACAGAATTGAAAATAAGACTTGTAATTATAGAGATTTGTTTTCCTTATATGAAAGTATTTCACAATTAAATATTTTGAAAAAAATGTTTTCAGGATCTCCATTTAAATTTAATGTAGTGTCGAAAAATATAACTAAATTGACTAAATTCCTAAACGAAGCCATTGATACTGAAACCTTATTCGAAAATCAGTCTAGATTACCTGTTCGAACTGGATTTAATTCCGAATTAGATGAATTGATCTCAATAAAATATGAATCCAACTCATCTTTGCTTTCATTAGAATCATCTGAAAAAAACAAAACTGGTATTAATAACTTAAAAATAAGCTTCAATAGAGTTTTTGGATATTATTTTGAAGTAACCAAATCTAATTTAGATCAAGTCCCAGACCATTTTATTAGAAGACAAACATTGGCTAATTCTGAACGATTTTATACTGAAGAATTAAAAATACTAGAAGAAAAAATTCTAAATGCTGATGAGAAAATTTCTAATTTAGAAGATGCTGTATTTACCCAAATTTGTGAAGAGATAACAAAATTCAAAGAAGACATATTATTTATGAGTGAAGATGTTTCAATTATAGATACAATTTTTTCATTTTATTCAATAGCAAATCATAATAACTGGATAAAACCAGTTTTATCTAATGATAATAAATTTGACATTAGAGATGCTTTACACCCAGTTATTGATAAGACATTAGGCTTTGGTAAATTTGTTCCAAATGACTTGAATTTTACTGAAAAGATAAATACTGCCATTATAACCGGTCCAAATATGTCTGGAAAATCTACTTACTTAAGAACTATGGCGATTATTGTAATACTTTCACAGATAGGTTCATTTGTACCAGCGAGTAAATGTGAAATTGGTATAGTTGATAGGATTTTTACAAGAACTGGCCTTACAGATGATATTCATACAGGCAAATCTACTTTCCTCATAGAGATGGAAGAAACATCTAGAATTTTATCTCAATCTACTAATAAATCATTTGCTGTTTTAGATGAGATCGGAAGAGGAACTAGTACTTATGATGGATTATCAATTGCATGGTCAATTTTAGAATATATAAACACAAAAGAAGAGAAGAAATTTAGAACTTTATTTGCTACTCATTTTCACGAATTAACAAAATTACCTGAAACTTATTCTAATATTATTAATCTTCAAGTAGCAGTTCATGAAGAAAATAATTCTATAAATTTCTTACACCGAATAATTGAAGGTTCTGCAGAAAAATCTTATGGTATTAACGTTGCAGAAATTGCAGGTATTCCTATGGAAGTATTATTGAAAGCTAAGGTTTTACTTTCAGAATTTGAAAATCCAAAACATAGCAATAATTCATTCCAACCTCTACTATTTGAAGATAATATTTCTGAAGTTTCAAAGAAAATAAAAGACTTAGATTTAATTAATATAACTCCATTTGAACTTATGAAAATAATTTCAGATATCCAAAGAGATTTATAGTTAGATTATGAAAGCATCTCTGAAATTATCTTAGAATACTGTTTGATTATGTCATTATATATAGCTTCTCCTTTTTCTTTTGAGGCATCAGAAGATGTTCCTAAAGGATCATTTTTTATAGCTTCTTTATCAACTAAATCAGGGAACATATATAGAGCAACCGAAGTTTCATACTCACCTGCATGTCCTGGCCATACATCGTCTTGTATTGTATTTTTAATAAATTCCTTATCATGCATTTCCCAATAACTTGTATATCTGATATCAATTTTAGAGTCGTTATTTAGTAATTCCATATAATCAAGATGAGTTCTAACTTCTGAAGTATCTAATTCACTATGAAGGCCTTTCATCTCGAGGTTTATATTTTGCATTGCAGTTCTCATAGGTTCAGTGTTTCCGCCGTGACCATTTATAAAAAGAATTTTAGTTATACCACCCCTTATCAAGCTATTTACGACGTCAGTTAAAACACCAATAAAAGTATTAACCCTCAATGTCATAGTTCCAGGGAAAGCCATATGGTGTTCAGCTATTCCTGCATTTAATGGTCGATAAAATAAAGCATCTTCAGGAAACTTTTTTGATAAATCTTCAGCAATTCTTGTAGCAGAATTAATGTCCATTCCTATAAACAAATGATTTAGATGCTGTTCAACAGATCCTGTTGGAATGATAGCCATAGGTTTATTCTTATTTATAAAATCTCTGGCTTGGTTCCTATTAAAAAATTCTAAGTTTTTCATGATTTATCCTTCTTTAGATCTAACAACTTGTCCAAATCTTCCTGTTATCTTTTTGCTATCTTTTAAAGCTATATTTCCATTTACTATTACATATTTCATTCCAGTTGAATATTGATGTGGGTCAACATATGTAGCTTTTTCTTTTAAATCTTCAGGTCTAAAAATATTAATATCAGCAAAATATCCTTTTTTTATTTCACCTCTTCTTTTTAATCCCAATCTACTAGCAGGTAGGGCTGTCATTCTGTAAATAGCTTTGGAAATAGGAACTAGTTTCTTATTTACTACCATGTCCTCAATAAACCTCGTATTAGTACCATAACTTCTTGGATGCGGTTTTCCTGACGATAGGGGACCAGTGTTTCTGAGAGAATTACCATCTGAAGCTACTGCAATTATGTCTGACATTCCTATCGTATCTATATCTTTTTCTTCCATTGAATGAAGCACAAACGAACCTTCTGATATTTCATACAACCTCATAGCAGCTTCTTCAGGTGTACAAGAAAATTCTTCTGAAATTTCTGATAGATTCATTCCTTCTAGGCTTTTATCATTTGAAAACTCAGCCAAGACACATCCTTCAGCGCCATGAAATCTATTTATGTAATTTATAGTTTCAGATTTTATTTGTTCTCTTATACTAGAATCTTTTAGCCTTTCCAGAGTTTTCTCTCTTCCTCCTTCAAGGCTCCACCTTGGGAACATGCATCCACTTGTTGGAGTGCTAGACCATTCATAGGGATATTGATCTCCTGCTACGTCAATTCCTTCTTCTCTTGCTCTATACATACCTTCTAATAATTCATTTCCTCTTCCCCAAAATTTCGGGCCAACAGATTTTACATGACTTATTTGAATTTTAGCTCCGGTTCTTCTGCCTATTTCTATTGCCTCAGCGTGAGCTGGAAATAATCCTGATGAATCATCACTTTCTGAACGTATATGGCTAGAATATAGTAAATCATACTCTGCAACTACTTTTGTAATTTCTACGATTTCTTCCGTATGAGAGTAGGATCCTGGAGCATACCATAGTCCTGTAGAAAATCCTAAAATCCCTTGATCTATTGAAGACCGAACAACTTTTTTCATTCCTTCTAAATCATCAGGTGTTGCAGATACTGCTTTCATTCCCATAACATAAGATCTTAAAACTCCATGTCCTAATTGAGCTGCCATATTAATTGATGGTTTATTCTTTTCTATTTTTTCTAACCAATCATTGAAATCATTCCAATCAACTTTCACATCTGAATCATATCTAGCGAGTCTGTCAGAAAGTGTTTGTTTAGAGTTTGAATTTAATGGAGCACAAAAACTCATACCACAATTTCCTACTAGTTCAAAAGTAACTCCTTGAGTAAGTTTACTATCTGCTTCAGGGTCAACTAGGAATGATATATCGCTATGCGTATGTAGATCTATAAAACCGGGAGTTACGATATAACTAGATGCATCTATTTCAGTTTTGCTTTCAGGAGTTTCTGTTCCAATAAAGTCAATAACTGAATCTTTTATGCCAATATTTACTGATTCAGGGTTATCTGTATTTCCAGAATATACCCTGCCATTTTTTATTAAAATATCAAGAATATTTATTTACTCCAAAGATCAATTGATTTTATTTCTTCAGAGAATATTATATTACCGTTGTAAATTTTTCCAATCTTTTCATTAGCAGAATTTATATTCTCAGATTTACTAATGTTTGGACCCATATGGACTAAAACTAAGTTTTTAACATTTGCATCTTGAGCCATTTGAGCAGCACCTTCAGTACCACATTGCCCATAAAACTCACCATTCTCATTCATAGCTTCTTGATCATCCCAGCACATACAAACTAAATAATCTGCATTTTGTGCTAAATTAACTACTGATTTACAAGGCTGTGTATCTCCTGTAAAAACGATTGATTTGTTTTTAGATGTTTCAAGCCTATAAGCTAGTGAATCAAGATAAGGCTGAACATGCTCAGCTACATCAGATGTCACCTCCCATTTTTTAGAAACCCTTACTGTTCCAGGAGTAATATCTCTAGCATTTGCTTTTGGAGGTGTTCTTGGCAATGTTCCTCCTCTATTAACGTAAACTTTTTGACTTAATGGATGATTAACTCTAGCTTTCCAATCATGTGAGAAAGCTCCATTTTCACCATAAATTTCTTCTGTTAATTTTTCAGTTAATTTAGGCCCGAATACATTTAATGTGTTTTCTTTTCCAATACTTTGATCCCATCTGCATAATAAAAAACAAGGATAATCTATATCGTGATCGAAGTGGTGATGAGTGAAAAATAAATTATCTATATCAGTAGGCCATAAACCACTCTTAACTAATTTATGTGTTGCTGCAGGCCCACAATCAAACATTATTTTCTCACCATCTATGTCAGCAACATAAGCTGATCCAAACCTAGATTCAGTTGGAGTCGGAGTACCTGCCCCTAATATATAAAGCTTATCTTTTTCCATAATTTAAATATTTTATAAATTCTCTCCTAGTTTTGATAGATCTTAGCCTAAAAGAGAATTTATATTAATAAATCTCACTAGCCGCTTATACTTAAGAATAGAGGACCAAATACTATTGATACAATTGCCATAAGTTTAAGCAATATATTTAATGCTGGTCCACTCGTATCCTTTGTTGGGTCACCTACAGTATCACCTATCACTCCAGCTTCATGAGCATCGGACCCTTTACCACCATGGTTACCTAATTCGATATACTTTTTGGCGTTGTCTGCTGCGCCCCCGAAATTGTTAAGAAATAAAGCTAACAGAAATCCTGAAATAATAGAACCTGCAAGCATACTACCTAGTGCTTCAGGTCCTAAAAACGGCAAAATACCAACTATTATAGGTGCTAAAATTGCTAATGTTCCTGGAATTATCATTTCCTTTAATGCACCATTAGTGGAAATTTCAACAGCTTTAGCTACATCAGGTTTTACTCCTTTTTTCCCTTCTTTTAATCCTTTTATTTCTCTGAACTGCCTTCGAACTTCTTCAATCATGGCACCAGCAGCTCTTCCCACTGCAGCCATTGTAAGTCCAGCAAAAACAAACGGTAATAAACCTCCTATAATTGCTCCAACAAGTATTTTAGGGTTTAGTAAATTTAGTTCAGTTATTCCTGCTACTGTGGCATATGTAGCCAAAAGAGCTAGAGAAGTAAGCACCGCACTTGTTACAGATATACCTTTACCTGTAGCAGCAGTAGTATTTCCTAGGCTATCTAAAGCATCTGTTCTTTCTCTTACTTTTGGATCTAAACCTGCTTGTTCAGCAATACCACCGGCATTATCACTTACAGGACCAAAGCTATCAGTACTTAAAGTTATAGCTAAAGTGCTTAACATACCAACAGATGCTAAAGCGATACCGTACAGACCCATAATAGGTTGATCAATCGTACCGCCAGCAAGAGTAAACGAAATTAGTATACCTGCAGCTATAGTTATTGCAGGTATAACAGTTGAATATAAACCTACTGCTATCCCGGCTATAATTACCGATGCAGCTCCCGTTTCTGCTTGTGAAGCCATCCATTTTACAGGTTTGTATTCATAAGAGGTAAAATATTCTGTTGCGGTTCCTACTATTATTCCTAGTAAGTTACCAAATAAAATCACCCATAAAAGATTAAAATCCATATCTTTTGCATATATATATATACCTGTTCCAATTAATCCTAGAATTGTAGCTCCAAAAATACCGATTCTAAAACTCCATAAAAGATTACTCATTGACGCGCCTTCTTTAGTTCTTACTAGGAAGGTCCCAATAATAGAAGCTAAAACACCAATACTTGAAACGATTATTGGCAGAATAACCAAATCGCTTGTTAGACTTTTTGTTGCAACAACAGCTAAGGCTATTGTTGCTATAAGAGATCCAGCATACGATTCAAATAAGTCTGCACTCATTCCAGCTGTATCACCAACCATATCTCCAACATTATCAGCGATTGTTGCTGGGTTTCTTGGATCATCTTCTGGAAGACCAGCTTCTACCTTACCTACTAGATCAGCTCCAACGTCTGCAGCTTTTGTGTACACACCACCAGCAACTCTGGCAAATAGACCGACTGAGCTTGCTCCAAAACCAAACCCTGCAATGACGGTAGGGCTTTCAAAAATCATATATAAAACGGAAACACCTAAAAGACCAATTCCTACTACGGCAAACCCTGGAACTGCCCCAGTACTAAATGCTACACGCAACCCATTATTTAAACTTTTTTGAGAAGCTTCTGTTGTTCTTGAGTTTCCTCTTACCGCTGCAGCCATCCCAAAATATCCTGCTAAGGCTGAACCTATTGCTCCAAGCAGATAGGAAATAGACATATTAATGTTCCCTTGACTAGTTCCTATTATTCCCAATAGATCTAAATCTATGAAAATAACTAAAATTAAAAATACAGCTAAAACAAAGATTGATAAAACAGTATATTCCCTTTTTAGAAAGGCCATTGCTCCTTCTTTAATAAGGTTCCCTATGTTTAGAACCTCTTCATTAGCGACTTTGATTCTTTGAACTCTTAAGAAAAGAAGTCCAGCTACTAATAACGAAACAATGGATGCTATTACTCCATATAATATCTCAGACATTTATTTATCCTCCAGATCAAAAAAATTTTGTACTGTATAAACTTATAATATCCCTACTAAATATTAAAGTAATTAGACAAAGTTTTAGTAGTTTTTTGTGGATCTGTTGCTAAAGTTATAGCAGTTGCAATACATACAGAATCTACTCCAGCATCCACAACACTTTTTATGTTCTGTTGATTTATACCACCTATGGCTACAATAGGCTTTGAGCATATTCCTTTTGCATCCTTTAAGAGATCTATACTAGCAGGTCTAGTATTTGTTTTTGTATTAGTTGGGAAAATACTTCCAATTGCTATATATGAAGAATTGTTTTGTTCAGAAATTTCTACTTCTTCTATTAATGCATTAGAAGTCCCAATTATTAAATTTTTGTGTGTAATTTTCATGACATCATCTGGATAAATATCATTCTGACCTAAATGAACGCCATCAGCACCAGATAAACAGGCAATATCAACCCTATCGTTAATTATCGAAATTGCATTATATTCGTCACATAATGCAGAAATTTTTTCAGCCCAACCTATTGTTTTTTTTGCACTATCTTCCTTATTTCTTAGCTGTATTACCTTTGCTCCACCATCAAGCACCTTTTTCGTCATTTCAACAGGATCTTCTGACTTGATAAAATCTGGATCGATTATTACATATATTCCTTTAATTTCTTTCATGATTACCTTTTATCATACTTTTTATAGGCTCAAAAGACCTTCTATGTATTTCGGTTACTCCATATGAATTGATTGAATTTATATGATCTTTGGTACCGTATCCTTTATTATTTTCAAATTTATATTTAGGAAATCTTTTTGCTAAATCCATTTTCATGTAATTGTCTCTTTTCACCTTAGCGACTATAGATGCTGCAGAAATACTCTTTGATTTCTGATCTCCTCTAATAATACTTTTTTGAGGGATATCTATATTAATTTGCATACTATCAATTAACAAAAATTCAGGAGTTGTCTGAAGGTTGTTTACTGCTCTTAACATAGATAATTTTACAGCTTCTTGAATTCCTATTTCATCAATTTCTTTTGAAGAGCAAATTCCAATTGCATAATCAGATATACCTTTAAGATAATTGAATAACATTACTCTTTTTTTCTCGGACAATTTTTTTGAGTCATTTATTAGTTCGAAATTTTCAGAATCAAAATTTGATTTTTTGTTTAATATAACTGCTCCTGAGTAAACAGGCCCAGCTAAACACCCTCTTCCAACCTCATCTATTCCACAAATGTTGTTTACACTTGATTGCCAAAGTTTAGTTTCATATTCTAAGCTAGACATTTGCTTCAGATTTTAATGGGATAGAATTTTTTATAATCCCGCCCCCTAATACCTTTTTACCTTTATATATAACAACAGGCTGTCCTGGAGTTATTGCTCTTACGGGGTTGTCGAAAACTACTGAGATTTTATTTTTAGAAATAAGATTTAGCGTGGCTTCTTGTTCTATTGCGTTATATCTGATTTTTGCTTTGATTTTAATTTTATCTGTTGGGATATAGCCTTTTGTCCAATTTATTTGATCGGCCACTAATTCTTTTTCAAATAAATTTTCATTATCAGAAATTATGACATCTCCATTTAAACTGTTAATACTTTTTACATAAACTTTTTTGTTTAATCCGCCAATTTCAATCCCTTTTCTTTGGCCTATAGTAAAATTATGAATTCCATCATGCTCTTTTAACTTTTCGCCATTTTCGTTATAGATATTTCCCTTAATAGGCTTTATTTTATTTTTCAAAAATTCTCTATAATTTCCATTTGGTATAAAGCAAATGTCCTGAGAGTCTGGTTTTTCTGCATGAGACAAATTGTATTTTTTAGCAATTTCTCTTATTTCGTCTTTTGAATAATTGCCTACTGGGAATAAAAGCCTTTTCAGTTTTTGTTGGCTTAATGTAAACAAAACATAAGATTGGTCTTTGTTTGTATCTGATGCTTTTTCTACATTAAATTGTCCGTCTTTATGAGTTATTTTTGCATGATGTCCTGTTGCAATGAATTCTGCTCCAAGCTCATCAGCTTTTTTGAATAAAGAGTCAAACTTAAGATTATGATTACAGGATAAACAAGGATGCGGGGTTCTTCCTTTTTGATATTCTGTTACAAATTTGTTCATGACTTTATCTTTGAAGTCATCAACCATGTTAGTGTAATAATGCCTTGCTCCTATAACGCTACATGTTTTTCTTGCATCGTTGACATCATCTAAAGAACAACAAGATTTATTTAAAACGTTAGAGTTTTTAAAGGGGTTGTCAAAAAGCCTCATTGTTATTCCGACAACATCATAACCTTGCTCATATAGTAAAATAGCTGCTACTGAAGAATCAACTCCTCCACTCATTGCAACTAAAACTCTACTTTTGTTTTTTTTCATTTTCTTTCTTGTATGGATTAAAAATTTATCAAATGTACACTAAAATTAAATAAAGATAACAAAGAAATTATATCAAAGGATTTTGTTATAAACATAAAAAAATTTTCACAGGTAGTAACTGATACAGCTCAAATAATGAGCGATCAACTTCTTTCTAATGTGGTTATTCTTGACGTTTCAAAACAATCAAATTATTTTAATTATTTTATTATAGCAACAGGAATGACTACTCAGCATTTACAATCATCAAGTACAGAGATTTCGAAATATTTAAAATCAAACGATATAAAAATTAATCACAAAGAAGGATTACCCAATAGTGGATGGGTGTTATTAGATTTTCCAGATTTAGTTATACATTTATTTTTAGAAGATCAAAGAGAAAATTATGACCTAGAGTCTTTATGGTCTAAATCAGCCGAAATATTAAGAATTTTATGATTCAATCACCCATGAATCAGTTGATTTCTTGTAATCTATAATTTCGTTTTTATCAAAGAAAATGGCTACTTCTCGATTAGCGTCTTCAACACTTGCAGATCCATGGATTAAATTTCTTGAAATTTCTAAACCTAAATCTCCTCTAATTGTTCCGGGTTCAGACTCGAGAGGATTGGTTTTTCCAATAAGGCTTCTTGATTTTTGTACTGCATTTGGACCTGATAATGCCAAAGCTATTATTGGTGCTGAACAGATGTATTCAACTAAGTCTTTGAAGAAAGGCTTTCCTTCGTGTTCAGCATAATGCTTTTTAGCTAAAGAATCATCTACATGTAATAATTTTAAACCACTTATTTTCAACCCAGATCTTTCTAATCTTTGTAAAATTTCTCCTGATAAAGATCTTTGTACTCCATCTGGTTTTATAAGTATTAATGTTGTTTCCAATTTGTTCTCCTTAGGTTTCAAATTTTTTATATGGTTCTTTTGGTGAGCTTATTGAAGGTTCTCTAGCATAAATGGGTAACATGTCTTCTGGAGCAGTATAACCAAATTTATCAATTAAATATTTAGAAGCTTCTAAAATGTTTTTATAAGGCCTTGGATTTTTTTTTCCTAGGTCGCTTGTTTCTCCACAATATTTTTCTCCTTGAAAAATTTCATTTTTTGTTATTCCTGATTTAGTTGGAATATGTTGACCATTATTAAATTCTGCCCAACTTGTCATATTTTTTCCACATTGAATAATAGAAATTATGTCTTTTTTAGATTTTACTGATTCAATAGCTTGAACTAAATGAGTAGGCAATGAGATTAGATTGATTTTTTTTGATAATGATATTGCTAGTGCATAAGAGATTCCAATTCTCAAAGAATTAAATCCCCCAGGTCCAGTAAGAATTCCTAAAAATTCTATATTATCTAATGAATCTTTTATTTCTGAAAAAGATTCATTTATTTCTTCACTATGATTGTTTTCACTTAACCATGATTTAGAATAAATCAACTCATTTTTAATTGATAAAAACAGAGAACAGTTTTTTGTAGATGTGTCTATAAACAGATGATTCATTTTATCCCTTTTATAAAATCCTTTGATTTATCTCCAGAAGAAAATATTAAGAATTTTCGTTGATCTTCTTTTTCTGAGAAATAAATTTTTATAATTACACAATCATTAGGAAGACTTTTCATTACTCTTTCAGGCCATTCAATTAGAGTCGAAGTTTCTTCAAAATATTCTTCGATTCCTATTTCTTCAACTTCTAAACCTTCTTCCATCCTATAAAAATCACAATGAGTGATTTTTACTGGACCCTCGTAATTATTAATCAATACAAATGTTGGACTTCTTACGAAACCATCACTTCCAGATCCTAAGACTATACTTCTAACCAACTCTGTCTTTCCCGCACCTAAATCTCCAGATAATAACAGAATATTTCCTTTTGAAAGGTTTTGACCAATTTTGAGGCCTAGTTCTTTCGTATCGTTCAATGAATTAGAAATAATAGTTTCTTCTAGAACTTCATTCCTTATAGAAAAATGTTTAAATTTATTATGCAAAATGATCAAAACTTTCTGAAGTTAAATTAATTATTTTTTTATTTTTTAAAAAAACTAAATCTGGAGCTGTGTCGTCTGTTACTTTTCCAATTACTGATAAATCAATTTTTTCTTTTAGAACTTCTATTTTACTGGTAGGACCTATCAGGATCAATTCATACTCTTCTCCTGAAGTGAGTATTTTATTTTCAAAATCGTTACCAAAATATTTTTCAATTGATTTATCGTACTTTATTTTTTCAAACTCTACTTCAATTTTTACAGTAGATGATTTACAAATTCTTTTGAGATCTTTGTCTAATCCATCGGATAAATCCATTCCGCAGATAATGCCAGATTCAATAGCTAATTCACTTTCCTTTATTCTAGGGATTGGTTTTAGAAATTTTTGAATTTGTTTATTGTTACTTTTAATATTTTTTTCCAACATATCTAAACCTGTAATAGAATTACCAATTTCTCCTGTTACTGCTACGACATCGTTCAGTTTGGCATTACTCCTTCGCATGGTTTTTTTATTTATAAAATTTTTACCTATAGCAGCTACTGAGACAAAGAGATTTTTGCTTTTTACAATGTCTCCTCCTAATAATTTACCTCCATACTCTTTACATGCTTGATCCATCCCTTTGTAAAGATCTAATAATTTCTCTTGATCTGTTTTGTTATTTATCCCGAGAGTGATTGTGAAAGCTAATGGATAAGCCCCCATTGCGGCAAGATCACTTTGATTTGAGACTATTGCCTTCCACCCAACATCAAAAAAATTAGTTGAAGCCCTAAAGTGAACATTTTCAACTACGGCATCTGCACAAAAAATAACTTCTTCAGAATCAATATCTAAAATAGCTGCATCATCTCCAACACCTAACCATTGATTAGGGATATTCTGGATACTTTCATAGTTTCTAGATATAAAATCTATAAATTGTTCTTCGCTTCTAATCATTATTCTTTTATTGAATTTAATGAATCTCCTGCACCTAATCCCCCTGCAACAATAATTCTCATGGCTTTCTCTGCAGTTAAGTCTAAGTATTTAATCTTGTTAGTGGGTACTATAGACAACCATCCAGTATTAGGGACTGGAGTTGAAGGCATATAAACGAAACCATGCTCTTCTCCGTCAAAATTAATTACATTAGTGAGGAAACCGACTGTCCATGTATTCTCTTTGGGATATTCTATTGCAACTACTTGGCTAAATCCACCTTTTTTGCCTCCCCCAGAAAAGGCTGTAGAAACTTGTTTTGATGTAGTGTAAACACCATTAATAAGAGGTAATTTTCCTATTATAATTTCAAATACTTTCAATGAGCTCCTAACAATTTTGTTTGAAGATAAAGCTCCCACTAAAAATACTAATACAAATAATGTTATGAAACTTGCTCCTGGAATATTTGTCCCAAATATCCATCTGAAAATTGGCTGAAGTATAGAATCTAAACTATTAAATGCAAATGAAACAACAAAATATGTAACAGCCAAAGGAAAAAGTAACAATAATCCAAGAATGTATCTTTTTCTTATATATTCATAAATTCGTCTACCTAAATTATCCATATTACTCTCCTAGTTACATTATTACACTTATTATTGCCATTAAGGAGATTTTAGACAAAATTTTATTCTTATTTTATGCAACTGCTTATCAATGAGCATTCCCAGTCTCTAAAAAAATAAAGTTCTGCAATAACACCTTGACAAACAATAGCAGCTAAAATTGAAAATAATAAAACAAAAATTTTGACTATTATATGATTGCTTTTTGTATTTTTATCCTCTTCTTTATTTGATTCAGAAGAATAAAATTTGATAATAAAAGTTGTTACAAAATAAAATAAAATAGTAAAAAGAATGGTAGATAAAATAGTATAAGTTTGTAAAGAAATATT
>JAYZJV010000012.1:0-3776 GCA_036164085.1 Chloroflexota bacterium | reverse complement strand
TAGGAGTTACTAACCCCAATGCAGACTTTCCAATAATTGTTGAAGAAAATTGTATTTTTGTATTAGGTGATAATAGAAATTTATCAAATGATTCCAGAACTTTTGGTTGTGTTCCTGTTGAAGACATAGATGGACAAATAGCTATGAGAATTTGGCCTTTAAATAAATTTACCTTATTTAGATAATTTTTATTCAAAAAAATCTATTTCTTTTGGGAACAAAATTGGTTGTTTCCCAATAACAATTTCATATTGTTCTACAAAATTATTCTCCCTTATAAAAGATGGTGGGGCAACGATATAATTATCTGAAAAAATATTTATCCCTTCTAATTTTTCTTTGTTTTGTTCATCGGAACTATTATAAGAAGGAAGTTTTTTCGTGTATTTGAACCAAAATTGTATTTGTTTTTTAGGGGTAAGTATAGTGGTAGTACTTTCAAATAAATTTTCTATAAAATTCTTTAATATTAAATTTGAAACGCTTTGATCTAAGTCGATAATTTTTTTGTATAAAATTTCAATCTTTTCTTCACTTTCAAATTGCAAAACTGAAAGATTCCCTTTTTCACCTAAAATCAGCCCACAATTATCAAGTTTTTTTTCTCCAAACCATTTATAAATCTCATCGTCTTTCATTTGTATGCCCTGAGAAGCTTTATGAAACAAAAGCCTTCCTTCAGATGAATTGTGTATCTCTTCTGAAAAAGGCTTGCATGGAAAAGGCATTAATCCAAAACTTTGATATTCAAAAAGAGTTTGAATCATTTCTAATTCATTTTCCATAACTTATCCTTAGTGAAAAAGCCCTTTTGGGTCAGTCCATTTTTTTGAAACTTTTATAGATAAAACTTCTCCTTCACATGTTAGATCGTTATTTTTATCAAAAAATTTTGCAACAAATAAAGTACTCTTATCCTTTTTATCTAATATCTTTGCCCTGACTGTTATATTACCATCCATTCTTGTAGGTTTTTTGAAATCAATTTTTAAATATCCAGTAGCATACCAAATTGGATTTCCTTCTCCAATTTCTCTCCCATCATCTTTATACGCATCTGCGATAGAAGAGCATACACAATGGCAATCAATTATAGTAGAGATTGTTCCCCCATTCATAACATCAGGGGGCATTGCTGCAAGGTGAGACTTTGGATTAAATATACATACTGCTTCATCTTTCTCCCAAAAAGATTTTATCTGCAATCCTTTTTTATTCCAAGCACCACATCCATAGCAATTATTACCAATTAATTTGTCTTGAAAATATTCCGGCATTTTTTCTATTTTCTAAAGTAACTTAGATAAATACCACTAATAATAAAGGATGATATTATTACCAATATGCCTATTATCATGAGGTTAGAGCCCAAAATCTGATTATCTTGAAAATATGATTGTTGAGCTATGTTGGTAGCTTCGTTAAACTGTCTTCGATTTGCTTCAGATTTTACCAGCCACCCATCAATAAAAAAGTAAAGTCCTAAACTGTTTGTACAAACATTTATAACTATAAAAAACAAATCAATAATTTTTAAATTTTTCATTTTCATACTACAATTTTACACTAAATTTATTGTATACTTTTATGGGATACAACCTATAAGAAAAAATATGAACTCAAATGAATTATTGAAAATTATAAAAGAAAGAAGAAATACTAAATCATTTACTGATAAAGATGTACAAAAATCAGATATTGAATTGATTCTAGAATCTGGAGTTTGGGCCCCTAATCATAGAAATACTGAACCATGGAGATTTGTAGTTATTGATAAATATTCCCCAGTAAAAAAAGAAATTTCACAAGCTATGATTGATCTCCAAGAAGATAATTCAAACTCTTCATTGAGTGATGAACAGAAAAAAAACATAATGTTATCTGTAAATAAATCTCCTTGCTATATTTTTGTTTTCACTAAAATTGGTGAAAACGATGAGGTTACTGAAGAGAATTATGGAGCTGTATGCTGTGCAATCCAAAATATGCTACTAACTGCAACTACTTTAGGTTTAGGGGTAGGTTGGTCTACTGGGAAAATTTCAAAAATTAAGAATTTAAATAAATTACTTGATGTTGACCAATCATTGAAAATAGTTGGAGTACTATCTGTTGGATATGCTGAATCTATTATTGAAAAATCTCGAGAAGAGTTTAAAAACTTAACAAAATGGCTTTAATCTATTTAGTTAACATTTTTGAAACATTTATATAACATAATTCACCTAATTGTATTCAAAAAAAGGAGGAATTATGGATT
This sequence comes from Chloroflexota bacterium, assembly GCA_036164085.1. Taxonomy (GTDB): domain Bacteria; phylum Chloroflexota; class Dehalococcoidia; order Lucifugimonadales; family Lucifugimonadaceae; genus TMED-70. The sequence continues at coordinate 1,516 of JAYZJV010000012.1, read as the reverse complement.
CAGGTTCTATTTCTTGGATGTTGGTTTGTTCAGCTTTAGTTTTATTTATGACACCAGGTCTAGCATTTTTTTACGGTGGTTTAGTTAGAGGAAAAAATTTACTCTCTACTATAATGCTGTCTTTTATTTCATTAGGTCTAGTTAGTGTTGTATGGGTATTATGGGGATACACAATTGCTTTTGGAGAAGGAGGCAATGATTATTTTGGATCTTTTAAAAGCATTGCATTTAATGGAGTAGATACTCCAGATGCTCAAATCTTTGCTATTTTTCAAATGATGTTTGCAATAATAACTCCTGCATTAATAACAGGTGCATTTTGCGAAAGATTTAAATTCAAGACATATTTAATATTTTTAGTTTTGTGGGTAACGTTTGTTTACGCACCAATTGCTCATTGGATTTGGTCTGAAGACGGCTGGCTATTCAAAAGAGGAGCATTAGATTTTGCAGGTGGAGCTGTTGTTCACATTAATGCTGGAATGGCTGCAATTATAGCTGCAATTTTGGTAGGTAAAAGAAGAAATCCTGGTTTAGAACCCACTAATATTCCTTACGTAATTTTAGGAGCTTCAATGCTATGGTTTGGTTGGTTTGGATTTAACGCAGGTTCAGGCTTAGCAGCTAATGGACAAGCAGTAAATGCATTTTTAGTAACTAATACTTCTGCTGCTACAGCTTTGATGATATGGGTAATCCTAGGATTAGTTCATGGAGGAAAAGCAAGTGGAGTAGGGGCAGCAACAGGAGCTATTGCGGGCCTTGCTACTATTACGCCAGCTTCAGGTTTTGTAGATGTACAAGCTGCATTAATCCTTGGACTGGTTAGTGGAATAATAACTTTTTATGCTGTTCATTTTAAAGACAAAGTTAATTTAGATGATGCTTTAGATGTTTTTGCAGTTCACGGATTAGGTGGAATCATAGGTATTATTGGTACTGGTTTATTTGCAAAAGAAGCTATAGGTGGAGCTAAAGGTATTTTTGAAGGTTCATCTACTCTTTTTGTAGAAAATATAATTATGATAATAGCTACAACAGTTTATTCCTTACTTGCGACATTTATAATTTTAAAAGTTTTAGATATTATCCCTGGACTAGGAATAAGGTCAACTGAATCTGAGGAAGATTTAGGCCTTGATATTAGTGATCATGGTGAGAGAGCTTACGTTTCTGATGGTGCTGATTAGATAATTGATATAAAATTTATATAATGAAATATATACTTTTATCAAGTTTTATTTTCCTTTTTGCTTGCTCAAATTCTGAGCCAGATAAAACATTAGAAGAAACTAAAAGCCCAGATTTTAACATAGAAATAATAAAAGATTCTAATCCTCAATCTTTAACTGACGATTCAAATACTGATTCATCTGATAAATTTTGTATATTATCTAATGGTGAAAAAGTAGAAGAAGGATGGTCAGGAAATGATACGGGGAACAATTCGTGTAATAAGTGTAGATGTATGAATGGAAATCTTGCATGTACAAAAATGGCATGTATTCATTCAAAT
>JAYZJV010000011.1:0-48863 GCA_036164085.1 Chloroflexota bacterium | reverse complement strand
ATTTGAATTTTCTTTTTGCTTTGTAGTCAACTAATACTCCAATTTTATTTCTTAGATTTTCTTACAATTCTGTTATATTTACCTGAATCCAGTTGCTCATAAGAAACTCTTCCTGATTGAGAACTTTCTGGGTCAACAAATAATACGTTAGAAATATTGATAGGAGATTCTTTATCTACTATCCCTGATTGAGTAACATTTGGAGTGTTCTTAATATGTTTCTTTGAAATATTTACACCTTCTACTATAACTCTGGAATTCTTTGTATCAACGCTAATTATATTTCCCTTTTTACCCTTATCTTTACCAGCTATAACGAGCACTTCATCACCTTTTTTTATCTTAAATTTCTTACTCATAACTAAATTACCTCCGGAGCTAAAGATACTACTCTCATAAACTGTTTGTCTCTTAATTCTCTAGCAACAGGGCCAAAAATTCTGGTTCCTCTAGGATTATTGTCTTCACCTATAATAACGCATGCATTTTCGTCAAATCTAATATATGAACCGTCATTTCTTCTTAGCTCTTTTTTTGTCCTTACAATAACAGCGTTCACAACTTGATGCATTTTAACAGCACCTCCAGCTTGAGCATCTTTTACTGCACAAGTAATAACGTCGCCAATACCAGCAAATTTAGTATGACTGTTACCATTAATATTTATGCAAAGAACTTCTCTTGCGCCAGAATTGTCTGCAACTTTTAATCTTGTTTCTCTTTGAATCATTTTTAACTAATTACCTCAACTAATTTCCATTTCTTTGTTTTAGAAATTGGTTTTGAAAATTCAACCAGAACGTTGTCTCCAACCTTTGCCTGTTCTTTAGGATCATGTGCAACTAGTTTAGTCAATCTTCTAGTAGATTTCTTATACAATCTGTCCTTTTGAGACCAAGAAACCCCTACAATAATAGTTTTCTCAGGAGTATCTGAAATAACTTTTCCTATCCTTCTAGTTCTTTTCTTATCCATCTTGGTTATCTTTCTCGTTAATTTCCATTTTTTCTACTATTTTTCTCTCATTTATCACTGTAGATATTCTTGCCTTATCTTTTCGCAATTTACTAATCTGACTAGTGTCATTCAGTTGCATAGATTTATGCTTAAATCTATTTTCCATTATTGATTTTAGTATTGATTCTTTCTCTTTAATCAATTCTTCACTATCTAATTTTCTTATATCTTCTATATTCATTAAAATGCCAATTCTTCTCTTGAAATTATTTTTGTAGATATAGGAAGTTTATGTCCAGCTCTCTTAAGAGCTTCTATTGCTACATCTTCAGGTACATCACCGATTTCAAACAATATCCTTCCCTTTTTTACGACAGAAACCCACCTGTCAACAGCACCTTTTCCTCCACCCATTCGGGTTTCAGCAGGTCTAGCACTCACAGGTTTATCTGGGAAAACCCTTATCCATATCTGACCACCTCTTTTTACATGTCCAGTTATAGCTCTTCTTGCAGATTCAATTTGACGAGCAGTTATCCAAGAAGATTCTTGAGCTTTTAATGCAAAGTCTCCACTTGAAATAGTTGAACCTCTAACGGCCATACCTTTCATCTTTCCTCTTTGCTGTTTTCTATATTTTGTTCTACTGGGCTGTAACATTAAATCTATCCTTCAGGGTTTGATTGAATATTTTGTTCTTGCTGTTCATTTCGCTCAATTCTAGCTGTCTTTATTGCTAAAAGATTTTCTGGAGTAGGAATAATGTCTCCTTTGTATATCCAAACTTTTATACCTATAACTCCATAAGTTGTATTGGCTTCACTAATTTCATAATCTATGTCTGCTCTTAATGTATGCAAAGGAACTCGACCTTGCATATATTTTTCTGTTCTTGCTATATCTGCTCCTGCCAATCTGCCTGATATGACTACTTTAATTCCTTCTGCTCCTACCTGCATTGTTCTTTGCATCGCAGTATTGACTGCCCTCCTAAAAGCAACTCTTCTTTCTAGTTGTTCAGCTATAGATTCTCCTACTAACTTTGCTACTAATTCAGGAACTCTAATTTCATTTATATTAAGTCTTACAGTATTACTTGTTTTTTCTTCAAGAATTTTTTTGACTTCTTCAACTCTAGTTCCACCTCTTCCAATAATTATTCCTGGTCTTGCAGTATAAACAGTTATTGAAATATCTTGAGAGCCTCTTTCTATCTCAATTTTTGAAATCGCTCCATTTTCTCCTAGTTCTTTTTTTATCTCATCTCTTATATATCTATCTTCATTTAGAAGAGTAGAGTAGGATTTCCCATTATTTGCGTACCATTGTGATTGCCAATCTATAACTCCGCCTAATCGGAATCCGGTTGGATGTGTCTTTTGTCCCATTTATACTTCCTCTGATTCTACTTCTATTGTTATATGTGATGAAGGTCTGTCAAAAGCCCCCGCTCTTCCTCTTGCTTTTGGCTTAAATCTCTTCATACTTGGACCTCCATCTGCAAAAATTTTCTTAACTATTAAATCTTCTTCATTTGCAGTATCTACATTAACAGCATTTGCTATTGCAGTATTTAAAACTTTTAAAATTTCTAATGCTACAGGTGTCCCTAATAAATTTAGTTGAATTTTTGCATCATTAACAGGTTTTGATCTAATCAGATCAATTATACGTCTTACTTTGTAAGCTGAATAACCTAAATTTTTATTATGAGAAATTGCCATTAATTATTACCTCTTGCGTGCCCTCTATATGTTCTAGTAGGTGAGAATTCACCTAATCTATGTCCAACCATATTTTCACTTACAAATACAGGAACAAATTTTCTGCCATCATGAACATCAAAGGTTATCCCAACCATTTCAGGCATTATCATTGATGATCTTGACCATGTCTTAATAGGCGTTCTACTTCCTGATTCTTTTATTTTTTCTACTTTTTTTAGTAATTTGGGATCAACATAAGGACCCTTTTTTATAGATCTAGACATATTATTTATCGTACCTTCTTCTTAAAACCATCTTATCTGTTTTTTTATTTCTTCGAGTTCTTTTCCCTAAAGCAGGTTTCCCCCATGGAGTTTTTGGATGTTTCATTCCTACTCCAGCTCTACCTTCTCCACCACCATGTGGATGAGCATTTGGAGACATGGCTGATCCTCTCACTGAAGGCCTTCTTCCTAGTCTTCTAGAAGTTCCAGCACGTCCTAATTTTTTGTTTTTATTATCAGGATTAGAAACTTGCCCTATAGTAGCATTACAAGTACTCAAAATTCTCCTCATTTCTCCTGACGGAAGTCTAAGTAAAGTATATCCTCCCTCATGAGCCATAACTTGGGCTGAAGTTCCTGCAGATTTTACCATTACCCCACCTTTTCCAGGAGAAAGTTCTATATTATGAACAACAGAACCTGTTTGCAGTGATCCTAGTTGCTTTGTATTGCCAATGGTATTTGCTGCATCATCTCCGTTTTCTATAACATCTCCGATGTTGGCATTATTCGGAGTTAAAATATATTTTCTTGTACCATCTTCATATCTAATTAATGAAATTCTTGAAGATCTATTTGGATCGTATTCTACGGATTCAATTACAGCTTTTCCGATTTTAGATCTCATAAAATCAAGTATTCTATATCTTCTTTTATGTCCACCGCCTCTATGCCTAACAGTAATCCTACCTTTGTTGTTTCTTCCGCCTTTTTTTGTCAAAGGAGCTAAAAGGGACTTATATGGTTCATTTGTGGTTATATCTGAAAAATCATCAACTACAGCATCTCTTCTGCCTGCAGTAGTAGGTTTTAAGTTTTTTGTTGCCATTTTTATGCTCCCTCATAAAGAGTTATAGAATCTCCAAGCTTTAAAGTAACCAATGCTTTCTTCCAAGCAGGAGTTAAAACTCTATTTCTTCCATAAGTCTTATTCTTACCTTTTACTTTCATTACATTAACATTTTCGACCGTAACATCAAAAACTTCTTCAATAGCTTTCTTTATTTCTATCTTATTAGAATTTTTGTGTACCTTAAATACATATTTATTACTCTCTTGTAACAAAGATGTTTTTTCAGTTATTATAGGTGATATTAATATTTCTTCATTAAGCATCTTTTTTTACAGTCTTTCTGGTCTTCTTTACAGGAGCTTTCTTTGCAGGAGCTTTCTTTGCAGGAGCTTTAAATTCTGGGTTTCCCCAAAGTGCTTGTATTTTTTCAACAGCATTTAATTCTAAAATTATATTTTTAGGTTTAAGTAATTGATATACATTCAGCATACTAGCTTCAATAACATTTACATTTTCTATATTCTCGCAGGACTTCTTTAGTACTTTATTATTCTCATTAGAAACAAATAAAATACTTCCTTGTAACTCAAGCGATCGAAGACAATCTATAACGTTTTTTGTTGAAGGAGAGTTTTCGACAGGTATTTTTTCTATAATATTAACCTCTGAATCTTTTAATTTTGCCGACAATGCAATCTTCAATGCCTTAGACTTCATTTTTTTGTTTAGTGATTTTCTGATATTTTTTGGATGAGGGCCATGTGCAACTCCTCCTCCAACCATTATTGGAGATCTTTTAGAACCAACTCTGGCTCTTCCGCTTCCTTTTTGAGGTCTAAGTTTTTGTCCAGCATAATTAACATTTGCCCTAGTTTTTGTACCTTTAGTCCATTGACGCTGATTAGCTAGATAAACTTGGATGGATTGATGAAGCAAATCTGCATTAAAATCTTGTCCCCAAACACTTGGATCCAAATCCAAAGATTTTAATGTCTTACCTAAATTATTTTTTACTTCTATTTCCAAAATTTACCTTTTCTTATTTCTCTATTTCTATTCTTAATGTAGAACCATTTGGTCCTGGGACTGAACCTTTTATTACCAGAATATTATTATCATTATCAATTTTAGCTACTTTCAGACCTTTTATTGTAGCCGTTTCATTACCATATCGACCTGGCATTCTTGTACCTGGCCAAACTCTACCTGGGGATGATCCTGCACCAATAGAACCTACTGCTCTATGTCTGTCTGATTGACCGTGAGTTTTGGGTCCTCCCTTGAATCCATACCTTTTTACCCCTCCAGAGAATCCCTTACCTTTGGTAGTACCTGAAACTTTTATTTTTGTATCTTCTTCAAAAATTTCAGTTGTTATTTTTTGACCTACTTCTATCTGATCAAAATCTTCTGCAAGGAATTCTTGTAATATAGTAAATTGACCTCCAGAACGTTTTTGATGTCCTGATTGAGGTGAATTTAGTCTCTTGTTTTCAGAAAATCCTACTTGGACAGAATCATATCCATCCTTAGAATTAGTCTTTACTTGTGTAACAGTACAAGGCCCTGCCTGAACTAGTGTAACAGGCAATGCATTACCATTGTCATCATAAATTAATGACATCCCAAGTTTTTTTCCTATTATTCCATTTATTTTCATTTATTTCTCTTTAAAATCCCTAATTATAGTTTTATAGCTATATCAACCCCAGATGGGACACTTAAGCTAGTCAATGAGTCGATAGTTTTTGATGATGGTTCTAAAATATCAATTAAGCGCTTATGTGTTCTTAACTCAAAATATTCCCTTGAATCTTTATTTACGTGTGGTGATCTTATTACAGTAAACATTCTTTTAGTCGTTGGCATAGGAACTGGTCCAGCAACTCTAGCTCCTGTTCTTTCTGCAGTTTCTAAAATTTGTTGTGCGGAAACATCAAGAACTCTATGATCAAAAGCTTTTAATATTATCCTCATTTTCTGGGTTGGTGGCATTAGTTTTCCTTTCCTTTATTTCCTGAGCCTGAAATTTCACTTGCTATATGAGCTGGCACTTTAGCATAATGATCCAATTCCATTGAAAAACTAGCTCTACCGGTTGTTAAAGATCTCAAAGTTGTTGCATATTGAAATGTTTCTCCCAAGGGGACATATGCTGTAATATTTTGAGAATTTGTTTGTTGTTCCATACTTAAAATCTGAGCTCTTCTAGAATTCAAATCACCCAAACAATCTCCTAAAAATTCCTCTGGTGTAACTATATCTATTTTCATAATAGGCTCAAGTAAAGATGGAGAACCACTTGTCATAGCAGATTTGAATGCCATTGAGCCGGCAATTTTAAATGCCATTTCTGATGAATCTACATCATGGTGAGAACCATCGGTTAGAACTGCCTTAACGTCTACAACTGGATAACCAGCTATAACCCCACTCGCAGCAGCTTCTCTGAAACCAGATTCAATTGGACCATAATACTCTGTTGGAAGAGTAGCACCAGTTATTTCAGATTCAAATTGAATTCCTGAGCCTGGTTCTAACGGTTCTATTCTTAATGTACAGTCTCCATATTGACCTCTTCCACCAGATTGTCTAATGAATTTCCCTTGTTTTTCTGAAGCTTTAGTTACTGTTTCTCTATAAGCAACTTTTGGTGCACCTTGAATAGCATCTACGTCAAATTCTCTTCTTAGCCTTTCAACAATTACATCTAAATGTAATTCTCCCATACCTGCAAGTACAGTTTGCCCTGACTCTTCATCTGTCCATGTTTGAAGAGTTGGATCTTCACCAGCTAGTCTTGCTAATGATTCGCCCATTTTATCTTGGTCGGAGCGAGTTTTTGGCTCAACAGCAACAGAAAGAACAGGATCAGGGAAATTAATTGATTCAAGTAAAAGGGGATTTGATTGATCACAGAGTGTATGGCCAGTTATTGCATCTTTTAATCCAATAGCTGCAACAATTTCTCCTGCTTTTGCTTCTTTTATTTCTTCTCTAGAGTCAGCATGCATTTTCATCAATCTACCAGCCCTTTCTCTTGATCTAGTAGATGAGTTATAAACATTAGCACCAGATTCCAATACACCGGAATAAATTCTCAAATAAACCAATCTTCCAACGTGTTGGTCAGTAACAACTTTAAAGACCAATGCACTGAAAGGGTCAGATGAATCAGGCTTTCTTTCTATTTCAACCGATTCATCAGATACATCTGTTCCTTTTATAGAAGGAACATCAATAGGAGATGGTAAATAGTCAATTACAGCATCCAAAAGAGGATGAACACCTCTATGTCTTAGAGCAGAACCACACAACACAGGAAATATTTCCAAATTAATAACTGCCTTTCTTAATGCAGCTTTTAATTCTTCCACTGATAATTCTTGATCATCAAAAAATTTGTCCATCAATACTTCATCTGTTTCAGCTATTTTTTCGATAAGTTCATTTCGATATTTCTCAACGTCTTCTTTGAATTCTTCAGGAATATCAGTTTCTTTATGCTGTACAGCATCTTCTGATTCATATATAAATGCTTTTCTTTCAATTAAATCGATCATACCCAAAAATGAAGACTCTGCTCCCATTGGAATTTGTAAAGGTACAGCATTGGCACCTAATCGATCGTGGACTGTTTGCACAGCATTATAAAAATCAGCTCCCAAACGATCCATTTTATTAACAAATATCATCCTTGGGACCTTATAATCATTAGCTTGTCTCCATACAGTTTCTGATTGAGGCTGCACTCCTGAAACAGATTCAAGTACAACAACTCCCCCATCTAAAACTCTTAGAGATCTTTGCACTTCAGCAGTAAAATCAACGTGTCCAGGAGTATCAATAATATTGACCTGGTGATTTCTCCAAGAAGCATTAGTTGCAGCAGAACCGATAGTTATACCTCTTTCTCTTTCAAGAGACATGAAATCCATCACAGTAGTCCCATCATCAATATCCCCTATTTTGTAGGTTTCCCCTGTAAAATATAGAACTCTCTCAGTTACAGTTGTTTTACCTGCATCAATATGAGCAATAAATCCTATATTTCGTACTTTAGATAAATCTTGATCTGCCATAATTTTCTTTCTTTATTACCATCTATAATGAGCAAAAGCTCTATTGGCTTCAGCCATTCTATGAGAATCTTCTTTCTTTTTAATTGCATTACCGGTATTATTGACGGCGTTTAAAAATTCAGTGTATAAAGAATCCTCTATAGCTTGACCTTTATTTGCTCGAGCAGCTTCTACAACCCATCTATGAGCTAAAGCAACTCTTCTCTTTGGTCTTATTTCAACAGGGACTTGATATGTAGCTCCTCCAACTCTTCTAGGTTTAACCTCTAGGGTTGGCATAGTATTTCTCATTGCTTCATCAAATAATTCAATACCTGGTCGTTTAATTTCTTTCTCTAATTTATCTATAGCAGCATAGACAACTTTCCTAGCAACGGATTTTTTTCCACCGATCATCAATCTGTTTATAAATTTAGATAAATCTGTGCTTCCATATTTAGGATCTGGATTAATTTTTCTTATTATTGCTTTTCTTCTTCGAGACATGATTTACCTTTGATATATTATCCTTGATCCCTTATGGCTCCGTATTTACTTCTTCCTCTTTTTCTACCTTCTACTCCAGAAGTATCTAAAGCTCCTCTTACTATGTGATATCGTACACCAGGAAGATCTCTAACTCGACCTCCTCTTATTAATACAACAGAGTGTTCTTGAAGGTTGTGTCCTTCTCCTGGAATATAAGCAGTTACTTCCATTCCATTTGTTAATTTCACTCGAGCAACTTTTCTTAAAGCGGAATTAGGTTTTTTTGGAGTCACAGTTCTAACTTGAAGACAAACACCTCTTTTTTGTGGACTTCCAAATCTGTCATTTGTCATTTTTTTTGTCAAAGAATTAAACCTAAATCGTAGAGCAGGAGCTTTCGCTTTTTTTCTGCCGCTTGTTCTAGGTTTCTTTATTAATTGATTGACCGTAGGCATATCTTTTCCTTTATATGCAATTTATTGTTTATTCCTTTAAATTAGATATTTAATTTAAAAGCTTATTGATACCACAAACTACTAGTATACGAATTTTATGCATGAAACGTCAATGAAAAAAGGTTAAATTTGTAACCAATTTTTACAAATAATGTTTTATCGATATAAATTTTCATTATAAAATCATAAATATTATGGATAAAAAAATTTATATTTATGTATAAAAACATTGCATTATTTGGATTTAATTTAAGGACTGAAGATTACTTAATCAAAATGATTAAGGATAATTTCAATTCAATTAATATTTTCTGTATTGAAGATTTCAATATAGATCAAGATAATGAAAAAATTTCACTTAAGACTAAAAAAAATAATCACCCTTTAATAAAAATCAGCGAGAATTCTCATAAATTGAGTACCTTTGATACTAATTCAAACACTAATAACTTAAGCATTATAAATCTACCTTCTTCTTTTTCTAAAAATTATTCTAAGCTAATTGATCTAAAATTCCCTAAAATTTTCAACTTTGAGGATCATACAATTTTTGAATCTTATTTTTTTGGAAATAAAGATTTTTCTAATCAAATAATAACAATGCCGATTTCTGAAAAAGATCTGATAACAAAAATAAACATTTGCTTTTATCAATCTAATAATCAAAAAGAAACCCTAAAGAAACAGCAAATAATTAATCAAGGAGTTCTAACAATAGATACTGAAAAATATTTGGTAACTTTAGAAGGGAAAAAAATAGATCTTACTTTTAAGGAGTTAGAACTATTAAAAGTTTTGTCTTCCAATCCTGGAAGGGTGTTTTCTAGAGAAAATCTTCTAAAAAATATATGGGATTACGACTATTATGGAGGGACAAGAACTGTAGATGTTCACGTTAGAAGATTAAGAAGAAAAATAGAAGATCATAAATACAACTTTATAGAAACAATTTGGAATGTTGGATATAAATTCAACGAGATAGAAATAGGATAATAAAATGGATAAAAATTCTGACACAAAAGAATATATTTTGAGACAAGCCTCAGAGAACAATGTGAAATTTATAAGATTGTGGTTTTGTGACATTCTTGGTAGATTAAAAGGTTTTGCTATCAATGTAGAAGATCTTGAAGATTGTATTAATAAAGGAGTTGTTTTTGATGGGGGAGCTATTGAAGGTCTTGCCAGACAAGGTGAATCAGATACTATAGCCACCCCAGATTTAAATACTTGGCAAATTCTTCCATGGAGACCTGATGAAAATTCTGTAGCTAGGCTTTTTTGTAATTTAAATTCTTTCAATAATAAAGAAAAAGTTATAGATAGTAGAGAAGTCTTGCAAAAAAAATTATTAGAAGCTAATAAAAAAGATTACAAGTTTTATATTTCTCCTGAAATTGAATATTATTTCTTAGATAATGAAAAAAAACTTGTTGATGAAGATGATGCTGGATACTTTGACCAAAGATCAGTAGTAAATAGAGGTTCAAATTTAAGAAGAGAATGTGTTTTAAGTTTAGAAGAAATGGGAATCCCTGTAAGATCTTCTCATCATGAAGCTTCTATGAATCAACATGAAATTGGTTTAAGGCACACTGATGCGCTTACTATGGCTGATTCAATTATAACTACACGTTTAGTTGTAAAGCAAACCGCATTAAATCATAATGGCTTTGCTACTTTTATGCCTAGGCCTTTTGGAAATTTAAATGGAAGTGGTTTACATTTATACCTATCTTTATATCAAGGTGATGAAAATATTTTTTCATCACAAAAACAAGATAAAAGTTTATCTGATCAAGGAGAAAATTTCATGGCGGGCATCTTAGAGCATTCAGCAGAGATGAGTATCCTTACCAATCAATGGATAAATTCTTATAAAAGATTGCTTCCAGATTTGGAGGCTCCTGTGGCTGGAAAAGATTTATCAAATAGCATATCAGATATTATTCGAATACCTTATATTTATAGGGATGATAAAGACAATGCAAGAATAGAATTTAGGCTTCCTGATTCAGCTTGCAATCCTTATTTAACTTTTTCAGCAATATTACATGCTGGTTTATTAGGTATAGAAAAAAAATTGAAAATAGATAAAAAATGGAAGTCTAATATTCCAACTAGCCTTTATGAAGCAATCAAAGTATCTGAAAACAGCAATTTTTTAAAAGACGCAATAGGGAATGAAGCTTATAATAGTATATTAGAGAATAAAGAAAAAGAGTGGGTTGAACATCATTCTATAGTTACTGACTATGAGAGAAAATACTACATGAAATTTTTGTAGATATTCCAAGTTGTAGCTAAAGGGCTATTATGAAAATTTAATATTTTTGTAATAAATTTGAGATAGTATTTTAAACTCGAGATATTTTTTTTTAATATGAACCAAAGATTAGAAAAATTAGAAAATTTAAATAAACTTTCTAAAGAAGGTTTATGTACATACCATATGAACAAAGATGCGTGTGGTGTAGGGGTTGTGGCAAACATAAAGGGTAAAAAATCAAACAGGATCGTAAAAGATTCGTTAGATGTTTTGGTAAATTTAGAACACAGAGGAGCTTGCGGATGTGACCCCGAAACTGGAGATGGAGCAGGTATTACATTACAAATACCTGATAAATTTATAAGAAAAGAATTAAGAAACCTTAGTATTGATCTTCCTAAAGAAGGTAAATATGCAACTGGAATTTTCTTTTTACCAAAAGATGAAAAATTAAGAAAAAAAATACTCAATATAGCAAAAGAAGTTCTCAACACTAAAGAATGTAAATTATTATATATAAGAGATGTCCCTACTGATTCTGCTGCTATAGGTGAGTGGTCAAAAGATGCAATGCCTGAAATCAAACAGGTTTTCATAGAAAATAATAGAAATTTGGAAGATGAAGATTTTTCTAGAAATCTTTATATATTAAGAAAAAAAATTGAAAAAAAAGTTGAAGACTTAAAAAATCAAAAAAATAAACTAATTTTAGATAATGAATTTTATATTTGTTCTCTATCAAACAAAATCATTATCTATAAAGGGTTGCTAAAAACCGAACAGCTTTCCAATTTTTACTTAGACCTTAAGTCTACAGAAATAGAAAGTTGCTTTGGTTTAGTTCATTCAAGGTTCTCAACAAATACACTTGGTTCATGGAAATTAGCTCATCCATATCGAATGATAGCTCATAACGGAGAAATAAATACCGTTAGAGGAAATAGAAATTGGATAAAGGCTAAAGAACAAAATTTAGTAAGTAAAAAATTCCCAAATAATAAAGATATTCTTCCTATCTGCGAAGAAGATGCTTCTGATACTGCCTCCTTAGATAATGTTTTTGAACTACTTTTTCATGGAGGAAGGCCAATCGAGCATGTTGCATCAATGATGATTCCAGCTGCTTGGGATCATAATGATCAAATGGATCAAAAAACAAAGGATTTTTATCAATATCATTCTGGATTAATGGAAGCATGGGATGGTCCTGCTATGGTTGCTTTTACAGATGGGAGTAAATTAGGGGCATGCCTAGACAGGAATGGCTTTAGACCTTTTAGATATACAGTTACAAATGATGATATTTTGGTTATGTCATCTGAAACAGGTGTGCTGAAAATAGATTCAAAAAAAATCAAACTTAAATCTAGAATGACTCCAGGAAAAGGATTTTTAGTTGATTTTGAAGAAGGTAGGATAATTGATTCTGAAGAAATTATGAATCGATTAGTAAATCAACAGCCATATTCAGAATGGTTAAATAAAAGCTCTTTAAACCTTGATTCCATTGAGAGCAAAGAAAGTTCATATCATTATGAAGGCATAGATCTTCTTGAACAACAAATGGCTTATGGATTTTCTAATGAAGATGTAGAAATTTTAATTAAGCCAATGAGTACTACTGGAAATCAACCAAATGGATCAATGGGAAACGATTCTCCTTTGGCTGTTTTATCAGATAAACCTCAGAATTTATTCTCTTACTTTAAGCAACTTTTTGCTCAAGTATCTAATCCTCCATTGGATCCAATAAGAGAGAAAATGGTAACACAAATGAGCATATTGGTTGGTAAAAGAGAAAACTTATTATCTGAATCATCTGAACATGCTGAATTGATAAAGATTGAAAGACCCATTTTATTAAATGAAGAAATAGATAAAATTTTATCCGTTGAAAGTGAAGGAATTAAAGCTAGAAGAATTTCTACACTTTTTGATGTTAATAAAGGCAAAAGAGGATTTAAATCTGCTTTAGAGAATATAAAAAAAGAAGCAGAAAAATTAATTAAAGAAAACGTTTCAATATTTATTCTATCTGACAGGGGGGTAGATGAGAAAAATGGAGCACTTCCATCTCTTTTGGTAGCTGGAACATTGCATCATCATCTTATTCGAAAAAACTTGAGAGACAAAGTGGATTTGATTTTTGAAACCGGAGAAGCAAGAGAGGTTCATCATTTTGCACTTTTATTTGGTTATGGTATTTCAGCAATTAACCCTTTCATAGCTTTAGACACTATTAAAAATTTATCGGTCAATTCTGATGCAAAAAAATATCAAGAAAATTACTGCAAAGCTTCGATCTTAGGCGTTTTGAAAACGATGTCTAAGATGGGGATCTCAACCTTGCAAAGTTATATGGGAGCTCAGCAGTTTGAAGCATTAGGGATTGGAGAAGAATTAATTAATATTTCTTTTACTTGGACTCCATCAAGAATTGGAGGAATAGGATTAGATGAAATTAGTGATGATTATCTCATTTTCCATAATAATGCATTTTCAAATTCAGAAATACCTTCAAACTTAAAGCTAGATATAGGTGGGCTATATTTATGGAGGGGAACAGGAGAAAGGCATATGTGGTCTCCGGAAACTATTTCGCTACTTCAAAAAGCTTCAACTCAAGATGACATAAAAGCTTATGAAGAATTTGAATATGCTGCTAACAAAGATTATTACGGAGATATATCTATAAGGAATCTCTTAGAAATAGATTATGAAAATTCAGAACCAATAGATATCAATGAAGTTGAATCTGAACTCGAGATTTTGAAAAGATTTGCAACTGGTGCAATTTCATTAGGTTCAATATCTAGAGAAGCGCACGAAACACTTGCAATAGCAATGAACCGGCTCGGAGCAAGATCAAATACAGGAGAAGGGGGAGAAGATGAATCAAGATTTTCACCAGATTCAAACGGAGATTCTAGAAATTCTGCTGTAAAACAAGTTGCTTCTGGAAGGTTTGGAGTTACAACAAATTATCTTGTCAACTCAAAAGATATTCAAATAAAAATGGCACAAGGAGCTAAGCCTGGAGAAGGCGGAGAAATCCCTGGTCATAAAATTTCTGATTATATTGCCTCAATAAGAAAAACAACTCCAGGGGTTGAATTGATATCCCCTCCTCCTCATCACGATATATATTCTATTGAGGACATGGCTCAATTAATTCATGACTTAAAAAATGTGAATGAAAATGCGAGGATTCACGTTAAATTAGTTTCAGAAGTAGGAGTTGGAATTATCGCTGCAGGTGTTTCAAAAGGTAAAGCTGATGTAGTTCTTATTTCTGGATTCTCTGGTGGAACAGGCGCATCGCCTTTATCATCTATAAGGCACGCTGGATTGCCTTGGGAATTAGGAGTAGCTGAAACACAACAGGTTCTTGTTGAGCAAGGGCTAAGGGATCGGATTATAGTTCAGACTGATGGTCAAATCAAAACTGGTAAAGATGTAGCAATTGCTGCTATGCTAGGAGCCGAAGAATGGGGAGTAGCTACAGCTTCATTGATTACAATGGGATGTATAATGCTAAGAAAATGTCACCTAAACACTTGTTCAGTGGGTGTTGCAACTCAAGACCCAGAATTAAGAAAGTTATTTAAAGGTACTCCAGAGGCCGTAGTGAACTACTTTAAATTTCTGACAAAAAGCCTCAGGCAAGAAATGGCTAAATTAGGTTTCAAGACTGTAAATGAAATGGTTGGAAGGGTAGACAAATTAGTCCAACGAAAAAATATAGACCACTGGAAAGCTAAAAAAATAGATTTATCAAGAATTCTATATAAGCCAATTGGAATTGAAGGACAAAAAACATACTGTGATACAAATCAAGATCATCAGTTAGATTTAGCCTTGGATAAAAAAATATTAAAAAAAATAGATATAAAAAATATTTCAAAAGAAAAACAAGAATTAAACTTAAACATTAGAAATATCAATAGAACTGTTGGAGCGATAATTTCTGGCAAGTTAACCAAACAATATGGTGAAAAAGGAATTCCAACAGACAATCTGAAAATAAATTTTGATGGATCAGCAGGTCAAAGTTTTGGTGCATTCCTCTCAAAAGGTGTTTTCTTTAACCTTACTGGTGATGCAAATGATTATTTTGGCAAAGGGCTTTCTGGAGGGAAAATTGTTGTAAAGCCTGACAATCTAAACAGTAGTTTTGTTCCCGAAGAAAATATAATTATTGGAAACGTAGCTCTATATGGAGCAACTGGAGGAGAAGTTTATATAAATGGTAAAGCAGGAGAAAGGTTTTGCGTAAGAAATTCTGCTGCAAATGCCGTAGTTGAAGGGATAGGTAATCACGGTTGCGAATATATGACTGGCGGAAATGTAGTTGTACTTGGAGATGTTGGAAGTAATTTTGCAGCTGGTATGAGTGGAGGAATAGCATATGTTTATGACCCAAACTCAACTTTTAAACAAAATTTTAATTCTGAACTATCTGACATAGAGAAAATATTAGTAAAATCAAAAGACGAAGAAATATTATTATCTCTTATTAAAAATCACATAAAATATACTAATTCTAATCAAGCTAATAGAATAATAAAAAATTGGAAAAATGAAATAAATAAGTTTAAAAAAGTGATCCCTAGAGATTACGCCAAAATATTAGAAAAAGCAGAAATGAAAAGAACAGAAAAAATCAATGGGTAAAGTTTCAGGATTCAAAGAAGTAAACAGAAAGACAGAAAAGCGCCTTTCTATAGATAAAAGGGTTAAAAACTGGAAAGAAATTTATGTTCCTTGGTCAAAAGAGGAAGCTTCAGTTCAAGCCTCAAGATGTATGGATTGTGGTGTCCCTTTTTGCAATAATGGATGCCCATTAGGAAATTTAATACCTGAATGGAATGACCTAGTTTATAACCAAGATTGGGAAACTGCATATAAAAGATTATCTGCAACAAATAATTTTCCTGAATTTACTGGAAGGATTTGCCCTGCTCCATGTGAATCTTCATGCACACTCTCTATAAATAATGATCCTGTAACTATAGAGATGATTGAAAAAAACATAATAGAAAAAGCATTTGAATCTGGGTTAGTTAAGCCAGAACCTCCGAAATTCAGAACTGGAAAGAAAATAGCAGTTATAGGCTCGGGACCAGCTGGACTAGCAGCATCTCAACAATTAAACAGAGCTGGACATAAAGTAACTGTTTATGAAAGAAGTGAAGAGCCTGGAGGTTTACTTAGATACGGGATACCAGAATTTAAATTAGAAAAAAGTGTAGTTCAAAGAAGAATCGAATTGATGGTAAAGGAAGGAATTGAATTTATATGTTCAACTAATGTAGGAATAGATATTACATCAGAAAAATTAAAAAAAGAATTTGATGCTATTTGCCTTGCAGGGGGTTCAACTGTTCCAAGAGATCTGCCAATTGAAGGAAGATCTTTAGATGGGGTCCATTTTGCAATGGAATTCTTATCCCAACCAAATTGGGAAGGAGAATCAAAAAAAGTCCCAATATCTGCAAAAAATAAAAATGTGGTAATAATTGGAGGAGGTGATACTGGTGCAGATTGTTTAGGAACTTCCATAAGACAAGGGGCTAAAAAAATCACTCAAATAGAAATATTACCAGAACCACCTGAATCTAGAATGAAAAATAATCCTTGGCCAGAGTGGCCCATGATTCTTAGAACTTCTTCCGCTCATGAAGAAGGAGGCGAAAGAGAATACAATGTATTGACTAAAAATTTCTCAGGGAATGGCAAAGTGGAAAAGTTAGTTTGTGAAAAAGTTGAATGGGTTGATAATAAAGAAACAGGAAGGCCTGATTTAAAACCAATCAATAACAGTATGTTTGAAATAAAAGCTGATTTAGTTTTATTAGCTATGGGATTTGTTCATCCTTTACAAGAAGGCTTACTAAATAACTTAACAGTAACATTTGATGAAAGAGGAAATGTTAAAACTGATGATAATTTGATGACTAATATAGATGGTGTTTTTTCTTGTGGGGATATGCAAAGAGGGCAATCATTAGTAGTTCATGCTATTGCAAGCGGTCGAACATGTGCTAAAAAAATCGATCTATTCCTTGAAGGAAAATCTAATTTACCTGATGTAAGAGGATATTTCAGAAACAAATAATAGAAAAATGGAATTTTAGATGTCTAATATAAAGATATCCATTAATCAAATAAACACCAAAGTTGGCTCATTAAATTCCAATAGTAAAAAAATTATTCAAAAAATTAGACAGGCTGTTAAAAAAAATTGTGATATAGTCTGTTTCCCTGAACTGACAATAACTGGTTATCCACCAGAAGACTTGGTATTAAGTAACACTTTTATACAAAATAACAGACTCGCTTTAAATAAAATAATAAACTCTACAGCTAACATAACGGCGATAGTTGGATTTATTGATCAAGAAAAAGACAAAATCTATAATTCTGCTGCAGTAATATCAAATAAAAAATTAATAGGAATTTACAGAAAAAACAAACTTCCAAATTATGGAGTTTTTGATGAAAAAAGATATTTTTCACCTGGAAATCAAATAATTACTCTAAATAATAAAGGTATTAAAATAGGCATAAGTATCTGTGAGGATATTTGGGAAGATTTCGAAGTATGCAAAGTTCAATCTGAATTAGGATGCAATCTATTAATCAATATTAATGGCTCTCCTTTTGACAAAGACAAAAAGAAGCTTAGAGAAAAGTTATTATCAAATGTTTCAAAAAAATGTAATGCATATCTAGTTTATGTTAACGCAATTGGAGGTCAAGACGAACTTGTTTTTGATGGAAGTTCTTTAGTGTATGACAATAAAGGAAAGAAAATTTTAGGTATGCCCAGTTTCATAGAAAAAACCGAAGAAATACAAATTGAAACAGAAAGAAAAGAATTTATTAACACTAATGACAAATTTAAAATAATTGAAAAAAATATTGGCATAAATTCCCATAAAAAAATATCCGTTTCTTCTAAAATATACAAATCATCTAAAATTCAAGACATTTTAAATGCATTAATATTAGGTACAAAAGATTATGCTCAGAAAAATGGATTCAAAAAATGCTTAGTTAGTCTATCAGGAGGAATAGATTCTGCCTTAGTAACTTCGATAGCTTGTAAGGCCATGGGTAGTAAAAATGTAACAGCTGTAACTCTGCCTTCTAAATATTCTTCATCTCATTCAGTCTCAGATTCTGAAGACTTATGCAAAAACCTAGGGCTTGATCTTATTTCAATTCCTATTCTTGAGACACACAAATCAATGTTAATGAGTCTAGATAGTCTTTTTAAAAGAACAGAAGAAAATAACGCCGAAGAAAATTTACAAGCCAGAATAAGAGGAAATATCATAATGGCTATTTCAAATAAATTTTCTTACCTTGTATTATCCACTGGGAATAAATCTGAGATGGCGACTGGTTATGCCACATTATACGGTGATATGGCTGGAGGTTTTTCAGTTTTAAAAGATGTCCCAAAAACGTTAGTATATGAGATTTCAGACTATATAAATACTAAAAAAGAAATCATTCCAAAAAACATTATAAATAAACCGCCGTCAGCAGAGTTAAAACCTGATCAATTAGATCAAGATTCATTGCCTGATTATAAAGTTTTAGACATGATAATCGAGCTTTATATCGAAAAAAAAGAAAATTTCAATAAGATAGTAAACAATAAAGAAATACGAAAAAGTATTTCTAAGAAAGAAATATTAGATATATTAAAAATGATTGATAGAAATGAATACAAAAGAAGACAATCTCCTCCTGGGATTAAAATAACGCCCTTAGCATTTGGAAGAGATAGAAGATATCCTTTAGCATCTAATTATGAGTATACATATACCGAATATAAATCTTCATAAAAAATCCATATTTCTAAACTATAATAAAAACCATGAATATTAATAAAATAATAATTTATACAATCTTTTCTCTTTTAGTGTGTATTGGATGTGATAACCAAGATTGGCAAGAAGCTCAGATAGAGAAAGAATATAACCCTAGTGAAATTTCTTCGATTTTTGAAAAACAATACAAAGAAACTTTTACTAAAGTAGTTGAGTCTGTAGTTCAAATAAATTTATATAATATAGACTCTCAAGGAATACCTACTAATAGATCAGCAGCAGGTGCTGGATTTTTTTGGGATGCAGAAGGAAATATTCTTACAAATTATCATGTAATACAGCCAGCAATATCATCAAATAAAAAAGCAATATTAGTTAGAACTTATAAAGACAATGAATATAAAGCTGAAATAAAAGGTTACGACTCCTATTCTGATTTAGCCATAATCCAAATAGATAAAAATCAATCAAACAATCTTTTCTCTCCTTTAGAATTATATGATTCAGATGTCATTTCACCTGGAGAATTGACATTGGCAATAGGTAGTCCTTTTGACCAAGAATTCACGCTTACAACAGGTATAGTTAGTGCTATTGGAAGAACCCTAGATTCAAGTTTTACTCCTTATAAAATCCCAAACGTCATTCAAACAGATGCCGCAATTAATCCCGGAAATTCTGGAGGACCATTATTAAATTCAAAAGGAAAAGTAATAGGAATAAATACTCAAATAAAAAGTGATTCTAGACAAAATTCAGGAGTTGGATTTGCTGTCCCTATCAATTTAGCAAAAAAAGTTGTTCCAAATATTATTGATGGTAATCAGCATTTTTATTCATATTTAGGTATAAATGCTTTAAATTTAGATTATGGATCTAGGATTAGAGCCAATGTAGAAGACAATTTTAAAGGTCTATTAATTTTAAATGTACTAAACGAAGGACCAGCCCATCTGGCTGGAATAAAAGGAGATTCATCAATTCAACCTGATCTAAATTTTGATGGAGATATAATAACAAAAATAGATGAATACAAAGTTGATACATTTGAAGACTTAATGTCCTATTTAGCACTTAACACTCAGGCTGGGGATATAGTAAAAATAGAAGTAGTAAGAGATTATCAATATCAGGAAATAGAAGTGGAGCTTCAAGCTAGACCAGATTAAAAAACATCGAAGACATATAACTTGATAATATTAGAACATTTGTGCTATATTCATTAAATACTAACATCTAGGAGACATAAAAGTGGCTAACAAAAAAACTGTTAAAACCGAAAATAAAACAATTGAGCTAACAATTGAGCAGATAGAGAAAAGTTTTGGTAAAGGTGCCGTGATGCGAATGAACGAATCAGGGGACATTGCTGAAAATATACAGTCAATTTCTACCGGATCAATAGGTCTTGATCTAGCTCTTGGTATTGGCGGGGTTCCTAGAGGGAGAATAGTAGAAATATTCGGTGCAGAAAGTGCAGGTAAAAGCACACTTGCACTATCGTGCTTAGCTCAGGCACAAAAAAATGGTGGACAAGCTGCATACATAGACGTTGAACATGCAATGGATCCAAGTTACGCGCAGAAAATAGGAGTTAACAATAAAGAGCTTTTGATTTCCCAACCAAATTCTGCTGAAGAGGCTTTAGAAATTACAGATCATCTTGTAGGTTCAGGTGCTTTAGATATTATAGTGGTAGATTCAGTAGCAGCGTTAGTCCCAAGAGCTGAATTAGAAGGTGAAATGGGAGATTTTCACATTGGAGCCCAAGCTAGGCTCATGTCTCAAGCTTTAAGGAAATTAACAGCTACGGTGCATAAAACGAACACAACATGTATTTTTATAAACCAATTGAGAGAAAAGGTAGGTGTGATTTTTGGTTCTCCAGAAGTTACTCCTGGAGGGAGAGCTCTTAAGTTTTACAGTTCAGTAAGAATAGACCTTAGAAGATCTGAATCTATAAAAATAGGAGAAGAATTAATAGGGAATAAAGTAAGAGTCAGGGTAGTTAAAAACAAAGTTGCCCCACCATTTAAAAAAGCAGAAATAGAAATTTTATACAATGAAGGTATTTCAAAAGAAGCAGAATTAATAGATATAGGTGTAATAAAAAATATAATAGAAAAAAATGGCTCATTTTACTCATTTCAAGGCGAAAGATTAGGGCAAGGAAGAGAATCTGTCCGCAAATTCTTAAAGAATAATGAAGAAATATCAAAAAAAATAGAAGATCTAGTTCTTAACCCTATAGAAGAAAATGAGATTGATAAAGAAGCTTCTTAAGGAACTTATCAATTAAAAATATTTTTTCTAATATGAATTTAATTGTAAAATCATATTGTGGAAGTTTTAATTATAATAATCGTTCTAGCTCTGTTTGGAAGTGCATTCATAAGTGCTTCTGAAGCTTCGATTATAGCTGTAAATAGAGTTAGAATAAGAAATTTATCTGATCAAGGCAACAAAAAAGCTGAGGCAATAGAAAAAACTCTTGAAGAAAACGAAAAGTTTTTTGGAACACTTTTGTTGTTCGGTAATTTACTAAATGTTCTTATCGCAACTTTAGTAGGAACATTAATAATCAATTTATTCGGTAAAGGTAGTTTTGCAAGCGTTATAATTGCAACTGCTATTTCTACAATTATAGTAGTAACTTTCGGTGAATTAACACCAAAATCAATTTCTACCAGGATTGCTGATAAATGGTCTCTTTTAGTTATAAATATAATAAGAAGTCTTATGTTTATTTCTGGACCAGCAGTCTGGGCTTTTGCAATGGTCCCAAAAATAATCACAAAAACTTTTCTAAAATCTACAATAGAAGAAAATCCTTTAGTTACAAAAGGAGAATTAAGAAAATTGATTGATTTAGGAGAAGAAGAAGGTACTGTAGAATCTGCTCAAGGTGAAATGCTAGAAAATGTTTTTAGATTCGGAGAGATGCAAATAAAGGATATTATGACTCCAAAGCCTGAAATTATTTGGGTAGATAAAAATATTTCTATAAATTCATTTTTAAAAATATATAAAAAAACGCCTCATACAAGATTCCCTGTTTGCGATGGTTCTCTAGATGAGATTTTGGGGATAATAAGCGTGAAAGAAGTAATGTTATATTTATCTAGCGAATCATCAGATACGAGTAAGCCCATAAATAATTTAATTAAAGATGCATTATTTTCTCCTGAAATGAAATTACTCGATGAATTATTAGAAGAATTTCAAAATACAGGAAATAAAATTACTCTTGCTATTGATGAATTTGGAGAAATATCAGGAATTCTAACATTATCAAAATGCTTAGAAAAAATTGTAGGAGAAAGTATAGAAGAAGGCGGGAATAATATAAATAAGATTTTAAAGACTGGAAATGATCTCTATTTGGTTGATGCTAGCATCTCTATAAATGAAATTAATGATGAAATGAATATAGACATTCCTGAAGGCAGGTATGAAACACTTGCAGGTTTTATTATAGATAGGTTGCAAACAATTCCTGAACAAAACACAAGGACAAACTATAAAGGATATAGATTTACAATTACCGAAACGAAAAAAAATAAAATTTCAAAAATACAAATAAGAATTCCTGCTAATACAACAAAAAAAAATGTTGAAAATCAATGATGTATACAAAAACTTAATATCTGAAATCCCTCAAAAAATTTTAGAAGGCAAAACAAAAGTGATTTTAGGATTTTCTGGAGGTCCTGACTCAAGGTTACTATTAGATTTTTTAACTAAATCAATAAAAGATCCTAATAAAAATATTATTGCAGTTCATATAAATTATAAATTAAGAGGAAGAGAATCAGACAACGATGAAAAATTGGTTACAAAGATATGCAAAGATGAAAGCATAAAATTAGAAAAATTTATTTGTCCTATAGATAGTAAATTAAATAGTATTCAGGAAAAAGCAAGAGACATAAGAATAAAAATTTTCAAAGACTTATCTTTGAAATATAAAACAAAAAATATTTTTCTAGGTCATAACTTTAACGATCACATCGAAACAATATTATTAAATATAATTAGAGGCAGTGGAATGAAGGGCTTAGAAGGAATCAACAAGCACAAATCAATCAACTTTGAAAAAACGTCATTATCCATTTACAGACCTCTCATTGGATTAAAAAAAATATTTATTTTGGATTTATGTGAAAGGCAAAAACTTGAATTTGTAATTGATTCGTCAAACAAAAAAAATTGTTATTCAAGAAATACATTAAGAAATAAAATAATTCCAGAAATAGAACAAATAAATCCAAAATTTTTAGAATCTGTAAACTCTCTTTCAAAAGTCATAAAAAAAAGAAACAATAAAAAAAAAATTAGATTTGGTAAATATAAAAATTTAGCAATTAATAGAGGCTTAGAAATTTTAAATGAAGAGTATAAAAACTATAGACCTGATAATTTTCTAGGTAGTAATCATTATCAAATGTTTGAAAATATACTTTTAGAAAAATCTTTTTCTGAAAACTTACCAGGAAAAATGAGAATATTCAGAAAAGATGACGATTTATTGTTTGAAGATTTGTTAGAAAATAAAAAAAAATTCTATCTAAATAAAAAAGTATTAATTCCAGGTAAAACAATGTTGATAGAAGATCTACAAATTACAACTCGGCTTATAAAAAAACCAAAAAATGTAAAACAGAAGAATAAAAACTTAATCTATATAAATGAGAATTATTATAATGAAAAATTAATTATAAGAATGAGAAAAGAAGGAGATAAAATTCACTCAATGCCAAATACATATACAAGAGTAAAAAAAATATTATCAAATAATAAAAATATTCAAGATAAAAAAAATATTTTTATTTTAGAGTCAAAAAAAGAAATTTTATGGGTATTGGGAATAAAACAATCAATTAGTTCATACGTTGAAAAAAACAATCAAAAAGCTTTAGAAATCAAATTCCTAAAAAACCCTATCTAATCTTGATGATATTTTCATGCCTGGCATTCTACCTCTACGTGCTATAGGCTTTCCTTCAATTTCTTTAATATCTGCTCTAAAATTAATTTTAGAGCCTCTAGCTATGTAATTATCTATAGCAAACCCAGCTACATTAGATTCATTATCTACAAATTTTTTAATATCTTCAGGGGTCATATCTCCGCTGACATAAATATCACAACCCATAATTTGTTCCCCTTCTAATTTCTTATTTATTTCATCAACTAGATTAGGTGTAATTCCTCCTCTTTCGATTGGAGTTTCTATTCTTATACCTCTTAAGGTTTCTTTCATTGCCTTTCCAACTTGAATTGCTTCTTCTGCTTCATCTTTAAATGTATCGATCAATACAACTCTTGGAACATTTTTTTCCATATGTCTATCGAAAGCTAAAGCAGCTCTTACTGTTTCTCCCATTATCAATACAAGAGAATGAGGCATCGTTCCAGAAGGGGTAGTTTGAGTCAATTTCCCTCCCACTAATGAACTCACGGCAGAACAGCCCCCAACATACGCGGAATAATCAACTTGTCCAGCAACTGAAGGATGAACTGATCTTGAAGCAAAACTTACTACTGGAATTCCTGATGCAGCAATTACACAATCATGTGCTGCAGTGGCCCAAGATGAGCAAGAAGTAAGAGTGCCTAGCAAAGATGTCTCATATAATCCAAAACTTGCAAATCTTGCCTTTATTCTAAGTACCACCTCATTTTCAGAAATTTCATTTCCCTCTTGAAGTGCCCATAATTCTCTATCAGATTCAGGTAAAACATTATCTAGTAAATCTATAATCTGATTTATTCCACATACGATACCTGAATTGGTAGATTCTATTTCATATGTTACGTAAGGATTTAATCCTTCATTCCTAAGTATATTTAAAGTTCTATGCAAATATACTTCTGAAGTTTCACCAACGATTATAGATCTATCAACTTGATTTTTTTGATTACTTGTCATTTTTTAAATCAATATTTCTGAATAATTTCATTCTTAATTTAGTTAATCCTACTATATCCTCTATTGCAGTGCTAATTATATTTACACTTGTATTTGGATCATCTATCCATTTTACTGGTATTTGGTCAATTTTAAGATTAAATTTTCTAGCAGTAATTATTAGTTCAGTATCAAAAAACCATCTATTATTTTCAATTAAATCTAAAATTTTTAATATTTTTGTTCGAGAAAAAGCTTTAAATCCACATTGCATATCATGTATTCGACTAAATGGGAAAAAAAATTTAATTAATATGTTGTATGCTCTTGAAGTAAATTCTCTGATTTTTTTTCTTCCAATTACTTTTGATTCCTTTGACAATCTAGATCCTATAGATATATCGTAGCCATTATCAGAAATAGACTCAACTAGAGGAATAAAATAAGACAAATCAGTTGATAAGTCTATATCCATATATGCAACAATATCAGCCTTAGAATTTCTAATTGATTGTTTTATAGCCCTACCTCTTCCTTTTTCTGGTATAAATAAATAATTATCAATTAGTTTTTTTAATAATAATTTTTTACAAATTTTTGATGTGTTATCTGTAGATCCATTATCTGCAATAGTTATAAAAATATTTTTTCTAAATTCATCATCAAAAAATTCATTAAATTTATTTATTTGTTCATTTAATGTTTCTGATTCATTATATATTGGAAAAATTACCTCAATGTTCATAAATTACTAATGTGAAAAATGCCTTTGGTTTGTGAAAATCATTTTTATTTCAAATTCATCTGCTTTTTTTATTACTTCTTTATCTCTAATTGAACCACCTGGTTGAACTATGGTTCTTATATTATATTTTTCAGCTAATTCTATGCTGTCTGGAAATGGGAAGAATGCATCAGAAGCTAAAATAGAATTTTCAGTAATATGTTCTTCTGCTCTTTTGGCTGCTAAATTGACACTATTTACTCTATTTGGTTGCCCAGAACCTATTCCAATTATTGATTTTCCTTCAGAAATCACTATAGCATTAGATTTTACAAATCTAGTTGCGTTCCAAGCGAATTGCAAATTTTCCAAATCTTCTTTGCTAGGCTGATTTTTAGTAACAAAGTCCCAATTTGAGATATCTTCAGTAAAATTATCTTTTTCTTGAAACAATAATCCTCCATTAATCGTTCTATATTCAAAGCTTTGTTTATAAAATTTTGCAGTGATTAAACGTATATTTTTTTTTGCAGTTAAAATTTTTAATGATTCTTGAGAAAAACTTGGAGCTATAATTACATCAAAAAATGTTTTAGAAATTTCACTTGCTGTTTCCTGTTCAACTTCAGCATTTAATCCTATTATTCCTCCAAATGCAGACACAGGGTCTCCTCTAAGGGCTAGTTTGTAAGCATTTAATTGATTTGAGTTATAAGAAAGCCCACAAGAATTTGTATGCTTTACAATACTTACACATTTATCAGGAAAAGAATTTGCAGCATAAAATGCAGCATCAGCGTCCAAAAAATTCAAATAAGACATTGTTTTCCCATGTATTAATTTTGAATTAGCAACACCATGCTCATTATTTGAATAAACTCCTCCTTGTTGATGAGGGTTTTCTCCATATCTCAAATCATAAACTTTTGATAAATTTAATTCGATTTTTTGAGGAATAGGCGAGATAGTATTTTTTTTATTTAAAAAATTAAATATTTTATTATCATATTCCGATGTAATTTTAAAAATTTTTGTTGCTAAGTCCCTTCTTGTTGATAAATCAAGTTTATTTTTCAATAATTTTTCAGAAACCATAGAATAATCTCTTTTATCATAAAGAACAATCATTCGTTTATAGTTTTTCGCCGCAGCCCTTAACATTGAAGGGCCTCCAATATCTATATTTTCTATAATTTCATCATGTGAAGATTTAGGATTATTAGAAATTTTTTCAAAAGGATAGAGGTTATTTACAACAATATCAAAAAGCTCTAATTTTAGATTTTTTATATCAGATAAATGTCTCGGGTTTTCTGGATCAGCTAGAATTCCAGCATGAATATTTGGATGTAAAGTTTTGACACGTCCTTCAAGAATTTCTTCATGTTTTGTAATTTCATTAATTGAATGAACTTCAAATCCCATATCTTTTATATGTTTTAGTGTTCCCCCTGTTGAATATATGTCACATTTAATCAACTCAAGGGTTTTACAAAGTTCTTCAAGGCCTTCTTTATCATAAACGCTAATAAGTGCTTTCATAAAAATCCTAACTAAAGTAGTTGCACACTATCTTCATTTTTATATTTACTATGAATTTCACCTAAAATCCACGAATTCTCACAATTATCTAAAATTTTTTGTTTGTTTGATGGATCAACGATTAATACTAGTCCGACACCCATATTAAATACATCAAACATTTCATTCTCAGATACTTTACCTTCAGACATAATATATCTAAAGAGAGGGGGAAGATCCCAAGAATTTTTATCTATCTTAGCCACAAGATTATTATTGAAAACTCTTGGTAAATTTTTTTTCAATCCTCCACCTGTAATGTGTGAAATACCTGAAATCAAATTGAATATCGAATCTATTGTTGTTAAATATTCTTTATGAGGTTCTGCTAAAAGTTCACCTAAATCTTTTTGTTCACCATCAATTTTTTTTGATAAAACTGAGATATTATCATCTGATTTAAATATTGACCTTACTAAAGAAAATCCATTAGTGTGAAGACCACTAGATGGTAATCCTATAAGTACATCTCCTTCTTTGGTATTAGATTTCAAAAGAAGATTATTTTTATCAACAGCCCCTACCATAAAACCAACTACATCATAATCTCCTTCATTGTATACACCTGGAAGAGTAGCTGTTTCACCTCCTATTACAGCACAATTTACTTTCATGCAAGCTTCAGAAATCCCCTCAATTACATCTAAAACTATTTTTTCATCTAGATCAGCAAAGGCTAAATAATCTAGAAAAAATAAAGGTCGAGCTCCTTGAGGGATTAGATCATTGATACAATGATTTACTATATCAATTCCTAGGTTTTTATGCATCCCTAGTTTTGCTGAAATTTTCACCTTTGTTCCTACTGAATCTGTAGTTGATACTAAAATTGAATCTTTATCTAAATTTTTAGCTGAAAACAAGCCTCCAAATCCGTCTGAGTTATTCAGAACATTATTATTATGAGTCCCTAAAACTGTGTTTATTAGTTTTTCTTTTATAAGATCAGATTTTTCTAAATCTACGCCAGACTTTTTATAATTATTTATCATTGAATTTACTTTTGTTTGATTTTTTCTAAATGGAATTTATCAAAATCTAATTGCACAGGCATGGGATAATCTCCTGTAAAACATGCTCTGCAATAGTTATTTTTTTTGGAATTAACAGATTTTTGAAGAGAATCTATACTTAAAAAGCCCAAAGTATCTGCTCCTATTATTTTTCGTATTTCTTCAATATTAAATTGATTTGCTATAAGTTCAGAAGTAGTGGCCATATCAACACCAAAAAAACAAGGGGAGGTTATTGGAGGAGAAGAAACTCTCATGTGAACTTCTTTTGCACCTGCATCTTTTATCATTTCAATAACCCTAGAAGTAGTAGTTCCTCTAACAATTGAATCATCAATCAAAATGATTTTTTTATCTTTTACAACATCATTTAAAACATTAAATTTTGTTTTAACTCCCAGTTCTCTTAATTTTTGATTAGGTGAAATAAATGTCCGTCCTACATAACGATTCCTAATCAATCCTTCTGTATATGGAATTTTACTCTCGTTAGAATACCCAATTGCTGCTGGAATCGCCGAATCAGGAACTCCAATAACTATATCTGCGTCAACTGGATGTTCTTTTGCCAAGCTTTGCCCCATTTTCAACCTTGATTCATAGGTAAGTTGACCATCTATAACAGAATCTGGTCTTGAAAAATATATCTGTTCAAAAATACACATCTTATGATCTTTTGAACTTGAGTTATATTTCGAGGATTTAATTCCTTTTCTATTTATAACTATTGTTTCTCCATTATCAACTTCTCTTACAAAATCAGCTCCGATATGAGATAAAGCTGCAGATTCTGAAGATAAAACCCAAGAATTATCTTTTTTCCCAAGACACAAAGGTCTTATTCCTAAGGGATCTCTTACTCCTATCAACTCATCTTTTGTCATTATTAGTAGTGAAAAGGCACCTTTTATATATCTCATACAATAATTAGATCTTTCGAACCAATTATTACCTACAGAATTAGCATACATATAAGCTATGACCTCTGAATCTGCAGTTGCTTTATATTCAATATCATATTCAGATAAATATTTATCCTTTAATTCTTCAGCATTAACAATATTCCCATTATGCCCAAGTGCAATTTCGCCATTTATTCCATTAACTATTACTGGTTGAGCATTTTCTTTCGAATGAGTACCAGTAGTTGAATAACGAGTGTGCCCAATTCCTATGCCACCTTCTAATTTATTAACATCAAAATCATTAAAGACATTTGCAATCAAGCCTGTGTCTGTTTTGCTAAAAAATTTATTATTATTAGATGTTGCGATTCCAGCACTTTCTTGACCTCTATGCTGAAGAGCAAATAGGCCTATATAGATTGATTCTGCTACAGTTTCATTAGGATTATATATCCCAAAAAGTCCACATTCTTCATTTAATGATTCTATAGCCATAAATAATATTTTATTTGAAGAGTTATCACTAATACAATAGTGACATTTTCATACAAAATTATAAAGTAGATAAATAGTAAGTTTTGAATAATTTAAAATAATTATAAAAACTTTATCAAAGAACAAATTTATTTATGAACAAATTTATTTTATCTTCAAGACCCAAACAAATACTAAAAAATTCTGTTGTTTTTATACCTTTGATTTTTACTTTAGATCAATGGTTTCAGGATGACACTAGTATTGGCATAATTAAAACTATTTTATGCTTCCTTGCATTCTCTTGTAGTTCAATCATTGGTTATCAAATTAATGATTGGATAGATAAAGAATATGATAAAGCCCATCCAATCAAAAAATCCAGACCAATTGCTAATAATAAAATAACAATAAAAGAACTTTATGCTTTTATTTCATTTTTATTTTTTGCAGGATTTATCTTTTCTTTTTTAGTCAATTTTTATGTGTTATCACTTTTCTTCTTTTATATAATTTTTGGACTTATTTATACACTTAGGCTAAAAAACATAGTTCTTATTGATTCTATTTCTATAACTATTTTCTATATTATAAGAATGGTTGCAGGAGCATATTCTATTACTTTTAATATTTCTATTTGGCTGTACATTCTAACTTTTTTTGCTTCCTTATTTTTAATTTTCATAAAACGAACTTCTGAAACAAATGAAGGGAACTATAGAAACAAAAATATAGTAGTTTTTTATAATAATATTTCAAATGTAAAAGTAAGGTTTTTTTTATTATTTATAAATATTTTTTCTTATTCAATTTATTCAATAAGTGAAATAGTATCAAATCAACGAAACTTCAGTTTTTTAATAACTATAATCTTCTTTAGTATAGGCATTTTGAGATACTTTTTGATTACCAAAAACAATAACAAAGGAGAATCTCCAGAGTCGATAGTTATTAGTGATCTTATGATTCAAATATCAGTTGCAATGTACTTAATAACTATTATTTTTTCAGAGCTTTACTAAAAACATTAGAATTAACACTGCCTAAACCAATGTGTTGAATGCTTCTAGCAGCAATCTCATTTGCTAAATCCCCCGCTGAAATCAAATTATTTGAGGAGTATAATTCTAACGAAAAAACTGTTGAAAAAATATCTCCAGCTCCTATAGTATTTACTGATTTAACTTTCACTGGTTCTATCTCTAAACTTTTTTCTTTAGAATATACAGAAACTCCTTTTTTACCCTTCGTTATAACTAAGACTTTTGATAATTTTCTTAATTTGTTTATTGAAAGATGACAATTTGCAATTTCTTCATCTGAAAAAAAAAGAATATCAAAATAAGGGATATTTTCTATTTCAGAAAAATCAAATTCTACTTCTTTTCCATTTAGTTTTCTAATCCATCCTTGTGGCATACATACAAAAAATGATGATTGATAATTTTGCATTAATTTTTTTGTCTCTTTAATAGAGAATTCATCTAATACTGGTGAAATGTATATTAATTTTGGTGAAATATTTAAATTAATTTCTTCAAAATTAATTTTTTTACTATTGGAAATTGCTTCAATTTTTCTATTTTCGGATTTAAAAGTAAAATCAAATCTATTTGTATATTCAGATTCAAAATTCAACAAATTTTCATATCCTGAAATATTTTCAGTTGAAAAATCTTTCCCAAAACTTGTAACTATATTAACTTTTTTTTGGCCTAGTTGATACAAGGAATTAGACACATAAGTAACAGGACCTCCTGGGCCTAAATATTTACTATCAATATAATCAATAGTAGGATTTCCAACTACTAAAATTTCTATCATTTAGTCAATTACAGGATTAATTACTACCTTTCTATGCAATCCTTCTCCTCTGCTTTGAGTATTTACTTCTTCTAAGTCAGCAAGAGCCATATGAACTATTCTTCTATCCGCAGCAGACATTGGTTCAAGAGTAATTCTTTTGCCAGTTTTAGACACTTTATCAGCTGTTTTTTTTGCAATATTTTCTAATTTTTCTTTTCTTCTTAATCTATAGTCTTCTACATCAATCATTATGTTAGCTCTTTTATCCAAAGTTTTACTTGCCATTAATCTAACTAAATATTCCAAAGATGATAAAGTTTCTCCTCTTCTACCAATTATCAAACCGGAATCTTTCCCTTCTAACTCAAAAACAATAGAACCTTCTTCCATCTGATCTCTAACGTATACATCTGCTTCTATACCAGTAGAATTAATTAAATTATTTAATATCTTTCCTACCGCTTCTTCTATTTCAGGATCTTTTTCACCTGAAAAAGGAACTTCTTTTTTAGATTTAGAATCTTTTTCTACCTTTGAATCTTTTTTTGCTGAGACTTTCTTCTTAGCCTTGGTCTCCTTCTTAGGCTCTTTCTTGGGTTTCTTCGCTACTCGTTTGGGCTTTTCTAAATCAGACGATTTAGGTTCTCCTAAAACGTAAACCTCTATTTCAGCTGGATGCCCTCCAAGCCCTAAAATACCATTTCTCCCTGTATCCAGAATTTTAATCTCAAGATTTTCTAGATCTTCGTTTAGAGTTTTTAGAGCTTCTTCTGTTGCTTCTTCTACTGTTCTCCCTTTGAATATTTTTGGGTTCATCAGTTTCCTCCTTATTATTATCTTTTGTTAATTTATTATTTTTCTGATCACTTAATTTTTCTAAATATATTTTTCTAGAATCTGTTGTTCCAAAATAAAGTTTTCCAAAAAGCATTATCGGTTGCTTTCCTCCAACAAAGTATTGAATAAAGATTCCTATTATATTTGAAAAAAGTATATAAACAGCTAAACCTGCTGGAAATTGCCATGTAAAAACCCCAAACATAATTGGCATCATCCAAAGCATCATTTGTTGAGTTTGATGTTGTCTAGGGTCTGTAGTGGGTGAAGTAGTAAATTTTTGTTGTATAAACATTGATAGCCCTACTATGATAGGTAATCCAAATTGCCATGGAGATGGAGCGTATTGAACAAAATCTACCAAATCAATCCCTAAGAATTCTGTGTTGTAGGGAACCTTTGAAATAGATTGATTCCAAGAATAAAAATTTTTTGAAAGCTCAACAAATCCTTCTGGAGATGAAGGGGCACTTTTAAATATAGCTCTATATAATCCAATCCAAATGGGCATTTGAATAATTAATGGGCCTAAACAACCAATGGGGTTTACCCCAGCCTCTCTATATAAAGCCATTGTTTCTTGCTGCATTTTCTGTCTAGTTTGAGGGGTTTTATTTTTATACTTATTTTGAATCGCTTGCAACTGTGGTTGTAATTCTTGCATTTTTTTCATTTGTTTTGTCTGCCTAATAGTAAGGGGGATCAAAATGAATCGAATGATAATAGTAAACGAAATTATTGAAAGACCTAAATTATCACCTAAAAGATCATAAAGTATAGACAAACTATTGATCATGGGTTTCATTATGAAATTGTTCCAAAATAAGCTAAAAATATTCATTGTATATATCTAATCACAAATTTTTCCTTCATTTAAATCTAAGCAATAAAACAAATCTCTAGATTTCAATCTAAAAAAGAGTATTTCTCCTTTTTGCGAATGAACTAATAAATTCTCTTTATGTACAAGTGGAGAACTGTATATTTTTTTATCTGTTGGGTAACTCCCTTGACTATCTGCAAAATCAATTTTTTGATTACTCAAAACTTCAATACCTTTTTTTTCAGTTGGAACTAAAATATACTCATTGGTATCATAGGAAATCAATTTCGGGTCTCCAACAATTATTTTTTCTGTACTAAATTTATTTATTACCTTTAGTGTTTTAGAATCTAAAACAAAAAGATCTCCATTTACAGTAAACACATATATATTATTCTCATGAAATATAGGAGAAGAAACCATCCAATTATCAATTTCAGCGATAGAAGAATCGTTTAAATCATTACTATTTACTGAATAAAATTTCCCAGATACATCAGAGAAGTAAAGTTTTTCATCATGAAAAGTTATAGGAGAATTGATTGAATATGGAAATTTTTTCGAATCGATGGTTAAAGTTTCTAAACTAATCTCTTTTGTTTTATTTAAATTAGCGTCTAAAACATAAACCCATCCATCAAGCGTAGATACTACAAATTTATCTTCATATAAATTTACTCCAGTCCAAATTTCTCCTTCAAGAATAATTTTTCCTAAAATTTCATATCCTTGATCTACTAATGAAATAAAGTGAATTTCTGCCTTTTTATCATTAGATACTTCTGTTTGTTTTTTTAATGTTGAATAGGCAAGAATGTTCTCACTGATTGCCATCTTAGAACTTATTTTTGATAAAGTATTTATATTCCATTCCAATTGGCCTGTATTAATATTTAGTTGAAATATCTCTCCTTCACATGACTTCCCTCGACAATTAAAATTTGAACTAATGACAGAATTATTATAAAAAATAGGATCTGAATATGATGTGTTTTTAGAATCTTCAGGATAGCTCCATTGAGTACTAGGAATACCATCTTTGATTTGGAATTTATGCAATTTCCCTTTACTGGTAGTAACAAAGAAAGAGTCGTCTTCTTCGAAATAGACAATATCAGACCATCCACCTTCATAGGAAAAACTCATACATGAGACAAATAAAATTAGGAGTAAAGGATAAAAAGTATATATAAATCTCAACTTAAATCTTTTAAGATAGGATATTAGTGGATAAATAGTACAATAAACAAGCCTATTAAAAGTCAAAACAAGACCTATAAAAACTCCTTTTTCCGTTATAGATAACTTAGAGTAATCAGAGCAAGTTACAGCGAACGAACACTGGCTATTTAAATATGGAGAAATAGCTCCTTTATATAAATTCAGAATATGAATCAATAAATTTTTCAGCCAATTATTTGCTGAATAATTTTTCATTTTTTTTCCTATAAATCAATTTTTTCTAAAAAAGATTTACATTCAGAGAAATCTAATTTTTCAATATTTGGGTCTATATTCACTAAAACCCATAACCCTTTTTTTGAAGGGTCTTTTTTGTGTTTTTCAAAAATTTCGTAAAAGATTTGCTTGATCTGTCTTCTTAATTTATTTCTAAAAACTGCATTTCCAGTTTTAGTACTTATTTGAAACCCAATTCTAAAATCATTAATTTTGGATTTCAAAGTAGTTAAAGTTACAAAATTATAATTATTTTTTTTTCCTAATCTTCTTAATTTAGAAAAATCCGATCTTTTATTTAAACTTTTTATTTCCAAAATGTAATTTATACAGTTAGTCTTTCACGACCCTTACTTCTTCTTCTTGCCAAAACTCTTCTTCCACTAGGAGTTCTCATTCTAGTTTTAAAGCCATGAACTCTTGATCTTCTTTTATTTTTGGGTTGGTAGGTTCTTTTTGGCATTTGATATAAAGTTTTCTCTGAATAATTTCTTTTTTATTTTTACTGTTATTTAGTTATTTAAATATTATCAAAAAAAATCACAAAATGAATTGTTTCTTTACAAAAAGATCACTTTATAGAACACATTTAACAAAAAATTGATTTAAAATAGAATTATACGAAATTTATCTGTGGGGGCTAAATTGACTAAAAAAACTACTTCCGAAGTGAAGGAAAAAGAAGACATCGTAGAATTAGAGTTAGCAGATATTAGCGCCGCATTCCAATACTACGTCCAAAACTCCCCAAGGAAATTAAATAACACAGCTCAACAAGAAATCGGTAGATTAGTACGTTGGATTGGGCCAGAAAGAGAGATAAAAACAATCACTCCTTCTGAAATTGGGTACTACTCAGATGAATTTGCTAAAAGAACCAGCACAGAATCAGCTCCACAAAAAGTTGCTTATATAAAAAAATTCCTAACTTTTCTAAAGATCCATAATTTATCAAGTGGAAATCTTGCATCTCATTTAAGAATGAAAAAATCTAATGTAGGAAAAATAACGAAAAAATTAGAAGAATCTAAAGGAGAACAAATAAATTTAACCGAAGCTGGATACAAAGATTACGAAAAACAATTAAAAGATTTTAAAACTGAAATGCCTAAGCTAGCAGATGAAGTAAGAAAAGCTGCAGCTGATGGAGATATAAGAGAAAACGCTCCATTAGATGCTGCAAGAGAAAAAATTGAAATGGTTAACTCTAAAATTTATGAAATAGAAGCAATTCTTAAAGTAGCAAATATTATTGATAGTAGTTCTCAAGGAGATCAAATCGTAATAGGTTCAAAAGTTACAGTGAAAAATCACCAAAATAACAATAACCAAGAATATCAACTCGTTGAAGCCAATGAAGCTAATCCTTTAGTAGGAAAGATATCAAGTGTCTCTCCTGTAGGCGCAGCAATACTTGGTAGAAGACAGGGCGACGAAGTAACTGTTTCAACTCCTGCTGGGGAACAGGTATATACAATAGATGAAATAAAATAAATCTATGACTCTAGCAAGAAAAAAAGCTTCGGATGATATTTATTCTTATTTAGAGCATGAACTGAAAAGTAATATCCAAGGCGAAGTCAATTTTGATGATGTATACAAACAAATGTATTCAACTGACGGTTCTATTTATAGCATGACTCCAATTGGAGTAACTCTTCCAAAAAATCCTGATGATGTTTCGGCAATCATTGAAATTTGTAATAAAAATAATACTGCAGTACTCCCTAGAGGAGGTGGCACAAGTCTATCTGGGCAAACAGTAAATTCAGCAATTGTAATGGATTTTTCTAAGTATATGAATAAGGTATTAGAAATAAATCCAGAAGAAAAATATGTCATCACTGAACCAGGAATAACTATAGATAATTTAAATGAAAAATTAAATTATACAAATCTACATTTCACTCCAGATCCTTCAACAAAATCTAGAGCTAATATTGGAGGAGCTATGGGAAATAATTCTTGTGGAGCACACTCGGTTATTTATGGTAAAACAGTTGACCAAGTTAAAGAAATGGAGGTTATTTTATCTGATAGTTCAAAAGCATATTTTGAAGAAATATCAGGAAAAGTTCTAGAAGATAAAATCTCTCTAAATAATCTAGAAGGCAAGATTTATAGAGATGTAATGAGTTTATCCTCTAAATATTACGATGAAATAAATAATAAATATTCAAAAGTAAATAGAAGAGTAGGAGGTTACAACCTCGATCTAGTACATCCAAATTCTAACAAATTAAATCTCGTAAACATTATGGTTGGATCTGAAGGAACATTAGCTGCTGTGACAAAAGCAAAATTAAATCTTGAACCTCTCCCAAAATACGTAGGCTTAGCAATTCTTCACTTTACAGATTTAATTGAGTCAATGGAAGCTACTGTAGCTACTCTTGAAGAAGGACCTGCAGCAGTAGAGCATATTGGAAAAATGATTATTACACAAGCAAAACAATCATTAGGTTTCGCTAGAAATTTGGATTTCTTACAAGGAGAACCTACTGATATTTTAGTAGTTGAGATGAATGGAACATCAGAAAACGAAGTAAAAAGTAAAATACAAAAACTTTCAGAAAAAATGAAAAGATTAAATCTGTCTTACGCCATAACAACGCTCTTTGATTCTTCAAAAATTTCTCAAGTATGGGCAATGAGGCAGGCCGGTTTAGGTCTAATGATGAATATTCCAGGTGATGAAAAACCAATACCATTTGTAGAAGATACAGCTGTTTCTCCAGAAAAATTACCCGAATATGTAAAAAGATTTGATGAAATAGTGCGGAGTAATGGAACTGAAGCAGGTTATTATGGGCATGCAGCAGAAGGTTGTCTTCACATAAGACCAACTATCAATCTTAAAGCTCAAGAAGGTATAGATAGAATGATCAAGATTTCATCTGAAATCTCAGATTTAGTCAAGGAGTTTGATGGCTCTCTTAGTGGAGAACATGGAGATGGTATTGTAAGGGGAGTTTGGTCTGAAAAGATGTATGGACCTAAAATAATCAACTCTTTTAGAGAATTAAAAGGAGCCTTCGATCCAGATTCAATAATGAACCCAGGGAAAATCTTTGACACCCCTAAAATGGGAGACAATCTAAGATATGGAACAACATACAAATTAAAATCAATAGATACAATTTTAGATTTTACTGAAGAAGGTGGTTTTGAAGGAGCCGTAGAAAAATGTATTGGAGTTGGTGCTTGCAGAAAATTAAACGCTGGGGCTATGTGTCCTTCATATATGGCTACAAGAGAAGAAGTACATTCTACTAGAGGAAGGGCTAATGCTCTAAGGGGAGTTTTATCAGGTGCACTAAAAGAAGACATATTGACTAGTAAGAAAATGTTGAAAGTGTTAGATTTGTGCATTGAATGTAAATCATGTAAATCAGAATGCCCTGCAAATGTTGATATGGCAAAAATAAAATATGAATTTTTGCACAATTATTATAAAAAGCATAAAATCCCATTCAGATCAAAACTAATAGGAAGCGTTCCTATTTTGTACAAGTTTATTGCAGGTCCTCAGGCTTATATTTTTAACATTGCCAATAAACTCCCATTTATAAAAATTTTAACCGAAAAAATTGTTGGAATTCATAAAAATAGACATATGCCAACAATAAGCAGCTATACTTTTGAATCTTGGTTCAAAAAAAGAATTTCTAATAGCTCAAATTCTAGAGGAAAAATATTATTTTTTCACGATACACATATAAATTATATACACCCTGAAGTTGGTAAGTCAGCTGTAAAAATTTTAGAAGCAGCAGGATACGAAGTAGAGATTACGGATAGAAAATGTTGTGGACGAACTATGATTTCTAAAGGCCTTCTTGATGATGCTAAAAAAAATGTTGATTACAATACAAACCTTTTGTACGAATATGTCAAAAAAGGGATAAAGATAGTTGGAGTAGAAGCCAGTTGCATCTCTTCTATTCAAGATGAATTCCCTGATCTTGCAGAAGATAAAAACAAGGCAAAAAAAATATCTGAAAACACTTTCACAATACAAGATATTTTAATGCAAATTCAAAATGATAATAATCAACAAATCAAATGGAATTCTTCTAACAAAGATTTGCTTCTGTTTGTTCATTGCCACGAAAGAGCTTTGAAAGGCACTAATAATTCTTTGGGATCATTAAATTTGCCAAAAAAATATAATGCTAAGCTTATTGACGCAGGTTGTTGTGGAATGGCAGGTTCTTTTGGGATGGAAAAAGAACATTATAATGTGTCAAAAAAAATGGCAGAAGACAGGTTACTTCCAAGTATTAATAATTCTGAAGAAAGTCAGGAAATTATTGTTACAGGAATATCCTGCCATGACCAAATAAATGATCTTTCTGATAAAAAGGCAAGGTATCTTGTTGAAGTATTAGCTGATGCTATAGAACCTTAATACTTATTAGAGTTTGCTAGTTGACCACATCCTGCACTAACTTCAATTCCTTTTTCCATTCTTAGGGTTGATGGGACACCGTATGAAATTAATTTATTTTGAAAAAGCTTAATGTCTTTATTGTTTGATCTCAAATAATTTGATTCATATGTAGGATTCACTGGAATAAGATTTACATGACATAATAAATCTTTTAAAAGCAATCCTAATTTATTTGCATGATCTATAGTATCATTTTGCCCTTGTAGCAAAACATACTCAAAAAAAAACTTTCTATTTGTTTTTCTAATATATTCTTTACATGCATCTATTAACATTTCAATAGGATACCTTTTATTTATTGGAACCGTTTCAGATCTTGTTATATTATCTGGAGCATGAATTGAAACTGCTAAATTGATCTGGATTTGTTCATCAGCCAATTTTATTATTTGAGGAACTAAGCCAACTGTTGATACAGTTATATTTCTAGCACCAAAGTTGGTTCCTTGATTATCATTTAATATTCTAATCGCCTTAATTGTATTTTCGTAATTTGCCAAAGGCTCTCCCATTCCCATAAAAACTATATTTTTTATCCCTTTATATGATTTTTCAGGCTTCTCTAAAACTTCATCAAAAAAGCCATTATTATCTAATTGTTTGTAATAAATAACTTGAGAAATAATTTCTCCTACAGATAAATTTCTAGTAAAACCTTGTTGGCCTGTAGCACAAAAAGTACACCCTAAAGCACAACCTACTTGACTAGAAACACAAATTGTTTTTCTTGGTTTTCTATGATTATCTGATGGATAATTCATCAACACTGATTCAACATTTTGCCCATCTTTAAGTGAAAACAAACTTTTATATGTTGATTTGTCTTTTGAAACTATACTTTGTATTTCTTTTACACTTCCAAGAAAAAAACTTTTTTTTAAAAATTCAATTAAATCTGATGAAATATTTTTCATATCATCAAAATTACTGACTTCATTTTTATATAGATATCGCCAAATCTGGCTAGTTCTGTATTTAGGAAAAAGATTTTTTTCTAAAATTTCGGCAATTTCTTTTTTTGTTAAATTGTAAATATCTTTCATAGAATAATTTTGTTAATAGTCTATTAACAATTATAAATTATGATGTGTTAAAATATATAAGAATAAACATATACAGATTGCTCATAAAATGGGAAAAGAATTTATAGATTCAATAGACAAAAATGATACTATTTTAATGACTGAAAATCTTTCTGTTTATTATGGTAAGACAAAAGCTGTTAATGACGTAACATT
The DNA here is from genome assembly GCA_036164085.1 of Chloroflexota bacterium. GTDB lineage: Bacteria > Chloroflexota > Dehalococcoidia > Lucifugimonadales > Lucifugimonadaceae > TMED-70. The sequence goes on along the minus strand of JAYZJV010000011.1, from coordinate 8,782 downwards.
CAATATACCAAGAAAAAAAATAGTTGCTCTTATTGGTCCCTCAGGCTGCGGGAAGAGCACTCTAATACGTTGCTTTAATAGAATGAACGATTTGATCCCAAGCGCAAAAGTCGAAGGAGATGTTAAGTATAATAAAACATCTATATACTCAGACAAATCAGATCCTACATACATAAGATTTAAGATTGGTATGGTTTTTCAAAAGCCAAATCCATTTCCAAAAAGTATTTTTGAAAATGTTGCATTTGGGCCTAAAATAAATGGATTTAAAAATAATGAAATAGAAAATATCGTTGAATCATCCCTTCAACAAGCTGCTCTATGGGATGAAGTGAAAGACAGGCTTGATGATAATGGACTAGAGTTATCTGGAGGCCAGCAACAAAGATTATGCATAGCAAGAGCTTTAGCTGTTAATCCAGAAATAATTTTAATGGATGAACCTGCATCTGCTTTAGACCCAGTATCTACTTCTAAATTAGAAGATCTTATTAAAGATTTATCAAGAAATGTAACAATTGTAATAGTAACTCATAACATGCAACAAGCAACTAGAATTTGTGACTATGCTGCTGTAATGATGGCAGGGCAAGAAAGAATAGGTGAATTAATAGAGTACGGCACAAATGATTCAGTTTTTGGGAATCCAAAAGACAAAAGAACTGAGGACTATGTTACAGGAAGGATAGGATAATGGCTAGAGTAGAATTTGATCAAGAGCTTGAAAGGTTAGAAAGAGAAATTAAGATCATGGCTTCAACTGTAGAATCATCGATTGAAAAGTCTATAAATTCTTTACTTGAACAGAATATAGAATTAGCCAAAGATGTTATTAAGGGAGATGATATTATAGATAAAATGTGTGATGATTTAGAAGAATTATGCATGAGTATTTTACGAAGACAAGCACCTTTAGCATCTGACTTAAGAGAAATAGTTTCTTGTATGTATGTAATAGAAGAATTAGAAAGAATTGGAGATTATGCTGAAGGTATAGCAGTGCTCACAATAAAGATGGGAGTAAGGCCACTACCAACTGATCTAGTTATTATTCCTAAAATGAGCATAAATACTGTTGAAATGTTAAGAATGAGTACTGAAACTTTCTTAATAAAAGACCCAAAAGAAGTTAGAGCTAGATTCAATAAAATAAAAGAACAAGATGATGTCATAGATGAATTAAATTCAGATGTAAGGACAAGGTTAATTCAGCTTATGAAAAACAAACCTCATGAAATCGAAAGAGCAACTTACTTATTATGGGTCGCTCATAATCTTGAAAGAATAGCTGATAGAGGTGTAAATATTGCTGAAAGATCTATGCTTCTTGTAGGGAATTAATGAATCCCCCAATAAATAAAGCATTCGAGGTAGTTTACAGAGAAAAGAATTTGTTCAAAAATTTCATATTTTGGGGGATATTTTGAAAAATAACTTTTCCCAAACACTTTTATTTAAAGGGGTTAGCTTAATTCTAGTTTCTCATCGAAACTAGTTGAGATTTTTTGATTATATTTTGGTTCCTAAGTTCCAATACAAACTTTTGAACTGTTGGATTTTCTTCATTCAATACTCTATGAACAGTTCGTGTAGAAATATCCAATATATCCGCAATATCTTTGTTTGTCATATTAGTTTTTTTCATATTATAAATAATCATATTTCTATTATTTTTTGATTTGGAGTTATCCAAAATAGGATCGTCATACTTACAGAGACTCAATGGACAGTCTAGGCAACTTTTGGAATACTCACACCCATCATCCAGAAAAAAATCCTTCGATGATGAATTGTTATTTTCTATCATTGTCATTATAAAACTCCTAAATATGGTTACAATTTTGAGAAATATAAAAATATTCTTGAGAATATTTATTCTTAAAAACATTGATTTTTACTAAAGCATTTATTGACTCTAAATTTTGACCATATAAATCAATATTTTCTGCAATTAAAAAACGATTAGAAGTATTCAATTTATTAGAAAATATATATTTAGATTTGTCATAAGAAATTTCATTATGGTTTTTTGAAAAAAGAAAGTCAAAATTATTAAATTCATTTACCTTATTAATCATTTTTAGGACACCTGGATATAAGCATTCAATGATTAGAGGACTAAATACAGCGCAAGTAGAAGATTGTTGATTGTTCTTAACTAATGCCCATATCCTTAAATCATTCATTGCTTCATGCCAGCAATAAAAACATTCAACACCCACATTGTATTCGCATTTATTTTTGTTGATAATATTTGATGCTATAGATCTTATTAAATTATTATCTGTCAATAACTTTGGTTCTTCAGTATTACTGAAAACATTTTCAGAAAATTTTGTTGTCATTACTAAACTCCTTAATTAGAACATATGTTCATTTTAGAACAGGTGTTCTAATTAAGTCAACAGAATTAATTACGCATTTTAAAAAAAATAGTATTCTAGTTTATTTTATCTTCGCGGAGGAGGAGGGATAAACTTTCTCAAGGTTTCAACAGGTATTCCAAGTATCTTGGAGGCTTTTTCTAAATCAGGTGGAGGTCCTCCTAATGCAAACATAAGTTCTTCTTGGGTTATTCCCAAAGCTGATGCTATTTCACTAAAATCAGGTGTTTGTATTTGTCCTTCAGGTGTAACCCTTCTTTGTCGCTCTGCTCCTCCTTGTTGAATACCTTGTTCAAAATTAGATTTTTCTGGAATTCCGTGGTAGCACAATAAAAAATAAGGAAACCCTATATCTCCTTCTCCATTTCTTATTGAGCTAACGTAATGATAAATCCCGTCAGGAACTTCTGGGGTTGAACTTGATAGTCCGTTGCATTCATCAGTATCTCCTAAGCCTTCGATATATTCCCAATCTTCTATTCCTCCATAACCATTTGAATCTTTTTTCAATCTATAACTTGATGTTATTTCAACAACATTCTTGTAGGCATCCCACCCATAAGGGCCATAAATAGGAAATCCATCAAATGCAAATCCAATAACTGGAGAATGTTCATTGGGGTCCAAATTAGTCCTATAATCCCAATCTTCCCAGTCAAGACCTGTCCCTTCAGGGTGCCAATGTAAACAATTAGCATCAAAATGATAATGGAAGTAAGCTCCTGCTGAGTGCCCCCCACAGATACCAATCTCTATTGGCTGTCTATCTTCTTCAAAATAATCAAAATGAAGAGCAACTGCATCTCCACCAGGTCCTTCTTCAGGCCCAAAAATTGGTACTCCTGTTACAGTAATAGCAACAGCTCCTCTATCAGGAGCCATAGTAATTTCTTCAGTAAATTGAGGGCTTGTAGGAATTATCCATTGGTAATCTACTTCTTGAGCGCAACATCCTAAACCTGATTGAAAATCATGGTTAGGAATTCCAGAGCTTGTGACAATTACCGAATCATCAGATAATTCAATGTCCACATAACATTTCCAACTGTCTTCTGTCGAGGTTGATAGATCATCAACCTCGACAGAATCATCATCAGTGCACAACCATGCATTGGTATATAAAGAATTAGGTTTATCTTCAATTATTTGTTTAGATATAAACTCAGGAAGAGATAAAGCACTAAGATTTATTGAAGAATTTAAGCTTAATGTAATATCAAAATCAAGTTCTAAAGTTATATTGTCTTCAACACTGACAATAAAAAAAAGTTTAGGAATATCCATATTAAAATCACTAAAAGGAAACGATAGAGTTCCTTTCCCTTTTAATTTTCCTAACTCAGAAGTTGCATTAATATTCCACGTTTTAGTTTTTGTAACTCCATGAACAGTTAGATCCCCTATCAATTGCATTTGAAATTCATTTTTTTGCAAATTCAATAAGGAATCAATATCAAATCCTTTAATCTCTTTTATTTGAAAAATAGCTTCAGGAAATTTATTTGTTTCTAGTGAATTATTCCTTAAATAATTATCTCTTTTAGATTCATCGCTTTTTAAAGAAGATAAATCTATACTAATAACTGAATTAGCATTAGGGATACCATCTGAATTAATATAAAGTCCACCTGTTATAGATTCTGTATAACCGATTGCTTCAATAGGAGAAGGCAATCTTGCTAATTGTTCAGTAACTCTATAATTTGCTCTTATATAATTCTCTGAATTTGGCCCGAATTCTATAGAAACAATAGAAGAATTATTGTTCTCCTGATTAATATCTGATGTTTCTTTTAGCTGTAAGTTATTATTTGAAGGCAATTCAGGATTACTGTTATTGGAAGTTTCTTTGGGATCTTTGCCTTGCGTTACCAAGCCTTTTTGTTGGGCAGAAGAATCATTTTCTAAATTATCAAAACTTAATGTTTCTTCTGATTTATCTGAACAAGAAAGTATAAATAATAAAATGAAAAATACAGATAATTTTTTCATTCGATTCCTTTTTTGATTAATTTTATAAATTTAATTATAAACTCTGATTATTAACGTTATGTGAAGAAAAAATTATAGATTAGAATTAATATATGCCAAGAAAAATAAAAGATGGTCTTAATTACGAGTATTCCTCAGATGAAAACTTATGGGAATTAAGTGAGTGGATAAGCTTAGAAAAAAAGACTCTAAGCAAAATTGCTTCTTCAAAAAATGAGAAAAATGCTTATAAGATTTGTAAAGAATTAGGGAAAAAAATCCTTAAGAACTATAGTAATAGTTTTTTTACAGTAACAAGATTTTTACCAAAAGCAAAAAGAGATTTAGTTGAAATAATTTACGCTTCAGTACGTTTCCCAGATGAAATAGTTGATACGTTTGAAATAACTTCAAAAGAAAAATACAAAATGCTTGACGAATGGGAAAATAAATTCAAAGAATCTAAAAAATATAACAATTTACATTCTTTGATTAATAATAATATTCCCGTAATCATTTCTTCCTATAGAATGGCTGCTATAGAAACAAAAATCCCTGACAAATATTATATTTCTTTTATTGATGCTATGAGGAAAGACATAGATGTATATGAATATAAAGATATGGATTCCTTAATAAATGAATATGTTTATGGTTCTGCAATAGTAGTGGGCTATTTCTTAGCCTATATTTATGGCCCAAATAATGACAAAAGTGTAAAGGATTTATTAGAACCTTCTAGAGATCTAGGTATTGCATTGCAGCTCACTAATTTCGCTAGAGATGTTTATGAAGATTACTTTAGGGGAAGATTTTATACCCCCTGTAATATTTTAGAAAAACCAAAAAAAACATCCGATCTAAAAGAGTATGTGATCAATGCTAGAAAAATTTTAGCAAATGAAGCTGAAGAATGGTATAAAAAAGCTGAAAAAGGAATGGAAAATTTTGCTCCCGATAGCCAAATAGCTATTAAAACTTGCTTAGAATTATATCGAAAACTAAATTTAAAAATCTTACAGAAGGAAATGCCTGCTGATCATAGGTATAGCTTGACATTAAAAGAAAAATTTTCATTTTTACCAATAAGAAAATTATGGAAGTTGATTCTACTTTACATATGAAGAACAAACCTAAGAAAGTAATTATTATTGGAGCTGGAATAGGAGGACTTTCTATTGCTCCTTTGCTAGCTAAAGAAAATTTTGACGTAGAAATTTTTGAATCTAATAAAAACATTGGAGGAAGAGCCAATATTATTTCTGAAAATGGATTTACTTTTGACACAGGTCCTTCTTTATTAAATTATCCATGGGTTTATGAGGAATATTTTGATAGTTTAGGCAAAAACTTCTATGATTATGTCGAATTAATCAAAGTGGATCCAGCAGTTAATTTCTTATGGAAAGATCAAACTAATTTACAACTGAGCTCTGACTTGAATAGTTTATCTGATGAAATTAGTAAATTTTCAAAAAAAGATAGATATGGAATAATTGATTTTTTTAAAAGCTCTCAAAAAAAATACGACCTCGCTTTCAAAAAAATAGTTACAAAAAATTCTTCTAATATTTTAACTTGGTTATTAAATGCAGGAATAAATAATCTTTTGCGTTTAGGATTAACAAACAATATGTATAGTGAAATAAATAAATTTTTTGAAGAGGAAAAAATAGTAGAAGCATTTAGCTCCTACAGTATGTACTTAGGAGATTCTCCTTATAAACTCCCTGGGTTTTTTAGTATCCTTCCTTATGGAGAACTTCAGTATGGTTTGTGGATGCCAAAAGGTGGAATGTATGGGCTTGTTAAGGGATTAAAAAAACTAAATTTGGAATGCAATGTAAAGATTCATACTTCTTCAAAAATAAATAAAATTATTGTTGAAAAAAATAAAGCAGTTGGTGTATCTATTAATAATGAAAAGAAATATGCAGATTTGATCATTTCTAATGTAGATTCAGAAACTACTTATAAGGAATTGATGGGCTTAAAAATTAGAGGATCTAAAATGACTCCATCTGTTTACACTTATTACTGGGGTCTTAATAAAACTGTTGAAGATTTAACTCATCACACAATATTTTTACCTGATGATTTTAAAAAAACTTTCAATCAACTATTTTCTGAACACAAAATACCTGATGACCTTCCTTTCTATATATCAATCCCTTCAAAAACTGATACAGGTTTAGCTCCAGAAGGAATGTCTTCTCTATTTGTTCTTATTCCAAGTCCAGTAATTTCAAAATATAACTACAATCATGGCATTAACAAAGCATTTGAACTAAAAGAGATCGTTTTTAAAAGGTTTATCCAAAATAATATTGATATTAAAAAAGAAGATGTAATTTATGAAAAAATATTTACTCCATTGGATTGGAAAAATAAATTTGGGTTATTTGATGGATCTGCTTTCGGTCCTTCGCACAACTTTGGTCAAATAGGCCCATTCAGAAACCCTAACAAATCTAAAAAAATAAATAACTTATTTTTTGTTGGAGCATCTACCACTCCTGGAACTGGAGTCCCAATGTGTATATTAAGTTCTAAAATGACTAAAGAAAAAATAATGGAAGGGTCAAAAGTATGATTGAAATCATTTTCGTACTCTCAAGTTTTTTTGTTTTCTATTCAATAATTATTGTTTCGCTAAATTTATTTTGGAATTACTCTTCTTTTACAAAAACAAAAAATAATAATCTATCCATACTTATTCCAGCTCGTAATGAAGAGAAAAATATTGAGAATTGTATAAATTCAGTTATTGAAACAAATAATAATTATACTGAAATACTAGTCTATGACGATCATTCAACTGATTCTACTGCTGATGTAATAAAAAAAATAAGCCAATCAAATAAAAAAGTAAAAATTGCAAAAACATTAAAATTAGAAAAAGGATGGACAGGAAAATCTTTTGCATGCTATCAACTTGCCAAACAATCTTCTTCTGAATGGATTATATTTATCGATGCCGACACCACTGTTATGAAAGACTTAAGCCAATTTATATCTTATTCAGAAGAAAATAACCTTTCAATGCTATCTGCTTGGCCAAAAATTGAAATGAAATCTATTACTGAAAAGATTTTTATGCCTCTTCTAAATTTTATTGTTTTTACAACATGCCCAATGCTTATAGTGAAATATGTTCGAATGCTCAGTTGCCCTGCCCATGGTGCTTGCATTTTATTTAAAAAAGAAACTTATATGAAATTAGGTGGCCACAATTTAGTAAAAAATGACCTTTTTGAAGATACGAGATTGGCCAGAATATTTAGACAAAAAGGAGAAAAAACATATTGCATTAATGGTTCAAAAATCATTTCAGTAAACATGTATGACTCGTTTTCTTCGATATGGAATGGTTTTAAAAAAAGTTATTACCCAAGTTTTACTAAAGATAGTTCATTTTTCTTTTTTCAATCAATTTTCATCATAAGCTACTTTGTAGCTCCATTAATTTATACTACTTCAATTATTTTAAATTTAAATAAAATTTTAGGAATTGTATTGCTTGCTATAAATTTTGTTCCCATAATACTGATTAATTTGAAATTCAAATATAATTTCTTATCAATTTTCACTCAACCTGTTGGAATTTTGGCAATGTTCATTTTGGGTATAGACTCTTGGAAAAACATGAAATTTGGTAAAGGATTAGCTTGGAAAGATAGAATTTATGAAAAATCGTAAAAAAGTAATCATAATTGGCGGTGGTTTAGGTGGTTTAGCAACTGCAATCAATTTATCTAAAAGTGATTTTGAAATTAATATTATTGAAAAAAATTCTAATTTGGGCGGAAAAATGAATATGTTCAAAAAAGACGGCTTTGTGTTTGATACAGGACCTTCATTAATTACCTTACCTAATGTTTTTGAAGAATTATTTAAGGAAGCTGGAGAAGATATTTATGAACATCTAGACTTTATAAAAATAAACCCACTTTTTTTATATATGTTTGAAAAAGAAAAGATTAAATATTCTTCAGATCTAAGTGAACTAGAAAAATTATTCAATTCTAACACCAATGAAATAAATATGTTTTATGAATTGATTTCCAAAGGTTCAAAATTATTTAACCTTTCTCAAAAAACATTTTTTCAACAAGGCCTTTTTTCAAAGCCCAAATTTTCTAACTTATTATTATTATTAAACAGTCCTTTTCAATTGTTTTTCAAAAAGTACAATAGTTTTATTGAAAAAACATTTTCTGATGAAAAAATAAGAAAAATATTCAATAGATATCCAACATATGTTGGTGCTTCTCCATACAAATCTTCAAGTATTTTATCTATTATCCCTTTCATGGAATTGAGTTATGGAGCTTGGTATATTTCTGGGGGTTTATATAAATTAATTGAAAAAATTGAAGAAATAATAATTTCAAAAAATATAAATGTAATAAAAAATTTAAAAGTTT
>JAYZJV010000010.1:0-18247 GCA_036164085.1 Chloroflexota bacterium | reverse complement strand
TATTTTAAAAATAAAAGAAAGCAAAATGCATAAATTAAATTTAAGAAATATATCAATTTCAATTACCATTTTATTTTTAATCTTATTTTTTATATTTTTAACTTTAGGTACTTTAAGCGAAAAAGCTCCCAAGATAAACAGAGGTGTAAACAGTACAATGGGAGAAGTTATAATATCTGCACCAGAAGGAACTCAATTTGAACTAAAAAATCTAAATGGAGAAAATATAAATTTAGAAGATTACAAAGGGATTCCTGTTGTAATTGACTTTTGGTCTTCATGGTGTGGTCCATGTATTAAAGAAGCTAGCGTTTTATCAGATGGTTATAAAGAATGGAATTTTAAAGGAGTTGAATTTATAGGAATTGCTATATGGGATGATAAAAACAGTATAGAAAACTTCATCAAAAATAATGATATTCAGTATGAGATTTTGATTGATAAAGAGGGATTCACTGCCGTAAACTTTGGAGTAATAGCTGTGCCAGAAAAATTTTTTGTTAGAAGCGATGGCACTTTTGCATTTAAGGTAAATGGACCCTTAGACATGAATTCATTAGATGAATATATTTCTAGACTTTTAGAGGAGGATAAAAAATAATATGGGTTTCAATTCTTTTGAATCAGGTCACAAATTTGGACCTTATGAAATTTTAATAGATAAAAAAACATCAGAACTATATTCTAAAGCAATAATTAACAGAGATATAAATAATCACACACCATTTGCTATAGTTTCAATAACTTTTGGAAAATTATTGAATGAAGTTGATTTAGAAAAAGGAGCAATTCATTTGAGTCAATCTATAAATTGGAAAAAACCGTTTGATGAAAAGCAAAAAATTCTTGCATCTCCTGAAATAGAATCTAAAACAGAAAGAAGAAATAATATTTTTATTAAGATTAAAATTCGATATTCTGATGAGTCAAAAATAAAGTTAGGAGAATCAATAAGTACAATTTTAATAACTAATGATGGAGAATAAAATTTCAAATTATAAAGAAATCAAAATAACACAACAAATGATTGACGATTATGCTGAGGCTTCCAAAGATTTTAATCCCATACATATTGATGAAGAATTTGCTGAAAAATCTATATTCAAATCAAGAATAGCTCATGGAATGCTTACATTATCATTAATTATGGAGTATTTGTATGATGTTTACTCAGAAAAAATGCTTCAAAACACTCTTTTTGACGCAAGATTAAAAAATCCAGTATATTCTGAAGAAAAGATAAAAATTTATTTAGAAGAAAAAACAAAAGAAAAAATTAATATTATTTGTAAAAAAGACAATGGAGATGAAGCTGTTTCTGCTTCATTGTTATTCAAATAGGAGTAAACAATGGATAAATTTGATGGAATTATTGCGCTAGATGCTATGGGCGGGGACTTTGGGCCATCTGTAACAGTTCCAGCAGCTATTAGTGCAATCAAAGATTTTGGAATAAAAGTAATATTAGTAGGTGATCCTGATGAAGTTAATAAAGAACTATCTAAATTCCCTAAAGAAATAACAGAAAAAATGAAAGTAATCCCATCAGAGGGAGTCGTTAAAGAAGGCGAAAGTCCTGTTAGTGCATATAGAAATAAACCTAAAGCATCAATTTTTATTTCAGCCGGCTTAGTAAAAAAAGGTTATGCAAATGGTGTAGTTAGCATGGGGTCATCAGGAGCAACATTGGCAGCAGCTTCAATTTTATTTGGAACTATGGATGGTATTGAAAGAGGTTCTATAGGAGGCCCAATTATTGGTTTTTCTCCTGAAATGGTTCTTTTAGACTTGGGGTCAAATGTTGATACAAAAGCATCTCAATTAGCAGATTTTGCAGCAATTGGTGACCAAGTATCAAAATTAATGTTTAATAAAGAAACTCCTAAAATTGCTTTGTTATCTGTAGGGTCTGAAGAAGGAAAAGGGAATCTACTCGTAAAAGAATCATATGAACTATTATCGAAAAGTTCATTAAATTTTGTTGGTAATATAGAACCAGAAGATCTATTTGAACAAAAAGTTGATGTAGTAATATGTGATGGATTTGTAGGAAATATTCTACTAAAGACTACTGAAAGTCTAGGAAAAAAAATTGCTAGTGAAATTTTAGATAAAACTGGAGATAAAGACCTATCAAACGGTATTTATAATAAAACTAATGTTCTTTCAGAATCTTATGGCGGAGGTCCAATTTTCGGAATAAATGGAATTGCAATAATCGGGCATGGATCTTCAAATGTTTCAACCATAGTAAAAGCAATTCAAACAGCCAAATTAACAATAGAGAATAATTGGGTTGAAAAACAACAAAATGCAATTAAAAAAATAAGGTCAGAAATTAAGGATTAATATATGGAAGATATACCAAGAGTGGCATTAATAACAGGTGCATCGAGAGGAATCGGAAGGTCTATTGCATTAAAACTTGCAGAAAGTGGTCATAAAATCGCTATAAATTATAATTCTCATAAAGATGATGCGGAAGAGGTATTAAAAAAAGTAAAATCATTAGGGGCTGAAGGAATGATAGTCAAAGCAAATGTATCAAAACTTAATGAAGTTAAAGAAATGATTAATTCAGTCGAAGAACATTTAGGAAATATAGAAATTTTATATAACAATGCTGGAATTATTTCTGACTCATTACTAATGAGAATGAAACCAGAAGATTTTGATAGAGTGATAGATACAAATCTAAAGGGAACATTTTATTGTACAAAATTATGCATAAACAATATGATAAAAAATAGGTGGGGAAGGGTAATAAACATCTCATCTGTAGTAGGAATTAGAGGAAATATAGGGCAATCTAATTATTCTGCTTCTAAAGCAGGAATCCACTCATTTACAAAATCTGTCGCAAAGGAAGTTGCTACTAGAAATATAACTGTAAATGTAATTGCTCCAGGGTATGTTTCTACAGCAACCACTAACGTATTATCTGAAAAAGTTAAAAATGAAGTTATGTCTTGGATACCCATGCAAAGATTTGGTGAACCTGAAGAAATTGCTCCTATAGCAGCTTTTTTGTCTAAAGAAGAAGCTAGGTATATAACTGGAGAAATAATTAGAGTAGATGGTGGAATGGCCATATGATTTTTAAAAATAAAACATTACTGCTCACTGGTGGCTCTAGAGGCATAGGAAAAAAAATATGTTATAAATTTGCTCAAAAAGGTTGTGACATAATATTTACGTATCTTAGAAGTCCATCAGACGCGAAAAAAGTCGAAAAAGACCTTAAAGAATTAGGCGTAAATGTCATTTCAAAAAAACTCAATCTAAATTCTAACGAAGATATTAGTAAATTTAGTAATGAAATAAAAAAATTAAATATAAAAATAGATTTTCTTATAAACAATGCTGCTTCTGGAGTGATGAAGGACTCTTTAGAAACTACAGAAAAACATTGGGATTGGACAATGCAAATCAATGCCAAAGGCCCATGGATTTTATCAAAAACTATATCTGAAATAATGCCAAAAAACTCTAGGATAATAAATATTTCTTCTCCAGGATCTACTAAGGTTTTAAAAAATTATTTTTCAATAGGAGTTTCAAAAGCTGCTCTTGAGTCTATAACTAGATACATGGCCTATGATCTTGCACCCAAAGGAATAAATGTAAATTCTATTTCTGCTTCAATGATAGAGACTGATGCTGTTAAACACTTTCCTAATCAAATAGAAATAAAAAAAATATTAGAAAGAAAAAACCCCTCTCAAAAAAAACTCCTAACAGAACATATAGCTAAAGCAGCAATCATGTTATGCAGTGAAGAGTCTGAAATGATAATAGGACAAAATATCTTGGTTGATGGTGGTGGTACTTTGTTACTAAGTTAAATATTTAAAATCTCTTCAGATATTAAATTAGAAAATCTCTTCTTTATTAAACAAAGCCCAAAAAAGACATCTGAGTTCTTTTGAATGCTTAATACATTCCCTATGTTTTTTGATTTTATAATAATTTTTGAATTTATTTTCAATTCAGATTTTGTTTTAAATGGAACCAATGCTCTACTTACTTTTTTATAGTTATAAAGACGAGCAATTACTTCTTGTCCTACGTAGCAACCTTTATCAAAAGAAATTAAATTCTTTAATCCTAATTCTAAAGGATTAGTTTTTATCATAGATTCATTAAAACTTACATATTTCATCTGTATATCTAAATTATTCTTCTCAATATTAGAAATCTTTTTGAACTTAAATTTTTCTGATATTTTAAGTTCATCATCAGATGCAAAAAGCTCATACCTTATCAAATTTTTATGTTCATATTGATTAAATAAAGTAAATTTGTCTAGATCTTGTAAAGGAGTGTCTTTATTTAAATATATTACTAACTTATTTAATTCTGTGGTTTTATTTATTTCAACATCATCAATAATTATATATTTTTTCATATATTCAATGGATCTATCTTTTTCAGTATCTGAAACAAAAATAATTTTTTTATCATCAATAACTTTATAGGACAAAATGTCTATTATTGCTCCTTTATTATCAGTAATAGCAGTTCTAGAAGATTGAAAATTAAATATATTATTAGTAGACATCCTATCTAAAAAAGAAATAGCATCATCTCCTACCATAGAATACATATTGCGTTTTATATCAAAATAAATGGATGAGTAATATTTTTTGGTGTTTAAAAAGTCCATTTATACTGAAAAAGAATCCCCACATCCACAAGAAGATTTAGCATTTGGATTCTTAAATTCAAAACCTTTACCATTTAATCCGTCTGAATAGTCTAGGTAAGTTCCAGCTAAGTATACATAAGCTTTTTTAGGGATATATACTTCAAGTCCATTTTGAGAAATAACTTTATCAGATTCTTCTGGTCCTTCTACAATTTCTAAAATATATTGCAATCCTGAGCAACCGCCACCTTTAACTGCAACTTTTAGACCAAATTTATCTCTTGATTCATTGTTAGCAAATTCCTTAACTTTTTGACAAGCTTTTTCAGAAATTTGGATTGTATTTATAGGGATATTTTTTTCCATTATGAATAAGAAATGGTTTTATATGTAAATTTTTTATTATAAATTTCAAAATTAACTGTACCATTTATTATATAAATAATAAATAAAAAGTAAAAGATTTGGTTAAGTTATATACAAGAAGTGGGGATAAAGGAGAAACATTTTTACTATTTGGTGAAAAGGTTTCAAAAAATGACATAAGAGTTGAATGCTATGGAGTCATAGATGAATGCATGTCAAATTTAGGCGTTGCAAAATCAATCCTCAAAAATCAAAATATTACAGAAGTTGAAAAAATCATTCTCAATATTCAAAGAAAATTATTTATCATTTCAAGTGAAATAGCTTGTCCCAAAAAAAAATATGAGGAAATGAAGCAGAAATACAAATTTATATCTGAAGATATGATCAAAGAAACGGAAAATTATATTGATTATTTTCAAAAAAATTCACCAGACATAAACTTTTTTGTTTTACCTGGATCAAGTGAGGCCTCTTCTTATGTAGATATATCAAGAACAATTTGTAGAAAAGCAGAAAGATTATGTGTAAAAGTAAAAGAAAAAAATCTTCTTAATAATCATTTGAATCTAGTTCTTCTTAATAGGTTGAGTGATTTACTTTTTATTCTTGCTAGATATATAGATAAAGATAATGAATATATTAGAGCATCGGAATAAATCATGCCAATTGTTTCCATTCTTGACACAAAATCAGCTAATTTCCATAGCGTAAAAAAAGCTGTAGATATTTATGAAGAAGATAATATTATTACATCTTCAAAAAAAGAAGTTTTGAGCAGTAAGGCATTAATTATTCCTGGTGTGAGTTCCACAGATACGGTTTTAAAAAATATTTATAAGTCAAAACTAGATAAAACTATTTTAGAATTTTATAAGTCAGGAAAACCTATTTTATGCATTTGTGTGGGGATGCAAATCTTATTTGAAAAATCAGAAGAAGGAAATTTACCTGGATTAGGATTAGTTGAAGGTGAGGTAATAAAAATCCCTGAATATGATAATGAAAACAATAGATATAAAATTCCACATATGGGTTGGAATCAATTAGAAATCTCAAGAAACTCAAAACTTTTTTCTAAAATTCAAGACAAAAGTGATTTTTATTTTGTGCATTCTTTTCAATGTATCCCTTCTAAAAAAAATATAATCACAAGCAAATCAAAGTATTCAACTGAAATAGTCGGATCTATAGAAAAAGAAAATCTATATGCCGTTCAATTCCATCCTGAAAAAAGTTCTAAAATAGGTTTAAAAATTTATGAAAATTTTATTAATTTGATAAATAGGACTTAATATGAAAATCTTTCCCGCAATAGATATTAGAAAAGGCAAATGTGTTCGATTAATCAAAGGTAATTATGAAGATGAAGTTGTATTTGATGAAGACCCATATAAAGTTGCTAAAAACTTTGAAAATATGGGTAGTAAATATGTCCATATAATTGATCTGGATGGAGCAAAAGATGGTAAATCCACTGTCAAGGAAAATATTGAAAAAATCATAAACAAAACAAATCTAAAAATTCAAATTGGCGGAGGAATTAGAACATTGGAGAAGGCTGAATCTTTCTTAAATTTAGGTGTTGAAAAAATTATTTTTGGTACAGCAGCATTAGAAAATAAATCAGATGTTTTTAAAGCTATAAGTAAGTATAAATCTAGAATAATTGTTAGTATTGATGCTTTAAATGGAAAAATTAAGACCAAAGGATGGTTAAAAGACTCAGAAATAGAAATTATGGACCTAGTTATTGAATTGCAAGAAAAGGGTTGTGAAAATTTCATTTACACAGATATAGAAAAAGATGGCACTATGTCGCATCCTAATTTTGAATACATTGCTGAGTTCAGAAAAATTTGCAAATCTGAATTATATATTGCTGGAGGAATTTCCAATATAGATGATGTCACTAAATTAAAACAGATTGGAATCGACTGTGCTATATTAGGCATGTCGATCTATACTGGTAAAATTGAACTTAAAAATCTTTTAAAGAAAATTTAAAAACATGCTAAGTAAAAGAATAATTCCTTGCTTGGATATAGATAACGGAAGAGTTGTTAAAGGGACAAATTTTGTAAATATTAGAGATGCTGGAGATCCTTCTGAATTAGCCACATTTTACAATAAAGAAGGTGCAGATGAATTAGTATTTCTAGATATCACAGCAACACATGAAAATAGGAAAACACTTGTAGATGTTGTAAAAAAGGTGTCTTCACAAGTCTTTATACCACTAACAGTTGGAGGAGGAATTAGAGAAGTTGAAGATATGAAAATAATGTTAGAAGCGGGAGCAGATAAAGTTTCTATTAATTCCTCAGCTGTAAATAATCCTAAATTGATAACACTATGCTCTAAAGAATTTGGGGCACAATGTGTAGTAAGCGCGATAGATGTAAAGAAAATAGGATCTAAGTGGATTGTTTTTACTCACGGAGGAAGAAAAATTACCAATATAGATGTGATGGATTGGGTCCAAATAGTAGAAGACAATGGTGCAGGGGAAATCTTACTAACAAGTATGGATAAAGATGGTTCGCATGATGGCTATGACCTTGATCTTTTATCTAAAATTAATGAAAAAATTTCCATCCCACTTATAGCTTCAGGTGGAGCTGGAAAATTAGAGCATTTAGTTGAAGCTTTATCAATTGGAAATGCTGACGCTGTTTTAGCTGCTAGTATTTTTCATTATGGAGAATTTACAATAAAACAAGCAAAAGAATTTTTAAACGAAAGGAAAATCCAAGTAAGATTATGATTATTAAAGAACCTCCATCAATAATTCTATTTGACTGTTTTGAAACAATTGTAGAAAATGAAATATCTAGTTGGATAGCTTTATTTAATGAGCTAGTTAAGAATAACAAATGGAATATAGACCCTAATAGTCTATGGAAGGTTTGGAAAACTGAAGAAGTTTTATTTAGAGAAAAAAGAACAAATCTTAAAGATTTGAAACTTAACCCAAAATTTAAAACCTACGAAGATGCATGGTCAGATTGTTTTGAAAAAGTATTAGTCAATTTGAATCTAAAAGGGGACTCTAGTCATCTATCTAGGAAATGTGTATTGAATATGGCTAAAAATAAACCCTATGAAGACACCTTGGAATATTTAAATAAACTATCTAATTATTGTAAATTAGGAGTTATTTCAAATGCTGATAATGATTTCTTAAATCCAGTATTAGATAGAATAGGTTTTAATTTTGACTATATTTTGTCCTCAGAATCAGCAAAGTTATACAAGCCAGATCCAAGAATCTTCATGAGATTAGTTAAGGACAATAATTTAGATCCTTCAGATTGTTGGTATGTTGGGGATAAAGAGTTTGATGATGTTTTAGGCTCCAGTTCAGTTGGAATGCAACCATTTCTAATAGATAGGTCAGTATATAATGAAATTAGTGAAGATAAAAATTTCATTTCAATTTCTAATTTAATTCAACTTTATGAAATCATAAAAAAATAAAAAGATGAAGCCAGATTTTAAAAAACATAATTTACTCCCTGTAATTATTCAAAATTCATTATCGAGAAAAGTTTTAATGATGGGTTGGATGAATGAAGAAGCATTTAAAAAAACCATAGAAACAAAAAATGTTTGGTTTTATTCTAGATCAAAAAATAGACTTTGGGAAAAAGGTGAAAGTTCTAAAAACTATTTAAGAGTAGATGAAATAAAACTAGATTGTGATAATGACTCAATTCTTATACAAGTAAAACCAGATGGTCCTACTTGTCATACACTTAATGAATCTTGTTTTGATGACTCATTAGATGAATATGAAAACAATGAATTCAATATAGAATATTTAGAAAAATTGATTCAATCAAGAAAACTTAATAAACCAAAAAATTCGTATACAACCGAACTTTTCAATGAAGGCATTAAAAAAATCAGCAAAAAATTAGGCGAAGAAGCTTCGGAAGTTATAATAGCTTCATTAGCAGAAAAAAGAAGTGATTTGATTTATGAATCTGCAGACCTAATTTATCATCTTCTAGTATTACTAGCGAATGAAGAAATAAGTTTCAATGAAGTTATAAGAGAGCTTTCTAAAAGACATAATAAGTCTAACTAATAGTCTAATCTAAATTATCTAATCTTATAGATTCATTGATCGCTGCAATGGCTACTTCAACCATTTCTTCATCTGGTTCTGCTGTAGTTAGTTTTTGCATCAATATATTAGGTAGTGATAAAAGTTTAGATAAAAAATTTTCTGATGTTATACTTGAAAATCTTATCAATTCATATGATATTCCAGCTATTATTGGGAACAAAAATAATCTTGAAGAATACAAAAGCAATAATGGTTCTCTAGGGATAAAAACATGAAGTACTATAGAAACTAATATTACTGTCATAATAAAACTTGTTCCACATCTAGGATGTTCCTTATTATAGTTTTGGATTTTATCAATATTATTTAAGTTTAATTTCTGATTATGTTCATATGCAGCAATAGTTTTATGCTCAGCTCCGTGATATGCAAATACTCTTTTTATATCTTTATTTAGTCCAATAAGATAAACATATGCTATGAAAAATAACAATCTAACTAAGCCTTCAATAATATTGTTAATAACAAAATTATCCTCGAAAAAAATCACCCTGTCAGATAGAAAAAGAGGTAATAATAAGAATACGGATAATACAAATAATATAAAGAAGGTGCTAAAAACAAATGAAATAAATTTTTCTAGATTTGATAGTTGATTTTGTTCAGCTTGCTCAAGAATTTCTGACGATTTTGAAAGAGATCTAAAACCAATCACCATCATTTCAACTAATATAATTAAACCTCTTATAAATGGAATTTTTTTGAAATATGAATTTGTAAATGAGGGCAGTTTTATTTGACTAAGAATTATTTCTTTATTTTTATTTCGTACAGCAACAACACAATTTCTGGCACCTCTTATCATTACACCTTCAATAACAGCTTGACCACCATAAAAATGTTTCTTCACAAAAGACTACTTTAGATTATATCTTCTCTTCATTCGATCAACTCTACCTTCAGTATCAACAATTCTTTGTTCTCCAGTCCAAGCGGGATGGCAACTACTGCATATTTCTACTGATATTTTTTCTCGAGTTGATAGAGTTTTCCAGGAAGTCGTACCACAAGCACAAACAACTTCTGTTTGAAAAATATTTGGATGAGTATCTTTTTTCAATTTTTTACCTTTTCATGTGTATAAACATTTAGCCTTCTCTTGCCTTTAGACGCCCAATCAAATGAAACAATTCCATCTATTTTTGAAAATAAAGTGTGATCTCTTCCTAAGCCTACATTCTCTCCTGGTAAAAACTTGGTCCCTCTTTGTCTAACTATAATAGATCCAGCAGTTACAAACTTACCACCAAAAGTCTTCACTCCGAGCCTTTTCCCAGCACTATCTCTACCGTTTCTACTTGTTCCTCCACCTTTTTTATGTGCCACTTGTTTTACTCCTTGCCTTTTTTATAGAAATACTTTCTATAATTACATTAGTAATTTGCTGTCTATGGCCTGTTTTTACTCTGTGTCTAGTTTTATTCTTATATCTAAGAGAAATAACTTTCTTTGCTTTTGCTTGATCGTCAATTTTAGCTTTGACAACCGCTCCTTTAACTATAGGCTCTCCTATGCTTACCTTACCTTTTAATGAGGTCATCAAAACGTCTTCGAATAATATCTGATCACCTGATTTACCATCAAGTTTCTCCACAGTTAAAGAATCTCCTTCTCTAACTCTATATTGTTTACCACCGGTTTTTATTATTGCATAGTCCATAATCCACCTAATCAAAGGAAGTACAAAACTTAATTGTACACAAAAAAAGTAAATTTTTCCTATGTATATTCATCAATATAGCGAGGGATTAAAATTCTTTTTTTTATTCCGTATTCAATTATACTGTTATCAAGCTCTAATTTGTTTGAATCTTTGAACTGAATCTTATTTTTAGTTTTAGGTAACCATCCTAAATAATCATGATAAATCATATTATTTTCTAATGAACACCAAGGAGCTAGATACAAATCGTTTAATTCTGATTGATGATAATTAAAATCATGTTTTTCTTTAATGTTAGGGTGAGTAAATTTTTCTACATAGGAATCAATCATTTTTTTATTTGAAAATTTATCTATAACAATTTGTTTCCCTTCAGAAATTTTATCTTGATTATTTAGTAATAAGGTTCCTTTTTCAACAAAACTTTTTATATCTCCATAAGGTATAACTTCAATCCCTGGAAAATTTCTAAGATCTCTAAATGCTCCTACTGAACTACATAATGCAGGAGTGTTGTTAGCTATTGATTCTAGAGGTACTAATCCAAATGATTCAATAAAGTCTCCTGGGCATAAAGTTAGGTCTCCAGAAGAATAAAAATCACTCATTTTTTTATATGGGATCCAATCATTAAAAAGTATTTCTCCATTCTTAGATAAAAATTCTTTATAAATATCTTCACTTGAATAATCTAAATTTTTTTTATCCTTATTTAGTGTTTTATTAAATCTTGAACATTTTAAAATTACTTTTTCCCAATTCCCAGTTTTTCTAAATTCATTGGCGATCATAACAGCCTGTGTAAATCCTTTCCTAGGGTCAGGCCTATGAGGAAATAAAAGAACTAAAGTTTTATCAATTTTCTTTTTGACTGTATGTGTATTTCCCAATTTGATTGAATTTGGAATAACAGAAAAATTGTTTAAATCAAAATTTTTCTTATTTATCGAAGAGTGAATTGTTTTTAATAAGTACTTTGAAGGAAGGATAGTCTTATTAGAAAAAAAAGAAAATACGGAAGATAAAGATTCTTGATATACCAAATCATGTATTCCGCTGATAATCATTTTATTAGAAAATTCATCTCTTAAAAACCATCCATCACCATGTAAATAGATTCTATCAGCCCAATCAGAAATTGTTGATAACTTGTCACTTAAATCTTGTATCTCATATAAAGGAATTTCAAATGGTGAAGGAAAAGTTCCCGATAAATTTAAAGTTTTTTCAATTTTTACATCTCCTATAAAAAAATCTTTATCTATATTTGATTCTTTTGGTGAAAAAACCCTTACTTGTATTTTATTGTTTCTTAAGCCCAAAATAATCTCAGTCAATACTTTTTGGGAACCTCCTAATACAAAATCATCATATAAAGGAGCCAAAGATAAACATGCGATTTTCATAGACTATTTTCAAATTTTCCTTTGAACCATACCAAAGGTGGTTTTTCTTTAAATTCTATTTTTTCTACTTCAAGAAAATACACTATATGATCTCCTATTTTTATAGAATTGCTTTTTTTACAAAAAAAATAACAAAGGCATTCTTTTATATAAAAAGCTTCTTTATCATTTTCAAAAAAGTTGTTTTCAGAATTATTAGATTTTGAAAAAAAAGTAGCAATATCCGATTGTTCATTAGAAAGTAATGATACAGATACAAAATCACTATTTTCTATATTTTTCAATATTGATCTCTCTACCCCTATAGAAACCATTATTATAGGTGGATCTAGTGAGATGCTCATTATAGAACTAGCTGTCATTCCATGGATATTATTCTGTTCATTTCTTACAGCTAATATAGAAACCCCTGTTGGGAAAAAACTCCAAGATTTTCTAAAATCCCTCTCATCAATCATTTATTTTTCTTCAGTATTTTCTATATCATCTGAGTCTTCTAACTCTTCAGTATTTTCAGTTTGTTTAGATAACTCTATAATGTCAACTTCTTGTCTGGCTTTTCTTCTCTCTTCTAGAACTCTAATTCCACTTATAGCGTCTCCAGGACCTGGATCTACAATCTTAACCCCTTGAGCTACTCTTCCTGTTTTCCTGATTTCTCCTAATCTAGTTCTCAATACTTGAGCCTTGTCTGTCAACAAAAACAACTTCCCTTCTGAGTCTTCTACCAGCTCCTCACTCACAATAGCACCTGCAGCCACTTTTCCTGTATTAGCAGTAACTTTTAAAGTTAGTAGACCTGAGCCTCCTCTATTTTGAGATCTATAATGTCTAAAAGCACTTAACTTGCCTTTACCTCGCCTACCTACGATTAGTAAGTAGCCATCATCATTTACAACATCACTATAAACAACTACATCTTGTGAGGTTTTCATTCTAATGCCTCTAATACCACCTGCTCCTCTTTGTGTAGGCCTTACTTGAGATGAAGGAAATCTTATTGACAATCCTTCTCGTGTGACTATTACAACATCTTCATCTTGATCTGCGAGAGAAACTGAAACAAGCTCATCTTTACCCAACTTGAAAGTATTCAACCCAGCTTTATTCATATTTCTAAGTAAAGGTAAATGCATTCTTTTAACTTTACCTGCTTTAGTAACCATTACTAAATAAGTATCCTCAAGTAGGCTTGAAACAGTAACCATTGCGGTAACTTTTTCGTTTGGTGCAAGGTTAATAATATTAGATATAGGTGTTCCTCTAGATGTTCTAGACTGATCAGCTGAAAGTTCAAAAACTCTTAAAGAAAAGACTCGCCCTTTATCAGTAAAAAAAAGCAACGTATCATGTGTATCTGCAACCTGTATATAAGGAACTATGTCACCATCTTTTGTCATCCTTTGGCCCTTAACTCCTTTACCACCTCTATGTTGCGCTCTATAAGTACTTGAAAGAATCCTTTTTACATAACCTCCTTTAGAAAGAGTTATTACCACCTCTTGGTGAGGCTCCATATCTTCTCTTTTCCATTCTTTCAAATCTGTTTCATTTATTAAGGTCCTTCTGTCTTCTCCATATTTTCTTTTCAATTGGAGTGTTTCTGATTTAATTACGCTTAGAATTCTATTTTGGTTAGAAAGCAAGTCCTCTAAATCGGCAACTAATTCAGTTAACTCTTTGTATTCATTTTCAATTTTTTCTATTTCTAGTGCAGCAAGTCTTCTTAATTGCATGTCTAAAATTGCTTGCGATTGAATCTCTGTTAAATCAAATTCATTCATCAATGAGTTTCTAGCTGCTTCAACATCTTCAGAGGCTCTTATTAACTCAATAACTCTATCAAGGTTTTGAATTGCTATTCTCAATCCTTCTAATACATGGAGCCTTGCTTGGGCTCGCCTAAGGTCATATTCAGCTCTTCTTCTGATAACTTCTTCTCGAAAAGCTATATAATGATTTATTGTTTGCTTAAGATTTAGTATTTGTGGGGTTCCGTCAACTAATGCAATCATATTGACAGAAAAAGATGATCTAAGTTGAGTTTGCTTATATAAGTTATTAAGAATAAGACTGGAAGAAGTCCCTCTTCGTAATTCTAAAACCACTCTCATTCCTTTTCTGTCTGATTCATCTCTGACTTCAGAAACACCTTCTAACTTTTTAGTTTTAATCATTTCAGCAATTTTCATTATCAAAGAAGCTTTATTTACTTGGTAAGGAATTTCAGTAAAAACAATTCTTTGTCTGTCTTGTTTTTTTACTTCTTCTAAAATGTGTTTAGCCTGAACCATAACTCTTCCTCTACCTGTTGCAAATGCTTCACGGATCCCAGAAAGCCCCCATATCTCTGCACCTGTAGGAAAATCAGGGCCTTTTACAACTTTCATAAGGTCATCAACATTAGCTTGAGGGTCATCAATTACAAGAGCAATTCCGTCACATATTTCACTTAAATTATGAGGGGGGATATTTGTAGCCATACCTACAGCAATTCCTGAAGCACCATTAACAAGTAAATTAGGTAAAATAGCTGGCAATACTGATGGCTCTTTTAATGACTGATCAAAGTTATCTACCCAATCAATTGTTTCTTTTTCAATATCTCCTAGTAAAGATTCTGTAATTGGAGAAAGTTTACATTCTGTATATCTCATAGCAGCAGCTGGATCACCATCTACGCTACCATAATTTCCTTGACCATCAACCAATGTGTATCTCATAGAAAACGGTTGCGCCATTCTAACTTGAGCTGCATAGACAGAACTGTCTCCATGTGGATGATATTTACCTAAAACTTCACCTACTAATCTTGCACTTTTTTTATAGGAAGAGCCTGGCCTCATACCTTGATCATGCATCGCGTAAAGAACTCTCCTCTGAACTGGTTTCAAACCATCTCTTACATCAGGAAGGGCTCTTGAGACTATAACGCTCATGGCATAGTCTAGATAAGAACTTTTCATCTCGTCTTGTATATTTACATCTCTGATTTCACCTAAGTTATCAGTAACCATATTTACCCCAGTTATTTCTATATATAAATAAACTATAGTTTCCCACGCGCGCGCGCAAGCGCGCGAGGGGATTTTTAATACATTCTATCTATTCGCTACACTTATCAAAAAAAACCCTAAGAATACTATCAAATCCTTTGGGTATATCTTGAGAAAACAAATCAAACTTTAGTCCAAACTGCCAGTCATTCCCCGCCTTTTCATACCCCAATATTTGGCCGGTGTTTGAAATAATTGATGAAAAAAAACGATCTGACAAATCTTTAGTAAAAATCATTTTTTTTAAATTTAGATTAGCTTTTACCCATCCTGAACCGCCTATAATATGAGAAAGTTTTGCTCCAGGGCTAAGAAAAAATTCGGAAACAGAATTAGATTTTATTTTACTTTCATTCCCACCAAAAAATAAATTCAGCCCATCAAATCCATCTTCAATTCCTATAATTGGAATTTTAGATTTATCAGATTTTTTTATTATTAATTTTTGGTCATTATCTAATGTGTCTGTAAGAATTATCAAACCTTTAAAATCTTCTTTTGATTCATATACAAAATCAATCTCTTTATTGTATGAATTAATAAGATTGTGAGGCAATTTGTTATAAGCTTTATCAATTAATGCTATTTTCAGAATGGAATCCCCCATACACCCAACCATTTTTTTTGAGAAGTTTCTATTTTTATTTTATTTTTTCTTAAATAAGTTGAAAATAAAGTTTCAATTTCTTTATTTCTAGATTTTGGGTTTTGAGAAATTGGCATAAAAGGATAAAAACTTTTTATATCTATTCTATAAATCAAAAAAATATCAATTTTTTCTGAATTTTTAATATAAAATTCAAACTTTAAAACTAAAGCCAAAATATTTATTAAAGCATCATTAGCATTCAATGCATTTAATGCTGTATAACTTGAAGACAAAAGATCAAATTCTTTAATATCTTTTAAAACTAACCAATACATATCTGAGCTATCTTCAATAACTTCTAATAAAGTGCCCGTCGAAGAATCTCCTTCTTTAAGTATCGACTCCATGTTTTTTTTAATATTTTTAGTAAATTCATTCTTATTATGATCAGATATAAGAAGCCCCGATTTAATAAAAATATTAACCTTGGAGTCTTTATCTGAGCTTAAATCGATAAGAATTTGAAAATTTTTCCATAAATCATTAAGGAAATTATTTTTCTGAAATAACTTAAACACTTTTACCCTTATAATATTAGACTTTCATCTTTATCATTATAAAGAATAAACTAAAGATAATTAAATTATGGATAAAGAATTAAAAGCTCAAATTAAATACACATTAATTGAATGTATAGAGGAATCTCTAAATCTTATAAAGAAATCATCAAAAGAAATATTAAAAATAAAAGATAAAAACGAAATAACAGGAGACAATCCGGTAACTCAAATTGATCTTGATTCACAGAATTTGATTATTAATAATATAAATAAAAAATTTCCAAATCATGAGATTCTAGGCGAAGAAGGCAAAGAAGAAAAAATTGTAAAATCAGACTTTTTATGGATAATTGATCCAATTGATGGGACAAAAAACTTTATCAATCAAATCCCTTTTTTTTGTGTTTCAATAGCTATTGTATATAAAGGGGAAATAATTGGAGGAGCAGTAGGCTTGCCTTGGGAAAAAAACTCTATAATCTATGCAATGAAAAATGAAGGTATAAGTTCAAATTTCTCTCAAAAGAATTATCAAGATCTAAAAAAATATCCTGTAGCAGGAATTCTTTCATTCGCTCCTACTTATTTCAATTTGTCTTACATAGTAAAAAATCAATTTTATAAAAATTCCGGAGAACTAAGAAATTTAGGTTCTGCTGCTGCTGAAATGGCTTTGGTTGCAAATGGCAATGCGCAATTGGCTTTGTCTGGGTATGCTTTTTGTTGGGATTTTGCAGCAGCATGGATATTAATCAAAGAATCTAAAAAAAGTATTTTTTATGGAAACATGAAAAAAAATATTTGGGAGGATATAAACCCATGGAAAAAATACTATGATGATGGTTATTATAACTTAGAATTATTGAAAAAATGGAGGGGTAAATTTTTTGCATCTAATAAAGAAATTCAAGGTTTTATTTTAAAAAATATTAAGCCTAACGGAAGGTCTAAAACTAATATCTTTAGAAGATTTATCAAATTTCTTTTTTTAAGATAATTTTTATACTAAAGGGTATGGAACATTTGAATATGGATCAAGTTCTGCAATTTTTTTGTTTTTCAATAATATTTTTGACCTTTCAATTAAATTTACAATCTCTTCATTTGAAATTAAATTGCTCAATTTACAAAATATATTTTTTTTAGACTCAAGTTCAAAAACAAAATTTTCTATCTGCAACAGAATATTTTTTTGTATTTTCATTTTATTAAATTCAAACATTACAGTTCTTAGTCTTGTGTGTGGATTAAATGTTAATGCTTGGTCAATAGCCCAAATTTTATTTTTTTTACCAAGAATAATTGATCCTGCCTTTCTATCAGTATTATGAATAATAGAATCAAAAATCATAATTAGACTAAGATCTTTTTGATAATCATTAAATAAATTGAAATAATTTTTTTTAGGATCATGATCAATATATTTTTGAAAGCTACCTAGACCAAAAGGGCCATCTCTAATTATAAGAGGAGGTAAATTTGGCCATCCAAAATGTTTTGAAATTTCATATGATGCTAATTCTCTTGATGATAAGTTCCCAATAAAAAAATCCGATAATGGTCTTTCTCCCTGTATAGGTTTATATATTGATAATAAGTTTTCTTTATCTTTGCCTGACATTTGGCATAAAAAAACTTTATTAGACCCATTAATTACTTCTCGCAGTGAATCTATAGAAAAAATTCTTAATTTTGATTCGATTTCTTTGTTAGACAATTTTTATATTCTCTATATGTCCATTCATTTTAATGCAAAAATGTCCATCCTTATTAATTGGATTTAGACATAATGTACAAATTGGTCTCCCTTGAGATATTATTTTT
>JAYZJV010000009.1:0-5240 GCA_036164085.1 Chloroflexota bacterium | reverse complement strand
TCTCATGGCTATTTGTCCATCTATATCTTCAACAGGAACACAACCAAAAGTTCTGGAATCATTTGATAAATTTCTATTATCACCTAAAACAAAAATACAATTTTCTTCAACAATTATTGGAAAGTCTGCATTGGGGTTAGTAACTCCTACTCCTTGTTCTTGAATAATACCATCAATAAAAACTGTTCGGTTTTTTATATCAATTTCCTCTTGCGGTAATCCTATTACTCTTTTTACCAACTCAACATTTTCATCTTTCTTTTTAAAAGCTACAAGAGAATTCTTTTTCGGATATTTTATAATGATTTTTTCATTGGTTAATGGAATTTTTATGTAATTTAATCTTAAAACTAAAACTCTATCACCACTTTCTAAAGTAGGTTGCATTGACCTTCCATTAACTTCATAAGAGGTAAATATTAGTGAAATAAAAATTATAATCAAAGAAGATAAAATTAATGTTTTAGAAATATTGGTTAAATTTTCAATCATATAAATATTTTATATTGTTTGGTCAAATAATTTATATTATAGATAAATATATATTAGAAAGTTGATATGAAAAAAAATATTTTAATTACTGGGGGTAGTGGCTTAGTAGGTAGTATTTTAGTAAAAAGCCTAAAAGATAAATATAATATTAAGGTTCTAGATCAAAAGAAATCAGATAACACAGATATATTACTAGGAGATATCAAAAACTTAAAATCTATAATGCCTGCATTTGAAAACATTGACACTGTTATTCATCTTGCAGGAGACAGAAGGGTCCACGGAGATTGGAAATCAGTATTAGAAAACAACTTAATTGGTGTATACAACATATATGAAGCAGCAAAATCACATAAATTAAGTAGAGTTATTTTTGCTAGCTCTCAGCACGCTACTGGTGGAAACTATGATATTAAACCATACACATTCATAGATAAAGGGAATTATAATTTGTTACCTGACAATTATACTCCATTAGATGAAAGTACTAGAATTAGACCAGACAGTTATTATGGTGCATCAAAAGCTTTTGGTGAAGCTATTGGGAGTTATTACTCAGATCATTATGACATTTCGACTATTAATTTAAGAATTGGTTGGGTTATTTCAGATGATGACCCAACTTTTTCTCCAACTTCTCTAAATCTATGGTTAAGTCATAGAGATTTATCTCAAATAATAGAAAAATCTATAGATGCCTCAAAAAGTATAAAATATGAAACTTTTTATGCAACTTCGGATAATTATTGGAAAATTTGGTCTATAGAAAAAGCAAAAAAACTTTTAAATTATCATCCAAAAGATTCTGCACCTAAACAATTTGTAAAAAGAGAAATAAGAGATGCAGACAAGTAAAGAGTAATTTCAGGTTTAAATAAATCTAATAATGAAATATAATCTTTATAGAAATATATAATCAAGAGGAAAAAATGGTACTTTCAGACAGAGACATTAAAGAAGCAATCAAATCTGGTCTTATTGGAATTGATCCATATTTTGAAAAAGATGTCCAACCTGCAAGCGTTGATCTGCATCTTGATGAAACCTTACTTATATTTAATAATTCTAATGCCCCTTACATAGATTTAAAAAAAGAACTTCCAGACCTAAATACAAAAGTTAAAATCCAAGGAGATGAACCTTTTATACTTCATCCTGGTGAGTTTGTATTAGGGTCTACTTTAGAAAAAATAAGCATTCCAACATCTATGGTAGCCAGAATAGAAGGAAAAAGTTCTCTAGGAAGATTAGGGCTGCTTATCCATTCAACAGCGGGGTTCGTAGATCCAGGATTTGATGGAAATTTAACATTAGAACTAGCTAATGTTTCTAGATTGCCCATAACGTTGTATTATGGGATGAGAATTGGACAAATATCATTTCAAAAAATGAACTCTGAAGCAGAAAAACCTTATGGTTCTCCTGAGCTATCTAGTAGGTATCAAGGTCAAATTGATCCTACTGAAAGCAGAGTTTTTAAAGATTTTGAAAATCAAATTTCCAAGAAAACGTAAATGGATGAGATCAATTTTCAACAAAGAGCCATAGACCTTGCCAAAGATTCAATTGGCATTGTATCTCCAAGGCCTGCTGTAGGAGCAGTGATTGTTTCAAAAGGTAAAATAATTTCTGAAGGCAAAACTCAACAAAGCCCTTTAGGTCATGCTGAAGCAGAAGCTATAAGAAAATCAAAAATAGATCTTTCAAAATCCACTTTATATTGCACATTAGAACCTCATAATTTTATATCTCATGACACACCATGTACAGAATTAATAATAAATTCAGGAATAAAAAAAATTTCATGCCCTAAGGTTGACAATAATCCTAAAGTAAAAGGAAATGGGTTTAAAGAATTAGAAAAAGCAGGAATTGAAATAATCAGGTCATGGGGAAAAGATCAAATGTCTCAAATTGATGAATTGTATTCTGCTTATGATTTCAAAATTATCAATAAACGCCCTAGAATTAGTGCTAAATTTGCCATGACTTTAGATGGTAAAATTTCTACTTCAAATAAAGAATCTAAATGGATCACCTCTGAAGAGTCTAGAAATAAAGTGCATGAAATAAGAAACAAATCAGACGCTATTATAAGTGGAATAAATACAATAATTTCAGATAATTCAAAACTCACAGCAAGGCTAAATAATAAACATACAGGTAAGCCTGAATATAGAGTTGTTTTAGATAACAATGCAAGGTTAAACAACACTTTGGATATTTATAAAGATCAAAATTCCGGAAAAGTAATTTGGTTTACATCAAAAAATTCAAAACCAACCAATATCCCTAATCATATAACTCACATTAATTCAAAAAATGAAAGAATTTCACCTATAGAAGTTATAAGGTTTCTTTCTGAAATAGGATGTTATGAAATTTTATTAGAATCAGGAGGAACATTATTGGGATCTTTTTTTGATGAAAAATTAGTAGACAAGGTTTATGCATTTATCGCTCCATCAATTTTTGGAGGAGCTTCTGCCCTCTCGCCAGTAGCAGGAAAAGGAATACAAAAAATTACAGACAAAATAAATTTGTCAAACTTGTCTATTGAAAGAATAAAAGAAGATATACTAATAACAGGAATAATAGATTAGATATGTTTACAGGAATAATTGAAGAAATAGGTAAAGTTCACTCACTAAATAAATATGATTTAACTGTTGAGTGTAATAGAATTTTGGAAAATTCTAATATAGGAGATTCTATTTCAGCATCTGGAATTTGCCTAACTATTACTAAAAAAGAAAATAATAAAATTACCTTTGATCTATCTGAGGAAACTATTAGCAAAACCATTTTTGGTACTGAGCAAAACATTTCTTATGTAAATTTAGAAAGATCAGCCACATTAGAATCTAGATTGGGAGGACATTTAGTTGAAGGGCATGTTGAAGGAACTGGAATATGCAGAGAAATAGAGGAATTAAAAGAAAGTACAGTTGCAACATTTGAAGTAAATTCAAACCTTATTAATAATATGATTGAAAAAGGTTATGTGGCTATTGATGGAACTAGTCTCACTGTAAATGAAATAAATAAAAATTTATTTAAAGTTTCTTTTATCCCTCATACGTTAAAGGAAACAACTTTTAAGAATCTCAAAATAAATCAATACGTTAATGTGGAAACTGATGTAAATGCAAGATACATTAAGAAATACGTAGAAGACATAATGCAAAGAAAATAATATATGAACACTGAATTAAACACTCCTGCTCCAACTGAAAAGCAGATAAAGTCTGTTGAAAAAGCCATAGATTTTTTCAAAAAAGGGAAAATGGTAATCATTGTTGATGATGAAGGAAGAGAGAATGAAGGCGATATAGCTCTACCTGCCCAAGATTGTAATCCTGAAGATATAAATTTTATGGCTACTGTTGCTAGAGGTTTGATTTGCACTCCTCTTGATGGTTCAATCATTGATAACTTAGACCTAGAACCTATGGTAACTCGAAATACCGAATCAATGGGCACCGCTTTTACAGTTTCTGTAGATGCTTCTAAAGATATAGAATCAGGAATATCAGCCAAAGATCGTTCAAATACAGTTAAAAAACTTGCTAGTAAAAGTTCACAAAAAAGCGATTTTGTTAAACCTGGACATATTTTTCCTTTAAGATATCAAAATGGGGGAGTTTTGGTTAGAGCTGGGCATACAGAAGGTTCAGTCGACTTAGTAAAATTATCAGGGAAAATCCCTGCTGCAGTTATTTGTGAGGTAATGAATGAAGATGGAACTATGGCTCGAGGAGATGATTTAAAGAAAATTTCAGAAAAACACAATATGCCTATTGTATCCATTGAGGATATTATTGCTTATAGAATAGCTAAAGAAAATTTAGTAGAAAAAATAATAGAAACTAAATTACCAACCAAGTATGGGGAATTCAAAGTCGTTGGATTTAAATCTAAAGTAGATAAATCAGAGCCTATTGCTTTGATTAAAGGCAAAGTATCAAAAAACAACACAACCTTAGTAAGAGTTCATTCAGAATGTACAACTGGTGATATTCTAGGATCCGTAAGATGTGATTGTGGAGATCAATTAGATATGGCTTTAGAACAAATTTCAAAATCTGATTCTGGAGTTTTTGTTTATATGAGACAAGAAGGAAGAGGTATTGGACTTATAAATAAATTAAAAGCATATAAACTTCAAGATAAAGGTATGGATACCGTGGATGCTAACTTAAAATTAGGCTTCCCAATGGATTTGAGAACATATGGCATCGGAGCTCAGATTTTAAGAAATTTAGGGGTTAAAAAGTTTGATTTATTAACAAATAATCCAAAAAAGGTTGTTGGTTTAGAAGGTTTTGGCTTAGAAATAAACTCTACAAAAAAACTAAGTACTGAAAAAAGACCACAAAATAAAAAATATATAGAAACAAAAGTTACGAAAATGGGGCATGAAATTGAGTAAATCAAAAGAAGGTATAGGGGTTCTAGATAAGGATCCTTCAAAAATCAATATAGCTATAGTTAAAGCTAAATTTAATTATGACATTACTGAAGAAATGGAAACAATTGCAATAAAAAGATTAAAAGAATTAGGGGTTGAAAATATTTCGAGCTATGAAGTCCCTGGATCATTTGAAATTCCATATGCATGTAAAAAAATATCAAATAATTATGATGCTATCTTAGCAATTGGTTGCATAATTGAAGGTGAAACAGACCACTATAAATTCATAGCAGAAAATGCTAGCATTGGGATTCAAAAAGTTTCTATTGAAGAA
>JAYZJV010000008.1:0-7171 GCA_036164085.1 Chloroflexota bacterium | reverse complement strand
ATTAAACTATAATAACCTATCTAGAGACAAATTATTTTGGAGAGACAATGAAAAAAGTAACATTCAACGATATTCCAAAGATTGCTAGAAATGAAGCTTTATTTACAGATACTGTTTATGCACAGTCAATTTTAGAACATGAAGATAGTGATAATTTCAATTTTGCGATAGTTAATTTTCCTAAATCTGCTCGGACAAAATTTCATATTCATTCAGGAGATCAAATTTTGATTATTACTGAAGGAGAAGGGATGGTTTGTAATGAGGAGGTAGAGTTAAGTGTTCAAAAAGGAGATATGGTGTTGATCAATGCAGGTGAAAATCATTGGCATGGAGCAAAAGAAAATACTACCATGTCTCATATAACAATTACTGTTAGTGGTAGTACAACTGAAGTTACAGAAGACTAATCATGTCTTCTGAAGTTATACTGAAGCTTGAAAATGTCTATAAGCATTTCGGTGGAGTTAAAGCAGTTGATGGTGTAGATTTTGAGGTTTCTTCTAACAAAATAACGGGATTGATAGGTCCTAACGGTGCAGGGAAATCTACAATTTTTAACTTAATAACGGGATTTTCTGAAATTGATGATGGTTTCATTTATTTTCTTGATGAAGACATATCTTACTCTTCACCTCAAAAAACAGTAGATTTTGGTATAGTTAGAACATTTCAAATCCCAGGAGAGTTGAAAACTATGTCAGTGATGGACAACCTATTGGTTTCTCCTAGGCATCATCCTGGAGAATCTTTATTATTTGGGTGGATCAATCGTTCTAAGTCTAAAACTTTTGAAAAAAACACAATAGAGATTGCTGAAAAAAATCTAGAAATTGTTGGATTGACCCATCTAAAAAATGAAAAAGCAGAAAATCTATCTACAGGACAAAAAAAACTTTTGGAATTAGGAAGGATTTTAATGATGAATCCAAAATTAATTCTATTAGATGAACCTGCAGCAGGTATTAATCCAACCCTAATAAACAATTTATCCAAAGTAATTTTAGATATAAACAAAAAACAAAAAATTGATTTCTTGATTATTGAGCACAATATGGAATTTATAATGTCTATTTCTGACGAAATAATAGTTATGGCTGAAGGTAAAACTTTAGTTAAGGGATCTCCGAAAAATATTCAAAAAAACCAAAAAGTTTTAGATTCATATTTAGGTTATAGTAACAATGAGTAAAAAAAAGACATCATTAGTAGCAAAAAATATTTCTGCGGGATATGGAGAGCAGATAATTATTAGGAATATAAATTTAGATCTTAAAGAATCTTCAATAACAACAATTATTGGTCCTAATGGATGTGGTAAATCTACATTTCTTAAATCCATTTCAGGGATAATTAATCCAGTTGAAGGTGAAGTCCAAATTTATGGTACTGATGTTACTAAATTAAATACATTTGAACTTTCAAAAAAAGGTTTAGGGTATGTTCCTCAGTCAGAAAACATTTTTCCTTCTTTATCAGTTGAAGATAATTTAAAAATGGGTGGCTATATATTAACTAAAGATGATTACAAAAAAAATCTAGACTATGCTTTAGAAATGTTCCCAGATCTAAGAGATAAATTGTCTGATTCCTCTTCAAATTTATCAGGAGGACAAAGGCAAATGCTTGCCTTATCAAGAGCATTGATGCTTGATCCTAAAATAATCATGCTCGATGAGCCTACGGCGGGATTATCCCCAATAATTGTAGATGAAGTATTAGAAAATATTATCTCTTTGAAAAAATCTAATTTATCAGTTTTGTTGGTCGAGCAAAATGCAAAAAAAGCTCTGAAAATTTCTGATTTTGGTGCTGTCTTTTCATTTGGTAAAAAAGTTATTGAGGATGAAGCCTCAAAAATTCTATCTGACAAAGAAATATCTAAACTTTATTTAGGAGGTTAATTTGAAATACTTTGATTTTATTTTTGAAAATAAAACTATCCTTTTATTATTTTGGATTATTTTAATTCTATCTCTGATGAAGCCTTGGTTGTTTGTTAATGGGATCCTCATAGGTTCCCTTTATGCTTTGGGATCAATTGGTCTTTCATTAATTTATGGGAACTTAAAGTTTGCTAATATGGCACATGGTGACTTTATGACTTTATCTTCTTATCTTGCTTTAGCCTTACTTTTATTTTTGTTCCCAAATAGTGAGGAATCAGCTTCTGTCGGACCTTTTACATTCAAGTATGAATTATTAGCCGTAATACCTATTACAGTAGTACTAATTGGATTTTTAGCAGTTCTGTTTGATAAATTAATATTTAAGAAATTAAGAGATTTAGGTGCAGCCCCTGCTGCAATTGCACTGACCTCTCTAGGATTGGCTGTTGGCCTAAGAGGTATCATACAATTTATTTGGGGGACAGATTCAACCAGCTTTCCAAGAGAATCTAAACTATTTTGGGACTTGCCATTTAAGATAAAAGTACCTCCTGATATGTTTTTCTGTGCCGTAGTAGCATTTATTATTGCTATAGCTTTTTATTTTGTATTGTTCAGGACTAAATTAGGAAAAGCAATTAGAGCGACTTCAGACAATCCAGATCTTGCTAGAATTACAGGTATTAATACTGAAAAAATCATTTTATATATTTGGTTCATTGGAGGGATACTAGCAGCTACATCTGGAATTCTTATAAGCGTTCAGCAAGCAATAATTACACCTGTTATGGGTTGGAAAATATTGATACCATTATTTGCAGCAGTGATAGTTGGGGGTATTGGTAATCCAATTGGAGCTCTAATGGGAGGGCTTTTAATTGGTATTACTGGAGAACTTGCCACTGGATGGATAAATCCATCGTACAAACCAGCAGTTTATTTTCTTGTTTTATTGATTGTTTTATTGTTAAGACCTAACGGGATCTTAGGTAGCAAAGGAAGGCAATTTTAATGGACTCTATACTTTATTTCTTGATAGGATTTTTCATAATGAGCGGAATTTATTCTGTTTTCTCAGTCGGACTCAATATCCATTGGGGACATACGGGTCTATTTAATATAGGAATTGCCTCTTTTTTCTTGCTTGGATCATACACAGCAGCCATAATTTCTAGTCCACCACCTAGTTTAGAAAAATATGAAGAATATATATGGGGAGGAAATTTATCCCAACTTACAGTTTTAGGAATTGATATTTGGTTTCCTATCATATTGCTTTTATCGGCTATTATTTGTATTTTAGTAGCAATACCCTTGGCTTTTATTACGATCAGATTAAAAGAAGATTATCTAGCATTAGTAACACTAGGTTTAGCTGAAACTTTAAGAATTATTTTTGTAAATGAAACCTGGCTTGCAAATGGTACAAGAGGCCTTTATTCAATACCAAGACCGTTCGATTTTATAGATCGTGGAAATTATGACTATATATACTTTGTTGTAGTAATGATTACGCTGGGCTTTGTTTACTTGATAGCAGAAAAAGCTACAAATTCCCCTTGGGGAAGAGTTCTCAGAGGAATTAGAGACAATGAAAATACTATGATTTCAAGTGGGAAAAATGTTTTGAGATTTAAAGTGGAGGCATTTGCTTTTGGAGCTGGAATAATGGGTATAGGCGGAGCTTTATTTACTCATGGTAAAAGATTTATTGACCCTATAACTTTTGAACCTATGCTTGCTACATTTATAATTTGGAGCATGTTGATGGTAGGAGGTAGTGGGAATAATAGAGGCGCTGTTTTTGGAGCGTTTTTAATGTGGGGAATATGGACTTTCACTCAATTCCTACCTGGCTTCTTAAGTGATGCCAATTTGAGATTCGTGTTTGTAGGAATGATAATAATTTTATTTCAATTGTATAAACCAAATGGAGTAATCCCTGCAAAGTAGCAGGGATTACTACATAATTCTTAAAGTTTATGGAGATTCAAATCTTCCAGTAGAAGTAATCTTTCCACCTTCTATTGACCAAATTTCAATGGTATTACTTACATCACCATTTTCATCTATTTCCTGTTCTCCAGCGACACCAACATAGTCGATATCTTTTCCATCTTTTAGAAGTTTTAAAGCTTTAGCCATGTCTCCGGGTCCAACTTTCTCTCCAGGGGCGTTAGCAACAAATCTTAGAGAGTCACCATCAACTGTATCTGATCCAGATTTAGCCATTGCTAGTGCTAAAAGTATAGCGCCGTCAAATCCTTCTCCAATGAATGGGTTTGTTGGTAGTTCTCCATATTTTTCTTCATACAAAAATGCAAATTTTGCTTTTGCGTCAGATTCTGGTGCTCCAGGTGCAGTACCATACATTCCTTCAAACTGAGCTACACCTAACTCGTCAAACATTTCTTGATTCTTAGTTCCATCAACAAACATAAAGTCTCCAGTGTAACCACTCTCAATAAGTTCTCTAAGATAAACAGCAGCTGATTTTGGATAACTCATTGCGATAATCACATCTGGAGTATGGTCTGTAATAGCTTTATCTATTTCTGATTTATATGAAGGTTGCTCTTGCTCATGAGGAACTTCAGCTTCACAATGTCCACCTTCATCCTCAAAAGTAGATGTGAAAATGTCATTTAATCCTTTTCCATATGGATTATTAACATATAATGTTGAACAATGTTCGTATCCTAAGCTTTTAGCCAATCTTGCGAGCACAACACCTTGAGCTGCGTCAGACACTGTTGTTCTAAATACTGTGTCATTGTCTTCTAAAACAGAAATTGCTGGGCTAGTAGAAGCAGGTGAAATAATAACCATTCCTGCAGGAATAGTCTTAGCTTCTGCTACCGCCATAGTTACACCACTAGATAGTGATCCAACTATTCCTCCAACTTTATCTATTTCAATTAACTTACCAGCAGCTTCTGTAGCAACGTTTGGACTTGTTCCACTATCAGCATGAACAACGGTCACATCTCCACCATTCACTCCACCAGCATCATTAATTAAACCTACAGCCAAATCAACACCATTCTGTATTGGAGGCCCATAAGCACCTAAGTCACCAGTTTCATCCATTAAAGTACCAATTTTTGCTCCTCCACCAGAACAAGCTGTAAGTACAAATAATGCAGAAGTGACTAAAATTAATATTTTTTTCATCATATCTCCTTGATTATAAAAAGTTATGCCACTTAAGTCATAACTGTATTTAATTCTATAATAGGATAATTCAAAAGTCTAAAACCAGTTACCCTAGTCTACCTTCCCACTCATCAAGGGTTTCATAATTTTTTATAAAAGAATTGAATTTTTTTTCAGAATCATCTTTTGGATAGAAATTTAGAAATTTTCTTGCTGACTCAAGGGACCAAAATCTTCTAGTGTTATCACTTACTCCGTATACAACTAAATATGGAACATTATTTAAATTACCCTTAACTTTTTCTATAGATAGACCTTTATCAAACAGATCACCCAAGTCTCTTTGACTGATATATGCTCCAAGATGACGTTTTATATTTTGAATTCCTGTCCCATTGTTGTTACTTATAAATTTATTGTTTTGAATTGTTTCATCTATTTCCCTTGGAAAACCTATTCTTACATGTATAAATTCCATTTTTCTCCCAAATTTTCCGGATGCATATGGTACTGATAAAAGTTCATATGAGGCTTTTGCCCATCCATAAAAATTATCAGAATATGGAATCATTTTAGTATTGACCATATCAAGTTTTTTTTCATGAATTTCATTGTGTTCATACCAATCTGCAGCATGGTTTGAAGATGCAACAATAATTCTTTCGACATTGTTTTTATATGCAGCTCTATAAATTTTATTTGCCATTATGACATTTTTATTCTCTTGATCAAAAGAATCTATTTCATTATCTAAGTTGTCTGGATCTCGTTCTTTTTCTGGTCTTATGTATGCTAGATGAATAATAGAGTTATGACCTTTTACTATTTTTTCTATATCTGAAACCGAAGACTCAGATAGATTTAGTTTAATTGTGCTTGATTCAAAATCTTTATTAAAATCAATATCAACTAAAGTCAGATCAAATTTTTTTTCTAAATGAGGGATTATTCTAGAAGCAACATATCCATTAGCTCCTGTTATAAGTACTTTTTTCATAATTAAATCCTTACTCGTTGGGTCCAAATTCTATAATTTTCATAATGGGGTTATTGTCTAGGTTAAGAATACTATGATCTCCGTTTTTCTTGAGTTCTTGCCAATATAACTTAATTATTTCTTTCTTTTCTTTTTTGTAGTTTTCAGAATCAATAACATTTATCATCTCGTCAGGGTCAGCATCTAAATCGTATAATTCATCAAAATCACAACCATTGAATATATATTTTAGGTTTTTGTACCATAGAACTCTTTGCTTTAATTGCAATCTTGTTCCATCGTACTCAGCAAAGCTTTTATCAATTGTATTTACTTCATCTGTACATAAAATTCTTTTAAATGACTCTGAATCAATATTTTTTATCTCTTTCGAATCTAACAAATCTAAGATAGTAGGGCATAGATCCATACTTGTTACTAGATCTTCTGAAATTTTATTTTTTTGAATTTCAGGACCAGAAATAATCATAGGTATTCGGTAGATTTCTTCAAATGCTGCTAAGTTTTTTGCGTAAATTCCATGTGATGATAAAGCCTCTCCATGGTCGGAAGTAAAAATAATAATAGTATTGTCTAGTTCTCCTTTTTCTTCAAGCAGATCAATGATTTTTCCGTATTCGTGATCAATTTCTGTAATCATTGCGTAATAATTTCTAATAGACTCTATATGATCCTGTTTTGTCATATTTTCAAATACTTTTTTTCCTCTTTTATATATGTTTGGCTTATCATTTAAATTGTCGTTAAATGATTTTGGTAATTCTATATCAATATTTTCATACATATCATAGAATTTTTTTGTAGAAATAAAAGGATCATGAGGTTCTATTACTGAGACAAAACAAGCCCAAGGTCTATCCCCTTTTTCTTTATTTATGAAGTCCTTTGCTTTATTTGAAACCAATCCTAAAACTCTTTCTTCAGTCTCCATTTTTGAAACTCCATAGAAAGGTGTAGTTTTATACCCAGGAGGATTATCTATAAATAGATGTGGCATACTTTTGTCTATGCTATTTTTATGTTTTTTATTTGAGTTAATATATTCAGAAGATTCTCCATCTTGAAGTAAGTATGAATCCCAACCAAATTCACTTAATTTATTGGATCTTTCAACATGCCATTTTCCAAA
>JAYZJV010000007.1:0-5648 GCA_036164085.1 Chloroflexota bacterium | reverse complement strand
GACTGTGCATAAACAGTATCTGTAAATAAAGCTTCATTTCTAGCAATCTTTGGAATATCGTTGAATGTTACTTTTTTCATTGTCTCTCCAAAATAATTTGTCTCTAGATAGGTTATTATAGTTTAATGAAATTTACATTATTAAATATTCTAAAAATATCAAATAAACTGGGTGAAAAATGAATTCAAAAATCAAATCTAATTACGGATCATGGGAATCTGAGATAACTCCACAAAAAATTATTGAAGGCGGATTAAGGTTTAGTGAAATAAGGTCTAATGGTTCTGAGGTATATTTTCTAGAAGGAAGACCAGAAGAAGCTGGAAGATATGTCATAGTTAAACAAAATAGTGCTGGAGAAATAGAAGACCTTATTCCAGAAAATTTTAACTCGCGAAATGCTGTTCATGAATATGGAGGAGGGTCTTTCGCTGTTGGTAAAAAAAATATTTATTTTACCAATTGGGATGACCAAAGAATATATGTTGTTAAAGGGAAAAATACATCTGCTCTAACTATTGAACCGCCTTTTGAAAAATCCATAAGATATAGTGATTTAACTCTATCTTATGATGAAGAGTGGATATATTGCGTAAGAGAAACTCATTTTGAAAAAGGAGAAGCAAAAAACGAACTTGTTGCCATTTCTACAACAAAAAACCAGACAATAGTTTTATGCACAGGCAGAGATTTTTATTCTTCTCCACGAATAAATCCTATAAACAATGAGATATGCTGGCTTGAATGGGATCACCCTAATATGCCTTGGGATGGAACTGAACTATTCATTGGAAATTTTGATTCAAATGGTTTGTCAGAAAAAAAGTTTATTGATGGATCAAAAAATATAAGTATTATTCAGCCTGAGTGGAGTGAATCTGGTGAATTGATATATATAAGCGATGAATCTGGATGGTGGAACTTAAAAAAATACTCAGATAATAAAAAGTCTACAATATTAGATGAAGAAACTGACCATGGTGAACCATCTTGGAATTTTGGGGTCAGAACGTACTTTATAAAAGATAATTTTATATATTTGAGAGGTTCTTCAAAAAATAAGAATAAAGGTTTAATTAGAAAAATTAATTTATCAGGACAAATAATAGAAGAAATAGAAGTTTTACATACTTCTATAGGAGGTTTAAGTTTTATTGACAATAAAGCTTTGTATATAGGTGCTTCACCTGTATCAAATAGTGAAATCGTATCTTTAGATCTAGAAAAAAAAGAAATTAAGACAATTAAAGAATCGAGTAAATTAGAAATTGATAGCGAAGAAATTTCTATACCTGAAGAAATCACTTTTACTACTACAGAAAATGCTACCGCATATGGCTATTTTTACAAACCTAAAAATAAAAAATATCAAAGTCACTCTGGAGAAAAACCACCTGTACTAGTAATAAGTCATGGAGGGCCCACAAGTGCAACTAGTAATGCCTTAAATTTATCTATACAGTACTGGACTAATAGAGGTATAGCTGTTGTAGATGTAAATTACAGAGGGTCAACAGGATATGGGAAAAAATTCAGAGATTTACTAAAAGGGAATTGGGGAATATATGATACTGAAGACTGCATTGCAGCAGTAGACTATCTTTCTGAAAAAGGTCTTGTAGATTCTGAAAGAGCAGCCATTAAAGGAGGCTCAGCTGGTGGTTATACAACAATAAATGCATTAACTTTCCATGATAGATTTGCAGTAGGAGCTACTTATTATGGAATTGCAGATTTGTCAGTTTTTATTGACGATACTCACAAATTCGAATCAAAATATCTTGAATCATTAATAGGTAAGTACCCTGAAGAAAAACAAAAATATTATGATAGATCAGCAATTAATTTTACAGATCAGCTTTCTTGTCCAATGATAATTTTTCAAGGAACTGAAGATAAGATTGTCCCTCCATCTCAAGCAGAAATTATGGCTGAAGGATTAAGAGAGAAAAAAATCCCTTTTTCATTAATTATGTATGAAGGAGAGCAACATGGATTTAGACAATCTAAAAATATTATCTCATCACTAGAATCAGAGTTATATTTTTACAGTCAAGTTCTAGGATTTGAACCTTATGATAAATTAGATGAAATAAATATAGAAAACTCAGAAAACTTAAAAAAATAAAATGCTAATACTAATACCCCCCAGTGAAGGAAAATCTTCAAAAAATACGATTGAAACTAAGTTTAATGAAACTAATTTTGTCTTTTCAAAACAGGTTCAAGAAATAATACAAATACTAAAAAATAAAAATGAAGAAATAGAAAAAATTTATGGAACATCATTAGATAAAAGTAAAGAGTTACATAAAAAAAACCTAAATGTTTTTTCAAATTCATGTTCTAAGGCAATAGAAAGGTATACAGGGGTAGTATACAACCAGCTAGATCTGAAAAGTTTTTCAGAAGAATCAAAATCATATTTTAATTCAAATATACGTATTTTCAGCGGATTATTTGGAATGGTAAAACCAAATACTTTAATTCCAGATTATAAACTGAAAATGAATGTTTTAGGCCTTACAAAATTTTGGAGTCCATTCTTATCAAATGAACTTTCTAAAGAAGAATTGATTATTGATTTATTACCTGAAATTCATAGAAAAGCTTATGAACATAAAAATATTAAAAAAGTAAGCTTCTATACAAAAAAAGGGGATAAATTAGTCTCAGCAGGACATCATGGAAAAGTTGTAAAAGGTCAATTTATAAACTTTTTAGCCGTAAATTGTATAACTAAACTAGATGATTTTGAAAAGTTTGACTATGACAATTATTCATGGGATGGAGAAAATTTTATAAAATAAAACTTATTTGAACTCAGGATTTCTTTTTTCTATAAAGGCTTTGACACCTTCTAAATTATCAGGCGAACCTGATAATTTTTTTTGAATCTCAGCTTCTTTCTTAAAAGTTTCAAGAAAGCTTTTATCACTTACCTCTCTCATTATTTTTTTTGAATACATCAAAGATTGAAAAGATTGTTTTGATATTTTTTGAGCCCATTCAATAGTTTTTTCTTCAAGAGATTCATCTTCAACTACTTTGTTTGCTAAACCAATATTTAGACATTCTTCAGCAGATATTCTTTCATTTTCTATCGCTATTTGATACGCCTTTTTATAACCAAGCATATTATATAAAAGCCAGTGAGAACCTCCATCTGGTATAAGACCAATATTACTAAAGGGTTGAAGTAAGTATGATTTTTTGGACATTATTGTCAAATCACAAGCCATGGAATACGCACTACCTATTCCAGCAGCTGCTCCTCTAACAGAAGATATAACAGGCTTAGGCATAGAAATTATGTTGTTAAATATAGGCCAATACCCTTTGTTTAAGCTTTCTTCAGTATCTTTCCATTTTTTTTCACCAGAACTTAAGTCTGCTCCTGAACAAAAGGCTTTACCTTCTCCTCTTAAAATCAAACATTTTATTTCATCATTAGTAGAAATGTTTGCGGTACAATCTATTAATTCATGAATCATCTGAAAATTCATAGCATTTAATTTTTCTGGTCTGTTAAGTGATAAGATTGCAATTCTATCTAATATTTCAAGTTTAATTGTAGAAAATTTAGTCATTTTTTTTTATAGAATCATATTTTTCTATTATTATATATTCAGATAAACAAAATTATCCATGAATGATTCAAAAACAATTAAACTTATCGAAAACTCTGTTGAAGAGATAGATGAAAAACGTGAAATTCCAGTTGAGTTACTTGATCAATTAATAAATAAAAATTATTTCAGATTATTATTACCAAAATCCTTAAATGGAGTTGAAATGGATTTTATTGAATATTTAGAAACTTTATTCGAAATTGCTTCAAAGGACGCAAGTGTTGCTTGGTGTATCAATCAAAGTAATGTTCTTGCTACAAATGCAGCATTCATGGAAAAAAAATTAGCAAAAAAAATCTTTGATAACCCAAATGCAATTATTACAAACGGGCCTCCTATTGAGTATGAAGTAAAAGAAAATGACTCCG
Organism: Chloroflexota bacterium; assembly: GCA_036164085.1. Taxonomy (GTDB): domain Bacteria; phylum Chloroflexota; class Dehalococcoidia; order Lucifugimonadales; family Lucifugimonadaceae; genus TMED-70. Next base: position 1,648 of record JAYZJV010000007.1, on the reverse strand, counting down.
ATACTTTAATTTCGGGCAAATGGTCTTTTAGTAGCGGAATAAAACATGCTACATGGCTTCTAGCTATATTCACCGATAAAAATAAACAAAATAAAAATATTATGATTCCTAAATCGTCTGTCCAATTAGATGATGTTTGGGATGTTAATGGATTAAGAGGAACTGGTAGCTATAGTTTTTCTATAGAAAATAAGGTTATTCCGAATCAAAACATCTTTTATGACAGATTAAATCTGAATGAATCAGGACCTATCTATAAAATTCCTAGAGATCTAAAATTTGGTTCAGGCTTTTCCACTATTGCTCTATCTCTTGCAAATTCTTCGATAAATTATGCACTTGATTTTGCCAAAAATAAAAAAGGGGTATACTCTGAAAAACTTTCTGAAGAACAGGTTTTTTTGAGAGAAATAGGAATTACAAAAGGGCTCTATAAATCTTCTAAAACATTCTTAGATAATACTATTGAAAAAGCCTGGTTAGTAGTGAGTGATGGTGTTTTTTTAGAAGATGAAATAATGGCAGAACTTAGATTAGCAGCAACACATGCTATTAGGACTTCTGAAGAAATAGTAAAAAAAATTTATAACCTATTGGGGTCTTCTTCTATTTTCAAATTCAATAAAATTCAAAGATACTTTCAAGACATGCTCGCTATATCTCAACAAGTTCAAGGAAGAATGTATCATTTTGAAACAGTAGGAGAGTACTTCGTAAGCTCTAAGCTAAAAAAAATAGTCTGAAATTGATTTTTATGGCGATCCCGAGCAGATTCGAACTGCCGATCTCCTCCTTGACAGGGAGGCGTGTTAGGCCACTACACCACGGGACCACTCTTAGATAGATTTAATTTTAGCAGATGAATTGTTAAAAAAAGGTTGGATTAGTTGGATTAATAGTTGGATTAATATCTAGATTGCTAATTCTGACATCATGTATTTGAATAATTAGTCTGATTCATAGGTTTATAATTATTTTCATAATTATTATTATTCTAAGGAGCTAATATAAATATTTTAGTTACAGGTGCAACAGGTGCCACAGGAAAACTTCTTGTGAATCAACTTCTCGAGAAAGGTCATGAAGTTAAAGCATTTGCTCGTAATAATACAAAACTTAGTACAGAAATCATAAACCATAAAAAGTTTGATGTAATTGGTACTTCAGTTTTAGATATGAGTGAGGAAGAATTAGAAAATCATACTAAAGGATGTGATGCGATAGTATCAACTTTAGGGCACAACCTTAGCTTTAAAGGAATGTTTGGAAATCCAAGACAACTTGTTACTGATTCTATAAAAAAACTGTGTAAGGTCAGTGAAAATACAAAAAACAAACCAGTAAAAATAATATTAATGAATACAGTTGGATGTAAAAACGAGGACTTAAAAGAGAAAGTTTCTTTTTTTGAAAATTGTGTTTTTTTTCTATTACGCTATCTAATCCCGCCACACTCGGATAATGAAAATGCAGCAAATTATCTAAGAACTCTAATTGGTCAAAATCATTCAAATATTGAATGGGTAGCAGTAAGGCCTGACAGCTTGATTAATGAAGAAGAAATAAGTCCATACACAACTCATTCGTCTCCTATTCACACATTATTCAAACCTGGAAAAACTAGCAGGATAAATGTGGCTCATTTTAT
>JAYZJV010000006.1:0-68320 GCA_036164085.1 Chloroflexota bacterium | reverse complement strand
ATTATGATTTTCCTTGCTCTTATATCATCAGTATTTGTCCTTCCTAGTTTGTTAGTTATAGTATCTAAAAAATAATAATGTAGAATTTATTCTATGAATCAAAATGAGTATTCAATAAGTGAAGTTTCAAAGATAACGGGTATAAGCACTTCTGCTATAAATTATTATGTCAGATTAAATATTTTGGAGCCTCCAAAAAAAATTTCTAAGACCAGATCTTCTTTCTCAAATTTTCATTTAGAAAAGATAAATGAAATAAAAAAATTGCAAAGTAATGGATTCCCATTAAAACTAATTAAGAAAAAGATTAACACTATTTCATCTCAAATTAAAGAGAACTACTCTGTTGAAGAAATTATTAAATTATCAAATGTTAGTAAATTATTTTATGATGATTTATTGAAAAATAAACTAATCAAGCCTCCAAAAAAAATAAACGAAGAAGAAGTGCATCCAAATGGATTAATAAAAATAATAAAATCATTTAAAGCCCTTTCTGATTTAGGGGTTTCATTCGATACTCTAAAAAGACATGAAGAATACAAAAAATTGAGTGAAGCAGAAGCCTATTTTTTGTTAGAACATTTCAATGATGCAAAAAAAAATAAAGCTGAGTTCAATCAATTGGAAATAGTTGAAGCCTTTGAAAACATAAGAAGTTTTTACAGAATGGATTTTTTCAATGATTAAGGTTGCAATAATTGGGCAATCTGCTTTTGGAGAGAGTGTAGCTTCAGAAATTTCAAAAATTAATGATTGTATAATAACTGGAATTTTTACCCCTCCTAATCAAGATAAAGATCCTCTTTATCAATATGGAATTGCAAATAATATAAAGGTTTTTAGATTTGATAAATTAAGATCTAAAACTGCCATTGAAGAGTTTAATAAACTAAGTGTTGATTTGTTAGTAATGGCTTATGTAACAGATATCGTCCCTATGGATATTATAAATAACCCTAAAAAAGGAACCATTCAATATCATCCTTCTCTTTTGCCAAAACATAGAGGGCCCTCTTCTATAAATTGGGCAATTATAAATGGAGATAATCATACTGGAATAACAATATTTTGGCCTGATGAAGGATTAGATACTGGTCCTATTTTAATGCAAAAAAAAGTTAAAATTTTACCGGATGATACAACTGGTAGTTTATATTTCGATAAATTATTCCCTATAGGTGTAAAATCAATGATAGATTCAATAAAACTTGTTATTTCTAATAAAGCACCTAAGATAATACAAGATGAAAAACAAGCATCATATGAGTCTTGGTGCTCTAAAAAAGAAATTGATTGGGACAAACAACCAAAACAAATTTATAATCTAATAAGAGGTTGCGATCCTCAACCAGGGGCTTGGACTAAAATTGATTCAAAAACTGTATTCCTTTATAACTGTCAGATTGAAGAAAATGAAGATACGAGTATTAGCAAAAAATTTATTATAAAAAATAAAAAAGTTAGTATCGGTCTAAGGAATAAAAAAATTACTATAGGAAGAATAAAAGATCAAAAAGGGAACAAGATTAATGCGTATGAATGGTTTGAAGAAAACAATTTATCAAGTAATTCAAAATTAGGATAAATTCTAGTGCAAAAAAACTATAAAAATTTAATACAAGAATCTTTAAGCAACAAAAAAGCTAATTATAAAGAAATAAGAATAGAAGAAACTGTTTCTACAAGAATCAACTACAACGGCAAGACACGGGAGAATGTTTCAATAAATTCTCATTTTGGAGGGTCAGCAAGATCTATGTCTAATGGAGGATGGGGTTTTACAAGTTTCAATGAAATTGAACAAGCTCCAACTAAAATGAACGAATCTATTGAATTGGCAAATTTCAGTAATAATCCTCCTTTCAAAATTCATAGTAATTCTTCCAAGAAAGTCTCATTACCTGCAGAAGTAAAAAAAGACCCAAGATCAATTACTTTATCCGAAAAAATTTCACTTTTGGACCATTACAAAGATATTTTATTAAAAGACAAAAAAATTCAAGGCTGTGAAATTGTTTATGGAGATACTGAAAGGAAAGTTATTTTTGCAGATAGTGAAGGGAATGAAATAGAACAAAGTTTCATACATGTTATATTAAGAATTGCAGCTAATAGTTCCGATGGCAATGATCTTCTTCAATCAGGTTTTTCGATAGGTTCTTTGGGTGATTATTCTATAGTTGAAAACTTAGATGAAAAAGTTTTAGAATGTACAAAAAAATCAATAGATTTGATAAAGGCTCCAAAAATTACAGGGCAGGAAACAACAGTTGTTTTAGATCAAATACTCGCTGGAGTTTTTGTGCATGAAGCGTTTGGGCATCTTTCTGAAGCAGATAATGTTTATGAAAACAAAAGATTGCAAGGCATTCTAAAATTAGGTAAAAAGTTTGGTAATTCAGATTTAAATATTACAGATGGTGCTAAAATACCAAACCTTAGAGGTTCATATGAATATGATGATGAAGGAACTCCGTCTTCTGTAACTCCTTTAATAAGAGAAGGAGTGCTTGTAGGAAGGTTGCATTCAAAAGAAACTGCAAGCAAAATGTCTGAAACACCAACCGGAAATGCTAGAGCTATTTCATATGCTTACCCTCCAATAGTAAGAATGACAAATACCATTATAGAAAACGGATCAAATACAAAAGAAGAGATTATTAATGACACAAAAGACGGCTTATATGTCAAGAATTGGTATGGAGGTATGACAGAACACGAAATGTTTACTTTTTCATCCGCTGAAACCTATAAAATTGAAAATGGTGAAATAAAAGAAACATTGAGACCTGTTAAGTTATCTGGAAATTTATTTACAACTTTAAAAAACATCAATGGAATTGCTAATGATTTGGAAATAAATCAAGGAGGTGGTTGTGGTAAAGGTGGCCAAAGCCCACTTCCTGTATCTAACGGGTCGCCACATATAAGAATAAATAATTGTTTAGTATCGAGTGGATAATGGAAAAGATTGAAAATTTATTAAAAGATCAATTTGAACAACATGAAATTTATGAAGAAGAAAATGAATATAAAAGTATTTCATTTGAATCAAATAAATTAAAAGAACTTTCGATTAAACAATCAAAAGGATTTGCAGTTAGAGCTATAAAGGATTCAGGATTAACTTTCTCTTCATCAAGTAATTATGACTTAGATAAATTTAATTCAAATTTTCTAGAACTAAGTGAATACCCAACAAAAACAAATATAAAATTTCCAAAAAAGAATCATAAAGAAAATAATGCAAAGATCTATTCAGGAGATGAATTTTTATTAGAAAATCATTTTTTTATAGATAAGTTGGATAGCAATATAAAAAAAATATTAAAAAAATTCCCTGATGCGTTATGTGATGCAGAATTTGATCTAGGCCTAGGAAAATGTTTTCTTAAAAATTCTAATGGTCTTAATCTCAAATCTAATGAATCCGGGATAAGTTTTTTTATTTCTGCACAAACTATAAATGGAAATGATATGCTAAATATTTATAGCTATGCCAGTTCAGTAAAAATGATTGAAGATGAGATTATAAATAGCTTAACAAGAAAATTAATTGAAAATTTATCTATAGCTCAGAATATAAAAGAAACTCCCAGTAAAGGTTGTCCTGTAATTTTTACTCCTCATGGACTTTACCAAACCATACTATCTCCTCTTCTTGTATCTTTTAATGGAACCAACTTATCTAAAAATCTATCAAAATTATGTAATAAAGAAAATGAAAAAATTTTTGATGAAAAAATAACAATTAGAGACAATCCGTTAATTGATTTTAGCCCTTCTTCACGAAATTATGATGGTGAGGGAATATCAAGCCAAATAAATACATTGATAGAAAAAGGGAAATTTATTACAGGATTATTTGATTTAAAAACAGCGAATGAATATAAATGTGACTCAACGGGTTCTGCAGTAAGATCTGTACATACAAACACTTTTCCTAGTACTTCAAATTTAATAATGGATGCAGGAGATACTCATATAAATAAAATGATAGAGCAAATTGACGAAGGAATTTTAGTAGATCATCTCCTAGGAGCTGGGCAAGGTAATGAACTTTCCGGAGATTTTAGTGCAAATATATCATTAGGATATAAAATAGAAAAAGGGAAACTAGTTGGGAGAGTAAAAAATACAATGATTTCTGGAAACTCTTTCGAAGCACTAAGTAATGTTGAAAATATAAGTATAGAAAATGAAAATGTGTATGGATCATTGCAATTGCCATTTCTGCAAACCAGCAATGTTGAGATTTCATCATGAAGAATGAAATAGATTTTAAAAAAATAAATTTTGAAACATATGAAGAATATTATGAAAAAATAATCAATCTTAAAGCACAAGAAATTATAATTACACTAAATGAAATGATAATTTTTGAAGATGAAACAAAAGGGATTGATTTTGAAGATTTTATACTGAAATTTATAGATCATAAAAATAAAAAAATAAGATTCATTTGTACAAAATATCTTTCAAATAGTTCTGATATTGCCTCCTTAAGAAAAATTAGAAAAATCATAACTCACGAAAAAGATAATGAAATCAAATCAGAGGCAATAATAATATTTGGATATTGGGTTTCTGATTATGTCGCAAAAAATAAACAACTTTTAAAACTTGCTGAATTTGGAATGAATTTTATAAACTCAACAACTTTTGAAGAACATAAAAATCTAATGATTCAAAGTTTAAGTTTTATAAAAAATGCAGAAATAGAAAAATTAATTTTAGAAAAATATAGTACAAAGGAAGATGAAAACATCATCTGTTCAATAATTGCTATGGCTAATAATGGTGACACCAAATGGATTCCTCTAATTGAAGATTTGCTAGATCATGACAATTATAGAATAAGATCAGAGGCATGTGTTTCTTTAAGCTTATTGGGGGATGAAGAAAATTTAGATCAGATAAAAGATTTGTTAGAAGATGAAGAATTAGAAACTCAAAAATCTGCTGTGAGTAGCATCTCAAATATTGGGGGTGTATATGCTAAGAGTATTTTGGATAATTTAAAATTTTCCAGTGAGCCTGAAATAGTTGCACTCAGTAAAGAAAAATTATCTGAAATTAAAGCAGATGAAGAATTAGTTTCATCGGCCACTCCAGAAAAAATGTCAGAAGAATCGCAAGAAAATATCAAAGAAGGTTATGAAAAAGATTTTGATGAATATAATGCAGCTGAAATAGAAGGTTGGGGTTCATTAAATCCTGATGGAACTTCTTTTATAGCCCCGGACGCTATAGATGACGACATTGACGATCCAATAAAATCATTAGCAGACTATGAAAAACCTATTGATCAGCCTGACATAGATGATTAGTTTTGACCTATTATAGAAGCTCCTAAAATAGAAGCGTCTTCTCCTAATTTAGTCATTTTTATAGGAGGTGATTCTTTGTAAAACGCTATGCAATAATTTGAAACAGATGTGATTAGCTCATTCCAATAATTACTATTTATTGCTTCAGCCACAGAACCTCCTAAGATAATAACTTCTGGATTCAATACTGCTAACAAAGATGCAAGCCCTCTGCCTAAATTTTCTATCACTGAAGATAAAATGTCTTTACATAAAAGATCTCCTTTGTTCGCGAATTCAAAAACTAATTTAGAATTTATTTCATCTATTGAGTAGTCATTTAATATTTTGCTGTTATTTTTAAGAAGTTTTTCTTTTGCGATCGAGGCAATAGCAGTTCCAGATACATTCCCTTCAAGACAACCGTCACATCCCAACGAACATCCATGCCCATTTGGGTTGATTATTATATGGCCTACTTCTCCAGCAAACCAATTATGTCCTTGAATCATGTTTCCATCCGAAATCATACCTGCTCCTACTCCTGTTGAAACGGTTACATATACAATGTCTTTGGATCCAGAAAATTCTCCAAATCTTGTTTCTGCTAAAGCTGCTAAAGTTGCATCATGTCCAACTCGTGGAGAAATTTCTAAATTTTTCTTAATGATAGGAATCAAAGATTTGTTGTGCCAACCAATTAAATTGGGAGGGTTTATATATTTCCCACTCACTTGATCCAAAGGACCTGCAGATGAATAACCTATCCCTCTGATTGATTGATTATCGCAAATCTTTATTATCATTTCAGAAATTAAATCACCTGCTTTTTCAATCCCTAATGCTGGACTATATTCAACTTTAGTTTTATTTAAAATTTCACCAGATAAATCAACCAAAGCTACACGAATATTAGTTCCTCCTATATCTGCAGCAATTACCAAATTAGAATTTTTATCTATATTGAGTTTCATGTCGATATTATAACTAATTGTTTTCTAAAAGTTCAGAAAGATCGATCGATTCAATTTCTTCTTTACTGATTCCACATTGTTCAGCGGACAACAAGGCTTTTTGAGATAATTTTCTGGTATATAGAAATTCTAATACATCATTCATATCCAATTCTTGAGAAAGACAAATAAATCTTTCATCTGACAAAGCTTCCTCAGGTATATTATCTTCCAATCTATTCTCTTCCGCCTCAGGAACATCAAATTCAAAATATCTTAATAAAGCCATGGCATCAATGTAACATTCTTCTAATTCAATTATTATTTTAGGAATATCATTTAAGGATGGATTTAACGGGTCTGAAAAAATATTTTCAAGTTTATGTGATAAACATACAGCAGAAGATTTATTCAATCCTAAATCCACTAGTTCCTCAGGTATTACTATACATTCAGCTAAATTAGAAAGATCAGAAAAAATTTGAATTGGGAACAAACCTCCACTCAAATAAATGTAAGACAAAGCTTCCCTGGTACTTTCAACATCTTTGTTTCTATCACCAGATATATTTGCAAAACATTCTAAAGAATCAATATTTTTGGGCAAGATAGAAACTAGAGGCTCATTATCAATTATTCCTTCAAATAAATCCCCATCTTTTGATGAATCATAAATATTCCTTGAATTATCATTCAAACAAAATAATGAACCTAGAGAATATGTAAAAATTGGAGCCCCAAAACTTTCTCTTAAATAATCAAATTTCTCATTTTGATTATTTGATTTTATGCAGATTAATTCCTCAGGAGTAAGTTCAATGTTTTTATTAATTAAAATTCCTTGAAGTATTCTGAAATTCGTATTTGAAGACAAACAATCTGGAATTTTTGCATTTGGCAAAGTTTCAAAAAATGAGATGTTTAAAGAAGAGGGATCTTTGATCAAACAATTTTTCTCATTAACAGGCAATTCATTTAAAAAAGATTCTAAATCAACCAACGGGTTAACAGTTATAGGAGTTTCATCATTTATTGAAGTATCAACTTGATTTTGACCACAAGCAATAAACAAGATTAAAATAATAAATAATAATAATTTATTCATAGAAATTATTTTATCAATTTAAACCTTTTTCTAAATAGTAAATTGGTCAAAAACATTGTAAATTTAAATCAACATAAGAATGGAGTTTTTTATGGATAGTAAAGCAGCAATTCATACTGAATATGGAAAAGATTTAACTGTTGATCAAGTTCAGATCCCTGATCCAAGACCTGATCAAGTTATAGTAAAGTTACACTCAAGTGGAATCTGCCATAGTCAATTACACCAAATGCATAACCCAGAAAGCCCCACTCCTGCTTTATTAGGACATGAGGGAACAGGGACTGTGGTTGCAAAAGGGGCTGATGTTAACCATCTTGAAGAAGGAGATTTAGCAATAGTAACCTGGGTAAATAGAGAGCCTCTAAAAGGAAGACCTTCTTTCCCTCCTACAGGAGTTACTTATAATGAAGCTCCCCTTAATGGAGCTACTTATACATGGGGAGAACACGTTTTAGTTAGATCAGGATACGTAGTAAAAATTCCCAAATCTTCAGATAAATACAATTCATCAATTGTTGGTTGTGCTGTACTTACAGGTGCAGGTGCAGTTTTACATACAGCTAAAGTTAGGCCTGAAGACTCTGTGGCGGTTTTCGGAGTTGGTGGGGTAGGATTATCTGCCATTATAATGGCAAGTATTTTAGAAGCATTCCCTATTATTGCCGTAGATATTGCAGATGAAAAATTAGATTTTGCGAAAAAATTTGGAGCTACGCATACAATTAATTCGAAAAAAGATGATCCAGTAAAAGCAATACATGAAATAACGTCAGGAGGATCAGATTATTCTTTCGACACTATTGGGCTAAGAATTACCAATGAACAAATTTTACCAAGTGTCAGAGGAGGTGGTTCAGGAGCTGAAAATATAGGAGGAATGGCTGTACTTGTTGGAATGCCTGGGAATGAAATGACTTTAGACCCAGGTCATTTTATGTTTCATCAAAGACAATTTCGTGGTTCACTAGGAGCTACTTACCCTGATAAAGATTTTCAAATGTATTTGAGACTTTATGAACAGGGCAAATTACCTTTGGATAAACTTGTAACAAAAGAATATAAACTAGAAGATATAAATAGAGCTTGTAACGATCTTGAAAATGGAAAAATTACTGGTAGGTCAATCATAAACTTTGATTCTTAATTTCTAAACCATGGTATATATATGAAAAAAATTTTTATTACAGGAGGGGCTGGTTTAATTGGGTCTATCCTAAACAAACATCTTTCAAAAAATTATCAGATATTAAATCTAGATATTAGTAATACAAAAGATAATCTAGGTGAAACTATTATTGGAGACATGAATATTTATAAAGATGTTTTAAACGGATCAAAAGGATGTTCAGTAATAATACATTTAGGGGCAGTAGTAAGTGTAGATTCAAGTTGGGACTTAGTACTTAAAAATAATATTGAATCAACAAGAAACGTTTATGAGGCAGCAAGAAAAAACAATGTAGAAAAAGTGATTTTTGCAAGTTCAAATCATGCAGTAGGATTATTTGAAAATGATGAACCTTATAAACAAATTGTAGCAGGAGATTACAAAGATATAGATCACAATAAAATCCCATTAATAGATCATAATGTTCCTATTAGACCTGATTCTTACTATGGTATTTCTAAGGCTTACGGAGAATCTATGGGAAGATTTTACTTTGAAAACTTTGGTATACAATCAATAAATCTAAGAATTGGAACAGTACAAAAGATAGACACTCCAAAAAGCTCAGTGAGACATTTTGCAACTTGGCTTTCTCACAATGATATTGCTCAACTAGTTGAAAAAAGCATTATTAATGACTTAGGTTTTGAAATATTCTATGGAGTTTCAAATAATAAGTGGCGCTTTTGGGATATTAGAAATGCTTATAATAAAATTGGTTACGAACCAGTAGAAAATGCAGAAAATTATAGAAAGTAGGAATTAAATGTCTGTAAAAATAGATTTATCAAATAAAAAAGGAATAATCTTTGGAGTAGCTAATCAAAGATCAATAGCTTGGTCCATTTCTGAAAAACTAATGGAAGCTGGTGCACAACTCGCTTTTACCTATCTAGATGAAAGATTACTAAAAAGTATAAATAGTTTACTTGAAGGAAACGATTCTTTATTGATGAAATGTGACGCAAATAATGCATCAGAAGTAAAAAATGTTATGGAGAAATTTTATAAAGAATATGGAGAAATAGATTTTATTGTACATTCTGTCGCATTTGCAAATCGAGAAGATTTGGGAGGAGACTTTTCTGAATTATCAAAAGAAGGTTTTTCTCTAGCATTAGAAACTAGTTCATATTCATTAGTAACTATAGCAAGAGAAGCATCAAAATATTTTTCTAAAAACGGTGGTTCTGTAATATCTATGACATTTGATGCTTCAACAAGAGTTTACCCTGGTTACAATGTTATGGGTACTGCTAAAGCCGCACTAGAAAATATAAATAGACAATTATCTTCAGAGTTTGGAGAACGACAAATAAGATTTAATTCTATTTCAGCAGGACCTCTTCCCTCATTGTCTGCTAGAAGTATTCCAGGTTTTGTTAAAATGAGGAAAGCACATGAGGAAAGATCTCCTATTAAAAGACCTATTACTCATGAAGAAGTTGCAAATACAGCTTTATTTCTTATAAGTGACTTATCTACTGGAATCACCGGTAGTATTATTCCTGTAGATGGGGGATATGGAATAATTGCCCTATAAAATCAAAAGACCTAATATATTTTATGGTTGGTGGATAGTATTAAGTGCTGGAATAGTTCAATGGTATTCTTCTGCAGTTTTTTGGAGAGGATTCCCTCCTTTTTTTGATGCAATTTTAAGTACATTTGGGTGGAGTACAGCTGCTACTGGGGCAGCCGTTTCTATACAAAGGTCAGAAAGCGGTTTGATTTCACCGTTTGTGGGAACAATAATTAAAAGATTTGGCCCTAAAAGAGTTATGGCTTTCGGTATTTTCTTAACTGGGGGCTCTTTTATTTGGATGAGCAGAATGCAAAATTTATGGGAATTTTATTGTGCAATAACTATTTTGACTTTAGGAATGTCTTTTGGGACTTTTATTATTTTTTTAGCTGTCGTTGGTAATTGGTTTCAAAAAAACAGAGGAAAAGCTATTTCTATGCTAATGTCAGGTGCAGGTTTAGGCGGAATAACCATTCCATTAATTGTATTAGGTATTGAAGAGTTTGGATGGAGGAATATGATTTTCTCAGTAGGTTTAGGATTTTGGATTCTGGGATTTCCTACATCTTTAGTGCTAAGAGGTGATCCAGAAGACTATGGACAATATCCTGATGGAGAAAAGCCAAAATCAACTACTTCGATTGATGATAAAAAAGAACAAAAAAAAACAGATTTTTCAGTAAAAGAAGCTCTAAAAAGTGGTAATTTTTGGAAACTAGCCTTAGCTGCTGGTATAAGTCAATCTGTATTTACAAGTAATTTATTTCACCTAACTTCTTTTAAGGAATTTGGGTTAACTACTACTTTTGCAGCTACTATAATTGGTCTCTCGTGGTGGGGAGACATTGCAGGAAGAATTATAATAGGATTTATAACAGATAGATTTGATAGGAAAAAGCTTCTTATCATTTCATTTACATTGCTAACAATAGGTATTTTAGGAATTAGTATAATTGGTTCACAAAATGAATATAATTATTTAAATAAAAATCTTGGAATTATTCTTTTTGTAGTTTTTTTTGGATTAGGGTTTGGTTCATCTGTTCCCCTGAGGCTTACTTTGGCCGCAGATTATTTTGGAAGAAAAAATTATGGGTCAATGGTAGGAATATTAAACACTGTAGGAGCGATTTTTGGGACCTTATCTCCATTATTAATAGGTTTAACAAAGGATTTTACAGGTGAATATAAATATGCTTATTATATTTTGACACTGATGATGATATTTTCAATTCCATTGGTTTTTTCATTAAGAAAAAACAATTAATCAAAAAAAACGTCTAAATTTAATGAATATTTTGTTGGAGAAATCTATTCTCTATTTAACTCAATTTTTTTTTCAATAATTTTAAGTAAAAGAGATTTTTTTGAATTCATTTGTTCATTTACATAATCATTCTGAATATAGCTTATTAGACGGAATGAGTAATTTAGAAAAAATGGTTGCACGCGTTAAAGCCAACAATCAACCAGCAATAGCTATAACTGATCACGGTAATATGTATGGAGCAGTTGAGTTTTACAAGCTTTCTAAAAAATATGATGTAAAACCTATAATTGGGCTTGAAGCATACTGTGCTATTGAAGACAGCCTAAAAAAAAATAATGAAGAAAAAAGTCCATACCATTTAACTCTTCTAGCAGAAAATCAAACTGGTTACCAAAATCTAATGAAAATGGTGACACATGCAAATTTAAATGGCTTTTATTACAAGCCAAGAATTGATAAAAGAATCCTTGAAGAAAATAATGAAGGAATAATAGTGCTTTCAGGCTGTCCTTCATCTGAATTATCAAAATCCATTGTTTCAAATGATGAAGAAAAAATTAAAAATACTTTTGGGTGGTTCTCTGAAGTATTTCAAAATAGATACTATCTAGAAATAATGGACCATATAGGAGTTCCAAATCAAAAAGCTATAAATAATAAATTATTTGAAATCAGCAAAGATAATAATTTCCCATTAGTAATAACAAACGATAATCATTATGTTGAAAAAGAAGATTATTCTGCTCATGAGTTGCTAATGTGTTTACAAACTAATTCCAATATCAATGATCCAAATAGATTTAAGTTTGAAGACGATAATTATTACATAAAGTCTTCTGAAGAAATGTGGGAACAATGGAAAGAAATTCCATCGGGCCTTAATAATACTTTAGAAATCAGTGAAAGATGCAATATAAATTTAGATTTTTCTAAAACATTGTTGCCAAAGTATGATTGCCCTGATAATAAATCTTCCATGGAATATTTAAGAGAGATAGCATATAAAGGTTTCAGTAAAAAATTTAATGAAAACAATCCAGAATTAATTGAAAGATTAGATTATGAGCTAGAAGTTATTGATAAAAGTAACTTTCCTGATTATTTCTTAGTATGTTGGGATATCTTTAACTTTGTAAACTCAAAAAATATCTTGTCTGCAGTAAGAGGATCTGCTGCTGCTAGTTTGGTTCTTTATTGTTTAGATGTCACTAAAATAAACCCCATGGAACATAACTTAGTTTTTGAAAGATTCCTTAACCTTGAACGTAGAGAAATGCCTGATATAGATATGGATTTCGAAGATGACAAAAGAAACGAAGTTATGAAATATTGCGTAGAAAGATACGGAAAAGAACATATAGCTCAGATAATAACTTTTGGTACTATGGGTGCAAAAGCAGCAGTAAGAGATGTAACAAGGGTTTTAGATTTACCTATATCCGTAGGAGATAAACTTGCTGGAATAATACCTACCAAGGTGGGGACTAAAATTAAGGATGCTCTTGAAATTGATGAATTCAAGCTATTGCTGAATGACTCTGATAATAGAAAAGTAGTAGAATTCGCTCAAAAATTAGAAGGGACAGTAAGACACGCTTCAACTCATGCAGCAGGAGTAGTTATTTCACAAGAAAATCTTACAAATGATGTTCCTTTACAAATTTCTACCTCAGGCGATCAAGAAGCTCCCCCTACAACTCAATATGCTATGGATGCAATTGCAGATGTAGGGTTGCTCAAAATGGACTTTCTAGGTCTAACAAATTTAACAATAATCAGTAAAACAATAGAGCTAATAGAAAAAAGAACTGAGAAAAAGTTTAATATTTTCGAAATTTCAAAAAATGATGATAAAACTTTTGAATTGTTGTCAAAAGGAGACACTTTTGGTGTTTTTCAATTAGAGTCTTCAGGAATGAGAAAATATATTAAAGACTTAAAGCCTAGTAGCATTTCTGATATAGCGGCTATGATTGCTCTCTACAGGCCTGGGCCAATGGAACATATTGATAGATTTATAAGATCAAAATATGGTAAAGAAAAAATCAAATATCCTCATGAAGCATTAAAAGACATATTATCTGAAACTTACGGAATAATTGTATACCAAGATCAAGTTTTAAAAATTGCTCAAGCATTTGGAGGATATACTCTAGGAGAAGCAGATATATTGAGAAAAGCAATGGGTAAAAAAATTAAAGAAGTGATGGGAGCTGAAAAAGATAGATTTATAGAAGGATCTATAAGTAAAGGATTTGATGAAAAAACAAGTAATGAAGTTTTTGAACTAATCGAACCTTTTGCTGGTTATGCGTTCAATAAAGCACACAGTGTATCTTATGCAATGATTGCTTATTGGACAGCTTATTTTAAAGCTAATTATAAAATAGAATACTTCACAGCTCTTCTAAACTCTTCAATTAATAACACTGATAAAATTTCTGTCTGTGTTAGTGAAATAAAAAAGACAGATTTAGAAATATTAAAACCCAATATAAATAATTCTAATGTAACATTTGGAATTATAAGTTCTGAAAATGGCAAAATCATTACTTACGGATTGTCTTCTTTGAAAAATGTCGGGGCAGTATCTATTTCTAAAATAATCTCAGAAAGGGAAAAAAATGGAGACTATCAATCTTTATCAGACTTTTGTAAAAGAGTTGATTCTTCTTGGATAAACAAAAAAATCTTAGAAAGTTTAATTAAATCTGGCAGCTTGGATGATTTTGGTGACAGAGGAGGACTATTAGATTCAGTTGAAAGGATTCTTATACAAATAAATAATTTAACAAGACTAAGAAACAGCAATCAGACTACAATGTTTGATCTTTTTGGAGAAGAAGTTGAAACACCTGTAAATACTATAGAAATTGATGATACATCAACAGAAGATAATCAAAAAATGTTTTGGGAAAAAGAAGTTATGGGGATATCTTTTACAGAAAATCCAAATCATAAAAAAATGTTACAAATCAGACAAACTAATGAAAATATAGTTGTTTCTTTAGAACAAATTGAAACCTTGAACATAAGTCAACCACATACTTTTTTAGCTGAAATTAAATCTTATGAAAAAAAGACGTCAAGAAAAGGTGCTGAATTCATGATTGTGAAGCTAGAGCTAGTTGATGGTTCGATAGATTTATTAGTTTGGCAAAATAAAATCAATGAAGTAGATATATGGCTTCACAGTCCAATTGCCAAAATCAAAGGCAAAATAAATAATAGAAATGGTGATAATTCTATTTGGTATGATGATGGTGAGATTTTTTCATTCGATCAAGAATCCAAAATAAATAATAGTTTTATTAACCAAACACCTATAATCACTAAAGAGGAATATAAACCCAATATGAAAAATGAAAAAACTGCAATTGAAGAAATTACTGACGAAAAAATTAATCAAGTACAGGAAGTAATAATAACTGTTGATAGCGAAAAGCATTCAAGTAATAAGCATCTAATGGATGACCTAACAAGAATCTTACTTGATAACGAAGGCAATGTCCCTGTTTCAATAGTTGTAAAAAGTACTACAGAAAAAGTTAAACTAAATCTGCCTTTCGCAAATGTAAACACATCAAAGTCTTTAGAAGAAAAACTAGACAACATAATTGGTCTTCAAAACGTTTTTTATAAACAATAATTATTCACTTCTGAGGGCTTCAATGGGGTCTAATTCTGAAGCTCTATATGCAGGATAGGCACCACTAATTAAACCTACTAAAAATGAAACAACAAATGCCAATAAAACGCTTGTTGGGGTAATTACGGCAGAAAGATTCTCTTCTTCTCCAAAAGAAATTCCGCTCAAATTTAAACAAATTATAACTCCAATAAAAATACCCAATAATCCTCCTAAAAGGCAAATAGTCAAAGCTTCTGTAATAAATTGAAGACGTATATCAAATTTAGTTGCACCTATAGATCTAAGTGTTCCTATTTCTCTTGTTCTTTCAGAAACACTAACTAGCATTATATTTCCGACTCCTATAGCTCCAACTAAAAGAGAAATCCCCGCAATAGAACCTAAAAATAAAGTCAATGCCCCTGTAACTTGATTTGCTGCTTCTAATAGCTGATCCATACTAGTTATTTCAAAGTCTGGTTCCATAACTCCATGTATTTCTTTGAGATTTTCAGTTAATAGGTTAGATACGATTGATTTTTCGATTCCATCTTCCGATCTTACAAGTATTCTAAATACATTTACATCTCCTGTAGGGTTTCTTAAAAAAGCTATTCGGTTTTGCATTGTTGAAACAGGTATAAAGACAGAAAAATCATCATCACCTTCACCTCCTTTAGGTTCCATAACTCCTGTAATTAAAAAACGAAAATCAAATCTATTGAATAAACTTAGGCGAACGATTTGACCTGTTGCATTTCCATCTGGAAAAAGTTTTTTTGAAATTTCTGAACCTATAACCATACGTAGAGCTTTAGTGTCTACATCTTTTTGAGTTATAAATTCTCCAGAAGAAGTTTTTGTAGAGGTTACATATATATACTCAGGAGTAGTACCATAAACAGTTGCTTGAATATTATTATTTCCTGCAATCAATTGAGCAGGAAAGTCTATTTGAGGAGCTATATTCTGAACTCCTTGAATATTTCTTCTTAAAAGGTTTTCTGAATCACTTAAGGTCAAAGAGAGCCCTGAATTTCTTCCTCCTTGAACTCCAGTAGATGAATCATCTGAACTTGCAGTAATAAACAGCAAATTTGTACCCAAGGCTGTTATTTCTTCTTCAACTTGCTCTTTGATCCCTTGACCTAGTGAAACAAGTACAATCACTGAAGTGACTCCTACAATTACTCCTAAAGCTGTCAGTCCACTTCTTAATGGGGTAGAAATTATTGATCTAAAGGCAAATTTTATTGCGTCAAAAATATTCAAATTTACTCCTGAACTACCATTCCATCTTTCATTTCTATAATTCGAGAAGCCTTTTCAGCTACTGAGTTATCATGAGTTATCATAATTACAGTAATTCCCTCGACTGATAATGATTTAAATATTTGAATAATTTCTTCTCCTGTTTTTGAGTCTAATGCGCCAGTAGGTTCATCAGCTAAAATAACCTTAGGTTCTCCAACTAATGCTCTCGCTATAGAAACTCTCTGTTGTTCTCCTCCGGAAAGCTCAACTGGAGAATGAGATATTCTTTCCCCTAAACCTAATTTGCTAAGAGCTATAATTGATTTTTTTCTTCGTTCTTTGTCTTTTCTGTAAATTAGTGGCATCTCTACTTGTCTAAGAGCAGAAAGCCTTGGAATTAAATTATAATTCTGAAATACAAATCCAAAAACATTTCCTCTAATTAATGAACGTTTATTATCATCTAATTTCGACACATCATTGCTTCCTAGTAAATATTGTCCTTCAGATGGTCTGTCTAATAGTCCGATTATATTCATCATAGTACTTTTCCCTGAACCCGATGGTCCTTTTATTGCTACAAATTCTCCTTGATCAATTTTTACATCCACATTAGACAATGCACTTACCTGATTGAAACCAGTATCAAAAATTTTAGAAACTTTATTGAGTTCTATCATTAGGGCCTGCCTCTTGGCCGACCACCACCTGGTGGGCCTCCGCCAGGTGGTCCTTGGGTTAATTCATCTATTGTCTTAATTTCTTCTAGTGTATCCGAAGCATTATTTCCAACTCTTTTGATATAAATTAATTGATTTTCTTCTAAACCAGAAACTATTTCAGTATTTTCTCCATCAGATAAACCTGTTTCAACAAAAATGTATTCTAATTTATCATCCAATATAGAAGAGATTACTTTGCTCCCAGAAGTATCGCTAATTAATGCTTCAGAGGGGACTACTAGAACATCTTGTACCGAATCTTTCAACAACGTAACTGTTCCATTCATTCCTTCAGCAGGAAGATCTTCTGATAATAAAGTTGATAAAACCTCCTGCAAAGCTTCTCTATTTATAGAACTATTATCCATTTGTCCTCTTCCAAGTCTTTGAGGCATATTCGCTGATGAAGGAGTAAAATTTTGAGAAAATCCTTCTATGTTAGGAAGGCCAGGGATATTACTTAAATCTATACCTGAAAAAGAATCTAAAAGAGGGGTAAATTGGCTTATAACACTCAACACCTCAAATCCTCTAATAAATCTAGCCTCAACTGGATAGGTGACAATTCCTTGAGTGACATTAGGTACATTAGAAATAGATGTTATTTGAATAATTGATGGAGGGAAGGGCTTTGAATCAAGAGAAACCAATCCATACATACCAGAATTCATTTCTATAAATTCTGTTTCAGAGGCTATTATATCCATTTGCATAGTTGATGGATCAGAGAGTGTAAACATGCTCTGCCCAGATGCAATAAATTCACCTTGTTTGAATTTTATTGAAGAAATTTGTCCATCAAATAATGCTTTGATTTTAGTTTTTGATAAGTTTTCTTTAGCTTGATCAACTAGTAATTGCTGAATTTCAATATCATTAGAATCTGTTCCACCTTTAACTCTATTTAAGGCTAATTGACTTTTTTCTAGATTTTCTTCCGCAAGTTTAATTTCTTCAATATCACTTCCTTTCTTCATCTCTTGAAGAGACAATAGTCTTTTTTGTAAATTTTTCTCAGCTTGTTCCTCAAGTTTTTTCAATCTTTCAATATCATTAGAAGAAGGATTTCGTAAATTTTCTAGATTATTGTTAGCATCTTTTAAGTTAGCCTCAGAGCTTTCAACTTGCTTCAAATATACATCAACCTGCTCAATAGAAGAACTATAATTTGAATTTGAATTAATTAATGCTTTAGATAAATTCATTTCTGTCGTATTTGCATTACAGCATGTAAAAATTTCATCTAAAATTGTGTCCGTTATGGTTTTGCTAATGGGATAATTGAAAATTTCTATACATACGTCTTTTCTATTTGGTAATGAATCTACATCACAATAATTGTTAACTGATTCAGTTAAAGTTATTTTAGAAGTATCAACAGACTTTCTAGCATTTTCCAAAAGTAAATTTGAATTTGATAATGTCTGTTCCGCTTGCTCAATTAATTTGGTAACAGCATCAAATTGAGAATCTGTGGGTACCATCAATTCATCGTAGTTTTCTTGTGCTGATATAAAATTTGCTTCTGCTTGACTAACCAATTCTTCTGCGGTTCGTAATTGTTCTATTGAAGGATATTCTAGTAAGTCATTCAATGATTTTTCTGCTTGATTTACTATATATTGAGCACCTTTCAAATCTTCCTCAGATGGATATTCTAGTAACTTTTTTAATTGAATTTCTTGTCTTTCAAGGGTATTTTCTAAATCCTTAGAATCAAGCTCTGCTAATAACTGCCCTTCCTTTACGCTATCTCCTTCTTCAACTAAAATTTTAGATAAATTTCCATTTGTTCCAAAGGATAAGGAAATTTTTTGATCAATTTGAGTGCTTCCTGATGCAATAATAGTATTTGCTATACTTCCCTTTTGCATTTTATGTTCTTGATATGTTACAAATTCAGAATTGTCTTCAGAATTGAAAAAATAAATCCATGAAATAAAAACAATTATTAAAATTATAATCAGACTAAAGCTGTATAGAAATTTTTTCCCAAATCTGCTCTGAGACTCCGCAATCAATTTATCAATGTCATTTGAATTTTGCAAAATAAGCTCCAAAAATAATATGTATTTAGATTTTATAGCAATTTTATGAATATTTTATGAAGAAAAGTAGTTAGTCAAAATATCATTTATATAATCAAAATATATTATCCTATTGGTATGTATAAAATAAATGGTTTTAATTTAAGAATACCTGTTGTTGCATCACCTATGTTTACAATTTCAAATCCCAAATTAGTTGCCAATCAATGCAAATCAGGCATTGTAGGGGCATTTCCTGCTCTTAATGCTAGGGCTCCTGAAAGCTTGAATGATTGGATAAATAAAATCAAAGACGAATTATTAGATTACAAATCAAAAAATCCTGAAAAAATAGTCGCTCCTTTTGCAGTCAATCAAATATGTCACAAATCAAATAAAAGACTGATATCTGATATGGAAACATGTGTAGATCAAAAAGTTCCAATAATAATCACTAGTTTACGCCCACCTGATGAAATAATTGATGCTGCACATAGTTATGGTGGAATTGTGTATCATGATGTAATAAGTGTAAGGCATGCAAAAAAAGCTGCTGAATTAGGAGTTGATGGACTTATATTAGTCGCTACTGGAGCTGGAGGGCATGCTGGAAATTTGTCTCCATTTGCACTATTAAGAGAAGTTAAAGAATGGTTTAAGGGAACTATTTTACTATCTGGTTCAATAGGAGATGGATACTCTATTGCCTCTGCTTTGGCGTTAGGAGCTGACCTAGCATATGTTGGTTCCAGATTCATAGCAACTACTGAGGCTGCAGCTGATGAGGTTTATAAAAAAATGATTATTGATAGTTCTGCAAAAGATGTAATTTATACATCTTTTTTTTCAGGAATTAAAGGCAATTATCTTAGAGGCTCAATAGAAAATGCTGGTTTAGATCCAGATAAATTAGACGAAGGAAATAAAGAACAAATGAGTTTTAGTAACCCTGAAAAACCAAAAACATGGAAGGATATTTGGGGATCTGGTCAAGGAATAGGGAATATATCAGATATTACTTCTGTAGAAACTGTAGTTGACGAACTAGAAAAAGAGCTTAACGAAGCTTTAAATGACTTAACAAACAAAACAAAAGGATTTAGAAATGGAAAAGTTTAAAGAACTTTACAAATTTTGGTGGTTTAGATGGACCATTTGGTTTGCAGTAGGGGCAATTGTTGCAACTATTTATAAAAGATTTTAAACATTCAAATTCCCAATAGTAACCCCAAAGGTATGATCTGGATAAAAATCTTTAACATACTCTGAAGAAGATAGCACTTCCTCAGTAATTCTTTTAAGTATCCCTGCTCCGTGCCCATGCACTATTCTTACTTGAGAATAATTTTGATTAATACATTCCAATATATGGTCTTCAATAGCAATTTTAGCTTCTAAGGCTCTATAGCCATGTATATCAATTGAAATTTTTTTTTCTTCAAACATAATTATTAAAACAAATTAATTACATTATATTAAAAAAGAAAGTAAAGAAAGTTATGAGAATAGCAACGCTTGGAATATCTCACGAAACAAATACCTTTTCTGTTACTCCAGCAACTTATGAAGAATTTGAAAAAAAAGAGATAAAGCGCAGAGAAGAAATAATAAGTCATTTTGAAAAATCAAATTATACTATTGCAGGATATATTCAGGCATCAAAAGAATTTGATTTTGAACTTGTTCCTTTGATGTATGCAAATACTGGTCCAATTGGAACCATTACTAAAGATGCTTACGAAAAACTCTCATCAGAAATGTTCACAATGTTAAAAAATGAAGGTCCTTGGGATGGTGTATTGATAGCAAATCACGGTGCTGCGGTATCTGAAGAATTTCCGGATATGGATGCAGAATTTACTAAGATGGTTAGAAAAATTGTAGGAAAAGAAACTCCTGTTGGTATTACATTCGACATGCATGCAAATATCTCAAAAGAAACAGTTGAAAACACAGATATATGTATTGTATGGAGAACATGTCCTCATTTAGATGGAAAGCCAAGAGCTTATAAATGCGCATCATTGATTGTAAAAGCAATAAGAAAAGAGATAATCCCAACTCAACATATTGAAAGTCCCCCAATGTTAGTAAATATAGTCAAGCAATTTACAGGACAAGAGCCCATGAAAGGACTTGTTGAACAATGTATTGCTGCAAATTTATCTGATGGAGTATTGGATACTTCTATATCAGAAGGTTATCCTTATGCGGATGTATTAGAAATGGGAATGTCTTGGATAACAATAACTGACAATAACATAAAGTTAGCAGAAAAAATTTCTAAAAAACTCGCAAAAAATGCTTGGAATAAGAGAGTAGAACTAAATAGACAAGTCAGTAGTATAAGCAAAGCTTTAAACAGCGCTATAGATAAATATATTGGTCCAAAGCCTAAAGGTATAGAAAATTTTGTCCCAGATGATGGCAGTCCATTAGAAGACAATATAAAAAGCACTCACTCACATTTGGGGCCTATAGTCCTTATGGATGTAGGAGATAATATAGGCGGAGGCTCAACTGCCGATTCTACTCACATTCTTAAAAAGGCAAAAGAATTGAAAATTGAGAGTTATTTACAAAGTATTTATGACCCAGAAGTTGTTAAAGAATGCGTAGAAGCTGGAGAAGGAACTGAAATTTCCATTACTGTGGGAGGAAAGACAGATAAAATGCACGGCATACCTATAAAACTTGAAGGAAAAATTATAAAAATTGATAATGGGAAATATGAAGAACATAGACCAAATCATGGTGGATTTAGATTCTTCGATGATGGAAAAAGGGTTCGATTTGATACAAAAGATGGAATGACAATATTGATAACTTCAAAAAGAAGTGGAAATACAGCAAGAGAACAAATGTATTCAATTGGAATATATCCTGAAACTTACCAAATAATTGTAGCTAAAGGTGTAAGTTCGCCTAGACCTGCTTATCAACCAATAGCTGCAGAAATAATACTAGTTAATAGTCCTGGAGTGACCACGGCAGATTTATCATTTTTTAATTATAAAAATATAAGAAAAAATATGTATCCTTTTGATAAAAATTCAAAATATTTAAGTTGAATTGTCTACTTTTCTAGTATAAAAAATAACTATGGTTACTATAAGCAAATCAAAAGAAATTCTAAGGGAACTCATATCTAAGGGTATTGAGTTTAAACTACATAATGAACTTCCTGTAATCTATAGTAAAGACAAGGTTGATCCAGAGCTATTTAAAATTGCAAAAAAATACCGGGAAGGAATTGCAAAAGCTTTAATGGAAGAAAAAAAAATGATCTTAGAAAAATATATGAATTCTAATAAAACTGAAAAACATTTTTTTAAAATTATTTTAGAAGAAAAGTTTAATATGAAATTATAAAATAAATTTCTTAAATCCTAGTACTTCTCCATCTATTTCTTTTTGATAGCTCTCTTTTTCAACAAATCCCAATTCAGAAAATAGTTTAAATTTAACTTTGTCTTTTTCATATATCTCTGCATAAATACTTTTAGGATTATTTTTTTTTATGTCCATTATCAGATATGTCAATAATTTAAATGTTTCTACATCCCATAAAGAGTTAAATAATCCATCTAATCTAATGTTTTTTCCATCATCTGCTAGATAGGATGCTATTGAAAAAATTTTGTTTTGATTATTACTAACACAGAACCATTTACCTTGTTTTTTATTAATAAAATCAAATTTATTATATAAACTAAGGCATCCTGAAGAATCATGAATTAAATTTATCTTAGAATTTAAATCAATTTGGTTTTTGGACCTCAGTGACAAAACAAAAGGGATAATTGAAATTCTAAAATTACTATTGCCACATGAAATTGTTCTTTTTAAATCACAATCATAATACTGGCCTAAGAAATTTTCAAATGTTTTTTTTTCTTTTGAATTGAACATCACATTTGAATTAGATATTGATTGCCAACCTAAAGACTCATATATCTTTTTAGCTACAGGGTTTACTGTTCCTAAAAAGATTCCTTCTCTTTCATCTATAGAAAAATAATCATCTACTATTTTTTTACACAATTTTTTTGCATATCCATTTCCTCTGAATTCAATAGATGTACAAACTTCTCCCAAAGCCGATATAGAAGGATTTTGATTATTAGCAACAATTATGGCGGTACTTTGTATAGAAGATTTATTTTGATATGTATAAAGCTTTATAGAATTTACATTATTTTCAATGCCTGTCAAAAGGTTTTTATTAATATCAATATTTAACTCATTTTCAAAACCATGATTTATCCACAAGTTGTATAAATCTTTAATTTGATGAGCAGTTATAGGAATTGTATATGTTTTCAGCATTTGTTGATAAAATTATAGTAAATAATTTCATTTTACTAAAATGGCAAAAAAAGATAACCTAATTTGGATGGACCTTGAATTCACTGGCCTATCAGATGAACAAGTAATTATTGAAACAGCATGCATCATAACGGATAAAAACCTAGAAATTTTAGAAGAAGGTCCAAATATAGTAGTGCATAGAACTGAAGAAGAATTAAAAATCATTGAAGATTGGCCCTTAAAAATTCATACGGAATCAGGATTATTAGAAAAAGTTAAAAATTCAAAAATCAATATTTCACAAGCTGATGAAATGAATGTAGAGTTTATATCTAAATGGGTTGATGAAAATACTGGGATTTTATGTGGAAATTCTATTCATATGGATCGCAAATATATTCATAAAGAAATGCCTAAATTAGATAATTATCTAAATTATAGAATGATTGACGTATCTTCTTTTAAAGAGGTAATCAAAAGATGGTATAAATCTGATAAAAATGAACCGGAAAAAAAGAATACCCATCTAGCATTAGATGACATTAGAGAAAGCATAGAAGAATTAAAATGGTATAAAGAAAATTACTTTAAATTATGAAAAAAATTGATCAAAAAGAATATCAGAATAGAAGAAAAAAGCTGTTTAGTCATATGGAAGATAATTCTATTCTATTAATTTCAGGTGAAGAGGAAAAAATAAGAAATAATGATGTCAATTATGAATTTAGGCAAGGATCAGATTTTTGGTACTTAACAGGATTAGAAGAACCTGACGCGTTAATGATTTTACTCAAAAAAGACACAGAAAATTATATTTTATTCTCTCAAGAAAAAAAAGTTGAAGAAGAAGTTTGGACAGGATATAAAATAGGTAAAGAAAAAGCGAAATCAGTTTTTTTAGCAGATTCAGCCTATCATAATAATCAATTAGATAAATTGACTGAATTACTTTTTAGTTGTGAAAAGATATATTACAATCTAGGATCCTCAAAAAAAATAGATGATTTACTCTCACAAGGACTATCAAATTTCAAGAAAACTAAATCTAGAACAGGAACTCCAAATCCTTTAATAATTGACCCTTCTATACTAATAGATTCAATGAGATTAATTAAAAATCAAAATGAAATTGAAGTTATTCAAAAAGCTATAGATATAACAGCAAAAGGATTTGCAGAGGCATTTAAATTTTCTAATCCAGGGAAATATGAATACGAAGTGCAAGAAATCATGGAGAAGGAATTCAGATTTTCTGGCGCAAAAAGAAATGGATATCCTTCAATTGTTGCATCAGGTAAAAATTCATGTATTTTGCATTACATAGAAAATAATCAGAAATTAAAAAAAGGTTCACTAATTCTAATAGATGCTGGTTCTGAATGGGATTATTATTCGGCTGATGTCACAAGGACATGGCCTGTAAATGGAATTTTTTCTAGTGAACAAAAAGATATATATGAGATAGTACTTGAAGCAAATTTGAAGGCAATAAAAGAATGTAAAATAGGAAATACTATAAATGACCCACATATAACAGCATTAAAAACTTTAGTAGAGGGCTTAAAGCATTTCAAAATATTAAATGGAAGTATAGATGAAATAATTGAAAAAAAACTTTATGTCCCTTTTTATATGCATTCGACTTCACATTGGTTAGGTTTAGATGTTCATGATTCTGGAAAATACAAAGATAGAGAGGAAAATTTCACTAAATTTAAAGAAGGAATGATTTTAACTATTGAACCAGGGTTGTATTTTGGTGATATGGCCCAAAAAGTATCAAAACACTATAAAAATATTGGTATAAGAATTGAAGATGATATTTTAATTACAAAATCAGGCCCAAAAAATTTATCAGAAAATATTCCTAAATCTATTAAAGACTTAGAAAACTCTTATTAAGTCTTATCTATCTTGAACTGAACCATCAAATCCAATTGGAGTATCTAATATTTTAGGATTTTCGCCTAAATTTAAAGCATTTTCATTTAAAGTAATTCCCAAACCAGGTGTCTCAGGAACAATCAAATATCCGTTATCAAGTTTAATTGGATTTTCTATCAAATCACTTTTAGGAGGTTGATCTTCTCCAGTAAATTCTTGTAATGCAAAGTTTGGAATAGAAGCATCAAGCTGCACGCAAGCAGCCGTTGATACAGGTGACAAAGGGTTATGAGGTATAACTTTTATATGGTGGGACTCTGCCATTGCTGAAATTTTTTTACATCCACTTATCCCAGCTGCAAGACATAAATCTGGCCTTATATAACTGGTAGCTTTTGCTTCAAGTAATTGCTGAAATTCAAAAATACTAGTAAATCTTTCCCCAGTTGCAATTGGAATATTGCAATTATTTTGAATTTCAGCCATTAAATTTGGTGAATCTGGAAGCATTGGATCTTCATAAAAATAAGGAGAAAATTGTTCTAATCTTTTTCCTAGACTTATTCCTTCAGCTGGACTCATTTGTCGGTGAATTTCTACACATACGTCTACTGAATTACCTACCGCTTCTTTGACAGCTCCTACATTTTCTACAGATTCAGTTGCCCATTCTGTGAAAGACTTATGTAAATAAAACTTGTCATTATAAGGAGCAAATCTAACTGCAGTAAACCCTCTCTCTACTGCTTTTAATGCATCCTCTACCAAAGCATCTGTAGTTCCCAATTTAGATTTTGAATTAGGATTATACATTCCCACATGCATATAACATCTGACTTTATCTCTAGTTTTCCCTGATAATAAGTCATAAATTGGAACATCCAGTCTTTTTCCTTTTATATCCCATAAAGCTATATCTATCGCTGAAAGAGCACCTTGGACAACAGATCCCATAAAATGACTAGATCTATACAACCATTGATAATGATGCTCTATCAACGAAGGATCTTTGCCTAATAAATATGGTTCCATTGTTTCTATCATGGTTTTAGTAGGTCTTTGCCATCCATGAACACCTCCTTCTCCTATACCTACAGTTCCGTCTTCACAATAGATTTTTAATAGAAGCCATCTATCCCATAAAATAGTTTCAATTTTTTCAATTTTTGTTTTTTTCATTATGACCTCACTTAACTCTTGAATATGATAAGTATATTGATAAACCTAATCCTAGCATAGCAACAGGTTGATAAAAAAACTGATACCACCAGACTTGATAGGAAATAAAAATTGTAGAAAAAACAACATATATAAAAATCCAATATGCCATTGTTGTTATTGCTGATATAACTGGAAAAATCTTATTAATTTTTTTTCTTGAGACTCGAATTATGAGCTCTGCATTTAAGACCCCAAATAAAACTAAAAGTATCAAAGTTATAACTTTTATAAACATTATTGCTACAGTTTGAATATGTCCTAAAATATCAATATTTAATAATAAAACTATCAGTAATGAATATAAAAATGAAGAAAAAGCAGAAAATGCTAAGCTGATAAAAGTAATTCTGAAAAAATCTTTTAATCCAACATTTAATATATCAGGCTTACCTATAGATCCACAATCTATGCACTTGATCCCTACTAATGATTCTGTAGTGCAGTCATTGCATACAGGCTTATTGCATCTTGAACATGTTAATACAGTTTCTATATTTTTGTGATAAAAACAATTTTGCATTACTTTACATCTCTATCAAATATCAACCTAATAAATAAAATTTTAGGATTATAGCTATTATATTCTCTGTTTCCTAAACTTCTTCTAAATAATAATAATAAAAAAACAATAATAATTGAAAATAAAGATATTTTAGATATGGATTCAAATAAAGCATTAAAATAGAAAATATCAATAATTAGTACCAAAATTGTGCTGAAAAATGAAAGTACCCATGGCATTGAACTATCCTTAAATTGTTCAATCATCCAAAATACAAAAAAGAAAATAATTAGTAGAAAAAAAACATAAATATTTATTCCAGCTAATATTCCAATTGATACAGATAATCCTTTTCCTCCATTTAACCTCAGAAAAAAAGGCCAATTATGACCAATAATTAAAAAGATGCAAGAAAAAATATATTCACTAAAATAATTAGAAATTATGCAAGAAGGTATAAATCCTTTAAGAAAAATATCTATGAATAAAATCAGAAAAATAATTTTTCTAGAAGAATATTTATAAATATTTGATAACCCTGAATGTTTTGAGCCTTTATTTAAAATATCAATTTTATATAAACTTTTTCCAAGAAGATAACTGGTCGGGAAAGATCCTAAAAAATAAAAAAAAATAGAAAAAACTATAAAAATAACCATATTCTAACCTATAAAGAATTTTTTATTTTGAGAATTGCTTCATATTCAATTTTAGTAATTGCATTTGATTTACTGATTTCAACTCCTTCATGCATTCCATGAAAATCACTTCCTCCTGAAACAACTAAATTTAAATTCCCACATGTTTCTAATAATTCTCTTTGTCTGTTTAATCCATATCGAGGTGAATGAACTTCAACGCCTGATAACCCCATAGTTTTAAACGAACTGATAGTACTTAAGAAATTTTTATCTATTATGTTAGGGTGAGCCCATATTGAGAGCCCTTTTGACTCTCTTATTGCTTCAATTGCTTCATTGACACTCATTCTAGGCTCTTTTATATGCTTTAAATGTTTATTGGAAAGAAATTTCTCAAAAGCTTCATTTACATTTTCTACAAATCCTTTTTTAATTAATTCTAATGCTATATGAGGCCTTCCAATAGATCCTTTAGATTTTGAAATAACATCATCAAATGATATCTTTATTTTCTGTAATTCCAAAAATGATATTACTTTTCTTACGGCATCTAATCTTTTTATTTGCATCTTTGATATCAAATCTCTTATTTTTAAATTATCAAATTCAACAAATAAACCAATAATATGATATTCTTCATTTGCTTCGGAACAAGAAAATTCTACTCCCGGAATTAGTTCAATAGGTATATTTGAATTGTTTAGAATTTTGCTTGCTTGTATACTGCCTGAAAAATTGTCATGATCGGTAATTGCAATTTTTTTCAATCCAGCATTTACTGCTTTATTTAGTATCTGTTCAGGAGAATAAATTCCATCTGAAAAATCAGAGTGAATATGTAAATCTGCATACATTAAATATTAAATTCTTTATCTAGCCTAATTATAGAATTTGTTTTTTTTGTTGAATTATCAACATCAATCAATACAGAATTAAATACCATTTCACCTTTTTCCACAGGATTCATTCTTCCTTTTTTTCCATTGAAAAATCTATTAATTGAGGCATCTTTATCCATTCCTAAAATACTATTTTTTGCTCCAACCATTCCTAAATCAGAAACAAAGCCTGTGCCTTGAGATAAAATTTTATTGTCAGCCGTGGGAACATGAGTATGAGTACCAACTAATGCCGTAATTTTTCCATCTAAATGCCAAGCCATAGCTGCTTTTTCAGAAGTTGCTTCAGCATGAAAATCTATAAAAATTGGAACATTAGGTAATTCTTCTACAATAGAAGCAATAGAATCAAAGGGTGAGTTTATATCGCCCATCCATACAGAACCTATTAGATTTATAACAGCTAGTTTGTTATTAAAAAAAATTCCAGTTCCAGGTTTATTCTTTGGGTAATTATTTGGTCTAAGTATTTTGGAATTTGCTACATCAAGTTCTTCAAATATGTCTGATTTATCCCAAATATGATTCCCCGAAGTAATTACGTCGACTCCAGATTGAAAAAAATCAATTGAGGTTTTTTTAGTTATTCCAAATCCTCCTGCGGAATTTTCTCCTTGAGCAATTACAAAATCTATACTTTCTTCTTCAATCAAGCGTGGGAGTAGGGATGAAAGGGTTCTTCTCCCTCCTTTACCTACTACATCACCTATCATTAGGACTTTCAATATATCTCCTAGTTGTAATCTCCAGTAGTTTCTACAGCTCTAGTTTCTCTAATAACTATTATTTTAATTTGGCCAGGGAAGTTTAATTTTTGTTTTATTTCTTCAGAAATATTTCTAGCTAAAGATGAAGCATTAATATCATCAATAGTATCAGGATCAACCATAACTCTCACTTCTCTACCAGCCTGAATAGCATAGCATCTCTGTACTCCATCATGACTAAGTGCAATTTCTTCTAGAGCAGTAAGCCTTTCTATATATCTTTCCAATGAATCATTTCGAGCTCCTGGCCTAGCTGCAGAAATAGCATCAGCAGCTGCAACAACATAACTTTCTGCACAACTCATTTCTCTGTCATGATGCTCTCTAATTGCTGTAACAACAGTAGGAGGTAAATTATTTCTTTCTGCCACATCAGCTCCTATTTCTGCATGAGGGCCCTCTATTTCATGAGTTAGTGCTTTTCCTAGATCATGTAAAAATCCTGCTGTTTTGCAAATTTCTTCATCTAAACCTATTTGGGCTCCAATCATACCTGCAAATCTACCTACTTCCACAGAATGTTGTAAAACATTTTCACCATAAGAGTATCTATATTTCAATCTCCCCATAAGTTCAATAATTTCACCATTTAATCCTTTTATATTTGTATCAAAAACAGCTTTTTGTCCAGATTTTTTTATTTCTCTATTTACTTCACTTTTAGCTTTTTCTACTAACTCTTCTATCCTAGCTGGATGAATTCTTCCATCTTTAATCAATGAATTAATTGCTACTACAGCTGTCTCTTTTCGAATAGGATCAAAACAAGAAATTGAAATTGATTTTGGTTCTTCATCCACAATAAGGTCTACTCCAGTAAAATTCTCTAGAGCTCTAATATTTCTTCCTTCTCTACCAATAATTCTCCCTTTCATTTCCTCGTTGGGCAATTCTATAGAAGATACAGAGGATTCTCCAACCACTTCTGAAGCAAATCTTTGCATAGATGAAGCAAGGATTTCTTTCGCTTTTTCATCGGCTTGATTATACATCTCAGTTTCAGCATCTTTGTACAATTTAGCTAATTCAAATTCTATATCTTTGTTTGTTTTATCAATTAGTATTTCTTTTGCTTCAGTTGCCGTGTAATTAGAAATTTTCTCCAAAGCTTCAATTTGTTGAGCATCAATTTTTTTAACTTTATCTCTCTCTATATCTAAAGATTTATCTTTATTTTCAACTTCATCAAATTTTCTTTTAAGGTCAACATTTTGTTGTCTTAAATTTTCTTCTCTTGTTTCTAATTGTGTTTCTTGCTTTTGAATATCTCTAAGGCTATTATTTATACCTTGTTGAGCTTCACTTTTAATTTGCAGAGCATTTTCCTTGGCTTCTACCAATATTTCTCTACTTCGAGCCTCTGCTCTTCTTAGTTGCCCTTCTACAGCTTCTTTTGTTCTTCTTAAATCACCTGTAACAAAAAAGGTTCTCGCAAGATAACCAACTGCAACACCAACTACTCCTGATGCTAAAACACTAATGATAACCGCTACGATCATATTCATAATGACCTCCAGTTATTTAGTTTTTTTTATTTTTAATATTTTTTAATTTCTAATTTCATTATATCTTAAAAATGCAATTTCTTTATAAAATGCAGATTTATAGTTATTTGATGATAAGCAAGGAAGAAAATGATAAATAATTCAGGAATTTTAAAAGGTATGACTGTTTTGGATTGCAGCCAAATTTTAGCAGGACCATTCTGTTCTATGATTCTAGCTGATATGGGGGCAAGGGTAATTAAAATCGAGAAACCGAATGGAGGTGACGATATTCGAAAATGGGGCCCATTTAAAAAGGGGGAATCTGTTGGCTTTATGAACTTAAATAGGAATAAAGAATCTATAGTGATCGACTTCAAGAATTCAGAAGGTATAGAGGCAATGAAAACACTTGTAAAAAAAAGTGATGTAATTATAGAGAATTATAGAACAGGAACAATGGAAAAATTGGGATTAGGGTATGAAGACTTAAAAAAATTAAATAAAAAAATAATATATTGTTCAATCTCTGGATTTGGTCGAACAGGGCCTTATTCTAGAAGGGCTGGATTTGACTTAGTTGCACAAGGAATGAGTGGACTTATGAGTATTACAGGACATCCTGATAACCCACCTGCAAAAGTTGGAGTTCCTGTTGCAGATTTAAATACTGGTATGTATGCCTTGTCTGCTATACAAGCAGCATATATAAATTTATTAAAAAACGACGAAGGGCAATACGTAGAAGTTTCTCTATTGGAATCTGCTCTAGCTTATACAGTCTGGGAATCTACAGGGTATTTTCACAATCAAGAAATTGCTGAACCATTAGGTTCAGCACACAGAGTTTCAGCACCATATCAAGCTTTAAAAACAAAAGATGGGTATCTAAATGTTGCAGCTCCTAATCAAAGTAATTGGGAAAGGTTGTGCGAAGCAATAAATAGAAACGACTTAAAAGATAATAATAATTTTATTGATAACACAAATAGAATGAAAAATATAAAAGAGTTGGTAAATGAATTAGAAAAAACTTTTATGAAAAAAAATAGAAATGAATGGATCGATATTTTAGATGACTCGGGAGTGCCATGTGGCCCTATTAATAAAATTAATGAAGTGTGGGATGACCCTCAAATTGAATTTAGAAACATGAAAATAAAAACTGTTCATCCGAAAATTGGAGAGGTAGATAACATAGGAGTAGTTGCTAAATTCTTAGAAAAACCCAGCTCTATTCGATCTCCATCTCCTTTATTAGGCGAGCATACAGAAAAAATATTAAGCGACTTTGGGTTTTCTAAAGAAAAAATAGAAAGTCTCTATCAAAGTAAAGCTATTTTTTAGGATTTCTAGACTTCATTCTATTTTTTCTTTTTGTTCCTCTTCTCCAAGCACTGAAAACTATTATCAAAAGAGGAGGTATTATAAAAAAAAATAAAACTTCATCTAAATAACCAACCGCACCATGTAAAAAGAAAAAATTATTCATTTAAAGATTTTACTAAGTTTATGAATTCTAATTCAGAAATTTCTAAAATTTCCGAAAAATCTCTATCAAGTGATTCTAAAGAATTATTTGGAGAAATTATTCTGATTCTGTTTTTTTTGATTTGAAAGATTGAAGGGTTGCCATTTTTGTACCATAAACTTCCTCCTAATTCGTTAGGGAATATATTTTTTCTTGATCTTCCCATAAGAAAAAACACATACTCATTTTGAAGAAAATTTGTATCAAATTTTTCTACTTTCTCTCCTTTAATAAATAACTCATTTAGAGATGCTTCTGGGATAGTTATAAAAATTTCATCATCTACACTTGATGATCCTTTAAGTTTTTCTAGAACAACAAATTGAAAACTAATATATTTTTTTTCATCTACGCTAAAATTAATTTCTTTGTCCGATCTTTTTAGTTTTAATATTCTGTCTGAAGTATTAATAAGCTCTAATAAAGAATTGTATTCTAAACCTTGAGATTCTCTAGATGGAGGATCATAGCACGAAGTAAAAATTGAAATTATAATTACAAAAAATATTAATTTTATTTTTTTCATACTTTTATTTTGAATGCTTTACTATTATATTTTCATAAATAGACTAAAAACAAAAATATTTTATGGAGTCATTATGCCAAATAGAATTAATAGGGCAATAGAACTATTAGAAGAAGACCAGCCAATCTATTATACTGGCCTTCATACTTTCTCAAAAGATTTTCTTACTTTTGATCAGGGGAAAAAAGATTCTAAAACATGGGCCGACTATATAAATATTGGCATGGAACATGGTTCGTTTGATATGACCGGTCTTGAATCATATATGGAAGGTTTAATTAATGGAGGTCCTACTAATTCTGGACATATTACTCCTCCGGTAATAGTAGAATTACCAGTTCAAGGAGAGACAGAGGAAATTATTCAATACAATGCATGGCAAATAAGACAAATTTTAGCTCGAGGAGTTCATGGCATTCTATTATGTGAGGCTACTTCTCCAGATGCTGTAAGAGCTTTCGTAGAATCTTGCAGATATAAAATTAATGATGTTGGAGTTGGTCTAGGATTAAGAGACGGAACAAGAGGTGTTGGTTCTGAATTTATGGCAAAGCAAAAATGGGGACTTAATGATGACAATGTATACAGAGACAAAGCAGACCCCTGGCCTTTAAATCCAAATGGAGAGCTATTATTGGGTTTGAAAATAGAAACATTAGAAGGACTTAATAATTGCGAACAAATTTTAAGTACCCCTGGTATTGGTTTTGCAGAAATGGGCCCAGGTGATATGTCAATGTCTATGAAAATTAGAAGAAAACCTGGAGATAAAAAAATTGACCCAAGGATTCAAGAGGCTTCAATAAGAGTAAAAGAAGCTTGCGATAAAAATGGTGTTAAGTTTTTAGAAACAGGTACTCCTGAAAATATTGTCGAGGTCATAAAATCTGGAGCAAGAGTTATAGCAGGACAAGATCCAAAAGCTGCCGAAGTTGGCAGGAAATACACTAATAGAAAAATGAAAGTCTAGCTATTTCAAGTTGCAATCAATACCAGATTCTTCACAATAACTTTCAAACCAACTAATCACTTCTTTATGATATGGAATTCCTTTATCTGATCTTTTTACGTATTCTTCATTTTCTAAAAAACCTGCATAAACAACTCTTTCAAATCCTTTAGCTGGTTTTGAATCAATAATTTTTTTAAGTAACATATCCATATCTAATTTAAATTTTTTAACATCGGTAAATGCATCAATAGAATATGCCACAAAATAATCTGAACCTTGATGATCATTAAATAGACCTGGCCCAGCCCCTGATAAGATATTTGACATTATTTCTGCTACCATTCCTAATCCATAACCTTTATGAGAACCATTTTCTCTTGTTCCTCCAAAAGGGAGAAGGTTATAATCTCCTTTATTAGGAGTTTCTACCTCTTCCATAATAGGATTACCAGATTTATCAGCGATCCATGAAGGGAGAAGCTTTGATCCAGTTCTTCTTGTAAGCTCTATTTTATTGCCAGCTACTTGAGATGTGGCTATATCAAAAAGAAAATATGGCATTTCATCAGCAGGAGCTCCCCATGCTACAGGATTAGTTCCTAAAATTGGTTCTGAACCCCAAGTCGGTAAAGTCTGTCCAGCTGGACTTCCGGTATAACAGTGCCCTACCATATCTTTTTCTGCTGCTTGTAGAACATAGTGTCCACAACCAGCTAAATGTCCTGTATTTACAACAGAAACAGATCCCATTCCATATTTTTGGGCTTTTTCTATGGCCAAATTCATAGCTATTGGTCCAATTTCTGTTCCTATGGCATTATCACCATCTAGCTTTGCTGTAGTAGGAGTTTCTTTTAAGGTTTTTATTTTTGGATTAGGATTATAAACACCATCTTTATATCTTTTTATATATTGCCTTAATCCATTTGAGACCCCATGACTTTCTACTCCTCTCAAATCATTGCCTATTAATACTGAAGCTGAATTATTTGCCCCATCATCTGAAACTCCAAGATTTTTTAAAATAGTTTTTGTTAATTCAAAAATCTTTTCAGACTGAATGTAAATTTTATCCTCTTCTGGAACCTTAAATCTTTCTAACATTATCTCAACTCACAATCTATCCCTATTTCACTGCAATAATTCTCAAACCAATCTATTACTTCTCTATGATAAGGGATGCCTTCTTGTGATCTTTTTATATATTCCTCGTTTTCCATAAGCCCTGCATAGACAACTCTTTCATAATCAGATGCAGGTTTAGAATCAACTATTTTCTTTAATAGTTGATCCATATCTTTCTTGAATTTTTTTACATCAGTAAATGCATCTATTGAATATGCAGCAAACATATCCGAACCTTCATGATGAAGAACAGGAGCTGGACCCATTCCAGAAAGTTCATTAGTCATAATTTCTACTACCATTCCTAAACCAAAGCCTTTATGAGAACCATTTTCTCTTGTTCCTCCAAAAGGTAGTAGATGGTAATTTGATTCTCCGTGCCTACCTGTTCTTTGAGGAGCATCAACTTCTTCCAAAATTGGCTCTCCATTCTTATCAGTAATCCAACCTGGTAAAATTTTTGCACCAGTTCGTAAAGCAAGACCTATCTTATTTGAAGCTATTTGAGTAGTTGCAATATCAAAAAGAAATGGTGGCATTTTATCAGCAGGTGCAGCCCATGCTACAGGATTGGTTCCTAATATTGGTTCTGAACCCCAAGTCGGAACAGTTAAGCCAGCTCCTCCAGAAGTCATTGCTTGTCCAATCATATCTCTTTCAACTGCTTGAAGAGGATAGTACCCACATCCTGCCAAGTGTCCTGTATTGCTTACTACAACACATCCCATTCCATATTTTTCTGCTTTTTGTATAGCCATTTCCATAGCCATTGGACCTATTTCTGCTCCCAAGCCATTATCTCCATCAATTGTGGCAGTTGTAGCTGATTCTCTTACAATTTTGATATCAGGATTTGAATTGTATTGTCCTGATGCATATTTTTCAACGTATAACCTTAAACCATTTGAAACTCCATGAGTCTCAACTCCTCTTAAGTCATTGCCAATCAATACTGCTGTAGAATTCTTAGCACCTTCTTCTGATACTCCAGAAGACTTTAAAATATTTTCAGTAACATTAGTTATTTTTTCAACAGGTACATAAATTTTATCTTCTTCTGGAACTTTAAATCTATCTAACATTTTCCCCTCCTATTTGTTTCTATATATTAACCTAAATACCAAATTTCCTGTAGAGGAATCAGTAGTATTTTGTGTTCTGGCGGATGCTCTATACCTATTACAATATGAGTTATGACATAAATAAGAGCCTCCTTTCATAGTTTTTGATGAACCATATTTTGGACCAGAAGGATTAATTCTTGTTTCTTTTCTTTCATTTTGATGAAAGGATGCAGAAAACCAATCTTTACACCACTCCCAAACATTTCCAGCTGTATCATAAACACCATAGTTATTTGGATCATAGTAATCTACAGGGGAAGTTCCTAGCCATCCATCCTTCATTGTATTTTTATCTGGAAAAATTCCTTCCCAAATATTACATTTTTTAAAAATTTGAGCTTCATTGTTCCCCCAAGAATAATTTTTTTGACTTAATCCACCTCTTGCAGCTATTTCCCATTCTGCTTCGGTCGGAAGGTCTTTTCCTATCCATTTAGCATAAGCTTTAGCATCATTCCAAGAAATATGAACTACAGGGTGTTTGTCTAAATCTTTTAGATTAGAATCTGGCCCATATGGTTTTCTCCAAAAAGCATTATCGACTTTCCACCACCATGGTGTTCCAGAAACTGATTCAGATACGTTTTTTTTTGTTTTATTTGATACCAATTGAAAAAAAACAAAAGACCAACCATATTTTTCTGCTTCTGTTATATAACCTGTTTGTGAACAAAACATATCAAAGTCTTTATTAGTGACAGGATACCTATCGACGTAAAAAGGATCTATTTCAACCTCTCTAACTGGCCCTTCTCCATCATTGACAAATGCATTTTCATAATCTGTTCCCATCAAAAATGATTCTTGAGAAATTCTAATCATATTACTTAATTTTGCATCTTCAGAAGATTTGTGTATTGAAAAATCAGTTTTAATTTCAATTTTTTTATCTTGATCTCTATTAGGACTACAACAATTTTTTTCAGACATAGTTCTTTTCTTTAGCTTATTTACTTTAAATAAATTTATGTCTATATTACATATATCACTAGTGGGGAGTAAAGATATGAAAATAGAATCTATTAATACTTATGTTGTTGATGCTGGTTGGAGACCTTGGCAATTTACAGAAATTATTACAGACTCTGGTATAACTGGATACGGAGAAATGTCCGATGGAAGAAATCCATGGGGGATAGTTGGTTCTGTAGAAGATTTTAAGCCTTTGTTGTTAGGAAGAGATCCTTTAAATATTCAATCTATATTTTGGGATTTGCAAAGAATGGCTATTCAATCAAAAGGTGGTATTGCCCTAAAGGCTATTGCAGGTATTGAGTTGGCATTATGGGATATAAAAGGAAAACATCATGGGGTTCCAGTTTATGATCTTTTTGGAGGAAAGGTTAGAAATAAACAAAAAATTTATTGGTCTCATTGTGGAACTTCCAGAGCTAGAAGTTATAAGCAGTTAGGAGTAGATCCTCTTAATTCAAGACAAGATATTATAAATCTTGGTAAAGAAGTAAAAGACAAAGGATATACATCATTAAAAACGAATATAATTGTTCGTCCAGATTCTCCATTGAGTAACCCTCCAGAAAGTACTTATGTTTTTTTTGGTTGTTTTGGAGGAGGTTATGGAACTACAGATCAAGGATTAGAATATACAGCGGATAGTCAGACTTTTATTAATTATGAACTCTTGGATGTAATAGAAGATCATATTAGTGCATTACAAGAAGGATCTGAAGGAAAAGTAACTATTGGTCTTGATCTAAATTTTAATTTCAAACCTCAAGCCGTTAAGAAGATTTGCAAGGTTTTAGAAAATTATAATATGATGTGGGTTGAAATAGATATGTATGAGCCCGATGCATTGAGAGAAATAACTGATTCAACTGATGTTCCTATTACTTCAGGGGAAAACCTATTAGGAATAACTGATTACAGGCCTTATTTTGATAAAAGATCAATGGATGTAGCAATGATTGATATCCCATGGCAAGGATTTATAAACGCTAAAGAAGTCGCAGCTCTTGCAGCAAGCCATCAAATAAATATTGCTCCTCATAATTATTATTCTCACTTATCAACTATGATCTCACTAAATCTGTGTGCAAACGTTCCAAATGTAAGAATAATGGAAATAGACATTGATGATGTTCCTTGGAAGGATGAGATGATAGGAGGCCCATTAAAGATAAAAAATGGTGTCGTAGATATACCTGAAGGACCAGGATGGGGTGTTAATATTGATACAAAGGTATTAGAAAATCATCTATGGAAAAAAGGTAAAGGACCAGGATACACAAATAGCAAACATGCATATGATAATAAAAACTAGTTAATTGAAGGTGAAAAATGGAAATGAGAGCAAATAGAGTAAAAGAAAAACTAAATAACGGTGAAAGAGCATACATAGCTGCAGGCAATGCACATGCTTCTGATATAGATGCATTTGGCCATGCAGCTGTTGAATCAGGCATAGATGGAATTTGGATGGAAGGAGAACATGGCCTAGTAGGTCCAAATAATATTGGAGATATGACAAGAGCTTGTGACCTTTGGGGTCTTACTTCAGTAGTCAGAATAAACGAAAATTCACAAGGTCAAATATATAGAACCTTAGACCTTGGAGCACAAGGCATTGTCGTTCCCCACGTCAACACAAAAGAAGAAGCAGAAAATGTAGTTGCAGGAGGAAAATTCGCCCCAATAGGGCAAAGAGGAATGACTACTTCTAGGCAAGGATACGGAGTTCCAAATTTCTTAGAAATTGCGAACGATAAAAGTTTACTTGTAATACTTATTGAAGATATTGTTGCTTATAAAAACCTTGATTCTATTTTGGAAGTTGATGATATCGATGTGTTCTTTGTAGCACCTGGTGATTTTGCACAATCAATGGGTTATATAAATGACATGGGTAACAAAGAAGTTACATCTACAATTGACAATGCTTTGAAAAAAATAATAGACTCTGGCAAAACTGCTGGGACAATGTGTAATTTATCAAATACTAATAAATTTGCAAGAATGGGTGTTCAATTTCTGTTCGCAGGAACAGGAGAATGGATGGCAAATGGAGCCAAACAATTCGTAAATGAAGGAGAAAGTTAAATTTGAGCAAAAAAATCAAAGTTTTTTTTCTTCTAGCTTTATTCATTATTTTTGGATGCAGAGGCGGTGGAGCAGATCCTTCAAAAGATGCAAAAATTCCAATTATTGAGCCAACTCCATCTACAATGTACTGCCAGAATCAATATTATGTTGAATCTTATCCGCAACTGAATGAACTGCAATCAAATAATTTGACATCAGATGAATCTGGAATAGATTATTTTATACTTGAGGAAGGTCAGTCTGAAAAACCTGATATAAATTATTTAGTAACTGCAAAGTATACAGGATGGTTAGAAAACGGTTGTGTGTTTGATTCTTCTTATACTAGAAATAGCTCTTCCGTATTTCCTTTATCAAGAGTTATTCAAGGATGGCAAATAGGCATTACTAAAATAGGAAAAAACGGGAAAATATTGATAAAAATACCTCCAGAATTAGGATATGGAGTACAAGGTGCTCCTCCAAGAATCCCTGGTAATAGTACTTTGTTTTTTTATGTTGAATTAGAAGATATCCAATCGGTTGAAGACTACCTTAAGTCTCAAGAAGAAAAAAATAAAACTAATTAGGAATTCAAAATGGCTAATCCCAAAATAAAAGACATAAAAGTAATTTTTACAGAACCAGATAATATAAGACTGGTTATAGTAAAAATTCTTACTGATACAGATGGTCTTTATGGTGTAGGTTGTTCTACTTTTACACAAAGGCCTAATCCTGTGAAGTCAGCCATAGAAGATTATTTAAAACCTTTCCTTGTTGGAGCAGAAGTAAATAATATAGAGGATATTTGGCAATCTTCTTATGTGTCTTCTTATTGGAGAAATGGACCAGTTTTAAATAATGCCCTATCAGGAGTGGATCAAGCATTATGGGATATAAAAGGAAAAATGGCTAATATGCCTCTTTATGATCTACTAGGTGGTAAAACAAGAGAAGCAGCAGCTGTATATGTACACACATCTGGGGATTCAGAAGAAGAAGTAGGTGATCAGATGCAATCTTACATAGAAAAAGGATTTCATCATATTAGAGTGCAAATATCAACTCCAGGTTATTCTACCTATGGCAATAAATCTGCTAAAACTGGAAATCAAACGATTGGTAATACTGACCCTAAACTTGGGCCCATACCGATCACTAAAAGAATAAAAAACTATGATGAAAAGAAATTATATGCGCATCCAGGTGGGGTCTTTGAACCAAAGCCGTATATGAGATCTGCTCTATCTTTATTTGAATACATAAGGAATCGTTTTGGATATGGAGTAGAAATACTACACGACGTACATGAACGAATCCCGCCAATTTTAGGCGTTTGGTTTGCAAAAGAAGTTGAAAAATATCAACTTTTTTTCTTAGAAGACCTATTCAGCCCTGAAGATAATCAATATTTTAAAATGGTAAGAAATCAAACATCAACACCCATTGCAATGGGTGAATTATATAGCTCTCCACATGAAATTATTCCTATGTTGCAAGATAGATTAATTGATTTTATAAGAATTCATATATCAGATATAGGTGGAATATCACCAGCAAAAAAAATTGCTGCAATGGGTGAGATAATGGGAGTAAGAACTGCATGGCATGGTCCAGGAGATACTTCTCCTGTTGGACATGCTGCAA
Source organism: Chloroflexota bacterium (assembly GCA_036164085.1). Classification (GTDB taxonomy): domain Bacteria; phylum Chloroflexota; class Dehalococcoidia; order Lucifugimonadales; family Lucifugimonadaceae; genus TMED-70. Next base: position 27,691 of record JAYZJV010000006.1, on the reverse strand, counting down.
ATTTAGCGTTAGATTTAAGTAGTACTAATTTTGGTATACAAGAATATTCAATTTTTGGAGAAAACACAAAGGAAGTTTTTCCTGGATGCCCAGAGGTTAAAGATGGAATGATGTGGGGAAATGACCAACCTGGATTAGGAATAGATATTGATGAAAAACTAGCTAAAAAGTTTCCTTTCAAAGAAAGGGAATATGGTGGGGCTTGGGATACAGTTAGAAGAGCTGATGGTTCAGTTGTAAAACCTTAGATGAAGTAGCCGTTTAATTCGTTCACTTCTTTTTTATTCTGATACGACAATTTACCATTGACAAAAACTTTTCTGATTCCTACTGAAAAAATTTCTGGATCTTCAAAAGTAGCTAAATCATTTATCTCATCTGGATCAAAAATCACTAAGTCAGCAAAATTATTTTCTCTAATATGACCTCTTCCTTGTAATCCTATTTTATCTGCAGGAAATTTTGTCATTCTATTAATCAAAAGCTCAAGAGGTATATTAAACCTTCTTCTGAGTCTTCCTAGTATTCTTGTGAAACATCCATAAGCTCTTGGGTGTATTACTTGACCAGTAGGAACTGAGTCTGACCCAACTAAATAATCAGGTCTTTGTAGAAGAGTCATAATATCTTCTTCTACTTTTCTCCATTTTGAAATACTAGCGGGAGGAATCACTCTAAAACCACAATTTAATTCTGTTTTCAACATTATGTCCATTACGTGTTGTATAGGGGATATGTTGTCCATTTCTGCTGCATCTTTTACACTTAATCCAGCATACTCTTTTAAGTCATCATTACCAATTGATGTCCACATTGCTCCTTCTATATCATGCCTTGGAGAATTTTTTAATAATTCTTTCTCCCAGTATTCTCTCTGGGCTTTGTCTTTCAGTATCGACATAACATTATCAAAACCACCAAGATGAAATGGTCCTGGAAAAAATATCAACGGAACTGTACAACCAACTGGATAAGAATAAGTCTCCATAGTTATATCTATTCCTTCTTTTTTAGCATTATCAACAGGTTCAAGTAACTTATCAATTTCACCAGCATTTGATTCTACTGTTCTGTAATGTTCAACTAATAAAGAAACATTAGACTTTCTTGCTACTTCTATGGCTTCTAATATGCCTCCATTGGCAAATGCTCTGTCTTTTTCATGACTTCTAAGATGAACAGAATATACTTTGTCTTTAGATGCAGCTATTTTTGATAATTCAATTAGTTCATCTGTTGTAGAAAAAGTTTGAGGATAGTAATCTAAACCTGTTGAAAAGCCAGCTGCTCCTTGCTCAAAAGCCTCTTCAAGATTGTATTTTGCTTTTTTCATAAGATCTCCATCTAATGGCAAATCCTCCATTCCACACAGCTCTAATCTCAATGGACCGTGAGCAGCAAATACAGCAACGTTACACTTGCTTTTTTTATGATAGTATTTCTTAGCTTCAGAAAAAGATGTGCCATCAAATTCTTCAGTAGGAAGACCTAAAATCCCTGATAGATATTTTATGTGTTCTTTTGACTTTGATTTACTTAATGGAACAATTCCTATCCCATCAGGAGAAAGAATTTCAGTTGTGACTCCTTGAGATATTCCGTACATATGTTGAGGATTTTTTAAAATATCAAAATCAGCATGAGAATGAGTGTCTATAAATCCTGGAGAAATTGATAACCCTTCAGCATCAATAATCTGTTTTGATTCAACTCCATCTAAATTTCCCAATCGGGATATTTTATCAGCAATTATACCTAAATCGATTTTTTGGGGTTTATTTCCAGTTCCATCATATACAGTGCCATTTTTTATAATTAAATCAAACATTCTTCTCACCAAAGTTAAATTTTTAAATAATCCATTTATACTATATTACATAATAAGATAAACAATTATAAATAATGCTCAAAGAAGAAGAAGGTAATTCAAAAACCTATGTCCCAGAGAAGGTTGAAAAAAAATGGCAAACCATCTGGAAAAAAGATGACATTTATAAAACACCAGATAGAGTTGATTCAAAAAAAAATTGGTATGCATTATCAATGTTCCCTTATCCTTCGGGGGATTTACATATAGGGCACTGGTTTGCTTTTGCTCCAGCAGATGCTCATGCGAGGTTTAAAAGATTAGAAGGCTATAATGTCATGCATCCACAAGGGTTCGATGCGTTTGGATTACCAGCAGAAAATGCAGCAATAAAAAGAAATATCAATCCTAAAAAATGGACTTTTGACAATATTCAAAATATGCAAAAACAGTTTGATATGATGGGGAATTCTTATGATTGGAATAGAAAATTAGTAACATGCACTCCAGAGTATTATAAGTGGAATCAAAAGTTTTTTTTAGATATGTATAAAAACAAACTAGCCTATAGAAAAAATGGACCTGTTTGGTGGGATCCCATAGATCAAACAACCTTAGCAAATGAACAGGTTGTAGATGGTAAATCTGAGAGGTCTGGAGCCGAGGTAGTAAAAAAAATGATGCCTCAATGGTATTTTAAAATAACTGATTATGCTGAAGAATTACTTGATATGGAAGACTTAGAATGGCCTGAAAAAATAAAGCAAATGCAAAAAAATTGGATTGGCAAATCAGAGGGAGTTACTATTGATTTTAAGGTAAATGAAACTAATGAAAAAATAAGTACTTTCACAACTAGGATTGACACAGTTTTTGGCGTTACTTTTTTAGTTTTAGCTCCAGAACATCCATTGATTAAAAAACTTAAATTACATAAAAATAAAGAAGTTGAAAACTATATATTAAACTCACAAAAATTATCAGAAATAGATAGAACTTCAACTGTAAGAGAAAAAACAGGAGTTAAAACAGACATATCTTGCATCAACCCAATAAATAATGAAAAAATTCCTGTTTTTATTGGAGACTATGTTCTTTCTTCTTATGGAACAGGAGCAGTCATGGGGGTACCTGCTCATGATGAAAGAGATTTTATTTTTGCAAAAAAATACAAACTTCCTATAAGACTAGTTATTTCTTCTGATGGATCTAAGAATACAGAGCTAAAGCAAGCATACACAGAAAATGGGATACTGGTAAATTCTGGAGATTTTGATGGAATAAACAATATTGATGCTAAAAGAAACATAGCAAATTTAATCGAATCAAAAAATTCTGGAGAAAAAACCATTACCTATCATTTAAGAGACTGGCTTATCTCAAGGCAAAGATATTGGGGAACTCCAATTCCTATGTTTTATGATGACAACGATAAAATAATACCTGTTGATGAAGAATTCTTACCTGTAGTATTACCAGATGTGAAAGAATTTATGCCAACTGGACAATCACCCTTAACTCTTGATGAAAATTTCCTTTATTTTAATCATCCAAAATTAGGAAGATTAAAAAGAGAAACAGATACTATGGATACATTTATGGACTCTTCTTGGTATCACTTAAGATTTGCAAGCCCAGGATCAATTGATTATCCCTTTGAAAAAGAAAGGATTTCTAATTGGTCCCCAGTCGATCAATATATGGGGGGAGCTGAGCACGCTGTAATGCATCTTTTATACGCAAGATTTTTTAATAAAGTTCTTAGAGATTTAGGATATGTAGATTTTGATGAACCTTATAAAAGACTATTTAATCAGGGAGTTATGTTGGCAAGACATATGAAAATTTCAAAAAGAAACAATCCATTAAATCCAGAACCTTTAGTAAAACAATATGGGGCAGATTCTGTTAGAGCATATTTAATGTTTTTAGGGCCATGGGACAGAGGGGGGGACTGGTCAGATTCAGGGATAAATGGTGTTTACAGATGGTTGCACAGGATTTGGGATCTTGCTAGTAATGATTATAAAGAAGTTGATATTGATGAAGAAGAATCTAAAAATTTAACTCAAAAAAGTAATATTACTACAAAAAATGTTTTGCAAGACATGAAAAATTTCAAATACAACACATCTATAGCTTCTTTAATGGAATACACTAATTTACTTTTGAAAATAAGAGGTAATGGAAAAGTTTCCAAATCAGATTGGACCGACTCATTAAAAAGATTATTAATTCATCTTTCTCCAATTTGTCCTCATATATCAGAAGAACTTTGGCAAAAATTAGGACATAAAAATTCTGTTCATATGCAAGTAAACCCTACATTTGATGAAGGTCTAATAGAAAAATCTGATTTTACACTTATTATTCAGGTGAACGGAAAGTTAAGGGATCAAGTAGAAATGGAAAAAAATATAACTATTGAAGAAATTAAAAAATACATAAATGATTCAGAAAAAATACAAAAACATATTTCAGGAAAAGAAATAATAAAAGAAATATATATCGAAAATAAACTAATTAACTTAGTTGTCAGATAAAGGCTCCCAAACCCTTAGGCTTGTCATCTCTCTTGGTGGAGAAAGGGTTCTACCAACTTCAACATATGAAACTTCTGCTACAAAAATTCTTCCTTTCGAGTCAACAGAAATAGAATGAGGCCATAAAAATTGATCAGGTTCTTCTCCCGGAAGTTCTGAACCAAGTCGATTCAAAAGCTCACCATTTTTATTCCAAATTCCCACTGAATGACCTAAATTCTTTACTCCATATTGAACGGGAGGAGGACCTTGCTCTGCAATAAAAATGTTTCCATCATTATCTATAGTAACAGCAGTAGCTTTATGAACATGCCATTCTCTTATAAATTCTCCTTTTGTAGAAAAAATTTGCACTCTATGATTTTCTCTATCACACACTATCAATTCATCGTCACCTATCATACATAAATTGTGAGGAAGTGAAAATTGACCTGGCCCAGTTCCAGATTCTCCCCAACTGTTTATAAATTTTCCCTCTGAATCATAATGATGAATTCTTGAATTCCCATACCCATCTGAAATAAATATATCTCCATTGGATTTATTAATTGTAATATCAGTAGGTCTATTGAAAGGGAGTCCACTTTCTCTCTCAGAAGGATTACCATCACCCAGTGATAATTGTACTTCGAAAGACTGATTATATTTATATATTTTATGACCACTGTCGTCAACACACCAAATATTATCTTCATGATCAAGTAGTATAGAATGTGGTCTTACAAATCTCGAACCTGCCCATGTCTGTAATTTATAATCTATTCGCAAAGCTTGAACTTTTATTTCTCCAAAAGGGTCATCGTTGCCCCATGTTTGTTTGAGATTTCCATTTTTATCAAAAATTAATAAAGGAATATTACCTCTATTGAAAACATAAACATTATCTTTACTGTCAACCGAAACACTTGTTGCTTCTCTAAGCCAGATCCCATGTGGTATTTTAGCCCAAAACTTTACTGCTTTATATTTTTTCTTCATGATTTTTTTATAATATAATTTATCCTAAATTTATGTCTGCTGTACTAGAGTTTTTTAGAATTTTTTTAATTTTTGAATAACTATTCAAAGATGGATCTAGATTTATTATAGATTCTGCCTCTTCGTTAACCAGTTTAATGAGATCAAAATCTAAGGGATCTGCAATTTTGTATTCAGAAGACCATCCACTTTGTTTTGTTTTATCAAATTCCCCTGGACCTCTAATTTTCAAATCTTCTTCCGAAAGCTTAAATCCATCATTACTCTTTACTACAGCTTCCATTCGTTTAGCAGTTAATTCATTTATTTCATCCGATGACACAATTATGCACTTTGATTCTTTTTCTCCCCTTCCAACTCTTCCACGCAGTTGATGAAGTTGAGAAATTCCAAATCTTTCTGCAGAATTTATAACTATTAAAGTAGCATTGGGGATATCAACACCAACTTCAATTATTGGAGTAGTTACCAATATATCGATTTCTCCTTTTCTTAATTTTTCCATTATCTTCTGTTTTTCATCAATATTCATTCTTCCATGTAAAAGCATAATTTTATAATTTGAAAGTTTACTTATTTTTAATCTTTCAAATTCTTGAGAAACAGAAGCTACTTCTATTTTTTCTGAGGTATCAATATGAGGGCAAACATAAAAAACTTGTGACCCGGATTTAAGTTCTTTTTCAATATCTGTTGTAATTTCATCAAATTGAGCATTTCGCATCCAATAAGTTTCTACATCTCTTTTTCTATTGGGCATTGTTTTAATAGTCGATAATGATAAATCACCATAAAGTGTCATGCTTAATGTTCTAGGTATTGGAGTAGCAGACATTGCTAATAAATTTGGAATAGGTTTTCTTTTTAACAATAAGTTTCTTTGATCAACTCCAAACCTTTGTTGTTCATCTATAACGATTAGACCTGAAAGATTCTTTGTTGCGTCTTCATGAAGTAACGCATGCGTACCAATAATAATATCTAGTTCATTATTTAGTATCATGGATCTAGTTTTTTCCTTAATTTGTTGATTTAAAGATCCAGTTAATAAAGCGATCTTAATCCTATTATTGATATTGCAAATACGTATATTATCTTCATTTCCAAACTCAATTTTTGCTCCAACCAGATTTGATAAATTGATAAAATGTTGCTCTGCCAATACTTCAGTAGGAGCCAGCAAAATACCTTGTTTTTTTTCCATAGCTGTACACAAGAGTGCTATCAATGCAATAATGGTTTTACCAGATCCAACCTCTCCTTGTAACAATCGTGCCATTGGTAAATTCGAAGACAAGTCTTTTTCTATTTCAACAACACAAATTTTTTGATCTTTCGTTAACTCAAACGGTAAAAATTTACAAATTGTCTGATAATTTTTCTCAAATGAAGTAAAAGAATATGAAGAAATATTTTTTTCTCTTTGTTTTTTTCGATATTTTACTGAAATTTGATTTTCAAATACTTCGTGAAATGCAAAGCTTCTAGATGCTTTTTCTTTTTCATTTTGGCTTCTTGCAAAATGTAATTTTTTTATAGAATCTTTCATTGAAAAAAGATCATTTCTAATCAAAACTTCATCAGGTATAAAATCTTCAAATTTATCAAGTGCATTTGCTTTAATTGCACTTGAAATCCTTGTTTTTATTACTTCTTGAGATAATTTTTCTGTAGAATGATAAATTGGTTGGAGATAATCAAATCTTTTCACGTTATTAGTAAATAATTCATATTCAGGATTATTAAATTGTAATGAGTTTCTAAATTTTTTTATCATGCCTGCTAAAGCAATTTTTTGCCCTACTTTAAATTTTTTAACTAAAAATGCCATATTAAAAAAAGTTGCCGTAATTGAGCCTGTATTATCGGTAACAATAATTTGGGGGGCATTCATTTTTCTAATTAAAAGCTTTTTTGTTATAGTGCCAACAATGGTTGCATTTTCATTTTCTATTAGTGAATTGACATTTTTTATCTTTGTATAATCTTCATATCTAAATGGAAAATGCAAAATTAAATCTCCAAGATTAAATATTCCTAAATTAGTAAATCTAATAACATGCCTTTTATCCATAAAAGGTAACTGCTCTAAAGGTGTTTCTAAGGGTAAGTTTTTTAAAAGTATTTCATGAGTTATTTTTTCTTCAATGATTTTTATTTCATAAGCTATTTTGGATAAAAGATTTTTAACCCAAATATGTCGTTCGCCGATGCCCAGATTTTTGTAATTTCTTGATTTCATTGGATATACATTAAAAATCCAATCTATATCTTTATAAGAATTTTGAATAAAATTATCTAGCCCAAGTTCAACTGATTGGTCATTAAGGCCTAATTGATATTCCTGAGAAAGAATAGAAGCTAAAATCTTTAGTTTGTTTGCTTTCTTTGAAGCTTCCAATTGTCTACTCCGAAGAAATAAAACCTACTCCAAATGCACCTGGACCTAAATGTGTACCTACTACTGGTCCAAATTCAGCAATAACTATATTTTTAGAATCTATAACTTCTGCAGCCTTATCTTTTAGTAGATTTGCTCTTTCTGTATGATTGGCATGAACTATAAATAAGGTATCAATTTTGTGTTTTTTTATTTCTTCAACTATAAAATCCATTCCTTTTAGTAAGGTTCTAGCTTTACCGACAGATTGAATTTCTCCATCAACAGCACCAAGAATAGGTTTTATTTTTAAAAGAGAACCTATGAATTCACGAGCCTTGCCAATTCTTCCTCCTTTAGCTAAATATTCTAGAGTCGGAACTAATCCCATAAAATTTGCATTTGGAATGATTTTTTCTGCTTCTTCCAACATATTTTCAAAGGTTTCCCCTGATTGATTTAATGTTGCAAGATGAAATATTATTGCTCCTAATCCCAAGGTTCCATTCATGCTATCGATCACTTTTATATTTTCATTCCCAATTTCTTTTTGAGCTTGTAACGCAGAGGAATAAGTAGCACTTAATTTCCCTGAAATATGTATAGAAATAATTGAATCATGAGTTTTTAGTAATTTATTATATGTTTCAACAAACCTACCAACAGAAGGTTGAGAAGTTTGAGGATGAATATCAGATGTACTTAATTTTTCAAAAAAAGCATCTGGCTTTAAATCTATTCCGTCTAAAAAAGTTTCTTCCCCAAAATGGACATTTAATGGAATGACCGTAATATTTTTCTCTATAACTACTTTTTCTGGTAAATCACACGTACTATCTGTTACTAAAGCTATTTTTGACATTTTATACACCTATTCTCCTAATATGAAATAATTATAGTATGGTTGATTGCCTTCTACAATCGTTATTTCCTTATCTATGTTCTGTTCAATAAAAGTTTGTTCTAATTTATCGTGATTTTTTTCTATTGAATCATGTCCTATTATTACTGTTAAAATATCATTTCTTGAAGACATCTCATTCAATAAATAATCCAATGCTGATTGAGGATCATCAAATGAATCTACAATTTTATCATTCAAAATTGCAATATATTGATTTTTCTTTATTTTCTTATCGTCTATAATCACATCTCTAGTAGAAATGGTTATAGAGGCTTCCTCAATCGAAGAAATAGCAGAATTCATATTAGACATATTCTCTTCAAAAGATTGGTTATCATCAAAATATATAACACTAGATATCCCTTGTTGAATAGATTTTGTTTCAACAACTTTTATGTTCTCATTGTCAGATAATTCTAAAAGTTTTCTTACAGTAACTAATATATTTGGATTATTAGGTAAAATTATTATATTTTCTGATTTGATTTTATTCACGATTTCTAAAATATCTTTTATACTAGGATTTTTTTTAGGCCCTCCAATCAAGATATGCATAGAATCACCTACAGTCTCGTTAAATAGTTTTACAATTCCATCGCCTTCACATATTGAAATAATAGAAGTATTTATGTTTTGATAATCTTTTTTTGACTCAGAAATATCCTTTGTCTGTTCATCCATGTTTTGAATAAAAATATTTTCAACTTTACCAATTTCATTAGCATACTGAATAATAGGCTCCGTTTCCAATACATGAATATGAACTTTTATCAAACTAGAATCTCCTGTAATTACAGCAGACTTCCCAAATTCTGGTATTTTTTTCCTTTGATTCTCAACATTTATATTTTTACCTGTTATAGTGAAGACAGTACAGTTTCCCCATTCAATTTCTTGAGAATCATCATAAAATTCTTTTGATACAGAATCAGACAGCCCCGAAATCATCTCCATATATACTTTTTCTAAATTTTCTTCTATCTCTTTTGCTGTATTATAAACAGTTGAAAAAAACCATGAATTTATCATCATAGCAAAACCTAAACCACCAGAATCAACTACATCAGCATCTTTTAGTATTTGTAATTTATTAGGCGTATTTTTTACAGACTTAATAGATTCTTCAGATAATTCCTTCAAAAAATCAGATAATGTTTTCGAAGAAGAATAACTTTTAAGGGCTTTTGATCCAACTTCTTCATAAATAGTCATTAGCGTCCCATCAACAGGATTAGGAAGAGATTCTCTAGTAGTTTTAGCAGCATTGACTATAGATTCGGCCAATGTTTTAAATGATAATCTTTTGTTTTGTTTGTAAGCAGACAATAGACCTAGAAAAAATTGAGATAAAATCACACCAGAATTCCCTCTAGCCTCCATCAATGAAGAATTTTTTAGAGAAAACAAAAAGTTTTCAACTTTTTCATCTTCTTCGTATGATAAATCTAAACTTTTCATAGTTAGAAGCATATTTGTACCAGTATCACCATCAGGTACAGGAAATACGTTTAAATTATTGATTTTTTCTTTGTATAAATTTAAACAAAAAATAAAATTATTAATACCCGAAATGAGCTGTTCTGGTAAAATCTCTTGATTAGTCTTCATAAAATAATATTTCCGATTATAAAATTGAATGATAAACTATAGTCGTAAAAAAAAAAATAATTTAAATAATAAATTTACCAAGAGAGAAAAATGTCTATTGATCCTAGAAAGTATTTGGGCTTAGGTCCACTAAAAAAACCATTGTTTGGTCACAATAGGTCACATGCACTAAATGCAACTCAGAAAATTTCAAAACCAAACGTACAAAAAAGAAAAATAACAATTGGGGAAAAGGAATACACTGTAAAATTAACTGCAAGAGAAATAAGGACTTTAGATAAAAAAGGAATAGCCCTTAAATAGACTGCCTTAATTCATTCACTGCCCCCAAGAATCCTAAATCATTATTCAAAATACCTGTTCCAGAAACAAACATTCTAACCCCACATTTGTATGGACGACTAATTGTATCTGCTTTTATTCCTCCATCTACACCAATAATTAAGTCTTTGGATTCATCCATTTTTACTAAGTTATTGATTTTTTCTTCAACAAAATCAAGATAGGATTGACCTCCTTTTCCAGGATAAACAGTCATAAACAAAACTCTATCAATATCATTAATAAAAGGTAGGATTTCTCTGAGATCAGTATCAGGATTTATTGCTATTCCTATTTTACCTTTTGAACTTCTAACTAGATCAATTACTTCTTTTGTATTACTTTCTGATTCAATATGAAATGTAAAAATGTTTATTCCAATATCTAAAAAACTTTCAATATAATTTATTGGAGTATCAACCATTAAATGTGCTTCAATAGGTAAGGTAGTAAGAGATCTAACTGTTTCAAGGATTGGTTGGCCAAAAGAAATATTTTTCACAAAGTGACCATCCATAATATCAAGATGAAATTCATCAATTCCAGACAAGTTGAGTGATTTGATTTCTTTTTCTAAATTTTTAAAATCTGAAGATAAAATCGATGCACTTATAATAATATCTTTTTTAGACATTTTTTTTATCTCTTAGATAAATTTTTGCATTTTTCAACTGTTCTTTTAATGACTTTGTTGAAGTCCCTCCAATTGAATTTCTTTTCTCTATAGAATATTTCAAGTCTATTTTCATAATATCCTCATCAAAAAGATCAGAAATTTTCTTAAAATCATTTAAGGAGAGTTCATTGATTGATTTTTTTTCTTTAGACAATTTAATAGAAACTTTTTTAATTATTTCATAAGCTTCTCTGAATGGAATCTTTTTAAATGCTAGGTAATCTGCAAAATCTGTGGCTAAAATATCTGATCTTAAGGAGGCGTCTAACATTTTGTCTTTATTAAATGAGATTTCAGAAAACATAGATTTTAATACACCTAAGCTATCAATTAATATATCTACTGATTTCATTGCCCCATTTCTATCTTCTTGCAAATCTCTGTTATACGTAAATGGCAATGCTTTTAAAGTAGTCATAAGGCCCATAAGATTCCCTATAACTCCCCCCGTTTTTCCCCTTATTAATTCTAGGTAATCAGGATTTTTCTTCTGAGGCATTATACTCGAGCCTGTTGTAAATTTTTCTGGTAAATTTATAAAATCAAATTCTTCAGTTGACCAAATTATGAATTCTTCACATATCCTGGAAAGATTTAACATTGTAGAACTACAAACATAATTAACATCTAAAATATGATCCCTAGATGATACAGAATCTATAGAATTAGATGATATTTTAGTAAACCCCAATTCTTTCGCTAAAAATTCTCTGTCTATAGGTATTGTTACACCTGCAAATGCTCCTGATCCTAATGGAAGGGTATCCAAATTTTCTAAACATTGATCAATTCTGTTTAAATCTCTTGATAGCATTGCAAAATATGCCATAAGATAATGTGATAAAAGAACTGGTTGCCCTTTTTGAAGATGAGTATAACCAGGCATGATAGTATTTTTATTTTTATCTGATAAAGAAATCAGTTCTTCTAAAAAAGCAATTAACTCATTTCTAACATCTGCTATTTTATGTTTAAAAAACAATCTTACATCTGTAGCAACTTGATCATTTCGAGACCTTCCAAAATGTAATTTGCCAGCTGTATCGCCAATCTTTTTATATAAAGTTTCTTCTATATTTAAATGTATATCTTCTAAGTCGTGATTCCATTTAAATCTGTTACTTTCTATTTCTTGTAATATTTCAGATAATCCTTTGACTATATTTTCATTTTCAGACTTAGAAATAAGTTGGATTTTTTCTAACATTTTTGAATATGCAATAGAAACAGCAATGTCCTCTCTGTACATTCTGATGTCTGTATCAAAAGAACTTGTAAATTCACCGTAAATTTCTCCACCCTGTATAGATGAAGTTCTATTGTTTTTGTTTTTATTCAAGTTTATAAATCATTATATTTTTGTTTTTTTGCCTGGATTCTGGCTGGTAATGAGTAAATATCTATAAAACCTTCTGCTGAGCCATGGTTAAAACTATCAGTGGTTGAATATGTTGACATATCGTAATCATATAATGAGAATCTAGATTTTCTACCAATTACTGTAGAACTACCCTTATACAACTTTAGTTTTACATTTCCAGAAGTGAATTTCTGAACATCGTCCATAAATGCTTGAATATTTTCCCTTAAGCTTGTGAACCATCTCCCATCATAAACTAAATCAGAAAATGTGGTAGAAAGTGAAGATTTAAGTCTTTGCTGTTCTCTAGATAAAGTTGCTGTTTCTAAAGCTGCTATAGCTTGATATAACACTACTGCAGCAGGAGTTTCGTAGACTTCTCTACTTTTAATTCCAACTAATCTGTTTTCTAAATGGTCAACTCTGCCTATACCATGTTTTCCAGCAATAACATTTAATTCATCAATTAGTTTTACTCCGGACATTTTGCTACTATTCAGAGAAACAGGAATTCCTTTTTCAAATCCAATTTCTATGATTTCATGCTCCTCAGGGGCATTTTCTATACTAGATGTCCATGAAAAAGCATCTTCAGGAGGGGCAATCCAAGTATCTTCTAAATCTTCGCCTTCTATAGCCAAGCCCCATAAATTTCTATCAATTGAATATACTCTATTATTACCCACTTCTCTAAGTTCTAAACCTGCTTTATTAGCATATTCTTTTTCCTCATCTCGAGTCATTCCCCATTCTCTAGCAGGAGCTATAATTTTTATAGAATCTCCATCTCCAGAAAGTGTCATTATTGAGGCATCAAACCTTACTTGATCATTACCTTTACCTGTGCATCCATGAGAAACATATTCAGCTCCATATTTTCTAGCTGTTTCAACTAATTTTTTTGACATAAGAGGTCTTGCAAAAGCAGTTGACAAAGCATATACATCCTCATACATTGCCCCTGCTTTTAATCCAGGAAAAACATATTCATTAACAAATTCATCTTTTACATCTAAAATTACAGAATCAATAGCCCCAGCTTTTTTTGCTTTTTCTACGACTCCTTCAATTTCTGGTCCTGCTCCTAAATCAACAGTTAAGGTGATCACATCAAGATCATAATTTTCCTTAATCCAAACAACTGATATTGTAGAATCCATTCCTCCACTATAAGCTAAAACACATTTCCCTTTAGACATAATTATTTCAATCCTTCTAATATAGATTCAATTATTTCTACCGCGGAATCAATTTCTTTTTTTGAAACATTTAAAGGAGGCATAAATCTGATCATATTTGGCCTTACTGCATTAATTAATAATCCTTTATCAAGAGACTCGGTGACTATTTGAGAAGAGAAATCTTCAGTCATCTCAAGACCGATTAACAATCCCATTCCTCTAATTTCTCTTATAAATGAAAATTTTTCTGTCAAAGATTCCAGTTGTTTTTTCATATAGTCACCAGATTCAATAGCTAAATGCGGGATATTATTTTCTACCATAAATTTTGCTGCAGCAGCACCCGCTGCTGTCGTTAATGCATTCCCTCCAAATGTAGAGCCATGGTCTCCAGGTTCTAAAACAGAACAAAATTCTTTAGAACAAAAAGCTCCTAATGGAGCTCCTGACCCTAGTGCTTTAGCAAGAGTCATAACATCAGGTTCTACATTTTTGAATCTTTGATAACCAAATAAAGTCCCTAGACGTCCCATGCCTGTTTGAACCTCATCCAGTATAAATAAAATATTTTTTGATTTACAGAAATCTTGCACTTCTTTGAGGTATTCATCGTTTGGGACGTTGACTCCTCCTTCTCCTTGTAAAGGTTCAATCATTACTGCACAAGTGTTCTCATTGTAAGCGTTTTTTATTGCACTAACATCGTTATAATCAACATTTACAAATCCAGGCATCAATGGCCTCCAATTATCTTGATAATGAGGCTGCCCTGTAGCTGCCATCATTGCTTGGGTTCTACCATGAAAAGAATTCAAAGTTGTAATTATTTCAAATGCTCCATTTAATTTTTTCTTACCCCATTTTCGTGCAAGCTTAGCTGCTCCTTCATTAGCTTCTGCTCCTGAGTTACAAAAAAACACTCTATCAACCGCAGAATTTTCTACAATAGTTTCAGCTAATGATAACTGAGGAGTAGTATAGTAGAGATTGCTCATTTGCAATATTTTTCCAGCTTGATCTTTTATCGCTTTAGTTACTGATTCATGAGAATGCCCTAAATTTAAAACAGCCCATCCTGCAGTAAAATCTAAATATTCCTTACCATCGTTATCTCTAACTATAGTTCCATTTCCTTCAATTAAAACTGGTGGCATTCTATTTACCACCTGCATGTAATATTTTTTTTCTAAATCTTTATATTCTTGTGTAGACGTCATAATTTTCTCCAAAAAATGTTCTTTATATTATTCTAGTACCAATATTCATATTAGTGAATGCAGATAATAAAGCTCCTGATTCTCTTCCATCAATTATTCTTCCCGTTTTAACACATTCTAATGCATTTATACATGCTCTTATTTTTGGAATCATGCCTCCTTGAGCAATTCCAGTCTCAATTAATTCATTTGCTTGTCCTTTTGTCATCTGAGGTATCACTCTTTTATTAGAATCTAAAATTCCTGGTACATCTGTTTGAAAAATTATACTTTCTGCTTTAATTTCTTTTGCTATAACTCCAGCAGCAGTATCAGCATTAGTATTATAAATTTGATTTTTAATATCAATTGAAATTGCAAGGGGCGAAATTACAGGTAGAAATCCGTTATCAAGTAGATTCAATAGAATTTTTGTATTGCAATTAATAATTTCTCCTACAAAGCCTAATTTTACATCTAGTTGCTTTGCTTCTAAAATTCCTGAAGATCCAGATAACCCAACTGCATTGACATTCAGATTTTGAAATTCAGTAACTATCTCGGTATTGACCTTTCCTGCTAAAACTGCAGTAGCTACATCTAAGGTTTTTTGATCTGTAACACGTAAGCCTTCAACAAAATTTGGTTCAATCCCTTGCTTATTGATCCAATTAGAAATTTCTTTCCCCCCTCCATGGATTATTATGATTTTCCATCCTTGTTTATACAAAGACACTATGTCTTTAAACGTACTATCAGTTTCGCCTAAAGTAGATCCTCCAATTTTTATTACTGTTATGTTTGAAGATTTAATCATAATAAAATTAAGTGGTATAAGCTGAGTTGAATACAACATACTCTTCGGTAAGTTCACTCCCCCATGCTTTTGCCGACTCCTTACCTATATTTAAATTTACAGTTAATCTTATTACAGGTTGATTCATTGCAATAACAACACTTTGATGATTGTAAGGAGTAGCTATCCCATCAGCTACAATCTGAATGTCATTTACAAATATTTCTATTTTTGATTCATCTAATTCTATTTGAGATGCTCCAATAGCCATCATTATTCTACCCCAATTTGGGTCTCTACCGTATACTGCCGTTTTAACTAGATTAGAAGAAACTATATACTTAGAGGCTTTTCTTGCATCTTCTAAGGTTTTAGCTCCATCAATTTTTGCCTCTATTAAACGAGTGTTACCTTCACCGTCTTTGGCTATTTCTTTGGCCAAAAAAATACAAACTTCATCTAATGCTTTACTAAATAAAGCGGCATCTTCTAGTTTTGTTATTTTTCTATTTTCTGCATTCCCATTTGCCATCACAAGAACTGTATCATTAGTAGATTGATCTCCATCTACACTTATTTGGTTAAATGACTTTTTTACCGACTGGTCTAGAACTTTTTTTAAAAGATTTTGATCAATAGCAATATCAGTAGTTATAAATGAGAGCATTGTTGCCATGTTTGGATGTATCATTCCAGAGCCTTTAGCTACACCTCCTACTTTTACTTCACAACCATCAATTTCAAATGAAACTCCAATTTCTTTTGTTCTTTTATCAGTAGTAAGAATTGATCTTGCAAAATCTCCACCATCTTTGTCTGAAAGTTCTATCTTAGGTATAAATTCTCTCATTAATGCCATAGGTAGTTCTACTCCTATAACTCCAGTAGAAGCTACTGCAACTGAATTGATGTCTAAAGATAAAGAATTTGAAGTTATTTCTGCAGTTTCTTTAGCATCTATAAAGCCTTGCTCTCCTACTGCACAATTAGCACATCCAGAATTTACAACAACGGCTCTTAATTTGTTATTTGATAAAACTTGTTTGGTCCAAGTTACTGAAGGAGAAACTACAGAATTTTGTGTAAACGTTCCTGCACTAACACATTCCGTTTCTGAAAAAATAATCCCTATATCACGCTTATCTTGACCAGGAGATTTAATCCCAGCAAAAATTGAACCAGACATAAAGCCTTTTGGAGAACATATATCTCCGTTTTTCAACTGATTAATTTCATTTCTCATAATAAACTCCTAACGATTAATAAAATTAAATATTTTGCTATAAAAACAATAATATAACAATATTTACTCAGATGACTCAATATATAAAAGCAGAATGATATTGATTTGTTTAACTATAAATTCAGATTCGGAAAATAAGTGAAAAAAAATTCTGTTATTTATTTAAAAATATTCAATATTGGGATGCTAATTGTCATAATTAGAAATAGTAACGCTATAACCCAACTTATTTTATTTAACATAATTTACAAAAATTTTTATATAAGTAATTATATATTTTCAAATTTCATGAAAAACATATTTAGCTACATAGTGTTCTATTATGTAATGCTTACAAATAAATAGGAAAAAGGAATTGTTTCAAAAATTAAAAATTATTATTATGATTTCATATAGAAAAAATATATAAGAATTATTTAATGACTCAATCAAAAAATATAAGCCTAGATGTATTAATTGCAGGTCAAGGAGCAGCTGGATTTGCCGCTGGTCTTTATGCAGCAAGGTACCAAATGAAAACAGCAATTGTTGGTCAAGATTTTGGAGGAGAAACAGCTATAGGAGGAATAATTGAAAATTATCCCGGAAATAGTGAAATAGATGGCTTTGATTTAATGCTTGAATTTAAGAAACAAGTTATTGACCTAGAAGTCCCTATTATTGAAGAGAATTTAGTATCTATTAC
The DNA here is from genome assembly GCA_036164085.1 of Chloroflexota bacterium. Classification (GTDB taxonomy): domain Bacteria; phylum Chloroflexota; class Dehalococcoidia; order Lucifugimonadales; family Lucifugimonadaceae; genus TMED-70. Next base: position 10,013 of record JAYZJV010000006.1, on the reverse strand, counting down.
AAAAACCCATAATGGTTTTTTGTGTGAGTTAAATAACGGACAAAAGATAGATACAAAAACTGTTGTTCTGGCTATTGGAAGAGAAAGAAGAAAACTTGGTCTAAAAAATGAAGATGAATGGACAGGTAAAGGGGTTTCATACTGTTCAACTTGTGATGCTCCCTTGTATAAAAATAAAAATCTTGCTGTAGTAGTTGGTGGTGGAAATGCTGCTGTTGAAGGAGCTATATTAATAGGAAAATATTGTAAAAAAGTTTTTCTAGTATACAGAGGAGAAAAGCTATGGAGACCTGAACCTATATTGCTTGAAGCTTTAGAAAAAACAAAAAATGTTGAAGTTATTTTGGACAATAATATAAGTAAGCTTATTGGATCAGATTTTGGAGGATTGGAAAAAATCAAATTAGAAAAAGAATATAAAAATGAAAAAGAGTTTATTGTAGATGGTTTGATGATTGAAGCTGGCGCCGATCCAAGAGTTGATATACCTATTTCTTTAGGTGTAAATTTGGATAAAAATACCAATGAAGTCGTAGTAGATAAAGATCAAAAGACAAATATTGAAGGAGTTTATGCTGCAGGAGACTTAACTAATGGAACAAATTTAAAACAAACAATAACTGCTGCTTCACAAGGAGCAATTTCTGCATTAAGTGCATACAATCATTGCTTAGAAGGTAAAAACTAAGGTTTTATAATCTTATAATTATTCAATAGCTGCCCCCAATCGGTATTGAAAGCACTTCTAATTCTTGATTTTCCAATAACCCTCAGCCAGAAAGAATTATGATATAAATTTGAAGCAAAATAAGCCAAATGAACCAAGGGGGTTCTTAATAGGATTTTTTCTAGAGGTTTGAAAGGACCCCAATAAATCATTTTTTGAATCCTACTAGCAAAAGTGTTCTTATTTTTATGAAAATTCCAATTTTGATTGGATATTGAATCGCCAATTATATTAATTTCTGATGGATTTGCAATTCCCAAACCATTTTCATGAGCAATTCTAAGTTTAGGAATACTCAAAGGATCAAATCCCATTAATTTTGCCGAAATTGAGTCTATGGCTACTTGATCGTATGATGCCAAAATATAATTTTTCACTTTAAATGACATAGCTCTAGGCCCAGGACCATTTCCTGCAAAAGTTCCATCCATTACTGCAAAAACATTATCATGTATTTCATATTGAATTTTTAGTAAATCTACAAGAGTATTGTGAATATCTGAATGAGCCCAGTGTCTATTTTGATGAAGAAGCCCTCCAAATGCATTTTTCATAGCGCCTGTAATAGTTGTAAAAACGTGAGTTTTTACAGTAGGAAGATGAACAATATTTGTCCCAAGTAATTTTTTTGGAATATTTATCCCATCAGGATAAATTTTATCCAATGCAATCATTTTTTGTTTAGGTTTATAGTGTATCCACTCTTGCCCAGGATCATCTAAAACTGAACTTTTTACTGATAAGTTTTCTTCAATAGCTTCATATCCATTATTTTTCTTTCCTTCATGAGCATTTACTACTACCGTTCCATTATGAGCTATTTCTATATCTTTAAAATTCAAACTTTTTAAACCTCGAATTACTCCATCCAATTGCCAGGGTGCAGTAGAACAGGCTGGAAAATAATGCTGCCAAGAAATATTTGCTTTTAAAAGAGTTTTTGTATCTAAATTAAAATTTTTATTGATTTCTGATAAAGAAAGTAAATTTGCATAATCACCAATAACAAACTGTGGAGAGGTTTTAAGTATAAAAACTTTTCCAAATTTACTTTTGTCAATGCTGTTTATCATAATAATTAAATTATAGAATAAAAAAATGATTATAGATTCACTTACACACATACTACCTGCTGAAGTTTCTTCAAATATAAAGAAATATAAAAAAATTGACAGAAAATTTGATTCAATATTTGAAGAAAATACCAAAATCATCTCATCAGAAGATTTGATTCAAAATATGAAAAAACACAAAATAACTAAATCTGTAGTTGCTGGATTTGGTTGGAATGATCACGGATTAGCATCTTTAGTAAATGATTACATAATCGAATCAAAAGATAAATACAAAGATTCTATAATCCCTCTTTGTTCATTAGATATAAATTCAAAGTTTTCTGAACAAGAATTACTTAAATGTATTTCTAACGGAGTAAAAGGAATCGGTGAATTGCATTTTGACTATGATGAAAAACTTGAGAAAAATTATTTATTTAAAAATATATTAAATATTGCTTCTGAAAATAACCTTCCAATCCTAGTACATGGATCTGAACCTGTAGGACACAAATATAATGGAAAAGGAAACAATAACCCAAAAAATCTATACCAACTAGTAAAAAATAATCCTTCCAACATATTTGTTTTTTCTCATTTTGGAGGAGGCTTAGTTTTTTTTGAACAAATGCCTGAAGTAAAAAAAATATTAAAAAATGTGTTTTATGACAGTTCAGCACAACCTTTTTTATACAATAAAAAAATTTATAGAAACGCTATTAATTGCTCTTCTAAAAATAAAATACTTTTTGCATCAGATTTTCCTCTTTTAAATATGAAAAGATGTTTGTCAGAAACTGATTACCTAAACAATGAAGAAAAAATGCATATTTTTTCTTATAACGCTATATCTGCTTATAATTTATAGTCAAAAAAAATCACTTCAACTGTAAAATTATTAGATATGAAAGAAAATAATAAAAACTATCCTGAAATAGAACCAAGTGCAAATTTTCCAAAAATAGAAGAAGGTATTTTAAAAAAATGGAATATTGAAAATACTTTTAAAAAATCTATTTCAAACAGGCAAGGTGCAAATGAGTTTGTATTTTATGATGGGCCTCCATTTGCAAATGGTCTTCCTCATTATGGACATATTTTAACAGGGTTTGTAAAAGACATAATCCCTAGATTCCAGACTATGAAAGGATCTAAAGTAGATAGAGTTTTTGGGTGGGACTGCCACGGATTACCAGCTGAAATGGAATCTGAAAAAGAACTAGGGATAACTGGAAGAAAACAGATTCAAGATTTTGGTGTTGAGAAATTTAATAATCATTGCCAAGAATCTGTTATGAAATATACAAAAGAATGGGAAGTTACGGTTGGTAGACAGGCAAGATGGGTAGATTTTGAAAATGACTACAAAACTATGGATCTTGATTATATGGAGTCTGTAATATGGGCATTTAAACAACTTTGGGACAAAGGACTAATTTATGAAAAAGATAGAGTTATGCCATATTCATGGAAAGCAGAAACTCCTCTCTCAAATTTTGAAACAAGACTTGATGATTCATATAGAGAACGAAAAGATCCTGCAATAACAGTAAAATTTGAAATAAAAAATACTAACTTAAAGATTCAAAATAGTTACAAGTCTTATTTGTTAGCTTGGACAACTACACCATGGACACTACCTTCTAATTTAGCGTGTGCTGTTGGAAAAGATATTGATTACTCAATAATAACTTTTAATAAAGAAAATCTTATAATTGCATCTGCTGTTTTAGAAAACTTTAAAGAAATTTTAGAAGATGCAAAATTAATTAAGTCCGTAAAAGGTAAAGATATTTTAGGTATCCAATATATTCCACTTTTTGATTATTTCAAAGATACAAAAAATGCATTTAAGGTCCTTGAAGCAGATTTTGTAAATACAGAAGAGGGAACAGGTATCGTGCATATGGCTCCTGGTTTTGGAGAAGACGATCAGCTTGTTTGTGAACAAAATAATATTTCAATTGTGTGTCCAGTCGATGACCAAGGAAAATTTAATAATGAAGTACCTGATTATGAAGGTCTTTTAGTTTTTGATGCTAATGAAAAAATCATTAGAGACTTAAAACAAAAAAATATAATTATAAAAAAAGAAAACTATGTACATAACTATCCACATTGCTGGAGAACAGATGAGCCACTGATTTATAAATCAGTTAATTCATGGTACGTAGAAGTTTCATCATTTAAAGATAGAATGGTCCAACTTAATCAGGAAATTTCATGGACTCCCGAACATATAAAAGACGGTACATTTGGCAAGTGGCTTGCTGGCGCAAGAGACTGGTCAATAAGTAGAAATAGGTTTTGGGGAACTCCTATTCCTATTTGGAAATCAAATGACCCAAAATATCCTAGAATAGATGTTTATGGTAGTTTGGACGAAATAGAAAAAGACTTTGGAGTGAGACCAAAAAATTTACATAGACCACATATTGATAATCTAACAAGACCTAATCCTGACGACCCTTCTGGGGAAAGTAAAATGATAAGAGTATCTGAAGTTTTCGATTGTTGGTTCGAATCAGGTTCTATGCCTTTTGCTCAGGTGCACTATCCTTTTGACAATAAGCAGTGGTTTGAATCACATTTCCCTGCAGATTTTATTGTTGAATATATCGGCCAAACAAGAGGGTGGTTTTATACAATGATGGTGCTTAGTACTGCAATTTTTGACAGACCACCGTTTAAGAATTGTATTTGCCACGGAATAGTTTTAGATACCGAAGGTGTAAAATTGTCTAAAAAATTAAGGAATTATCCCGAACCTGAAATGATTTGGGACAAATATGGTGCTGATTCATTAAGATGGTTTCTATCTTCTTCTCCTGTACTTAAAGGGCAAAATTTGCAAATTGATATGGAAGGAAAAGGCATTTCTGATGCTCAAAGATTAATTATTACACCTTTATGGAATGCATTTTATTTCTTCTGTCTTTATGCAAATGCAGAAAGTATTTCAGCTAAAGAAAACTATAACTCTAAGAATGCTTTAGACAGATACGCTCTACTGAAAACAAAAGAGCTGATTGAAAAAGTAGAGAAAGATTTAGATAACTATGATATTTCCTCTGCTTGTCAGGCTGTACCAAATTTTATTGATGCCATCAATAATTGGTATATAAGAAGAAGTAGACCAAGGTTTTGGAAGCACGCGGATGATACTGACTCTAAAAATGCTTATGACACTTTATATACAATTTTGTTAAATGCTACAAAAGTATTGTCCCCTTTAATACCTTTGATTACTGAAGAAATTTACACTAAATTGACTTCATTAGAAAGTGTTCATTTATGTGATTGGCCCAAAACAAATAATTTTCCTAAGGATACAAAATTTTTAGAACAGATGGATTTAGTTAGAGAAATATCTTCCGCAGGTTTAGGAATCAGGAAAACCAACAATATAAGGGTAAGGCAGCCTTTAAAAGAAATTACTATAGCTGGAGATAATATTGGGTGGTTAAAGGATTTTGAAAGTTACATAATTGAAGAAGTCAATGTAAAAAAAATAATTTTAGATGAAAATTCTGATTCGCTTTATAGAAATAAAATCAAAATTAATTTAAAAAAAATGGGTCCCAAACTTGGAAAAAATACTGGCAAATATATGGAAGCTGCAAATAATTATAATTGGAATATGAATGAAGATAAAACTGTCAATTTACTTGATATTGTATTGGAGCAGGATGAGTATTTTGTAGAAAAAGAGTCCAACCCAGGTACAGAAACTAGAGAAATTAATGATGGCAATATAGTTGTTTCATTAAATATTGACATTAATCCAGACCTTAAGATTGAAGGAATAGCAAGAGATATTTTAAGAGCCGTTCAAAATAAACGAAAAGATGAAAAATTGGACATTTCAGACAAAATAAAAATTAAAATTTTTGGAGAAAAAATTATTCAAGAAACTATTTCAAAATATGGTGACTATATATCAAATAATTCTTTATCCGAAAATATTGAATATGGTGAAGTAACAGGGGATTCAATTAAAATTTCTGATGATTTATCGGTTAATCTAAATATAGAAAAAGTTTAATTAAGTCTTTCTAAACTCATTTCTAGAACTTTATTTTGATGATTCTGCTTTCTAACATTCAAATATATAGTAAATCTAGCACACACTTGAGCTCCTATTAATAAAATAATGGATGATATATATATAAATGCCATAAATACAATGATTGCACTTACTCCACCATAAATAGATCCTGATATTCCACTATAGTTTCTAAGATAAAGTATAAAGACCATTTTATTTATTTCTTCAGCTAAAGTAGCCAAAACGGCAACAGGCAAAATGTGTAAAAAATTTAATTTTATATTTGGAAGCCACCAAAAACATATTGCAAATACTGAGAAAGTAAGCAACGGTGGAACAAGTAGTGCAAGTCTATTCCAAATATTAGGATCAATATATGGAGAATCAGGAAAATTGATTTGTATCAATTCGCTTAAAAAACTTAATCCTGTAGTTAGTATAAAAGAAACAAGTAATAATGAAGAGGCTGCAAAAAGCAAAGTGAAATCAATGACTCTTTCTTGAAAAAAACTTCTTTTTTTATCAATCTCCCAAATAAAATTGATGCTTTTTCTAATACTTCCAAAAACAGCACTTGAAGCAAAGATTAATCCTATTGCAGCTATCGTACTTGTAGCCAATCTATTAGATGTAAGCATTTCAAAAAATCCTTTAAGGAACTCGTCATCTTGTTCATCGAAAATAGGAATAAGATTTTTTAGAGAATCAAGTATTGTTTTTTCAAAATCTGGAATTCCTAAAAATATAGAAAAAATCATAATTATAGCTAAAAGAAGAGGAAATATAGAGAAAAAAGCATAAAAAGAAATAGCTGCACTCAAAAGAGGCACATTCTTTTCAATAAATTCATTGGTAATATCAGCTATAAGTGAAAATAGCCAAAGAAAGAAACGGATTATATACATCTAGATTCTTTTCTCTCTATATGCAGAAAGGTAGTTAACACAGAATTCATCTCTGCCTTCCAACATGTCTTTTGTGATTGAAAAACCTTCACTGCTTTTGTCTATATTTATTATTCTATCTATTTTAGATTCTACAGGATTAATTATTCCTGAGTTTGCACCACTGTCCATTGCTAAACTGATGAAAACATCATTTACAAGCCTTCTTTTTGGGAGGCCAAAAGATACATTGCTCATTCCTCCTGTTATATTGATTTCAGGCCATTTATCTTTAATCATTGAAATTGCATCAAGAGCATCTTTTCCATAAGAAGAAGATACTGATATAGGAAAAATTAAAGGATCAATAAACAAATCTTCAATTTTCAGACCTTTATTTATTGAAAATTCAACTAGATTACTGATATTGAGTAATCTTTCATCTGCATCATCTGGCATACTACTTTCACTTGCTGCGCTCACGACAGGTTGAGCATCAAAATCAACTATTGAGTCAATTAGATCCTTTCTTTCCAATGAGAGAGAATTTACCATTGGTCTCATATGATTATCATACTCCTCAAGTCCAGCTTTAATTATTTCAGGGTTTGAAGAGTCAATTGAAATGGGAACTGAAGATAAATCTTTAATAACATTTACAAGCCATTTCATAGCTAAGATTTGTTCATCAAGTTTATAGCTGTACTCATCTACATTTATATCCAAGTAAGAAGCTGAGTTAGATATCTGTCTTTCAATTTCCCATTTAATATAGTCAATTCCTTGAGAATTATTCCCATTCATTCCATGCCATATGGCAATCATAAAATGTTTTAACTGACCTTGTTTATAAGGTTGAGTTTGTTCAAAGTGTTCAGGAATATCCATTATAGAAAAATTATCACCTTTTTTTCTATATGTAATTACATCTTTTGAATCAATATTTTTTGTCCTAATCCCACCTAATTTTATTGACCTAGTTGTATGTATGTTTTCGCCTATTATTTTAAATTTTGACATTTTTTCCTTCTTTTTCTTCTAGCCATCTTGTAAGTTCTTTGATTCCTCCAAAAGGAAAAAAATGCAATTGATCATAATTTTCAAGACCTTCAATTATTTCATTTGGATTATGTTTAAAAAGTTTTGTGAGTCCAAATTTTTTATTTTTTACTATTAATGTAGTTGCAGAAACTCCACAAATTTTTGCATAATTTATCAGAGTAGTCAATTTAGCAGGTCCAGCTATACCTATCTTTATAGGAATTTTTTTGTTTATAACTTTTTCTATATGATTTTTCGTATTAATAATCCATTGGTTAGTTTTTTCGACATCCAAAGTCCATTGAGTAACTATAGAAAATTCTAAATTATTTTCAAAGAGCCAATTACATTTTTCAAATAAATTCATATCTGAGTTTGAATCATCGGGGTTTCCTTCAGGATGGCCAGCAATATGTACTTCATTAAATTGAAATTTTTTAAATAAACCCGTACTGAATAAATCCATGCTTTTTGAAAAAGGACCTTGCTGTTTTTTGGGACTTCCCCCTATTACTAAAATATCTTTCACATTTTCGGCATTTAACCTCATCAAGAAATCTTCTAACTGTTCTTCGCTCTTCAAAGTTCTAGCAGGACAATGAGGAATTGGGTTATACCCAAATTTAATCAGTGATTTTGATGCTTCTATTATGTTTAAATAATTATCTCCAGGGATAAATGCAACATAAACATCTTTAAATGAATTATCTGGCAGTAATTTTAGCCTATCTATCTGCTTAGGGACTATTTCAAGTGAATGCTTGGGCATATAAATACAAAAAAAACTTAATTGTGTGTTACAAGTATAATCTATATATGACTAAATAAAAATTATTTTATTCAATGAATCAAAATAAAAAAATTAACATAGACGGTAACATTACCCACAAAATCAAAAGATCTCTAGAATTAGCTCCTGAAATAATCAAACTAGAGGCTAAAAAAAGATCTGGAAGGGGAATCAATTCCCCTTTAATAATTTTGTATGGCTTGATTTTGTTTATTATTTTGGGTACAGTTTTACTTTTTTTACCCATTTCAAGTAAAAACTCTGAAAATATATCTATTGTTGATAGTTTTTTTGTAGCAACGTCAGCCGTAACGGTAACAGGATTAACTCCTTTCTCTTCAGAAGAGGCGTGGAGTACATTTGGACTCTCTATAATCATGATTCTTTCTTTTATTGGAGGATTAGGTTTTATGATGGGAGCTGGTTTTATTATTTATATTTTTTTTGGTAGAAAATTAAATCTTGAACAAAAAATTCTTATTAATGAAAGTTTGTCAGACGCTACTCCTTCTAAAATCGCTCCAGGAAGCTCAATAAAATTAGTGCTTAATATATTTATTATGAGTGTTGTTTTTCAAATCATAGGTTTTATAATAATGTTATTTCTTTGGGAAGGAAAAATCTTAGGAAATAATTACGGGATTGTATTCAACTCGCTTTTTCATTCTATTTCTGCATTTAATGGTTCTGGATTTGATATTTTGCAAGATGCGAATGGAGGAAGTATAGGTGTTATTAAGAGTAATCCTTATTTATTAAATATAACTATGATTCTAATTACTTTAGGAAGTATAGGATATCCTTTCATATTAGAATTATTTGCAAATACTAAGCTTTTCATTCAATCAAAATATAAAGAAGTTTTCTTCACACTAAATTTTAAAGTTATTTTATTTGGAACAGTGTTTATTATGATATTGGGTTCTATGCAATTTTTATTTTCTGAATGGACAAATTTAGGTACTATAGCAAAAGAGCCCGTAAAAGAAAAAATTATACTTTCAATTTTTCATAGCATCACTAGAACTGCAGGTTTTTCTCTAATAGATTATAATTTCGTTCACAATAGCACTAGTATCACAACAATTGCTCTAATGTTTATTGGGGGAAGCTCTTTGTCTGTTGCTGGTGGAATAAAAATAGGGACTTTATCTATAATTGTTATATCTCTAATTTCCACCATTGTAGGAAAGGAAGAAGTAACCTTATTTAAAAGAACTGTAAATAGAGATATTATTAGAAGGGCTCTTATTATTTTTATTTTTTCTATATTTCTAATTATATTTTCTTTTATGATTATTTCATCTTTTGAACCTGATACCATATTTAGAGAGTTGCTTTTTGAATGTGTAAGTGCTTTTGGAAACGTTGGTTTAACTACAGGTATAACAAGCAGCTTAAACGACTCATCTAAAGTACTTATGTCTTTTCTGATGGTAATAGGGAGATTTGGCCCAATGGTATTAGC
>JAYZJV010000005.1:0-26334 GCA_036164085.1 Chloroflexota bacterium | reverse complement strand
TCAAGCTTCTCAATCAGGAGATCAAGCTGCTATGTTTGAGGCAGCTCAAAGAGAAAGCGTTGCAACGATAAATTCAATAATAGCAGGGTCTTCATCTGCATCATTGTATACTTTATTTTGGGGGCTTCTCTCTGTTGCATCTTATATATTTTATATTGCAACTGCTTCAACTGGAGCTTTGATTTTAAGATCTGGTAATTATTATTTGAGCCAATTAATGAATAATATTACAGGTTTTGGTTTTATAATTTCTGGAATATTATTTTTGATTCTAAACATTATATGGAAAGTCAATACTGAATGGGGATATAGAATATTTAGTATCTCTCAATTGGTTTGGCTTTTTCTAGTAATTATCTTAGCAATAAACCTTATAAGGTCAAAAAAGAAATAAAATCTATTTGTGATTAATTGTTCTCATTGCTTCGTGATGGGACAATCCGTCGTCGCGCAGTCTAGAATAAAGATTCTCGTCTATATTTTCTCTTTTTAAGAAACCTCTAATATCATACTTTTCACTTGATTCTAATTTCAACAGCCCTTCCTTTATCATCCTTTCTAGTGGATAACCTTTTGTTGTCAGAGGGAAATTTACAACTCTATTTATTCTTGCCGACTCGTATATACCCATCATAATTTCTACAGTTTCAGCTGCTATATCTCCAGCTCCTCTATGTTTTTTCCCACCCTCAATCCAATTTATCAGTTCGATAGTTTGTTCAGCATTGGTATTTCCTCCAATTGCTACGTCTCCTTCTTTCAAATCTACCTGAACATTTTTCCAGCCATTAGAATTTTTATTAAATATTTTTACCTCTGTTTCTGTTATCTTCAAGAAACCTTCGGTGCCATAAATTTCAAATTTACCAGCATCACAATCATTATCCATTAGATCTGATTGAATAAAAAATTGTAAATCATTTTCAAAATGTATTAATCCAGTGCATGAGTCTTCTATAGGAGTATCTCTCTCGTATTTATTAGAATATCTTTCAACTGATCCTACTACCCATTTTGCTTTTGGGTCACCAAGTATGTATCTTGCTCCATCTATAGAATGAGTTCCCCAGTTTAAAAGGCCATCTTTTACTCTTAACTCACCTCTTGTTGGGATACCTATATCTCCATTTTCTACTAGTTCTTTAGCTTTATTCCAACCAGGAGTAAATCTTCTTTGATGAGAAACGACTAATTTTGTATTATTTTTTTTACATGCTTCTACCATTGAATTTGCTTTATCGATTCCGATTGCCATTGGTTTTTCACATATAATTCCTTTTACATGTGGTGATTCAGAAAGTTTTATAGTTATTTCATCATGGAGTAAGTGCCAAACACATACAGAAACAATTTCTGGTTTAGCTGTAGATAGCATTTTATCAAGATCTGTAAAACCTTGAGGTATGTTAAATTCATTCTGATAATATTTAACAGCATTAGGTACAGTATCACAGCAGGCTACTACTTCAATATTATCTATTTTTTCATAACCTTGCATATGAGCGTGGCCAATTCCTCCACATCCTACAATTGCAGCTTTATATTTTTTCATCTATTTCTCCTATTGCTCTCATTAATGTTTCTTGTACTAAAATTTCATGTCCCATAGATCTTATTGGAATTGTTTTATTAATTACTCTGTTAATAAATATTTCAAATGGTTTATCATATCTTGGGACATCTTTGATTTTTACTATATTTACACCTTCATTATAATCTTCGAAGCTATTGTTTATGCATAATCTTATGGTTTCTGCAGGTTCAAAGGGTTCCATTATTGCAGACCCTTCAGTTCCATATACCTCAAATCTTCTTGCCATTGGTTTTGTTTCCATAGCTGCTATATCTAAAATTGTCATTCCATTATCATACTCAAAAACTGATACTGTATTATCCGAAAATTGTTTGTTTATCGAGTCTGAATTCATAAAAAAGCTTTTTATGTTTTTGGGTCTCCCTTGAATCCAACAGATTTGATCAATCATGTGGCCAGCTAAATCATAAAATACTCCCCCTTTATATTTTGATAACCCTTCTCTTGAGATATTATTGTTTTCTAGGTTATTTTCTGGAAGATTTGTTGACATATGAGCTCTTATCATGAATATTTTTCCAAGTTTTCCAGTTTTTGACCATTCTGAAATCTTTTTAAATCCTTCATGTTGTCTAAACATATATCCGAGCTCTATAATAAGATTTTTTTCTTCAGCAATTTTTGCTAATTTATTAAACCTTTTAAAATCGTCCCCTGCAGGTTTATCTAGCATAACATTTTTATTGTTTTCAATACATTTTTCTAATACCTCAAGGCTTTTATTATTGGATTCTTCAATAAAAACAATTTTTACATCTTTATCTGCAAGTTGAGCTTCAAAATCATCAAGCCAAATTGTTTCTCTCCAAATTTTTTCATCAGAATTAATTAAATATTCTTTCCTTTCTATATCGGGCTCGTATAGACCTTTAAAATCTATTAAATTTGAATTATTAAGAATTTCAAGCCATCCTTTAGCATGGCCATGTTTAGTACCCCATTGGACTATCCCTATGTTCTTCAATGTATCCTCATTTTCAAATAATTTAATATTTATAGGCTAATATAATATTAAATTATTTATATACAAGGAGTAAAAATGGCAAAGTTTTTAGTGAAAGCTAGTTATTCTGCAGAGGCTTGGTCAAATCAAATTGATAACCCTCAAAATCGAATAGAAATAGTCGGCAAACAAATGGAAGCAATGGGATGTAAACTTATACAAGGGTATTTAGCTTTTGGAGAAGACGATCTAGTGATTATAGTAGAAGCACCAGATAATGTAACAGCTGCTGCTATGCTTATCAAAGTTGCATCTTCAGGAGCTATATCAAATATATCAACCACAGTTCTTATAGATCCAGAAGATGGCGTTGATGCAATTAAAAAAGCAGGAGATTTTAACTACACCCCACCTACTAAGTAGATTTTATTACACAAGGTAGTAATTTATGAAGAGTAGGTTATGGTGCTTTTATTGATTTTTATGGCTCCCGAGACAGGATTCGAACCTGTGACCCGCCGATTAACAGTCGGCTGCTCTACCGCTGAGCTACTCGGGAATAAATTTACACTTTAAATTATAAAGCACCTTTTAATTGTGTGTACTATTTTTTAAATAATTCTTCAATTTTTTTATATCTATATTCAAAAATTTTTTTTAGGTCTTTTTTTACGAAAAGTTTGTGAATAACATTCCCAAATAAAACTTTGTAATTTACTACATCATCAATTATTGTGTTTTTTCCATCTGAAGTAAATTTATGTGTATGTTCCCAAAACATGTATGGACCAAAAATTTGCTTGTCACAAAAAAAAACATTTTTTTTATATTGGATAATTCTACTTTTCCAATTCATTGGAAATTTGTGAAGATTAAGTCTATAAGAAATTTCTAACCCCGCATAACTTGATTTTGGTACTGGAGGGAGAATTTTAAAATTTAGCCATGAAGGGGTAATTAAATTTAAATTTTTTGGTGTTTCAAAAAATGAAAAAACTGTTTCTATGTTTTGAGGGACTATTTGTTGGACAGATAATTGAAAAACCTTATCTTTTTTAGAAAATATAACCATATTCTTATTATTTCAAAAATAAAAATAAATTTATTCTAAACTTTGTTATTTAAAGTTTTTTTTATATATTAGTAATAAATCAACAAATAATAGAAAAGTTTTGCTATGAATGAATTGTCAATTAATGGAGAGAAGATTGAAGAATTACAAAGTTTGGCATCTCAAAATTTATTTATGCATGCCCAACAAATAAACGATTGGGCAGGAGATCTAAGAATTTTTGTTAAAGGAGAAGGTGTATGGGTCACTGATATAAATGACAACAAATTTCTAGATTCAACAGGAGGCCTTTGGTTCAAAGGAGCGGGTTATGGTAGAGCTGAGATAGGACAGGCAATTTATGAGCAAATTTGTGAAATTGAAACTCCGCCAGCAATGGCAGCCTGTATCCCACAAATTGAATTAGCTGCAAAAATTGCAGAAATATTTCCAGACAAATCTGCAAGATCATTTTTTACTTCAGGGGGTTCAGAATCTGTAGAAACTGCTGTTAAAATGGCTAAAAAATACCAGATGAATACAGGTAAATCTGGAGCATATAAAGTAATTTCTAGAAGATATTCATATCATGGTGCAACTGCAATGGCAGTTAGTTTAGGTAAACCTTCTACGTCAGATACAATGGGTCCAGAAATGCCTGGGGCAATTCATGTACAAAACTGGGATTCTTACAGGATTCCAGATAATATGAATCCAATCGATTATGCTATTCATTGCGCAAATCAATTTGAGGAAGCTATAAAACATACTGGTCCTGATAGTGTTGCAGCTATGATTGCAGAACCTATTTCAGTGGCATATGGGATACATATCCCTCCTAAAGAATATTGGCAAAGGCTTAGAGAAATAGCAGATAATTATAATGTAGTTTTAATAGCTGACGAAGTGATAACAGGGTTTGGAAGGACAGGCAAATATTTTGCTACAGATCATTGGGATATGGTTCCAGATATCACAACAGTTGCAAAATCATTGACGAGCGGATACTCTCCATTAGGTGCTGCTATAGCTACAAAAAAAATAGCAGATTCTTTCATAGGCACAGAAAAAGAAATGTTTTTACACCTTATAACTTTTGGGGGGCACCCAGCTTCTTGTGCGGCAGGTTTAAAAAATTTAGAAATCTATGAAAGAGAAAATTTAGTAGAGAATTCTAAAAAAATGGGTGAATATTTATTAAATAAGCTAGAAGAACTTAGTAGTTCAAAAATCGTTGGTGATGTTAGAGGATTAGGGCTATTAGCTGCAATAGAGTTATTAAGTGATAAAAAATCAAAACAAAAACTTCCTGCTTCCCTTGAAATTCAAAAAAAGATACCTAAATATCTAAATGAGAGCAACATTTTTACATTTAGGGCAGGTGATATTATTTCACTTTGTCCACCTTTGAATATTAATAAGGATGAGATAGACTTTTTAGTGGAAGGTTTATCCACTGCGATTCGTAAGATTGAAAAAGAAGTTTAAAATCATTAAAAGCACTTTTTTATAACTATTTTTTTTTATCTTTTATGATATGTTTACAGTAACTTGTTAAAAGACTCAAAAAAAATTAATTTATAAGAGGATTAAGAATGGCTAAAAAATCAGATTCAAAAGTAAAAGATGAATCTATTGACAGAGATGGTTTTGGTCCATCAACTGTTAGAGACGAAGTTGTACTTGAATTAAAAAATCTACAAACACATTTCACTACAAAATGGGGTACAGTTAAAGCTTGTGATGGAGTTTCATATTCTGTAAAAAAAGGAGAAACTCTAGGAGTTGTGGGTGAGTCAGGATCAGGAAAATCAGTTACAGCACTATCAATAATGAGGCTTATACAATCTCCCCCGGGTTTGATTGCTGGTGGAGAAGTAATATTAAATGGAAGAAATATATTGGAACTTTCAGAAAAAGAAATGACTCGTGTAAGAGGTGGTGAAATTTCTATGATTCTGCAAGATCCAATGCAGGCTCTAAACCCTGTATTTGATATAAATGATCAGGTAGGTGAAGCTATAGGAATTCATCAAAATCTAAAAGGTAAGAGTAGATGGGAAAAAGTTGTTGATGCTTTAAAGAAAGTAAGAATACCTGCTGCTGAAACAAGAGCCAGAGACTATCCTCATCAATTATCAGGAGGAATGAGACAAAGGGTTGTTGGTGCTATAGGAATTTCTTCAAACCCTTCAGTAATTATTGCTGATGAGCCAACTACCTCTCTTGACGTGACAATTCAAGCAGCTTATCTAAGACTATTGAAACAAATTCAGGCTGAAACTGGAGCTGCAATTATTTTTATCACACACGACTTTGGAATAGTAGCAAAAATGTGTGACAGAGTAGCAGTTATGTATGCAGGAAGAATTGTTGAAATGGCTGATGTAAGAGAGATTTTTAATAATCCTCTTCATGAGTATACTAAGGCTCTTATTGGATCCGTTCCAAAGTTAGAGGAAAAAACAGGAAGATTGCCTCAAATTGAAGGTCAGCCACCGTTATTGTATAATCTTCCTCCAGGAGACTCCTTTGCTCCTAGATCACCCTTAAAATTTGATGAGAAAGATGCCAATATTAGACCTGAGTTAGTTGAAGTGAAAGAAGGGCATTTTGTTCAAATGTCTAGATGTTCGGTTGCTGATTTTGATAAGTATAAAGATTTAGTTTCGTATTAAACAAAATAATTCGTGAGGAAAAAATGACTACAGAAGAAAAAAGAGATTATTCAAGTGTTCCTGAGGCAATAGGGTGTTCCAATGATGGGGATCCAATAATTCAGGTAAGAAATGTAAGGAAATGGTATCAAGTTAATAAAGGCCTACCTATTATCGGATCTCACGATTGGTTGAAAGCGGTTGATGATGTTTCTTTTGATGTTCCGGCAGGTGAAACTGTAGGACTTGTTGGAGAATCTGGTTGTGGTAAAACTACTACAGCAAAAATGGTTTTAGGACTAGAAGATCCCTCAACCGATGGAGGAGTTCCTGTTGGAAGTATTTATTTTGAAGGACAAGACGTTAAAACTCTTTCAGCTGCTGGAAGAAGAGAAATGAGAAGGTCTGTTCAAGCAGTATTTCAAGACCCTTGGTCCTCTCTAAATCCTAGAATGAGAGTCAACACTATTATAGGAGAACCTTTAGAAATCAATACAACTATGACTAAAAAAGAGAGAAACACTAGAGCTGGAGATCTTTTGGCTGAAGTAGGATTAAATCCTTATCAAGGGAATTTGTATCCTCATGAATTTTCAGGTGGACAAAGGCAAAGAATTGGGATAGCAAGAGCACTTGCTCTAAATCCAAAATTAATTGTTTTAGATGAACCTGTTTCTGCATTAGATGTTTCAATTAGAGCTCAAATAATGAATATTTTAGTAGATCTGCAAAAAGAGCATAATTTGGCTTATATTCTTATTGCTCACAATTTAGCAACTGTAAGATACATGTGTCATAGAACAGCCGTAATGTATTTGGGAGTTGTTCAAGAATATGGTGATACTGAAGCTATTTTTGCTAATCCTACACATTTGTATACAAACGCTTTGATTTCTGCAGCCTTACCTTCTCATCCTGATATAGAAAGAGATGAGATTGTTCTTCCAGGTGAAGTTGTTTCACCTGTTAATCCTCCAGTAGGAGATGTTTTTCAAACAAGAACTCCTTTGCCTGTCAGAAAAAATCATAAATATACTAAAGAACGACCTCCGCTTGTAGAAGTCGGTAAAGATCACTATGTAATAGAGACTCCTTGGAGTACAGTTACTGGTCATGATTTATCTGAATTCAAACTTTCCGTAGATCAAGAAATGGGATAAAAGACACTTGGCTCCCGGGCCTGGATTCGAACCAGGACTGGAGGAGTCAAAGTCCTCTGTCCTACCATTAGACCACCCGGGATTATTTACGAACTTTTTTAAATTTACCCTGATATATAAAAAATTCAAATAAATTTATCTATAATTTTTAAGTTTAATAAATAGCTTTAAGTAAAAATAACCCTCTTTATTTCTATCTATAAAAAGGGT
This sequence comes from Chloroflexota bacterium, assembly GCA_036164085.1. GTDB lineage: Bacteria > Chloroflexota > Dehalococcoidia > Lucifugimonadales > Lucifugimonadaceae > TMED-70. The sequence goes on along the minus strand of JAYZJV010000005.1, from coordinate 18,719 downwards.
TATTTTTACTTAAACAGCTCTATTTCAAAACTAACTTCGCGATATAGCCATTCCTCTTGAAACTGACCAAATAAGTATAATTATAAAGGCAATTCCACTTACTTGTGATGCAGCTTCAACACTGACTAATGGACTGATAATGATTGCTGATACAATTAGTATCAATCCTTGAAGGATTGCTATTAGTCCCACTGGAAGAAAGCTTATTGCTCCCTTTATATCAGTGCCTCTGTAGGCTAATCCTAAGGAAAGGAAACCGATACCAGCTAGTAAACCTCCCATTGTTGAAGTTGCTACATTTATAGCTTGGATATAGCCCCCAGCCGTTCCAATAGTACCTGCAGTCGCAGCTGCTTCAGCATTTCCTGCTGCAGCACCACCCATAGCCGCTACAAATTTTTCTCCCATTTCAGCTAAAGCTAAACCTGCGCCAATATTAAACACCCACATACCAACAGCACCTACAAAAAACACAATTCCTATACTTTCTAAACTACTATCTGTAGTTCCTCTTGTGCTTATAAGTCCTGCAACATATGTAATTAATCCAATACTAATTAAAATAGAAGAAATCTGGATCATTGCTGAACCATCTCCACTATTTGTTAGTATTGTTGTAATGTCATCACTTTTGGTGTCAATTCCAATTGTGATTTGCCATAAAATATAACCGATAAATCCAACTATTATTCCAAGAGTCAGACTCATTCCGGTTGCTTTGGAATTCATTTTATTATTCCCCCTAAATTGTTTATTTAAAAGAATTATATATTATCCCCAATTATTATTTTGAAAGCCATGTAGATAAGTCTTCTAACACATTGGAGTTTATTTCATGTCCTATTTCATATTCTTTGAAACTTATTTTGAACCCTAAATCTTCTAATTTGTCTTTCATTGATATACCTTCTTTTATATCAATAACAGCATCAAATTTACCATGGCTGATAAATATTCCAGTATTTTCAGGTCTGTTTTGTTTTATTATTAATTCATCAATATTTATGATTTTAGAACTTAATGCAATAACACCAGTGTATGCTCTTTCAGAGAACAAGCCTGAGTGAATAGCCATCATTCCTCCTTGTGAGAATCCACCAATATAAACATCACTTGAATTATATTTAGACAAAACTTCATCAATTGTTTTATTTAGTAATTTAGACGAATCATGATAGTTCTGAGATTCAATGGGAAACCATGCATAGCCATTGTGACTAAAACCCATATTGATTTTTATGGGTGCATTTGGAAAAACGTATATAAAATCTTTTTGGTTAATCATTGGAGCCAGAGTTAAAAGATCATACATATTAGCTCCAAAGCCATGCATTAAAATTATAATTCTATATTGTTTATCTCTTGAGTAGTCATCTGGAACAGAAGTAACGTAATCTAGATAATCTCCTTTGTGTTCTTGAGTAATCATATTAAAAATTATGAATCAATCAGACTAATTATTCAAATATATGATGACAAAGTTAAGAGCTTAGTCTTTAATTTGTTTCAACAAAAATTTCGACAATTTCAACAATTAAATAATAGATTCATTTATAATTGATTTGGTATCATTACAAATACGCATTCTAACTAAATGGGGCCTTAGCTCAGCTGGGAGAGCGCTTCCCTTGCACGGAAGAGGTCGGGAGTTCGATCCTCCCAGGCTCCACCAAAATCTTATTTATTTAATAAACCTTTGGCTTTGTCTTTTAAGCTTTTGGCTTTTTCTTTATAACTTTTCACCCATTCTGTTTTGGCCTTATTAGCTTCTATGATTCCATCTAAATTACTTAGAACTTCTGTGTTAGTTTTTTCTTTAATTTCAGAAGTTAATTCTTTTACTTTATTTTTTTCTTCTTCAATATTCACAAGTGCATTTTCTATTTGTTCATCTATCATTTCTTGAGGCTTTGCTCTTAGTGCTGTTCTAAATTGATTCATAGTCTCACGTTCTATTATTGATGTTTTGTATGCTTCTTTCATATCAAAACATTCTGATTTATCTTTATAACATTTTGATAAAATTTTATTAATAGATTTTACATAATTCCCATAATGATGAACATTGAATCTTTCATCAAAAATTGATCTATATGCAGTGAATCCAAAATGATCAATTTTAATTTCACTATTGTGAGTACCATCAGGATTAATACCAAGAGCAAAACCAGAATGTTCATATTCTTTTAGGGACCCAGGAATGTTTATTATAGGATCCTGAGGGATATAAATTCTGTAATTATCTTTAACATACTCGTCCATTAATTCTCTGTATTCTTTGTTTCCTACTCTTGGTCCTCCCATAGAAACTAGAGATACATCATATCCATAATTCATAGACAAATCTAGTGCTGATAAAGTCGCTAATGCTGAGCCTAAACTATGCCCTGAAACTATAATTTTTTCTGGATTATTTTCATTTACAGTTTGTAATATTATCTCTCTAAATCTATCGTATTCTGAATCAAATCCTCTATGTACAAAAACTCCTTCTGAAGATATCCAATCTGCATCTACCATTGCTCCGTCAAGATCTGTGATGACATTTTTAGTATATTCTTTTTTAGTTTGTGCGTGAGTGGAACGATAGGTTACGAAAAGAATATCATCTTTTTCTACAATAAGAGCAAGGCCTCCACTTAAATTAATTGAAAACTTATCAGCTATTATTTCGCCGGGAGCTTTTATGAATTCTTCATTTATTATTTTATAACCTTTACGCTCCGATTTTTCTTTAACATAATCAAAATCTTTTAATACTAGAAAGTTTTGATAAACGATGTCAGGAAGTATACTTTCAAAGCCAATTTGTTGAAGACTAACGGATGGTTTTTCCTCAATTTTAGAAGAGGCTTTTACTAATGAGTCCCCTATTTCTTTTGCATCTGATTTAATGACCTTTTCATCAGATGTCGTTGAACAAGCGACTAAAAATAACATTATAATTACTATGATTTTTTTCATAAATTTATCCACTAATTTTTTTGATATTAACCATTTTACAATTTTTTTACAGGTTTTTTACAAGTAAAAAACAAAACAGCTGTAAAAAACATCATAAACATTCCAACAAACCATACAGAAACGTAACTCCCTGTAAAATCTCTTACATATCCTGCAATAGGTGCTCCTATTCCTCCAAAGATAAGAATAAATGGAGTGACTTTACCTCTAATCTGTCCTAAATTTTTTCTTCCAAAATAATCAGCCCAAATAAACGAATGTATGAACATTAATCCTCCTATGCCTAGTCCAAAAATTGCCATAGAAATAAAAATTTCAAAAAAAGAATAAGCATAAATTGTTATTAAACTAGCGAAAGCGAGGAAAAGGAAAGAAATTGTTCCTAAAATTCTTATACCAAATCTCTTAACTAAACTCCCTACAGTAAAAGTGCTGACACCTGCACATACAGCATCAAAAGCCGTTGACCAAGCTATTAGCTGAGCATCTAGACCCCTGTCCATAAAAGCTGGAATTCTATGAATAGCTATTGTTCCAGTAGCCATTGAAATTACTGTCAAACATATAACTATTTTCCAAAAAACTGTAGTTCTTATAGCTTCGGAAAATTCCCAAGAAATTTCTGAATCTATATAGTCTTCTTTAGACGAATTTTCTCCATCAGGTAATAACCCAATGTCTTCAGGTTGTCTTCTTAAAAGAATCAAGGCAGGAGGGATGATTATTATAATAGCTAGTATTCCAAATATAATCCATGTATTTCTCCATCCGCTAAAATCTATAAAATATTGTGTTAAAGGTACAAAAATCATGGCACCAATGGGTACACCTAGAGAAGTAATAGCTAGTGCTTTCCCTCTTTTATTAACAAACCATTTTGATATAGGAACAGTTGTAATTAATGCTCCAGGACCTCCTAAGCTAGTAATTCCTATAAGCCCAAAAATTACTATCATTAGTATCCCGCTAGAATTAAATCCTAGTAATATTAATCCCAAAGCTGTTACTAATGTTGCTACGGGTAAAATAATTCTTGAACCATATTTATCAACCCAAGTTCCCATAATAGGACTAGTTAATCCTCCAACTAACTGTCTAGCAGTTTGAGCCCATCCAAAATAAGACCTCCCTATATTTAATTCATCTCCCATAGGTTTTATAAACAAACCAAAATTCAATGTCCCGAGTGCCATTGTCATTGAGGATGTTATTGCCATGATCAAGACAATATTCCACCCATAAAAATATTTAGAAATTTTTTTGTCCATGAAAAGGTTGTTAGAAATTTGTTTATCTCAACTCAATATATAATAATTAGAATCAATTTGATAGTTTTACTATTTTTTTTATATTAATCTACGTTTATACTTTTTATATCTTTTTCCATTTATTAACTTTACGGGGAGATTTAGTGTCTAAAAATGAAGTAAAAACTGAACAAAATAAATTCATAAGATTTCTATGGATTACTTTGGGTTCAATTTTTGTTGCTATAGGATATATTGGAATATTTGTCCCAGGATTACCAACTACTATTTTCTTAATTTTGGCTGCAGGATGTTACATAAGGTCATCTAAAAGGCTTTATAACTGGCTTATTCATAATAAATTATTTGGTCAATATATAAGAGATTATTATGAAGGAAAAGGGATGCCCCTTAAAGCTAAAGTAAGCGCAATTTCTATGATAATAATCTTTTGTGGATTTGCAATAATCTTTGCAATTAAACCAACTTGGTTAGATATCCTTGTAACCCTAGTCGGCTTAACAGGCATTTACTATATTTCTAGAAGAGTCCCTACTAAAAAATAATTGTAACCTAAAAGGGTTGACAATTAAGATTTTTATTTTGTATACTAAAAAAGTTGACAATTAATAGGCAAGAATAAACAAGGAGTTTAATTTATGAAAAAGAATTTAGCTTTAGCTCTACTTTCATCAATATTAATCACATCTTTTGCTGCATGTTCAGCTGAGACAGAGGTAGTAGAAGTAGAGAAACAAGTAGTTGTTGAAAAAGAAGTTGTAAAGGAAATAGAAGTAAAGGTTCCTGGTGAAACAATTGTTGTCGAAAAGGAAGTTGTAAAGGAAATAGAAGTAAAGGTTCCTGGTGAAACAATTGTTGTCGAAAAGGAAGTAGAAGTGGCAAATAAAGAAAAAGGACTCATAATTTACTCTGGAAGATCTGAGTCATTAGTAGGTCCAATTATTGAGGAATTTTCTGTTCTTTCTGGCATTCCTGTTGAAGTAAAGTATGGAAAAACAGGTGCATTGGTTAGCTTATTACAGGAAGAAGGTGCTAAAACACCAGCAGACGTATTCTATGCTCAAGATCCTGGAGGATTAGGTGCAGTGAGTGATATGTTGTCACCTATGTCAAGAGAAGTATGTAATTTAATTCCAGCTTGGGCTGTGGCTCCTAGGGCTGCTGATAATTCATGTAAATGGATTGGTATAACGGGTAGAGCAAGAGTTCTTGTTTACAACCCAAATACAACAGCAGAAGCTGATTTGCCTACATCAATGGAAGACCTAACTGATCCAAAATATAAAGGTAAATTAGGATGGGCCCCAACTAACGGATCATTCCAAGCAATGGTTACAGGAATGAGAATTCACTGGGGTGAAGCAAAAACTAAGACATGGTTAGAAGGCATAATGGCTAATGAACCAATTGTTTACCCAAAAAACACACCGCAAATACAAGCTGCTGCAGACGATGAGATACAGTTTGGAATGGTAAACCACTACTATCTTCACAGATTTATTGCTGATAAAGGTGAAAGCTTTGCTGCTAGAAACCATTATCTAGATAACGGAGATGCTGGATCAGTAGTATTAGTTTCTGGTGCTGGGATACTTGATGTCTCAGATAACAAAGATAATGCAGAAAGATTTTTGACATTCATGACATCTAAAATAGCACAACAATATTTTGCTACTCAAGTACATGAATATCCTTTAGTTACTGACGGAGTAACACCAAATAGATTACTAGTAGATATGGCAAGTCTAAATAAACCAGACCTTGATATATCTCAACTAGGTGATCTAGAAAACACACAAGCTCTACTAATTGAAGTGGGTGCTTTACAATAGATTATCTCTCTTAATTCTCTTCTAAAAATAGGGGCCTATTCTCTCTCCTGATAATGATAGGCCCCTATTTTTTATTTAAGATTTTTAAAAAGAGGTTCTAATTTCATTCTGTTTTCTTTACTATCGCTAGAATCATTTTCTGGGAAGATAGCTTTTGTCTCATATAAATCTTTTTTCATATCGAACATTCTTCCGTCCTCATATAGTTTCCAATTATGATTTCTCAAAAATCTTTCAATAGGTCTTTTTTGTCGACCTCCAGCATCATAGTGAAAAAATATCCAATCTCTTGGGTTTCCTTTTTTACCTGTTAATTGTGGGTAAAATGATTTTCCGTCAACTATATAATTTTCTGGATATTCTATTCCTGCGGCATCAAAAATTGTAGGTAAAAAATCAGTACTATCTACCAAATCTGTGCTGACTACTGACTCTGGAATATTATTTTTCCAGTTACAAATCATAGGAACATGTGTTCCTGTATCTATAGTTTTTCCTTTTCCTCCAGGGATCTCTCGATCTCCCATAAATGAAGACACTTCAATAGGAGATCCGTTATCTCCTAGATAAATAATTAAAGTTTCTTCTCTAATATTTAATTGATCTAATTTTTCAACTATTCGTCCTATTGTTTTATCATGATATTCAACCATATCTTTATAATATTTAGCGTCATCATCCCAACCTTCTAATTCATCCCAAGTTTTACCGCCTAGAGTCTGATTGGAAGGAGGATCAAAGACTGCAAATTCTTCACTATCTGGAGTTGGCTCTAAAGGTCTATGTGTAAGTGTCATTGGAAAATAAACAAAGAAAGGCTCATCTGTATTTCTATCCATGAAATCTAAAATATAATCACAAAAAATATCTTCCCCATAATTTCCTTCGGTAATTTCTTTGGTTAAATATTCTCCATTCTGATAAATTATTGGGTTTTTATATCTTGAACCTTTTTCTTCTGTTTGATGAGCGTGCCACACACAAAATTCATCAAATCCAGCATCCTCAATTTGCTGTCCTTTATTTCTTTCTTCAGGCATTTCATCAGGAGGGTTATAAGAATATAATTGCCATTTTCCAGAAATTAATGTTTTATATCCATTGTCACTCATAATGTGTCCAAAGGTTTTTTCTTTCGGATCCATCAATCCAAATCCAATATAGTTTCTGAAGTTATATTTTCCTGTCATCAATTGTATTCTAGTAGGTGTACATAGAGGTTGAGCATGTGCATTTTCAAATCTAATTCCAGTCTTAGCCAATTCATTTAGTATAGGAGTTTGATATGAAGTTCCTCCATTTGCATTGATAACTTCATAACCTAAATCATCGGACATTATTAGTATAATATTTGGTTTTTTACTCATTCTTTTCTCCTATTATCCTCTCTCACCTTTATCATATTCTGCGTACATATAAGGGTGGGTTTCATCAAATTCTGTTAATGGTTTAGGGTTTTCAATCCTTGCAGGGGGTCTAACCTCATTACCTGTAATATTCAAAGATTTATCACCCAGTTCTGAAATACAATTATCTACACTTATTAATAAATTTTCAACTATATTTTTATTTTCATTAAACACATTGTTTTTTTCTCCAATATCTTTACTTAGATCATAAAGTTCGTTTACTTTAGCACCTTCTTTTTTAATATGGAGTTTCCAATTTTTATATCGTACTGCCTCTAAATCATCTTCATTATAGTAGAAGAAGCTATCTCTATTTGAATACTTATCATTTGAGAAAAATAAATCTGTCATTTCAATACCATCGATCTTTTTTGAAGGTTTTTTCCCCTCTATTAATTTTGTTATGGAAGGCAAAAAATCCATAGTAGTTGCTATTTGATTGCACTCAGTACCTGGGTCTATTTTTCCAGGCCATCTAACTATACAAGGAACCCTTTGCCCACCTTCCCAAGTTTGACCTTTTCTACCTCTAAGGTTTCCATTGCTTCCACCCTGATTTTCAAGCCTAGAACCATTGTCACTTGTAAATATTACAATTGTATTCTCATCAATTCCAAGTTCTTTTAATTCATCAAAAATCACTCTGGTTGACCAATCTATACTTGCAACACATGCCCCATAATCTCCATTTTCAGATTCATTAACAAATTTTTCAGCAGCATATAAAGGTAGATGTACTTGCATGTGAGCTAGATATAAGAAAAATGGAGTTTCTTTATTTTGTCTTATAAATCTTATTGAATCTTCAGTATATCTTTCTGCAATCGATCTTTGGTCAGGTTGTTCTTGAATTACTTCCTTGTCTCTTAATAATGGAAGAGGAGGCCTGTTCCAATCAGTAACTTTAGCTAGCGTAGAATCATTTGGATAATAATCTTTAATTTCTCTTTGGATTCCCATATCGTTACTGTATGGAATACCAAAATATGAATCAAAACCGTGATTTGTTGGAAGAAATTCTTTCTGGTCTCCACAGTGCCATTTTCCAATTATTTTTGTATTGTAACCAGAACCTTTTAATATTTTTGCAATTGTATCTTCTTCAGTGCTTAATCCTATCCCTTGTCCTGGAAATAATACCCTTAATCCATCAAAAGTTCCAAAACTAATTCTTTGAGGATAACAACCTGTTAGCAGGGAAGCACGAGAAGGTGAGCACACAGGTGAACTAACATAAAAATCTAGAAATTTCTTCCCTTCATCTGCCATTTTATCAAGCGTAGGAGTTTTATTGATTTTTGATCCATAACACCCTAAATCTCCATATCCAAGATCATCTGCAAAAATTATTATTATATTTGGTTTACTTGCCATGCTCGATTATCCTTTTTGATTTATAATTATTTTAGATTTTTATATAAAATTTGATGGATTTCTATGTATAAAATACTTAGTTTTTATGAGTTTAATGAAGTAACACTTGATAAAGTTACAAAAAATAAAAATAACATTTTAGAATTTTCTAAAAACAATTCAATTTTGGGAACGATATTACTGTCTATTGAAGGAATCAATGGAACAGTTTCAGGCTCACCTAAATCAATAGATGATCTTTCTGGGCTGCTAAATGATTTAGGTTACAAATGTAATATCAAATTTTCTATGTCTGAAAAAAAACCATTCAAAAGGATAAAGGTAAAAATTCAAAAAGAGATTGTAACTTTTATGGATTTAGGTAAATCTGCAAAAAACACTGGAAAATTTATACATCCAGAAGATTGGGATGAATTTATATCAAAAGAGGATGTAAAACTTATCGATGTCAGAAATTTTTATGAAACTGTTATTGGAAAGTTTCCTAAAGCTATAGACCCAAATACTCAAACTTTTACTGAATTTATAAATTATATAGATAAAGAACTATCTTCAGACAAAGACCAAAAAATAGCAATGTATTGTACAGGTGGAATAAGATGTGAAAAAGCATCTTCGTATATGAAAGATATTGGATTTAAGAATATATATCAACTCGAAGGTGGAATTATTAATTACTTAAACACAATAAGAAAAGAAGATGGATCTTGGGATGGTGAGTGTTTTGTTTTTGACGAAAGAGTATCTCTAAAATACAATTCTGAAGTTGGAAATTTTGAATTATGTCATGGTTGCAGAAATCCTATTGATGAAGAAGATAAGAAATCTGTTTATTTTGAAGAAGGAGTTAGCTGTCCAAGTTGTATAAATATCAGGAGTAATGAGCAAAATGAAAAATCTAGGCAGCGTCAAGCACAAATAGTTTTTACTCGCAAACGGAAAGAAAAGTCATAAAGGGTTTTGACCTCCCAAAAAAAGCATATTAAATATTAGTCTAAATAATTGAAACATTAGAAATCCGAAGAAAATGATAGCTACCCATTTTGTTATTTTTTTTATAAGAATTTTATTTTTTGATTCAGTCATTTTCTTATTGTAGATCCTGAAAAAATATTTTGCTCTATTCCACTAATTACAGATTTTCTGCCATTTACAAATACGTATTCTATACCACTAGGGCCATTTTTTGGATTTGTAAAACTAGAATTATCTTTTATTTTATTTTGATCAAAAATAACGATATCAGCAAAATAATTATTTTTGATTTCACCTCGATTTTTGATACCAAATTTTGTTGCTGGCATTTTTGTCATTTTATGAATTGCAGTTTCTAAATCAATAATAGATAAATTATTTACGTATTTCTCTAAGATTCTTGGATAAGTCCCCCAAGCTCTTGGATGAGGCTTTGAGCCTACATCAATACCATCTGTACCTATCATTGTTAATTTATTTCTAAGAATATTTCTTACATCTCCTTCATCCATTCCAAATGCTGCAACTAAAATTTTGTCTGAAACTTCAGAAAGTAATTTTTTTACAGTTTCTTCAATTGGTAAATCATATAATGCTTGAAGATCTTCTAAGGTTTTTCCTTCTAATGAATTTTCATTAGGAACTGAACATAATAAAACCTCGTTTGGAGTAGATTTCCCCATAGGGCTAATATTATTTTCATAGTTAAAAGTGTCATTCAATAAAAGAGCTTTCAGCATAGTAGATCTAGCGGTATAAGGATATTGATCTACATGAATATCCAATCCTTCATTATGATATTTATCAATCAAATTCAGTGCTTTATCTGAATTCCCCCAATTGTCTTTTCCTACGGATTTAAGATGAGATATTTCAACTTTTACATCCGATTTCAAACCTATGTTTGCAGTTTCAATAATAGAATCAATAAGACCTTCTGCTTCATTTCTCATATGAGAAACATATACACCATCATATTTCTTTATATTTTTTGTTAAAGCTATAATTTCATCTGTTTTAGAATATCTTCCAGGTTCATAAACTAAACCTGTAGAAAATCCTAAACATCCAGCTTCCATCCCTTCTGTTAATACATTTATCATTTCTTTCATTTGAGACTTATTAGGAACGGTATCGTTATAATTATCTAGTGCATGCCTTCTTATTGTATGGTGACCTATAAGAACTCCAACATTTATGGACATTTTATGATTATTTAAGGTTTCAAAATAATCGTCAAAATTTTCCCATTTTTTTTCTAAATCATTTATTTCATAAAGAGCCGACATTTGTTGTTTAGCAGAATCAAACGGAGAAACTCCAAACCCACAATTCCCAACAATCATAGTAGTTATACCTTGAAGAATGTTATGAGAGACTTTTGGATCTGAAATAACCTTAAAATCATCATGAGAATGAACGTCAATAAAACCAGGTGCAACTATTTTATTTTCAGCATCAATTTCTTCTTTTGCTACTGAATTCTCAGAAACGTCAGTGATTATTTTCTTATTAAGTATTCCGACAGATGATTTTTTTGGCTTTGAGTTTGTCCCATCAACAATTAGTCCATTTTTGATTAAGTAATCAAGCATTTTACTTGAATTTCCCTCTTCCTAATATTTCTACTTTTTCATCAAAAATTCCATCTCTATGAATAAAATAGTTATCATGAAGATTAATGGTTGTATCTGAGTGCATAGGTCGTACAAAAATTTTATCACCTATTTTCAAATCAATATCTCCTTCTATTTCACATTTACAATGTTCTTCTGATAAAGAGATAAGCTTTATTCCTTTAGGATAAACTACTTCAGGTAAACCTTGATCCATTGATACAGATTTTAATCCACAATCTATAACTATTCTATTATCTCTTCTAGATACTACTGTGCAAAGTAGAGATAAAGCAGGTTGAAAATCATCAAAGATTTTTAAGTAATTGCCATCCATAAAAATATAAGAGCCACATTGTAATTCGGTAATTCCTGGAATTTTACTTGTAATATTATATGTTCCAGTTCCTGATGCAGAAACAATATTTACGCTTATTCCATTTTCCTCAAGTATTTTTTTTGCATCTAATAATTTATTCATAGCTTTTGTAGTTTCATTTACTCTATCCTCAAAATTACCTATATTAACTGTGTGGCCTTCATATCCCATAATTCCTTCGAATTCTAGCCCTGGTTTATCAATTATATGTTGAGCAAAATCTACTATTTCATCAAGTTCAACACCACATCTATCCATTCCAACATTAACTTCAATAATTACACTTAATTTCATAGAATTTTTTTCAAAATGACTTGAAAGATTTGAAACATTATCTTTATTTTCAACTGCAACCATGACCTTAGATTTTTTATTTACATCAACCAATCTCTTGATTTTTTGTTCAGTTACAATCTGATTTGGAATTAATATTTCTTTAATTCCTCCTTCTGCCATCATTTCTGCTTCACCTAACTTTGCACAACAAATACCTATAGCTCCAGCTTCAACTTGTTTTTTTGCCCAGTATGGGCTTTTGTTTGTTTTAGAATGAGGCCTCATAGAAACATTATTATCATTTGCAAAACTTTGCATCTTTTTTATGTTTTCTTCAGCTATATTTAAATCTACCACTATAGAAGGGGTGTCAATTTCTGTAATTTTTATACCTTTGCTGTAATTATCACTCATAGCTACAATACTCTCTTTTTTTATACGTTTACAATTTATTTAAGAATAATAATAACCCAAAATTTTATTCATAATATAAAATTTACATATGACTTACGAAAAAATCGGATTAATTGGATTTGGTAAATGGATAAAAGATGCTTATCTGCCTTTTATTAATAATTTAAATGAATCAAAAGTTGCTCATGTTTCAACTAAGACCCAAAAATCCTTAGATTATGCAAAATCTATTTTTGGGAACTATCCAAGATATACTCTAGATTATAAACAAGTACTTAGAGATAAAGAAATCGACTTGTTAATTTTAAGTGTTCCTGACGAGTTCCATGGTGAATTTATCTCAGATATATTATCTATAGATGTTGATTGTATATTTGAAATGCCTTTGACAGAAAATAAAGAAAATTCTGAAACTTTAATTTCAAAAATAAAAAATCAAAACAATCTAATAATCCCTAATTTAGAGATGTCTTATTTACCAATTGTTGAGTATTTAAGAAAAATTATTCATGAAGGCAGTTATGGTAAATTACTAAATGCAAAATTTAAATTATCAGCGAACTGGTGGCCTGGTTTTGGTATTTATGCATCTTCTCCTTGGTATATAGATGTTCTTAATAAAATCTTTGATGCGACTCCAGTTAGGGTTCTAAGTAAAGTTGAAAAGAAATCAAAATTTCCCACTGAATCACAAGGGATTGCTTTTTTAGACTATGAAAAATTTATTGCGGAATGGGAATTTGATATGGAATCAACTGAAGGATTAAGTGTAATTTTAGATTTATTTTTTGAAGAAAAAGCTATGAAAGTAAACTTAATGACTTCAGAAATCGTTTCTGAAAACAATAAAAAGATAGAATTTTTTGAACCATATCATGGATGGCCAGGAATGAACGAATTCCTTCAAAGTGTCTTTTATTCTGATAACAAACAAAAAATAAAATATATTAGAGAAATAGAATCTCTACAAAAGATTTCTAATGCATTAGAATTATCCATGAACACAAATCAATGGGTTAAATTATTATGAAAAAATCAATCTTTATTTTTTTATTTTTATTTTTGTTTTTTTCATGTTCAAATTCTGAAAAGAATAAATTGATTTCCGATATAGAAATTTCTGGAGAAAAAATAGAAATATCAATTCCAAATTCTGGGGTAGATTCAGCTAGCGGGAAATTTTCTCCTGTTATACAACATAAAATTTCCAATGATAAATCTATTGTTACTTATCCAGAAAATTCCCCAACTATTTTCCTTTTTGTTGCACATTGGTGTCCTTTCTGCCAAGAAGAAATCCCTGAAGTTATTCAATGGATTGAAGAGGATGAAATATTTGAAAAGGGTGTAAAAGTTGTTTTGGTCGTTACAAGCATTGATTCAGAGAAGCCAAATTATCCTCCAGATGCATGGTTGTTTAATGAGAAATGGCAATATCCAGTTATCTATGATGATCAAACAAATTTAATAGCTCAGCATTTTGGAGTTTCTTATTTCCCTTCATGGGTGTTTACGGAAAATGATGGCATGATTGCATTTACTCATGCTGGGAAAATAACAAAAGAAGAATTATCTGCATTAGTAAATTGAATTTATTCTAATAAATTACTTCTCAAAGGGTAAAATAAACCTCTCATATTCATCAAAAACCTTATTATTTATTTTTAGTGGTTGCTTTTTTTTTTAAAATATGAGTTATAATAGACAGAATAATATTAGGGGGCAATTGCCCCTTTTTATATTATTGAAGGAAAAAATAACTACGACTACGGAGGAAAGTATGTTAGAAAAATTCCGATTTGGACTTGTTATAGTAGCTATAGCCGCTTTAGGTTTATTCGCTATTGCATGTTCAGACGAGGAAGTTGAAGAAGCTACTAACACTACTAATGCTTCTGGAGCTGCAGCTAAAGCTAAAGATGCAGGTGTAACACCTGCTAAAGCTAAAGAAGCTGCTGCACCTGCTAAAAAGGCAGAACCAAAGCTAGTAGAGACTTCAAAGACTTCAAAAGCTGCTACAGCGGATGACCAAGCTGCTGGTTTAGGAGAAGGTGATGTATCATGGCCAAGTCTATCAGACAAAATGCCAAGTTCATTCAATGAATCTCCTATGTGTGCTGCTAAAGCTGCAGCTGGAGAAATTCCAGCTCTAGAGGATAGACTACCTGACAACCCACTTGTTATTCAGCCTGCTGAAAGCATTGGAGAATATGGTGGTACTTGGTACAGAGCTTTCACAGGTCCTGCTGATGGACAAAACATGGAAAGACCTATGAAAGACCACATATTGTTCTTCGGAACTAATATGACTGACGTTCAGCCAAACATTGCTGAAAGTTGGACATCAAACGCTGATGCTACAGAGTTTACTCTTACTCTAAGAAAAGGCCTAAAATGGTCTGACGGAGATGACTACAACACTGATGACATCATGTTTTGGTATAACCATATGGTTACAAATGAAGATCTAGTTCCTACTCCACCATCATGGATGAAGTCTGGAGGAGAACTTCTAGAATTTACACAAGTATCAAAAGAAACTTTACAGATTAACTCAAAAGAACCTTATGGTCTTTTGATTACTCTTCTAGCTTCTGTTGTTGTTGCTGGTCCTCATACTAGAGGTGACTCTGGTCTAGGTCTATATGCACCATCACACTACTTGAGTGATTTCCATCCTGACGTTATAGGTCTAGATGAAGCTAATGCTATAGCAGAAGCTGCAGGTTACGAAAACTGGGCTAAGTACTTCTTGTTCTTAAACCACGCTAACGCTAACCCTGATTCACCTATGATGACAGCATGGCAGGTTACAAAACCTATTACTTCTGACCAATGGGCTCTAGAAAGAAACTGTTTCTACTGGGCTGTTGACACAGAAGGAAACCAACTACCTTACATGGACGCTGTATCACTTGATCTAGCAGAAAACCTAGAGGTTCTAAACCTAAAGGCTATCGCTGGTGAATTTACTGTTCAAGGTAGACACATTGACCTTTCAAAACTACCTGTTTTCAAAGAGAACTCTGACAAAGGTAACTACAGAATTCAATTCTGGAGACAACCTGAATCTGGTATAGCTAACCTATACGTTAACCAATCATGGGAAGGTGACGGCGGAGCTGTTGATACAGAAACTGCTGAATTCCTAAACAACACAGATTTCAGAAAAGCTCTATCAATGGGTATTGAAAGAGATGAAATAAACGAAGTATTCTTCCTAGGACTAGGAGAAGTTGGTGGTCTATGTGCCGGATGGGACGACGCTAATAACCCTGGTAAATACATTGGAGAAGACCTAGTACAATTCAACCCAGATGCTGCTAATGCTTTATTAGACTCAATTGGTTTGGATAAAAAAGACTCTGACGGCATGAGATTAATGCCTGGCACAGGAGAGAAAATTGTAGTAGTTCACTCAGTGGCTGTTGCAGCTTTCGAAGATTACGAGGGTATTGACTCTATGGTAATCGAAATGTGGAAAAAGCATCTAGGAATTGACGGAAAACTTGATGCTCAAGAAAGAAGTCTTTGGTCTTCTAAGAGAGATGATAACGAAACTATGCTTAATAGCTGGGAATCATCTGGAAGAGCTGGAGCTATTATTACTCCTGGGCATCTAGGAATAGTTGCTGGTGGAGGATTCATCGCTCCTAAATGGGCTGACGAGCATATGAACGGAACAATCGCACCAGGATGGATTGGTGAATGGCAGACTCTTTACGATGAAGCTGTAAGTGATGCCGCTGCATATACTCCAAACCTACAAAAGGTTGTTGAGCTTAACTGTGAAAATGCTAACCCTATCACAACTGTGATGAACAAGCCTACATACACAGCTATAATCAAAAAGAACGTTAGAAACGTTCCTAACCCGCTTCCATTCTCATACCACGCACAAACTTCAGGAAATGGTTTCCCTGAAACTTGGTGGTTAGAAGGTGGCAACCAATAATCAAAATTTGATTATTATTAGAAAAGAGGGCACTTTTGTGCCCTCTTTTTTTGTTTTTTGTTAGATAATAAATTCAAAGGTATAAATCACAAATATTTAGATGTTAAATTTTATTGCTAGAAGAATGGTATTTATGTTTGTTGCTCTATGGGCAGTAACCCTTATTTCATTTTTTATTATTAACCTCCCTGAAGGTGATTATGTGACAGCGTATATAGCTCAACTTCAGGCTACTGGTAGTCAGGTTGATGCTGAAGAAGCAGCTAATTTAAGAATATTTTATGGTTTAGATAAGCCTTTATATGTTCAATATTTCAAATGGATGAATCAAATTTTTCTACAGCAAAATTTAGGTTTCTCCTTCGAATACAACCAACCCGTAACTAATGTTATTTCAGAAAGATTGTTATTAACTATTGTTCTTGCTATTGCTTGTGTCATATTTATTTGGGTTATTGCAATACCATTTGGAATAATTTCTGCTGTTAAACAATATTCTATATGGGATTATTTATTTACTTTCTTAGGATTTGTTGGTCTTGCAATACCAGATTTTATGATAGCTCTTATTGCAATGTATCTTTTTTTTGTTTGGTTTGATTTTAGTCCTGGAGGTTTATTTTCTCCTGAATATGTTGGAGTCCCTTGGAGTTGGGGAAGGGTACGTGATCTTATAGATCATATATGGATTCCGATGGTAGTTTTAGGTACTGCTGGTACAGCTTCATTAATGAGAATTACTCGAGCCAATTTACTAGACGAATTAAGTAAACCATATGTTATAACTGCAAGGGCAAAAGGTTTATCTGAGTGGAGATTAATCTTAAAATATCCAGTTCGTTTGGCTTTGAATCCTGCCATTAGTCTTACTGCTTACATTCTTCCTTATTTGATATCAGGAAGTATTATTGTGGGTGTTGTTTTATCTTTACCTACTGTTGGACCAATGCTTGTTAGGGCTTTAGTAGCTCAAGATATGTTTTTAGCTGGAGGTATAATTTTACTGATTGGATTTATGACAGTCATTGGTACGTTTATTTCAGATATTTTATTACTTATAGTTGATCCTAGAATAAGATTAGGAGACTCATAATGGTAAGTAAAATAATGAATATATTAAATCTAGGAAATAGAAAAGAGTCAAATAAAGTAGATGACTCTATAGAACTTGCAACTCAAAGACAGTTAATTTGGAGAAGATTTAAAAGACATAGATTAGGATTTACAGCTTCAATCGTAGTGGTTTTATTTTATTTAGTAGTATTATTTGCTGACTTTCTATCCACAGCTCCACCTGTAGATTATGCAGCTGCTAGAGGTTATATGCCACCTCAAGGGGTTCAATTTTTTAAAAGTGGGCATTTTATGAGTGTTTGTGAAGTTACTGGTGAAAGAAACATGGAATCTTTTTTAATGGAATTTCAGTCTGATTGTGAAAAATCTGAAGGAATTTCACTTTTTGGTAAAGGATACGAGTATAAACTTTGGGGATTATTCAAGACCGATAGGCATATATTGGGTATGAAAGACGAAACGAAAGATCCTAATGCATGGATTCATTTATTTGGAACTGATAAACAAGGAAGAGACGTTTTTTCAAGAACCATGCACGCTACTAGAGTTTCATTAACAATTGGTCTTGTGGGTGTTGCATTAAGTATAGTATTTGGAATCTTTTTAGGATCTATTTCAGGTTATTATGGCGGTTTAATTGACTCTTTAATTCAAAGATTTATAGAAATAATAAGATCTGTTCCTACAATACCTCTCTATATGGGGTTATCATCTGCATTTCCTGATGATTGGACAATAAACCAAGTATATTTCATGATTACTGTTATTATTTCTCTTTTTGCTTGGACAGATTTAGCTCGAGTCATTAGAGGAAGGTTTTTAGCATTGAAAGATGAAGATTTTGTTACTGCTGCAAGATTGAATGGAGCCAAAACCATGAGAGTCATATTTGTACATATGCTTCCTTCTTTTTATAGTCATATAATTGCCCAAGCATCTTTATCATTACCTTTAATGATAGTTACAGAGACTTCTTTGAGTTTCTTAGGCTTAGGATTAAGGCCTCCTGCTGTAAGTTATGGAGTTCTATTAAAGGATGCACAGAATGTTCAATCTGTTGCAAATATGCCATGGCTATTTATTCCTGCCATTGCAGTAATAGTAGTAATATTGGCATTAAATTTCATGGGAGATGGTATCAGAGATGCTGCTGATCCATATCAGGAGGTATAAATTTGGTTAC
>JAYZJV010000004.1:0-5241 GCA_036164085.1 Chloroflexota bacterium | reverse complement strand
GAGTCTTATTAGCTCAGTTTATACCATTAAAGTCTAAAGATTCCTCATCACCATCCCCTTTACACAAATTAGAACATTCAATAGAGCCCTGGGTAAATTTCATTATTTTGCCAATTTTTGCTTTTTCGAATGCAGGGGTTTCTTTTTCAGGAATGAAATTTAACCTTCTTTGGGACCCAGTTACGTTAGGAATAATATTAGGCTTATTTTTCGGTAAACAAATTGGTGTTATGCTATTTACCTATTTAGGGACTATTTTAAAAATTTGTAAATTGCCATCTGACATTTCTTGGTCGCAATATTATGGGCTTTCATTAGTCACAGGAATTGGATTTACAATGAGCTTGTTTATCGGAAGCCTTGCTTTTGTAGATCCAGAATATCAAACCTCAGTAAGACTTGGGGTATTAATAGCTTCATTACTTGCGGGTATTTTGGGTTATTTAACATTAAGAGTCACAACTAAATCTTAATAATAAAGTCTTAGATTAAAAGTTATTTATAGTGTCAATTATTATTATGATAACAAGCATTGTTTAAACTTATGTTTTTTGTATCGATTTTATAAATTATATTTTTATACTTAGACCATCAAAAGCCATTTGCATTTTTATATTTGATTTTTTAGAAATAACCTTTAAAAATTCATTAGTCTCATTATGATCAATATCGTGACAAGCATCAGTAAAATATGCCAACTTTGGCTTTAATTCCAAAATTATTTCAATTGATTCTTCTAAAGTTAGGTGAGATTTGTGTTTTTTCCCTTTTCTTAGGGCATCTAAAACGATGATTTCACTTCCTTTTATTTGATTCATAGTATCTTTAGGTATGTAGGAACAATCACTTATATAACTGAAGTTATCTATACGATAACCGTTAGCAAAATAATTTTCTCCATGGTTGACATTTAAAGGGATAAAATTTTGACCAAGAATATTTATACTTTCTACATCAATAGTTCTAAAGTCAAGTTTGGCAACTGTTCCTCCAGAAGTTATTTTTGTGGTGTCAACTAAATAGTAAAATGTCTTTTTAATTACATCTAAATCTATTTGTCTTAAATAAATAGGGATATTACTTTGAGTGTTATTAGTCCAGTCTCTAAGGTCATCAAATCCTCCTGTAGCATCTTGATGTGCGTGAGTAAGAATTACTGCATCAATAGTGTTCACATTGTGTTTTGGGAAGAGGTTTATTGCAGATTGATAGAAAAACTTTCCAGCATCAATAAGAATATTTTTTTGACTATTTTGACTTACTATTTTTAATAAAATACTTGTATTAAGTCTTCTGTTTTTTGAATTTGGTCTAATTGCATCATTACATACCTTACAATTCGAATTGTTAGTCAAACAACTCACTCTAGGAATTCCTTCAGATGTCCCAGTACCCATAAAAACTATTTCTTTAATTGATTCATTCATTAAATATGCCTTTTTTAGGCTCAGCTCCAAAACCTAAATATTCATTTGTAATTAAAATTCCGTCATCTAAAGCTTTAATTGTTTTGTTGTCCCACTGCTCTAAATCCATTTTAGTATTTCTTGGGTTATGTAGCTCAGCCATATTATCTACGATTCCTGATTGAATAATTGGCAATCCCCAAGGTTCTCCCCCTCTATGTAATATTATTTTAAATTTACTATTATTGATTTCTACTATTTTTAATAAAGAACTTATTCCACCGCACCAGGTAATATCTGGCTGCCAAATATCGTAAATATTATTTTTATGCATAATTTCGAAATTATTATAATTGAAATCATGTTCCCCTCCTGCTAATTTTATCCCATTGAGCTTTTCAATTATAGATTCACTTGTAAGCATTTCGTCAGGAGTTGAAATGTCTTCAATCCATTTTATATCTAAGTCAATTAATTTATCAGACATCATTTTTGTATATTTTCTATTCCAAGACATATAACAATCAATCATTAGATTATTTGCATTACTATATTTTTTTTTGATATTTCTAATTAGATCGACAACTTCTACAGATTCATTTTCAAAATCGTCATTTGATTTAATGCTCAATTTGAAATTTTTTATTCCTAAAGAATAGTATTGCTCAACGTTATTGCCAGTTGCATATGTATTAATATTCTTTTCATGATTATCAGAATGACTTAAAAGGGTTTTGATGGGAGTCATAATATATTTGCTATATGCATCCCATATTGCTAAATCTAAAGCAGAAATAGCCATTAATGCAACCCCTCCTCTTCCGTATGGAATACTTTCAAAAAAGAGCTTCTCAAAAATATTTTTTATATCAGACTTTTCATTTACCTCTTCATTAATTAAAAACTTAGATAGATGACCGTTTATTATTTCTATAGAAGAATTCCCTCCGCCACCTGTCCCATATCCGTAAATATCTTTTTTATCAGTATGTATTTTTATTATAATTTGCCATAAATTAGGTCTCCATCCAGCTAAAGGATTCTTGTATGAAGGGTATACTGCCTCAATTTTAGTTATTTTCATAGACTAAACTTTCTAATTTACGTATAAAATGTTAACTTACGGGGTGTGGCGCAGCGGTAGCGCACTCGCTTTGGGAGCGAGGGGTCACAGGTTCAAATCCTGTCACCCCGACCATCAACGTATAAGTTAAACTATAGCAGTATATTGAGATTATTAAAAAATGAAATGGTTTGTCGGGACATATTCAAAAAGAGATAGTAAAGGAATTTATCTGATTTATTTTGATGAATCAAACGGTACGTTTCAATTAGTTGATTCTTTTGAAAAAGAGAGTCCTCTGAATCCTTCATTTTTAGCATTAGATAAAAATAATAATTTATTTGCGGTTGGTGAATCTGGTTCTCCTAATCCAGGAGTTGTTGTTTCTTACAAGAACTTAGACGGACATATAAAAAAAATAGACCAAGAAAATACTAATGGAGATAACCCTTGTCATCTATCCATTAATAAAAAGAGCAACTTTTTAGTAGCGGTAAATTATAGCTCTGGTGATTTTTCTACATATAAAATAACCAAAGGGGAAATAGAATTTTTAGAAAAAATATCCCATATAGGATCTAGTGTAAATACTTCAAGACAGAATGAACCCCATGCCCATTCTATAAATTTTATTGATAATGAAACATTTTTTGTCTGTGATCTTGGAATTGATAAAATCATGAAATATACAATAGATCAACAATCTCTAAAAATAAATTCTGAGAAATCGTTTGAGGTTTTACCTGGTGCTGGACCTAGGCACTTTGTGATAAACAAACAAGATAAATTTGCATATTCTATAAATGAGCTAGATTCAACAATTTCTGTATTTGAGGTAAACGATAAAAATGATCTAATTAATCTACAAAATATTTCTACTATACCTAAAGATTACGATATAGAAACGACCACTGCAGATTTACATTTTTCTAATGATGAAAGGTTTTTGTATGGATCTAATAGAGGACACGACTCTATTGCTCAATTTTCAGTTAATGAAGATGGGACTTTAGAATTTGTAAAACATTTTTCTACTTTAGGGGAAACTCCAAGGAATTTTGCAATTTCTAATAGTGGAAAATTTGCTTTGGTTGCTAACGAAAACTCAGATACAATATATAGTTTTTATATTGATGCAGAAAGCGGTAATTTAGAAGCAACTGGCGAAATGATAAAGATCCCCTCTCCTGTCTGTTTATTAGAGATTATCGAATGATGGACTTATTACTTTTTTAGTTGAATCTAAAGTAAGTATTACCAATGCACCAAAACAAGAGAAGAAAGCAGAAATCCAAATTGCTAATTCATAACCTCCTGTTACTTCAAAAACTAAGCCAGGTATAAATCCTCCTAGTGCCATTCCTAAACTTGCTGCAAGTATCTGCCAGCCATACGTAGTATCCATAGGGAAAAAACCATAATACCTTCTGTTCATTATGGGAAAAAGAGTCCCTTCTCCACCATATGGTATAGACCATAATACTCCTACTAGATAAAACATCCATTTACTTTCAGTGAATGCCCAAGGTATAACGAATAATCCTTGTCCAAGAAATGCTAGGAACATAATAGTTTTTGGGTTTATTCCATCTCCAAGAATTGGAGTTATAAATCTTGTAGTCATTGAAATGACCATAATTAAGGTTAAGCAGAAAACTGAATCAGTATAGCTTATCCCTTTACTTGTCATAAGAGGGACTAAACCTATAAGAATTACAGCATGTCCAACACATCCTAGAAAATGTATATTCATAAGGCTCCAAAAAGCGTTTGTCTTGTAAATTATATTTTGTAGATTGAAAGAATAATTATTTGAATCGTTTGCTGTAGATTTTTGATTTATTATTTCTTCAGAACCATAAGGTAATAAATTTTTATCACTAGGAGTATTTCTGAAGTATTGAAGAGCTATTAACATAATTAGGGTACCAACTACTCCACTTGAGATAAAAGTTGTTTGCCATCCGAAATTATCCAACATTATTCCCATAATTTGTATTACTAAAGCAGGGCCTAGACTCCACATGCCAATAATTAATCCTGTAGCAAGACCTAGTTTAGTTTTAAACCAAACTGCTACTGCAGGAATTACTGGAACTAAGAACATTGATTGTGCGAATCCAAAGATTATTCCATATGATATATAAAACTCTATAATTGAAGATGCAAGTGCAGTCCACAACATTCCTATTAAAAATAATAAAAGACCAATATACATAGTTTTTCTAGCACCAATTAAAGTTGATGAATATCCTGCAATTGGAGATGAAAATGCTGTTACTATAGACATGATTGCATAAGCTATACCAATAGATTTAGGATCCCATGAGAACTCTTCAACTAACGGATCGATTATTATTCCAAAGGCCATTCTGATTGCAGAGCCTATCATCTGTGCAATTGCTCCAACAGCAACTATAACCCATCCATAATGAGTAAAATCAATTTCAGAAATACTCTTTTTCAACTTATTTAATGAAGAGGACACAAAAAAATACTTCCTTGTTCAAGCCACGACACTTGATAGTTTTTGTTTTGACTTATTTTATTTGATGATTCCCATGCGAAGAAATAGATTAATACTGTAATTGAAAAAATAAAAGATAACAAGAATAAAAATAATCCTTTAGACGGGAACATTATATTTTTTTTAGATGGATTTGAAGAATTAGTCATAGAATTCATACTATCAAAATTATACTAATAATTATGTAAATTTTTTATGAAACTTGTAATAAAAATATGAAGCAATTTTTTTTTATAATAATTATT
>JAYZJV010000003.1:0-3709 GCA_036164085.1 Chloroflexota bacterium | reverse complement strand
CTGTAGAAAAAAAGACTGAAGATTCCTAAGATAAAAAATTACCAACTGAAATTTTGTTTTAATGGTTAATGAAAATAACATTCCATCATCTGATAAGCCTGATACCTCAGAATCCTTTGGGTTGGGGAAAAGAAGTATCACGTCAACTAAAGGTAAATCTCGATTTGATCTTTTAGCTGAAAATAAAAATAAGTCATTTATTTTTAAACCTTTTTTTTATTTAGGTTTTTCTATTTTTGTAATTTTATTTTTAATTCTAATTTTTTTCTATTCAATAACTTATATTATCCCTCCAATGAAGGATGCTGTTAGGGTTGGCGATGTTTCTTATACTCGTGGTGATGTAGTTAAATTTATAAGATTTAATCAGAGAATAACTGAAGATTTAGGTATGGAATTTGAAATAGGAAATTCTTTATTTGAAGCATTAAGAGTAATTTTAGAAGGAGAATTAGCATATCAAATAGCTCCAAAATATGGCATATCTGTAAATTCAGATGAGGTCGACAGAAGAATAGAAATGTTAATGGGATTTATTTCTCAAGAAAATTCTAAATCTCAAGAATATAGATCAAATGTTGATGAGTCTTATAGGCAATTTTTAAATAAAACGGGTTTATCAGATCAAGAGTATAAAAATTATATACAACGCACAATGTTTAGAGAAAAGTTAAGAAATTTAGTTGCTAGAGATATGTCAAGGATACAACCTCATGTTGAATTATATGAAATTATTTTTGAATCTCCAGATGTGTCAGTAATCAATTCTATAGAAAGAAAACTTAAAATGGGGACTTTGATTGAAGATATCGCTTTAGAGTATTCTGAAGATAAAGAAGTTCTTAGGACAAAAGGGAATATTGGTTGGATGCCTAGAGGTGTTGATGAGAAGTTAGATCGGTTGATTTATTTTAATGAAGGCAAGGAAACTCTACCTTTACCAAAAACATTTTTAAAAACACCATACAAAAACTCTGAAGATAAAGTTTTTGCATTTTATTATATTAACGATTATTCAGATGCTAGAGAAATTGAAGACAAATATTTTGAAAAACTAGCAGATACTGAATTTGAGAATTTTATCAATTCATTTAACGAAGAATATAATCTTTGGATGGACATTGATAGTGAAATTTACAATTGGATAAATACTAAAGTATTGTTGGCTTCCAATTCAGAGTTTTTAGATTTAGAAGGGAAAGAAACTGAGCAAAATATTTATCAACCTCAAGCTGAATAAAATAATATATACTGTTACTATTCTTTTATTATTATGCCATGAGAAAAGCTTTATTTAATCAATATAAAAATTTCTTGCCAGTCACTTCTAAGACTCCAGAAGTTACTCTAGGTGAAGGTTTTACACCTTTAGTAAAATCAAATAATCTTTCTGATAGATATGAATGTGAAATGTTTTTTAAATTAGAAGGATGTAATCCTACTGCCTCTTTTAAGGATAGAGGACTGTTTCTTGCAATTTCCAAAGCATTAGAAAAAGGAAAAGATAAAATCATTTGTGCATCTACAGGTAATACATCTGCTTCGGCAGCAGCATATGGTGCAAGATATAATCTTGAAACTATAGTTATTATTCCTTCAGGGAAAATAGCACTTGGGAAATTATTACAGGCGATGGTATATGGAGCAAAAATTATTTCTATAGATGGTAATTTTGATCAGGCCTTAAATGCTGTAAGAGAGATTTCTGATTCATTAAATTTAGAAATTGTGAATTCTATAAATCCCTTTAGAATTGATGGACAAATGACTGGAGCATTTGAAATAGTTGATGAATTAGGGACTAATCCTGATTTTCAATTTATGCCTGTTGGAAATGCAGGAAATATTAGTTCTTATTATAAGGGCTATAACTCTTACAAAAACAAAAATAAAATTTTAGAAATCCCAAAGTTATTAGGAATTCAGGCTGAAAATTCTGCTCCTTTGGTAGATGAAAAAATCATAAAATCACCTCAAACAATAGCCAGTGCAATTCGTATTGGAAACCCTGCGAGCGCAACTTTAGCGAAAGAGGCAATTTCAGAAACCAATGGAGAATTTTTAAAAGTTTCAGATGAACAAATTATTCAAGCTCAATCTATGTTGGCAAAAGAAGAAGGTATTTTCTGTGAACCTGCCTCAGCATCATCCTTAGCCGGGTTTTTGAAATATACAGAAAAGAATGATGATTATAAAGGTAAAAAAGTAGTTTTCATTCTAACTGGCAATGGATTAAAAGACCCTGAGGTTGCACAAAAATATTTAAAATCTGATATTTTGAAAACTACCTCTAAAATTGAAGATATATCAAATGCTATTGTAAATGGTAAATCTAAAGGCTTTATTCACAAGTTTTTTTAAAGGAGAAATTTCAATTGATCTCATCAAAAATAGAAAATATTTGGAAAAATTTTGAGGAAAATTGTAAAGAAAAAACTCCTTATGACTTAATGTTTTGGAAGAGTATTTGGTTAAAGCACTTTTCAGAGGGATATAATTTTGAATATATCTATAATGATAATGTTTTTATTCCAATAAAAATCAAAGATTCAATAGGTAGTATTATTGGGGACAAAGATATTGTTGATTACAACAATATCTTATTTTTGAATCAAAATTTTTCCGATTTTGAAGACCTTATAAATAGAATATTTGCATTAAAAATAAACAAATTTGAAATATTTTCTATTTCTGAAAATTCCTCTACTTTTAAAAATTTGTCAAATAAAAAATTATTAGATAATTACAACATAAATTTCCAAAAAGAGGATGTATCTCCATATCTTAATTTGCCAAATAATTGGGATGAATATCTATCTCTTTTATCCAAAAAAAATAGACATGAATTAAGAAGAAAAATAAGAAGATTAGAACAAATTGATGATTTTATTTCTGGAGATTATTCCTCTATTGATCATAAAGATGAAATTTTATACGATTTTTTCAGACTTCATAAAATGAGTTCAACAGAAAAAGACATGTTTATGACAAAAAAAATGGAAACGTTTTTTAGAGATTTGATAATAGAAATGTTAGAAAAAAACACACTTTTGTATTCATATTTAAAAATAGAAAATAAAACTGTTGCATGCTCTATTTCTTTTTTATATGAAAATATTAGGTTTTTGTATAACTCTGGTTTTGATCCCTCTTATAATTCTTTTTCTTCTGGTTTATTAAATCATGCTTTCGCTATAAAGAGGTCTATTGAGCAAAAAGTTGAAGTATTTGACTTTATGAGAGGCAATGAAAGATATAAATATGATTTAGGAGCTTCTGATAAATCACTTTATACTTTTCAAATAGAAAAAAAATGACAAAAGTCTTTTCTATAGTATCTATTCATTCTTGCCCAGGTCAACAAATAGGGATTGGTAATTCAGGAGGTCTTAATATATATGTTAGAAATCTTATTTATTTTTTAATAAAAAAAAATCAAAAAGTTTACTTGATATGTAAAAAACACAAAAATTGTAATTTTACATATCAACATAAAAAATTCAAACTGATTCATCTAGATACAAATAAAAACAATCCTTTATTGCAGAAAATAATAAAAGAAACAGATGTATTAATTAGTAATTATTGGACTTCAGGTGTGTTTTCAAAAAAATTCTTTTCTAATGATGATTTATTGAAAATAAATGTATCTCATACATTGGAATATTTAAAAAAAGAACACACAAATGATTATTTGATTGATTTTAAA
>JAYZJV010000002.1:0-30279 GCA_036164085.1 Chloroflexota bacterium | reverse complement strand
GTCTTCATAGGTTTCCTTAATTTCTTTTTTCCCTTTAGCTAAAATATTCATAAGATCATCATTCTGGGCGTATGTATCAACTGATGGAGCAGACGATAAATCTTCTTCGTCATCTACACCTGATGTGCTAGAAATTAAAACTTTATCAATTCCTGAATTTTCATCTACATTATCTATATATAGATTATCGTTTAAATTGTCGTTTTCGCTAGTATCTTGTTTCAAGTTACCTCGCTCCTTTCTAGATCTTTTATATTTTCAGTTATTTCAACCAACTCGTCCATTAAGGATATAATTGCATTCTCATCCTTATCTTCATTATTTTCAAGTTCTAACAAGCGCATTTCCGCCTCATTGAGTTTTCTTCTTTGATAATCAATCGCTAATCTATTTTTTACATTTTCTAGTTCTATATCTTTACTTAAATCAGGGTCATCAACAAATTCATTTTTTAAATAACCTTCAATTTCATCATAAATAAAAACAAGATCTTCTGATAAATCTTCTCTTTCTATAACTTTTTCTGATTTTTTCCAAAGCTTAAAAACAGATCTATAATGTAAATCAGAAAAATATACGTCTTCGATATCTTTTACATTTTCAAACAATTCCTTAGAATTCAAGAGAATTGCGAGAAAGTGTTTTTCTTGAGCTTTTTCAGGGTTAAATATTACCCTTCTGATCCTATCTTCATCTTTAATAGTCTTTCTATTTTTCCTATATTTAGATTTACTCAAATTAGAAGATTCAGACTTCAACAAATCATAGCTGAGATCTGTTAATTTCGAAATTTTAGCTAGATAAAAAGACTGTTGGACTTCATCGCAGCATTCAATAATAAAAGGCAGGATTAGGTCTAAAAATTTATATGTATCTCTTTCAGGTCCATTTAAATAAATTTCAGAATGATACTGTATCAAATAATCAATAAAATTTTGCGCCAAATTAATCATTTCTTCCCATTCAACAGGATTAGTTCTGAAAATCTCGTCTGGATCTTTTCCAGAAGATGGAAAACATATTTTAATTCGAATCTTTTTATCTATATTTTTTGAAGAGTTGGATATGTTTTCTTTTAATTTATCGATTGTATCTATGGCTGCTTTTTTACCTGCTGAATCATTATCAAAGCAAAACACAATTTCTCCAGAGCTGGAATCATAAGTGACAAGCTTTCTTAGTTTTTCAAAACTATCTGAACTGATTTGTGTCCCCATAGCTGCAACTAAGTTTTGATAGCCTTTATCATAACCCGAAATGCAATCAAAGTAACCTTCTACAACTATAGCTTGAGATTTAAGCTTTATATTATCGGAAGCCCTATCAAGCCCATAAAGAATAGCTGACTTATTAAAAATATCGCTGTCCTTTGAATTAATATATTTGCTCTTTGAATTTTCATTTAAAGATCTTCCCGAAAAGCCTACTATATTTGAATGCTCATCTAATATTGCAATAGTGACTCTATTTCTGAAAAAATCTATCCACTCACCCCCGTTATCATCTTTTCTTAATAAAAGATTAGAATTTAAAACTCCTCGCTTATTAACTTTGTTCGACTGAAAAAAATTCATTAAACTTCCCATGTTTCCATCTGGACAATAACCAATATGATTTTTTTTGATCGAGTCAGAATTTATTCCTCTTTCTTCAAGATAAGACCGAACTTTTGCAGAATTTTCTGATGTTTGATCAAAAATTTGTTTGGAAAAGTAATTTTGAGCTAAATTATTAACTTCGACGACTTCATTTGAAATTATATTTGCTTTCTTTCTTTTTTCTGCTTCATCAAAGAAGGTATTATCGTCATAATCCAACGAAAGATATTTTGAAAGTTGCCTTATGGCATCAACAAAAGTTAATTTCTCCGCAGACATCAAATAATCAAAAACATCTCCACTTTCATTGCAACCATAACACTTATATCTCTTACGATCTTTGCTTAAAGTAAATGAAGGTGTTTTTTCTTCATGAAATATGCATAAGGCTTTAGGTATTGACCCTTGGTTCTGCCAAGTAATGCCTTTGCTACTTAAAAATTCTAAAAGATCAATTTTTTCTTTAATTGTATCTTTCAAATCTTGAGGCATTAAAAATTTCCTTATTACTTTCATTTAGTGTACCTATTAATAAGATTTTTGGACACCTTTTTATGTTAATTTTTTATGAAAATAAAAAGAAAAAATTAAATGTTCTCAAATCTAAGATTATTAGTAATTCCAGGTGAAATTTTTTCAGACATTTTTATAGCATAATGATCTGTCATCCCACAAATAAAATCAGAAATTTTTTCTTCTTTTTCTTGTTCCGTTTCCAAATATTTCGAAGGGATTTCATTATAGTTTTTTAAATAATAATCAAATAATAAATTAATTATTTTTATAGCGATTTTACCTTGCTTAGAATTGCTGACAGGCAAATAAAAATTCTCAAACATATAATCCCTAAGTTGTGTCATTGAACCTGAGAAATCTTTTGACATTTTTATGTATGGGTTCTTTACAGATGTTTTGCCTGTACAATCCCAAGATTCAACTATTACATCAGTAACAAAAAGGTTTATTCTTTCAGATCTAGATAAATTAAAAAAATAAGCTATATCTTCGGGTATGTTTTTACTAATAAAATTTGATCTTTTAGCGTCTTCAATATCATGGCTTAGATATGCCAGAGCATCAGATAATCTAACTATTTGAGCTTCCAATGTCATCCCTTCAACAGCAGATTCTGTTAAAAATTTACCTTGTTTTTTAGAATGTCGCCTTATAGCTTCTATAACATAATTAGTTAGATTCAATCCTTGCCCGTTTTTTTCTAAGGATTCAATAATTTTTACTGAATGTAAAGAATGATGAAACCCTTTTTCTAAAATACAATTCAAAGCAGATTCTCCTATATGTCCAAATGGTGTATGACCCAGATCATGCCCCAAAGATGCTGCTTCAACCAAATCTTCATTCAAATTCAAGGCTCTAGCAATAGTTCTGCCAATTTGAGAAACTTCAATAACATGAGTTAATCTAGTGGTATAGTGATCTCCTTCTGGAGCTACAAAAACTTGGCTTTTATGCTTTAATCTTCTAAAAGAATTTGTGTGAATAATTCTATCTCTATCAATTTGAAAAGCATTTCTGTATAACCCTTGGGTTGGTTCATTAATTTGCCTTAAAGCGTTCTTTTCATTTACAGCAAATTTTGACAATAATGATTGTTGTGATGAATTTACTTGAAAAAATTCAGTTGATATGTCATTTAGTCTCATATTATAAGGCCTCTGTATACTTAAATTCTTTTATAAAATCGGAAGAGTTATTTGTATATTTTTCTGGTAATAAAATCGAAATTCTGTGCATAATTTCCTTTGTAATATGATCGTATAATTCCTTGTTTCTATTTTTGGGTAAAGATTTAATTTTAAATGGTTCTCCTATTTTTATATTGATTGACATTTTTGGGAATAAAAACTGAAAATAATTAGTACATTTTTCAGATCCTGAAATTGAAACTGGCAAAATAATACTATCTGTATCTATTGCTATGCGAGCAGCTCCGTTAAATCCTTTTTGAAGTTTTAAATTTTTGCTTCTAGTTCCTTCAGGGAATATAAGAAGTGAATTATTCTGATCTTTTAATTGATCTTTTGCCCAATTAATAGCTGAAATATCTAACTTGCTTCTATTTATAGGGAATGCTCCATAAAATTTCAAAAGAATATTAGCAGGAAATTTAAACAATTCTTTTTTGGCTAAAAACTTTGGATCTTTTCCTACGGCTGAAGCACATAATGGTGGATCAATTATAGATAGATGATTTGAAACTGTTATTATTGGTTTGTTTCTAGGAATATTTTTAAAACCCACTATTTTTAAATCTCCGAATAAAAAAAAGGTAAACCTTAACCCCAAATCACATATTTTATACAGTTTACTCATCTTTATATAAATTCAATATATTGCTAACAACTTGATCGATCGTAATATTATCAGTATTTATAACAAAAGCATTTTTATCAATTGCTAAAGGTGAATTAGATCTATTTTTATCTATAATATCTCTTGATTCAATCATATTTTTAACTTGATCTTGAGATAAATTATCTGATTCTTTATACCTTCTTAATGCCCTTATTTCTATTGAAGCATCGAGATAAATCTTTAAATTTGAATTTGGAAGTACTTTAGTACCTATGTCTCTGCCTACCATAACTATATTTGTATTTGTAGATATTTTCTTTTGTTCAAGAACTAGGTTCTCTCTAATAGATTGTATTTTAGAGAAATCTGAAACTTGTTCATCGATTTTATCTGTAAATAAAAATTCTGTTATATCTAAATTTTTATATATGATTTTATTGTGCAAATTACTAAAATCTATTGAAAGTTTAGATTCATTGAAAAACTTTGAAGCTTCAACAGGATCAGCGTGAGTTTCTTGAATTATGTAGGTAACTGCTCTGTACATAATTCCAGTATCTAAAAAATCATAAGATAATTTCTCAGCGAGTAGCCTTCCTACTGCTGATTTACCTGATGCAGCAGGTCCGTCAATTGCTATAGATTTATAATCAATCATTTAATAGAGTTTTCCTTTAAATGTAAAGGTAATTTTAATGACATCACATCAAAAACCAGTCTAGGGTTTGCGTTATTTTTTAGATTGCTGATTGCTCTTATAAGTTCTAATGTAATATTATTGATTTGTTTGATTTCGTATATGTCATTTAAATTTTTATCAAAAATTGATGTTTTTTCTTTCTGATAATTATTATTTAATATAATATTGCAAAAATCTATCCATAAGCTTAGTTCTCTGTATATGGCATTTCTATCAGTTCTATATCTAGTAGAAAATTTTTGTGATAATTGCATTCTGTTTGTTATATCACTGATACAAAATTCAAAAAACCTTTCGTAGGAATCGTAATAGTCTTGCATTAATGAAGGATCAGTTGATAGCTTTTCTGCAATTTCTATTTTCCCTTGCGAAAAATTTATAACTTGATTGATTATTGATTCTTCTAGTTCAAAGTTTTGAGATATATATAATTCCATCTCGTTTTTATTTATTTCTAAAATATTTATTTTTTGAGCTCTTGAAAGTATCGTTGAATAAATTGAGGATAAATCATTAACTAAAAATAAAAATATAGATGTTTTAGGAGGTTCTTCTAAAAGCTTTAAGAATGCATTAGATGCTTCATTGTTTAATTTTTCTGCTGAGTCCAATATAAATATTTTATAATTACTCATGAAAGGACCCAAATTAGAAAGTCTGTTTATTTCTTGAACATGAGGCAATCTTATTAGATCTGATTTGTTTTCTTCAATCCCTTCAACTTTTGTATTTGAATCAATAAATACAACATCAAAGTGTTTTTTTTCTTCAATTTTCTTACAACTTGAACACTTGCTACAAGGTTCGTCATTATTATCTTCTCTTTCACAAAGCAATAATTTTGAAAATGAATAAGCTAGGGTTTTTTTTCCAACATTATTTGGTCCATGAAAAATATAAAAATGAGAAATAGAATTTTTTTTTACTGAGCTTTGTAATATCTTGTAAGCTTTTTCATTAATAATAGTCATAATACTGAAGTACTCAAAAGGTCATCATAGCTTTCTCTTCTTCTAATTAGGAAATGGGATCCTTCTTTTATCATCACCACTGCTGGTCTTACTTGCATGTTGTAATTACTTGCCATAGCTAAATTATATGCTCCTGATGCAGGTAATACTAACAAATCATCTATCTTTGGATCAGGTATATTTGCATCCTTAGCAAGAACATCTCCCGACTCACAAAATTTTCCTGAAATCGTAGATTTCATTAAATTTTCTTGTTCTAAAACCTTTGTAATTGAAAATACTGAATATTCAGAACCATACAAAGCAGGTCTAATATTGTCTCCCATTCCTCCATCAATTGAAACATAGTTTCTAACACTTGGAATAGTTTTGATTGACCCAATTCTATATATACTTACTCCAGACCTTCCTATTAAAGCTCTGCCAGGTTCAAGAATTACTTTAGGAATCTTAAAACCATGCACATCAGAGGCTTTTTTTACAGAATCTCCAATTACCTTTG
Source organism: Chloroflexota bacterium (assembly GCA_036164085.1). Lineage (GTDB taxonomy): Bacteria > Chloroflexota > Dehalococcoidia > Lucifugimonadales > Lucifugimonadaceae > TMED-70. The sequence continues at coordinate 24,192 of JAYZJV010000002.1, read as the reverse complement.
CATAATCAGAAATAGGTAAAGGAATTTTTTTTGTTTGATAACCTATTGCAAACCCTCCTCCAGGACTAAATTCTTTCATTTCTAATCCATATTTATTTTTCATATCAGCTGCAAATTTAAATACGTACTCTATTGCTTCTGAGTAAGGCTCTAGTTCAAATATAGGAGACCCTAAATGAAAATGGAGTCCTAATAAATTCAAGGAATTTATTGGCATCAGTTTCTCAATAGCTTTTTCAGCATCTCCTGTTTCTATAGAAAATCCAAATTTTGAATCTAAAATACCTGTAGTAGTAAGTAAATGTGTATGTGGGTCAATAGAGGGAGAAACTCTTAAAATTACATCCTGATTAACGCTAAGATCTTCCGTTGTTTTTCTTAAATTTTCAATTTCATTGAACGAGTCTATTGTAATATGACCTAATCCATAATTTATAGCATCTTTCAATTCTTCTTTTGATTTATTATTTCCATGAAAATTGATTCTTTCTGGAGGAAATTTTACATGCTTTGCAACAGCAAGTTCTCCACCTGTTACAACATCAATATTCATCTTATTTTCATTTAATAGATTTAGAATATAAGGATTAGAAAATGCTTTTGTAGAATAAGAAATTACACTATCTTCAAGTTCAGCCTTAAATGATTTTTGAAAGTCTTTGATAGTCTCAACAATAGTGTTTTCATCGTATACATATAATGGTGTTCCATACGTATCAGCTAATTCTTCAAGGTCAATCCCACCAATAGAAATATTTTTTTTGTCATTCACAAAAGTTTCATTTGGAAATATGTCACTTCCTGAAAATTCGATGTTTTCTGTCATAATTCCCCTAAATATTTGTTCACTGAATTATATAAATTCTATAACTTTTAATTAAAAAATACATTAAATGGAAAAAGAAATAAGGCTTACAAGCTTTTCTAGTTGCGGAGGTTGAGCTGGTAAAGCTTCAATTGAAGTACTGGACAGGGTTCTGAGCCAGATAAATAAATCGATTTCATCAGAAAAAATTTTAGTTGATCAAAAAACTAAAGACGATGCTGCTGTTTATAAAGTATCTGATGAAAAAGCTATCATTTTCACTACAGACTTTTTTGCACCTGTTGTGGATGATCCATTTTTATTTGGACAGATTGCAGCTGCGAATGCTATTTCAGATATATATGCAATGGGAGGAAACCCCACTATAGCTTTAAATATTTGTTGTTTCTCCGATAATATACCTGAAAAATATATTGAAGAAATAATCAATGGGGGAATAAACAAAGCAAATGAAGCAGGCGTAATAATTGCTGGTGGGCACACTATAAATGATAAAGAACCTAAATATGGATTAGCCGTGATTGGAGAAATACATCCAAACAAATTAATGACGCTAGATAAAGCATGTCCTAATCAAGACATCATTTTAACTAAGCCCTTAGGTAATGGAATTTTAATTACCGCTTCTAAAAATTCATCTATAAATTTAGCAGATTATCAAAAAAGTCTCGCTTATATGCTTGAACTAAATAAATCGGCATCAGAAATAGCAACTAGCCTCAATATTAAAACTTGTACTGATGTGACTGGATACGGATTAATTGGTCATTTGAAAAACATACTAAATGCAAGTAAAATTTCTGCAAAAATCAAATATTCTGAAATACCCATCATAGAAGAAGTTAAATTGCTTTCTAAAGAAAAAAATTGGTCGGCTGGAGCAATAAATAATGAAAAATTCTTTAATAGAAATATTGTATGGAATAAGCCTCTAAAGAGATCTGAAAAAATGATTTTATTTGATCCTCAAACTTCAGGAGGGTTGTTATTTACTGTTGAGAAAGATAAATCAAAAGACTTTCAAAAAAAACTATCTAAAAATAAAAATTTAGTAGTTAGAAAAATTGGAGAAACCCTTAATAGGTCTAATCAGGAAATAGAATTCGTTTAATCTCATTTGTATCTAAGTTTTCAAAACTTAAATCTTCTTTTTTTTCTAATTTTTTTATCTCTTTCTTTATTTCTCCTAACTTATTTCTAAATTCCAGCTCAGGGCTTTCTCCTCTCTGGATCATAAAAAAATAAATAAAGAACAATAAATCTTTTGGATCCCCTAATTGATTTTTAGTGATCTCTTTTTCATCTAAGGTTATACCAATCTCAAGCATAGTTTTTATAATTCTTTCCGCCGAAATTCCTGAGGGGCCATTAAAATCTAGTTCATCAGAAGTTTCAGTTTTTTTACCTTTTAAAAAGTTCCAGTTTTGTTCAACTTCTACAGGAGTATTGAATTTTTTTTTGAAAGATTTATCAAAAACATGAGGGTGCCTATCTATAAGTTTTTGAATAGCATGATCTATGATATTTTCTTTATTAAAATAATTTATAGAAGTTCCTATTTGAAAGTAAAAAATAATGTGAGTTAAAAGATCTGATAATTCATCAATTATCTTTTTATTATCTTTTTTTTCAACAGCATCTAATAATTCATATGATTCTTCAATTGTAAGCTGCGCTAATTTTTCTAAAGTAAGGTCTCTATCCCAAGGGCAACCATTCTCTGATCTAAGTTCTTCAATGATTTTTTCTAACTTATTGATATCGTTTTTTTTCATAATTTAAAAAGTTATAATGTTGTATGACTAAAAAAATCTTCTCCTTATTGAAAATATTCACTTATATTCTCTGGGTTCCTTTTATAATAACCATTAGTTTCGAAATGATAACATTTTCTGATTGGATTTATGAATTTAATTGGGAAAGGAATAACATTTCATATAAATCAAATTTAAGAGTAGACCAACTCAATTCTGTATCCGATCAGATAAAAGATTATTTTAAAGATGATCAAGAAAAAATAGGAATCTCTCTTCAGGATCCTGGAAAAACGGCTTTTAATTTATTTAATCAGAAGGAAATAGACCATATGGTTGATGTAAAAAATCTAGTAAAAACAACGCTTTTGTTCGAAAAAATATCATTATTTTTTATATTTTTTTCTATTGTAATAATTTCTTATAAAAATGGTTTTAAGAAATTATTTAATTTTATCTTTAACATCGTTTATAAATCTTTATTACTTTGGAGTGGAATATTTCTTATAATTTTATTGGGAATAATAATAAATTTTAATGCAACTTTCATTTTGTTCCATAAAATTTTTTTTAGGAATGACTTGTGGATTCTTGATCCAAGAACCGATTATTTATTAATAATGTTCCCAGAAAGATTCTTTTTAGAAGTTTGCTTAGCCATTCTAATTGTTTTTGTGATTATAAATTTACTATTTTTCATGACTTCTTGGTTATTAGACAAAAAATTAAATCCAAGATGAAATAATATCATTTGAAAAAGATATATTATCTATGATAGCTCTATGACTTTGATTTACTGGTTTTTTTGAATTGTTTTTAGATATCAATACAGCTTCCATGCCAACATTAACAGCTCCCAATATATCCGCAACGGGATTATCTCCAAAATGGATTGAATTTTCTGGAACCGTATCTAAGTTTTTCAATGTATTTAAAAATATTACTGAATGAGGCTTTGCTGTTCCTAATTCATTGGATAGAGAAATTGTGTCATAAAATAAATTATTTTTAGAAAAAAAATCCCTATACACTTTGGGTGAATTAAATCCTGTGTTTGAAATTATTCCTATTTTTAAGTTTTTGCTTCTACAAAAATCTAATAATTCATAAGTTCCGTCAAAAATTTCAGGAGGGTTTTCTAAAAATGCTTTATCTAATTCATTGCCTAGCGAAATAATTTCATCAGAATTCAATTTATTTATAAGACTTTTATCAACTTTATTAATAAAAATCTCAACCCAATCATAAAAAAGTCTATCTGAATGAAATCTGGAAAATTTATTTATTGAATCTGCAACAAAATCGTGAGCTAAAGCTACTTTAGAGTAATCAATTTTATTAGAATAGTTTGATAAATAGTCATACGCATATCTAGTTTTAATTTCTCTTCTAGTTTTAGAAAAAGAAGAAAAATCCTTTTCTCCAATTATGGTTTCCCATATATCAATTGTGACTGATTTATACATAAAATTTAATAAATAATTAATTGATTACAAAAATAAAGCTAAAAAGCAAATACTTACTAAAGATAAAAAACTATCATATTAAAAAAGTATTTATAGGGCTAAAAGATAAAAATAAAAACATTATCTCTTTCTAATTATAGAAATCATAAAAATTCTTCGATAGACCTTCAGGATGGGTTCAATATTTTTTCCGGACTAAACGGACAGGGAAAAAGTAATTTATTTGAAGGAATATATCTTTTATCTATAGCAAAATCTTCTAGAGTTTCAAATGATAAATTTCTAATAAATAATTCTCTTTTAGAAACTGGTGGGCACACTCAAGTATTAGGCATAGCAGAGGAAAAAAACAGAAACATTAAGGCACAAATAGATTATGACATATCTAAAAACTCAGAACTAATAAAAACTTTTAGAATAAATGGAGTCATCGTCTCTAACCAAGAATTTGTAGGTAATATCAATTCAGTATTTTTTGATACTGATGACATTTCTATAATTTCTGGCCCCCCACTTATCCGAAGGAAATATCTAAATATTTTATTAAGTCAAATAAATAACGATCACGTAAAAAATCTACAAAGATATCAAAAGGTTCTTTTTCAAAGAAATAGTTTGTTGAAAAATATAAAAGACGGCAAAAGCAATAAAATAGAAATAGAATTTTGGGATAATAGACTTTCTGAAGAAGCAGCAAATATTTTTTTTGAAAGAAATAAAATAATAAAAACTATCAAAAACAGTAGCCATGAGTTTGCCAAAAATTTCAATAAAAATATTGATCTAAACATAAAATATTTGCCAAAAATAGGTAAAAATGTAGAAAATAAATTTCTAGATGAGGATCCTAGCGTTGATGAAATAAAATCAATTTTTTATAAATCTTTAAATAAAACTCATTTGAGGGATATTGATCAAAGAATTACAACTATTGGACCCCATCGAGATGATTTTGAGATAGTTTTCAATGATTCTCCTGCAAACATTACAGCATCAAGAGGTCAATCAAGAATAATTTCTCTAGCTTTAAAGCTTTCAGAAGCCAAGGAAATCAGACACATAACTAAAAGAAAACCTGTATTGATTTTAGATGATATTTTTTCTGAACTTGATGAACAAATGAGAGAAAAAGTTGTTACCGAAATTTTAGATTTTGATCAAATATTGCTTTCAACAGCCGATATTTCACTTATAGATAAAGCAAAAATTAAAGAAGGAAAGTATTTTTCCATAATCGAAGGTAGTATAAAAATTGATTGATAATATTATTCTTTGTCTAATTCAAATTTAGCATGCAAAGCATTAACTGCAACATTAATATCATTTTCATCTACTAAACAAGTGATTCTTATTTCTGAAGTAGTTATCATCTCTATATTAATTTTTTCTTCTCCTAAGGCGCTAAACATTTCTGTTGCATAACCTGGAGCATTCTGCATACCTGTCCCCACTAAACTAATTTTAGCGAAACCTCTGCCTTTTATTACATCTTCAAAATCAAGATTTTTTTGATTTAATAAAATTTCGTAAGCTCTTTCAAGATCATCATCTGAAATAGAAAATGAAAAGTCAATATATCCATCTATTGGAATGTTTTGAACGATAATATCTATACTAATTGATTGATCAGATAAAGGTTTCAAAATAGAACTAGCTGTACCTGGTTGATTTTTGATTTTTTTTACAGTTATTTTTGAAACATTCTTGTCTATTGCTATTCCTGTAACTGTCTTATTATTTTCCATAGTATCTCCTTTTACAATAAGAGTGCCTTTTTTTTCTGAAAATGTCCCTGCTACATAAACAGGAATATTATAAAAAGATGCTAATTCTATTGATCTAGGATGCATTTTTGCTCCTAAAACTGACATTTCAAGCATATCTTCATAGTTTATAAAATCTATTTTCCTAGCTTTAGACACCAATCTAGGATCGGTAGTATAAATTCCTTCTACATCTGTAAAAATCTCACACACAGTTGCATTTAATGCAGCCGCTAAGGCTACTGCTGTTGTATCTGAACCACCTCTCCCCAAAGTAGTAATATCTCCCTCGGTATTTACACCTTGAAACCCAGCTATAATCAGAATTTTATTTTGATCAATCTCTTTTAACATTCTATTAGTATTAATATCAGAAATTCTAGCTGATCCATGAATTTGATCTGTAAAAATACCTGCTTGAGAACCCGAAAGGCTAATTACTTCTTGATTTAAAGATTTTATTGACATAGCCAATAAAGTCGCTGAAACAAGCTCTCCTGTTGATAGCAATGTATCTTTCTCTCTTGGATCAGGTTGAGTTTGGCTAAAAGTTACTTTTTCCGACATTTCTACCAATTCATCTGTGGTTTTTCCCATTGCAGATACTACAACTACTGGAGAAAAACCTTCTGATTTTTTTTCTACAATTTTTTTTGCAATTAACTTTAGTTTGTCTATATCTCCTATAGAAGTCCCGCCATATTTTTGTACAACAATATTATTTTTCAAGGACATATGCTCCTTTTTCTGAAATGGTAGAAATAAGGCCATTTCCAGGAAGATTTAGTTTATTAGCAGCATCTAACATTTCATAATTTATTGTAACTTCTTTATCTAGTGTGATTGATGAAATAGTTGGCCCTGAGCCAGATAAATAAGTTGATATTGCACCTGCATTCATTGCTGCATTACTAATCGTTTTATACCCTTTTATTGATGGTGTTCTATACTGTTCATGTAACTTGTCTTGAAAAGCATATTTCAGAAGAGTAAAATCATTTGTATTAAGAGAATTTACTAGTAATGCCGATCGAGTAATATTATAAACAGCATCTTCTCTAGAAATACTATTTGGTAAAGCTGCCCTAGATTCACTAGTAAGAACTTTTTGATTAGAAACAAAAGATACAATTTTTAAGTTTTTGTTATATTCAATTTTACTAATATACCATTTTTCAAGATCCTTAAATCCCAACGTAATTCCACCATACAGGGCAGGACCTACATTATCGGGATGTCCTTCGATTTCAGCAGCTATTTGAAATATATCTTCCTTGTTTAAATTTATATTATGAATTGAATAACCCAATAAAATTCCCGCAATAACAGCTGATGAGCTGCTTCCTAACCCTCCCGATGTTGGAATTGAATTTTCACACCTAATTGATAATTCTATTTCTTTTTCTCCAAGAATATTAATGGTGTGTATGTAAGATCGGTAAATTAAATTATCTTTTGTGGTATCTATAGAATTAGAACCGAAACCATAATTTTCTATGCTAAACTTTGCTTTTCTAAAACTAATTTCATTCCAAATGTTTAAACATGCACCAATTACATCAAATCCAGAACCTAAATTCGCAGATGAAGCTGGAACCATAATTGTGTTCAAATTCTTCATAATAATTTAAGACCTAAGCTGGCCTTCTCCTGTCACTATCCATTTATATGTCATTAAGTCATTTATACCCATTGGACCTCTAGCATGTAATTTATCAGTAGAAACAGCAACTTCAGCACCTAAGCCTAATTCGAAACCATCGTTAAACCTAGTTGAAGTATTATGAAAAACAGCAGAAGCGTCCACCTTGTCTAAAAAATATTTTGCTTGATTTGCATCATTAGTTATTATTGCTTCAGAATGTTTTGAACCAAATTTATCAATATGGTTAATTGCTTCATCAATATTATCAACAGTTTTAATACTAACTATTAAATCGAGGAACTCTTCTCCAAAATCTGAAGTTGTGGCTAATTTAATTTTAGAGTTTTGGTCAAATTTTTCGTAAGAATCTTTATCTGCTCTTATTTCGACTTTTTTTTCTAAAAACAAATCAAATAATGGTTTAACTATATCTAACGAATTCCTATGGATAATTACAGTGTCTAATGCATTACAAACTGAAGTGTTTTGAGTTTTTGCATTATCTAATACATTTAGTGCTAATTCCCTATCTATATTAGCATCAACAAAAGTATGACAAACTCCAATTCCTCCTGTAATAGACGGCATTTTAGCCTTATCGTTTACTAGATTGACTAAAGAAGATGATCCCCTTGGTATAAGCAAATCAATATATTTATCCATAGATAAAATAATTTCCACAGCTTTTCTATCTGTGAAATCTAAAAAATACATTGATTTTTCAGGTAATCCAGCTTCTTTCATAGACTCAAATACTAGTTCAAAAAGAGCCAAATTAGTTTTAATACAATCACTACCACCCCTCATAACTAATCCATTGCCTGATTTAATTGCCAGAGAAGCTATTTCAATTACTACATTAGGCCTGCTTTCAAAAATTACTCCCAGGACTCCCAAAGGAACTCTAATCTTTTTTACAATCAATCCATTCTCTCTATTATTTGTCTCCATAATTTCTGAAACAGTATCATTTAAAGTAGATACATTTTTTAAAGAATCAACCATTCTTTCAATAGTAATATTTGTAATCTTCATTCTTTCTAAGACATGGGTATCTATTCCTTTTTTTGAAGCTATTTCTAGCTCATCCGAATTTACTTTGATTATTTTGTTGCTATTTTTAAGAAGTTTTGAAGCAAGGATATTCAAACATAATTTTCTTTTTTCAGAATCTAATAATGACAATTCCGATGAATATTTCTTTACTTCTATTAATTTTTTTTCTAAATTTTCTAACATTTTCTTAAATAGTTATTACCAAGTTATTTCTATGAATTATTTCTGAACCAAAATTTTTATCCACTATATCAACTATATCTTTGGTTTTCATGCCTTTAATTTTACTTATTTCTTCAGAAGAATAATTAGCTATACCCCAACCAATAATTTTTTTTTCTTTATTTTTCATTGCCACAATATCCCCTCTTGAAAAATATCCAGATACTTCCATAATACCCGCAGGAAGCAAGCTTGAATTTTTAATTGCCCTAATTGCTCCATCATCTAAAATTACTTCTCCTTTAGATGAGGAATATCCTGTCATTAACCACCTTTTTCTTGATTCATTCGGAGAATCTTTTGCAACAAATCTTGTCCCAATATTTTTTCCAGAAATTATTTTGGTAATTGCATGTTTTTCATGTCCAGAAGCAATAAACATATCAATTCCTGAATTTACAGCAATATTAGCTGCCTCTATTTTAGAAGTCATCCCTCCAGAACCTATATTGTCAGAAGGTCCTTTTGCGTAACTTATTATATCTTCAGAAATATCATCTACAACATTAATTTTCTTTGCAGTTTTATTTATATTGGGATCTGAAGTATAAAGCCCATCAATAGTTCCTAATAAAATCAACACGTCGGCATCAACAGCATTTGCGACCATAGCTGATAAACGATCATTATCACCATAAGCTTTGTCTTCTAATTCATCAGTAGAAACAACATCGTTTTCATTAATTATTGGGATTATATCTACACTTAATAATTCGTTTAGTGTATTTCTAATATTGAGGTAACCAGATCTACTCTCAAAATCTTCTCTTGAAAGTAGTGCTTGAGAAATACCTTTTGAGTTATTTGAAAAAAAATTTTCATAAGCTTTCATCAATAAAGGTTGTCCTATGGAAGCTAATACCTGTTTATGAACCAAATAGGAGTCATTAATTTGTATTTGTTTATTTAGCACTCCTAGATATTGCCTTCCAGCAGCTACTGCACCTGAAGACACTACAATCACTTGAAAACCTCTATCATGGATATCAGAAATTTGAGCACATAAATCCTCAATTACAGAGTCATTTAAAATATTTTCATTTTCTGTAATTAGATTACTGCCTATTTTTATGATTATTCTTTTTTTTCCTGTATTTGCCATTAAAGTATCAATTTATATCGAATTTATAAAACAAAAAAATAATTTTCTAATAAAATATATTTTATCTGATTATGAAATTGAATCATTTGATAGAGATTCACGAGTTTTTACATAATAACCCCACATTTTCTGATGTGGTTAGTGAATTACGCAAAAAAAAACCTCAAAAACTTGTATCTAACAACTCAAGCTTTGGATATTTAATTTCAACTTTAAGTGAAATATTTAAAGTTCCAACTTTAGTAATTACTTCAAATCCTGAAGAATCAATCCGTATTTTAGATAGCATTAATTTCTGGAGCAGTTCAACTTCAAACTTAAATTTCACAGAAAGAAATGAAATTTTTCTAGAAAAATACAAGCCTGACAATAAAAGCATTAAAGATAGAATGAGATGCTTAGAAGGATTAATTACAGGTAAATTTCAATCAAAAAGGCCCATTATTTGCTCTTCTATACAATCCTTGAGTATTAAAACGTTATCTAAGAATAACTTTGAGAAGCTTTCAATGAATATTCAAACAGGAGACAAAATAGATCAAAAGAAATTTATTAATTCATTAATTAATGCAGGATATACAAATTCTTCGATTGTAGAGTCTGTTGGGCAATTTGCAAAAAGGGGAGACATTGTAGATGTATTTTGTCTATCTGAGCAAAACCCTATAAGAATTGACTTTTTTTATGATGAGATAGAAAGCATAAAGCTTTTTGAAACATCATCTCAAAAATCTTACAAAAATATAAATAGTATTTTTGTTTCTCCAGTTAAGGAAACTAATGTTTTTCAAAATATTGAAAGTATAAAAAAAACAAATGATAAATTTTTTACCACTCTAAGTAAAATCGATGAGAAAAAAACATTAGAAGATTTTGAGTCAATAAAAAAAGGAGAACGAGATGACCTAATTAATTATTATTCTGGATTTTTTGACCATGGAACCCTATTTGATTACATAAATAATAAAACATTGATAGTAAAAATTGAAAATTATAATATTGATATTGAATTAAATCTTATTGACGATAAAAGAAAAGAAAACTACTTAAAAAAAATTACCCAAAAAAGTATTCATGCAAATTTTCCATTGCCATATATATCTAAAACCCAAATAAATGAATACTTAAAAAACAATAAACTATCTTTACAACTAAATCAAAGGAACTCTAATGACAATAAATCAAAAAAACTTGAATTTATAATTCCAAAAATCTTTGACTTTACAAAAGATAATATATTTAGATATATAGACACAAAAAACAAAAATGAAAAAATAATAATTTCAACAGACTATCCTTCAAGAATAAAGGAAATAATAGGCTCTAATAAAACAAAAATATTTGATGACATAAAATTATTTTCAGAAGACAAGATAAATATAATTTCTAAAAATGCCGGTGAAGGATTCAGGTTTTCTGGCAAAAATAAGTCTATTTTATTATTAACCGATAAAGAAATTTTTGGAAGGAAGAAAAAAAGAGCATATAAATCTTATTCTAATAACTTCCCCTCAAGCGTTTCATCCGAACCATTCAAATTAAATGATTATGTAGTACACATTGATCACGGGATTGGTAAATTTACAGGAACATTACAGCTCGGTTCTTCGGATAAAGAATTTATTGTAATAGATTATAAAAATGAAGATAAATTATATGTCCCTTCAGATCAAATTGATAGAATCCAGGTATATAAATCTTTTCAAAAAAATGAGCCTATACTAGATACACTGGGTTCCAGCAAATGGATCAAAACTAAAAAGAAAGTAAAACAATCAATAGAAATACTAGCTGGTGAGTTACTCCAAATATATGCTGCAAGAGAAAATATTAAAGGGAAAAGTTATAAAAAAAGTACAGATTGGTACAACGTTTTAGAAGAATCATTTGAATTCGAAGAGACTCCAGATCAGATAAAATCTATAAAAGAAATAAATCAAGACTTAGTATCAAAAAACCCTATGGATAGATTGCTTTGTGGAGATGTTGGTTTCGGGAAAACAGAGGTAGCTCTGAGAGCCGCTTTCAAGGTTGTAGAAAATGGTTTTCAAGTAGCAATTCTTGTTCCCACCACTGTTTTGGCTCTTCAGCACTATAAGACTTTCAAAGACAGGTTAGAACCGTTTCCAATCGAAATAGAGTATATGTCAAGATTTATATCAAATAAAAAAAACAATGAGATACTAAAAAATTTAAACAAAGGTAAAGTAGACATTGTTATAGGTACACACAAGCTACTTAATGAAAAAATTGAATTTCAAAAATTAGGCTTGTTAATAATTGATGAGGAACATAAATTTGGAGTTGAGCAAAAAGAAAAAATTAAAAAAAGAGAAATTGACATTGATATTCTAAGTCTTAGCGCTACTCCAATTCCAAGAACTCTTAGTTTAGCTTTAAATGGTGTAAGGGACCTTAGCGTAATAAATACTCCTCCTGAAAATAGAATTCCTGTAAACAATTATCTTTCAGTTTTTTCTGAAGATCTTATACGTGAAGCAATATTAAGAGAGATGGAAAGAAAAGGTCAAGTTTTTTTTGTAAATAATGAAATTTTCAATATTGAAATTATAGCGAAACAGATAAAGAAAATTGTCCCTGAAGCCAAAATTGAGGTTGCACACGGCCAGATGGATAAAAAACAACTAGAAAGTATAATTACAAATTTTATGGAAAATAAATTTGATGTGCTTGTATGTACAACAATTATTGAATCAGGGATTGATATGCCAAATGTAAACACGTTATTTATAAATAATTCTCATAAATTCGGATTATCTCAACTATATCAAATTAGAGGCAGAATTGGTCGAAGTGAAAAAAGTTCATATGCATATTTTTTGCTTCCAAAAAATTCTCGTATAAATGACCCCTCTGAAGAAAGACTCAATGCATTGATAAATACAGCTGAGTTTGGGAGTGGTTATGATATTGCATTAAGAGATCTCGAAATTAGAGGAGCTGGAAACATTTTAGGGAAAGAACAAAGTGGAAACATAAGCTCTATTGGGCTTGAATTATATAATTCATTATTGGAATCAGCAATAGAATCTCTAAAAAATGGAAATGAAGGTATTTTAGACTTCTTTCTAATTAATACAGTTGATATAGATATAGACTCAAGAATCCCTGAAGAATACATAGATGATATAAAAATAAGACTTAATTTGTATATGAGGCTGTCAAAAACAAGAGAAATTGAAGGTCTTGAAGAAATCAAAAAAGAGATTAGTGATAGATTTGGAGATATTCCTTTAGAATTAGAAAGGCTAATTAAAATTACTAGAATAAAAATATTATGCCATAACTCGAATAATATTATTTCAATTACCGGAAATCTTGAAAATGTAGTAATAAAATTTAAAGATAGCTTGCTTAATATAAAATTTTTTCTTGAGAATAATTTAGATCATAATATAGACATAAAATCCAAAACTATGTTGTTTATACCAGAAAATTCTGAAAAGGTTTTGGAAGAAACAGAAATTTTAATTAATAAAATAATAAATATTCAAAATGAAATAATAGAAAAATTCAACAACATTTCAACGTAAATTTAGTCAATCATAGCAAAGGAAGATAATGAAATTAACTAACCCAGAAATAATAAAATCTATAACAAATTCGTGGAGTGGAGATCGTGATAAAAATTTTAGACCGTTGGTTTCAAAAAATATACTTCAAAGGATGAAGCTAGTGACTACGGAAGAAGCTTGGGGAACCTGTAGAAAAAATGGGTATCATTTTCAATTTGCAGGGAATTGGGACAATCTTCATCCTGAAAGAGTAATCGTAGGAAGAGCAGTAACATGCAGATGGGTACCAAAAAGACCTGACCTTAATGATGCTATTGAAATTCAAGGAAAAAAAGAAAAGAGAATTGGTTTTCAAAATTCTTGGGTTATAGATGAATTGGAAGAAGATGATTTGATAGTAGTTGACTTGTTTGGAAAAGTGTTTGACGGAACATTTGCAGGAGATAATTTAACTACAGCTATCAAATCTAAATCTGGAACAGGGATGGTTGTTGACGGAGGAATCAGAGACACTCAAAGAATATATGAAATGGACGATTTCAATGCTTTCGTTAGAGGATTTGACCCTAGTGCGATAAATGAGGTTAGTATGCCTGAAATCAATGGTGTCACTAGAATAGGTGAAGCAACATGTATTCCTGGAGATGTTGTATTGGGAACAAGGTCAGGAGTTATTTTTATACCTCCTCATCTAGCTGAGGAAGTAGTCATTTCCTCAGAGAATGTAAGGTTAAAAGATGAATTTGGGCAACAAAGAATTATGGAGGGAAAATATACCCCTGGAGAAATAGATAGAGAATTTTCAGATGAAATGAACAAGGATTTTGAAAATTGGAAAAAAAAACAGAAAGTAGGAAATTATGTCAAACAAAATAAATGGATTTTCTAGTCCTTCAGACCTAATAATAACTGATATGAGAATAGCGGTTATTGGAGAGGGTGGATGGAGATGGCCCATAATAAAGATATATACCAATCAAGATATAATTGGACTTGGAGAAGTAAGAGACGGTGCGTCAGCTAGATATGCTTTATCACTAAAAAGTAAAATATTAGGCGAAAATCCTTGTGATATAGATAAAATCTTTCAAAAAATCAAACAGTTTGGAGGCCATGGAAGGTTAGGAGGTGGAGTTTGTGGAATAGAAATAGCATTATGTGATTTAGCTGGTAAAGCATATGGAGTACCTGCTTATATGCTTGCTGGAGGAAAATACAGGGATAAGATAAAAGTTTATGCAGACACTCCCTTAAAAAAAGATCCTGAAGATATGGGAAAAGCTCTTAGGAAAAGAATGGAAAGTGGCTTCGAATTTCTAAAAATGGATATAGGCCTATGGATAGCATCAGAATTTAAAAATGGAGTTATAAATAAAAATCTTATTGATGAAAGTGCCAACGTTATGCACCCATTTACTGGAATACAAGTAACCGATTACGGAATTTCAAAAATGGAAGAATATGTAAAAACAGTTAGAGAAATAATTGGTTATGAAATACCTTTAGCTTCTGATCATTTTGGTCACATGGGAGTTGAAAATGCTATAAGAATAGGCAAGGCATTAGATAAGTTTACATTGGCCTGGTATGAAGATATGATCCCTTGGCAATTAGTTGATCAATGGAAAATGTTAAAAAGTAGAGTCGATACACCAGTGTGCACTGGTGAAGATATTTACTGTAAAGAAGGATTTGAGCCTCTAGTAGAAGGTAGAGCTATTTCAGTAGCACATCCAGATTTAGCAACATCCGGTGGTATATTGGAAACAAAAAAAATTGGAGATTACTGTAGAGATGCTGGCATACCAATAGCTTTGCATCAGGCAGGATCACCAATTGTAGCTATGGCAAACGTTCATTGTGCAGCGACAATAGAAAATTTTATTGCATTAGAAATGCATTCTGTAGATAACCCTTGGTGGAATGATATAGTTTCATTGGTTGGACAAAAAGGTCCAATGATAAAAAATGGCTATGTAAAAATAACTGATGCCCCTGGATTAGGTATAGAGCTAAATGAAGAAGCAGTAAAAGAACATCTTGCTAAATCTTCCGAAGAAGTACATGAAGGAAATAGCAAGTTTTTCGTATATCCCAAAGGAGCATTCGAAGACACCTCAGAATGGGATGACCTAGATTCTCATGATCGTACTTGGAGCTAGAAGAATATAGAAAGCATGAATCAATCAGACTAATTATTCAAATATCGCTGAAATATTAGCTATTTAGCTCTATGTCCCCGCTATAAAGATGTTCAAGAGCTGAAGCGAAACCTTGAATCTGATGTGCTCGTCCTAAAGAAACAAGCATTTCTCCTTTCTTCATAGTTTCAGGTGGAACCTTTGAAGAAAAATCAATTCCTTTTTTATCACATTTAATTTGAATCTCTTCAATTACTGCGTTGAGTTTATTCACTGCTTCAGAATACAATTCATAACTTTTCTGCCGAGCCATTATATTTCCCCTTGCTTCAAATCCATCTAATAACAATTTATTCCTTAGATAATACTAGGACATTTTAATATACTGTCAAATGAACTCTTGATGCACATTTTGACAAAGATTCAAACTAAATCCCTTATAAAAAATCTAATAATTTCGTAGTTTATATCAATAGATATAAATCTTTCATTGTAATACTTTATTATTAAGTCATAAGAGAATGATCGGAGCGAACGTGGTATCAGATAAAAATTTAAATGTTTCATTTTTAGACATTATTGAAGGAAATTCAGAGTCAACCTACAAAATTCAAACTCATGCAGATGGACCACCTGGAAAAATTCCTTTTACGCCTGAAATATTAATAAATGAACCGAGCGGTAATCATTTTGGTTTAACTCAAAATGCTGGGATGGGTTGGAATCCTGATGAATTATTAAGAAAACAATTCTTAATTCTTTCTACTAGTGGTGGATTAAAGAATAAAGATGGCGAGCCTATAGCTTTAGGTTTTCATACAGGGCATTGGGAATTATCAAGTTTAGTTGAAAATGCTGCGAATACTATCAACGAAATGGGAGGGTTGCCATTTTCAGCATATTGTTCAGATCCATGCGATGGCAGGACCCAAGGAACAACCGGAATGTTTGATTCCTTACCTTATAGAAATGATGCCGCAAAGGTATTCAGAAGAATAGCCAGATCCTTACCTACCTCAAAAGCAGTTATGGGTATTGCATCATGCGATAAAGGTTTGCCAGCCATGATGATGGCTTTAGCTGGAATGAAAGACAAACCTTCTATCATTGTTCCTGGAGGTTCAACCCTAGCCCCTAAAAATGGTGAAGATGCAGGAAAAATACAATCTATAGGAGCAAGATTTGCACAAGGTGAAATTTCTCTTGAATACGCCCAAGATATGGGTTGCAGAGCATGCGCATCTCCAGGAGGAGGATGTCAATTTTTAGGAACCGCAGGAACATCTCAGGTTATTGCAGAATCTTTAGGTATTGCTTTGACTCATTCTGCTTGTACGCCTAGTGGAACTGCCGCATGGATTAATAACGCAAAGAGATCAGCAAAAGCATTAATGAATTTAGAAGATAAAAAAATATCTATAGAAAAAATCCTTACAGACAAAGCATTTGAAAATGCCATGGTGCTTCATGCTGCATGTGGAGGATCAACCAATTTATTACTTCATTTGCCTGCTATAGCTCATTCTGTTGGAAGAAAAAGGATGACTGTTGAAGACTGGGCTAGGGTTAACAGTTATGTTCCAAGATTAGTTGATGTTCTACCAAATGGTCCTGTTGGACATCCAACTGCACAATTTTATGCAGCTGGAGGCGTTCCTGAAGTAATGTTGAACTTGAAAAAGTTAGGGTTATTGAACTTAGATGTTATTACTGTAACTGGAAAAACATTAAGAGAAAATCTAGAATGGTGGGAAGAATCTGATAGAAGAAAATATGTTAGAAACTTCCTTTCTGAAAATGATAAGATTGATCCTGATAATGTAATAATGAATAAATCTAATGCAACACTTAAAGGCCTTACCTCAACTGTAACATTTCCTTTAGGAAATATAGCACCAGAAGGATCCGTAATAAAATCTACAGCAATAGATCCTGACGTAATAGATGATGATGGAGTATATAGAAATACCGGTTATGCAAGAGTTTTCAATTCTGAAAATGATGCCATGAGATCAATTAAGTCTACAGGACCAGACAAATTAAAAAGAGGAGAAATTCTGGTAATAATTTGCGGTGGCCCTAATGGTACAGGAATGGAAGAAACTTACCAAATCACAGCTGCTTTGAAACACTTGTCATATGGAAAAGAAATAGCTTTGCTTACAGATGCAAGGTTTTCTGGAGTTTCTACAGGAGCTTGTATTGGACATATAGGTCCAGAAGCACTTGCAGGAGGTCCCATCGGATTATTAAAAGAAGGCGATCTGATTGAAATAATTATTGATACTAAAAAATTAATAGGATCAATAAATCTAGTAGGTGAAAATGGTGATAATCATGGAAAAGAATGGGGGGACCAAGAACTAGGTCGAAGAATTCCATTTTTAGAAATCAAAGCTAATAAAAATTTACCCGACGACACTCGATTATGGGCAGCATTACAAGATGTAAGTGGAGGAACCTGGGGCGGTTGTGTATATGATGTTGATAAAATTATAGAAACACTAAATGCTGGAAAAGAAGCACTTAAGAAAAAATAAAATGTCTATAAAAATTATTCCTGTAAATAAATCAAACATATTTGAATGGCGAAAATCTGTTAGAGCCGTTTTTGGAGATATACCGAATAAAGATGTAGTAATAAGAATGGTCAATGAAAGGTTTATGATAGATTTTGAAACTTGGAATGAACCTAGTGACAGATTGCTAGCTGCAGTTGACACGGAGACGAATCAGATTGTTGGAACAGGTGGAGCTGATAAATATTCAATCACTGTGCCTGGAGGAAACAATATAAATATGGCTGGAATCGCTTTTATGGGCACTTTGCCGACTCATAAAAGAAGAGGAATTTTTTCTTCAATGATGAATAAACTTCATTCTCAAGCAAAAGAAAGAGGAGATTCTATAGCAGGATTATGGGCTTCTCAATCTTTGCTTTATAATAGATTTGGATATGGCCTTTCAACTATTCGAGAGGACTGGCAGATAAACTCAAATCATACAAAGTTATCAAAATCAAAGAATGATTCAATTCGCTTAGAACTGGTAGATAAAAAAAAGGCTTTAGAAGAAATTCCAAAAATTTATGATATTTATAGAAAATGCCAAAATGGAGCAACAGATAGAACTCAAGGATATTGGAATTACTTGCTTTATGAAGACGATAATTCAATGTATAACAAGTCAGGTAATAGTGGTATCTTTTTTGTTTTAGCTTATAGAGAGAATAAACCTTCAGGGTACGCTTTTTATAATTTCAATAAAGAATCTGGAGTTGCTCACGAAGATGATAAAGGTACATTGAAAGTAGAGGAAATTATATCCATAGACAGAGAAACAAATCATGCTTTATGGCAATATATTTTTGGAATCGAATTGATTGAAGAAATAACTTTTAATCGAAGAGCTCCAAATGATCCTTTATATTTAATGCTAGAAAATCCAAGAAAATTGCAAAGAGAAACTATAGATGGATTATGGGTGAGAATGATTGATCCAATTTCAATGCTTGAAGGAAGAGCATATAATCATAAAGGTAAAGTTACGATTAATCTATCTGGTCAAAATCAAAAGGACATTGAAGGAACTTATTTGATAGACACAGATGGAAAAAATACAGAGGTCAAAAAAGTCAAAGGAAAAGCAAATATTTACATGAGGCCTTCTGATCTAAGTTCTATCTATTTTGGAGGGGTTTCACCAGGAGAGCATTTTCAAGCAGGAAATATAGATGTTGAAAACCATAATTCTCTAAGAGAATTAACAAAAATGTTTTTTGTAGAACAAGAACCATGGTGCAATACAGATTTTTAAAAAAAATTGAATAATAAAAATACATTTAGAATAGATGGAATGACTTGCGAAGGATGTGTTGCGACTATTAAGGCAAAACTTGAGTTGGAAGCAAGCATTTCTGAAGCTGTTGTTGAATTAGCTGATGGAAAATTAGAGATCTTTTCTGAAAAAAACTATGATGTCTCTGAGTTAAATAAAATATTAAGTCCTGTAGGAAGCTATAAGGTTTCAAATAATAATAAAAATAAATCAAACCACATTATTGATTACTTTAGTACTTATAAACCCATATTTATTACTTTAAGTCTGGTTTTATTGCTTTCAATAATAACTTTTTCTAGACCTGGCAATACATTTAATGATTTGCATAGATTTATTATGGGTTATTTTTTTATAATTTTCTCCTTTTTTAAATTACAAAACATAAATCAGTTTGCAATAACATTTGCTAATTATGATCCTATTACAAAAAGAGTATCTAAATTTGGGCTTATTTATCCTTTTCTAGAATTGTTTTTAGGGGTCATGTTTCTTACTGGAAACCTACTTTTATTTTCCAATATTATTACCTTGATCATATTAACTCCACAAAGTTATGGAATATACAAAAAACTAAAAAGCAAAGACATTATAAATTGTGCATGCCTTGGGTCTTCCTTTAGTGTTCCTTTATCTAACTTAACTGTTATAGAAAATTTAACTATGTGCGTTATGGCAATATATTTTATAACTGCTAGTATTATCTAATTATAAGTATAGAAATTATTCATTTGCTGTTGCAGGATCTGGTTAAATTGGCTTGAGGCATTCAAAAAATATAAAAAATTAGGAGAAAAAAATGGGAAGAGTACAAATAATGATTATAGAAATTGCAGGACTTTTAATTGTCTCTATTCTGATTAGATTTGTGCTAGGTATGTATGGTATAGAAGAAGGAATGTTTTTGAGGTGGTTTCCAATACTTGCAGCACTATTGATTGTTTATACTGTTCGGTTTAGAATAAGAAAAAAATTGATTCGTTCAAAAACAGAGAACAATGACGACACAAAGCAAGACTAAGAAAGAAGAAATAGGACATTTACTAAGAAGAGTTTCTTTTGGAGGCTCAAAAGATGAAATAGATTTCTTATGTGAAAAAAGCTTTGATAATGCAGTAGATTACCTATTAGACAATGAGGATAAAAACCCTGTCCCTACTGACTTGTTGAGAAGATACCAAATAGACCTTTCAGACGTTAGAAGTGTGAATAGTTCTGGAGCGTTTTGGATGTATAGATTGGCTCATTCTAAGTTCCCTTTTGACGAAAAAATGGCATTGTTCTGGCATAGAGTTTTTGCTACAGGTCAACATAAATTAATCCAGGGAAAAGTAATGACATCACAAGTAGAGATGTTTAGAGATCATGGTTTAGGAAGTTTTGAAAACATTCTTGTTCAATTATCTAAAGACCCTGCGATGATCATGTGGCTAGATAATCAAGATAATCATAAAACCAATATAAATGAAAATTATGGAAGAGAAATTTTAGAATTATTTTCTATGGGAGTAGGGAGTTACTCAGAACAAGATATTAAAGAGTGTTCAAGGGCTTTTACTGGATGGACTATAGAAAACATGCCTTACATGTCTATTAAAATGCGAAATAACACTGCTCGCCCATATAATTATGTAGCATGGCAATTCAAGTTTGATGAAAACGATCATGATTATGGAGAAAAAGAATTTTTAGGAGAAAAGGGTAATTTCAACGGTGAAGATGTAATAAGAATCATTTGTAAGCAAGAATCTACTGCTAGATATATTGCAAGACATATATACCATTTTTTTATTAAAGACGAGCTTCCTGTTCCACAATGGCCTCATAAAAAACCTTTAGATGAAGATGCTGTAAATTTTATAGTTAAGTCATATTTTAAACATTCTTATAATATCAAAGAGATACTTAGAGATTTATTTAAATCAAAATACTTTAGAAATGAAAACATAATCAATAATAGAATAAAAAGCCCCGCAGAATTGGTAGTTAACGCTGTTAGGTTATCAGGCGGATTTGATATTCCTTCAGAAGAAGTTTACCAAGCAACTATTAGTTCAGGACTAATGGGACAACCATTACTCAATCCCACTTCAGTAGAAGGATGGCAAGGAGGAGATGAATGGATAAACACAGGCTCAGTGGTACAGAGAATTAATTTTGCAGCTGATCTACTAGGAAACTCTAAGAAAAAATTGATAAAAAACATAATGCTCAAAAAACTAAATAAGAAAAACTTAATAGAAGTCTGTCTAGAAGAATTGGGTTATATAAACCTTCAATCTACAACAATTGAAGCATTGGAAGATCATATAAACGATAAAGAGTTTTTGGTAAATGAAGAGTCTATATCAATTATTATAAAATTAATCGCTTCTTCTAGAGAATTTCAAATGACCTAATGAAAAAACTGAATGAAAAAATTAATATTGAATACTCGCATTCGGTAGGGTTTACAGCGGACGTTGGTGGAAGAGGCTTTCATCTACCAAGAGATTTGGGCATAAATAGCAAAAATAAAGTTTATGTAGTTAATAGAAGCGGAGCCTTTCATACGTTAGGATTAAGGATTTCAATACTTGATATAGAAAATAATTATTATGGAGAATTTTCTAAATTTGGCAAAAATCCTGGTGAGCTTTATTGGCCTTGTTCAATAACTTTTGACTCAAAAGATAATATTTACGTTACAGATGAATATACTCATACAATTTCAATTTTTAAATCTGAAGGAGATTTTGTTAAACGTTGGGGTGTAAAAGGGGAAAAAGAAGGAGAATTCAACTTTCCATCTGGAATAGCTTATGATGATGAATTGCTTTATATTACTGATAATTTAAATGACCGAGTACAAGTTATGAGCCTTGAAGGAGATTTTGTCAAAACTTGGGGGCACGAAGGTGATGGACCTGGTGAATTTGATAAACCTTGGGGTATAAAAATAATAAATGAAAAAATCTTAGTATCTGACTGGCGCAATGATCGTATTCAAATTTTCAACAAAGATGGTGAATATTTAGATCAATTTGGCAAAAACAGTAATAAAGAAGGAGGGTTATTTAGGCCTTCTGATGTTACTCAAGACAATAAAGGCTTTTACTATGTATCTGATTGGGGTAATCAAAAAATACAAATTTTTGATGAGGATTTTAATTATTGTGGGTTTTTAAGAGGAGAAGCCACATTATCTGAATGGGCAAAAGAATATATCGAGGCAAATATTGACGAAAAAAAAGCTAGAGAAAGCTTTGTGCCGGTAGTTCCAATAGATGATGTTGAGCCTCATGAAGAATCCGCTAGAATTGAATCTTATTTTTGGGATCCCACTTCAGTAGTTATTGACAAAAACCAAAACCTTTTAGTATTAGATTCAAATAGAAACAGAATACAGATATATAAAATACAGTAGGAAAAAATCATGACAATAAATAGAGAAAAAGTGCTAGTAACAATTCAGCTATCTGGAGGAAATGATTACTTAAATTGTATAGTTCCGTGGGAAAATCCAGTTTATCGAGACTCAAGAAAAAATATAATGTTAAAAGACGATGAAATAATTCCTTTAGACAACAAACTAGGCCTTAATCCAGGCATGGGGATAATGAAGAAATTCTATGAGGATGGGAATTTAGCTATTATTCATGGAGTTGGTTATCCCACCCCAAATAGATCACATTTCAGATCAATGGACATTTGGCACACGGCTGAACCAAATAAAGTGGGTTCAAAAGGTTGGTTAGGCCAAGCAATTAAAGATATTGATCCTAATGGTGATAATGTTGTAACTGCTGTTAATTTCAGTGAATATTTACCTAGAGCTTTAGTAGCCCCAGACGTTCCTGTTACTTCTGTTGGTGACATAGATAACTATGGTCTATTTAATTCAATTTTAGACGATGTAAACAAAACTAAAGCTATGGATACATTTAAAAGATTCTATAGTCCTGTAATGGGAAATGATTTTACAATGAATTATTTAGGAAAAACAGGATTAGACGCTGCCAAAGGAATAGATATTATCAATGAAGCCCCAAAACTATATAAATCTAATATTGAGTACCCTGACACAAATATAGCTAAACAATTAAAAGGTGTAGCTCAAGTGCATTTTGCAGATTTTGGCACTAGAATATTTTATGTAAATCACGGAGGATTTGATACCCATACTAATGAAGTTGTTTTACAAGAATATTTATGGCAACAACTTTCGGATGCATTGAGCTCTTTCTTTGAAGACTTAAAAGAACATAATAAAGGTAAAGAGGTTTTAGTATTTATTTTTTCTGAATTTGGAAGAAGAGTAGATGATAATGGAACAGGAACTGATCATGGGTCAGGAGGAGTATCCTTTCTTATTGGAGAAAGCGTAAAAGGTGGGCACTATAATGAATATCCTTCCTTAGATCCAAGTGAAAGAGTTGAAGGGGATCTAAAGTTCAACTTTGATTTTAGAGGCTTGTATTCTGATATCCTTGAAGATTGGTTATCAATTGAAGCAAATGAAATTGTGGGTGGCAATTTCGAAAAAATAAAACCTTTCATTTAAGGAGCACGTTTTGAAAAAAAACCTACTATTCCTAATGGTTGATCAAATGCATGGTCAGGTATTAGAAGAAAATAATTTGTGCTTGACTCCGAATTTGGATAAATTAGCAGAACAAGGAGTTAAGTTTAACAGAGCTCACACAGCTAACCCTGTTTGTTCACCTGCAAGAGCTAGCATTATGACAGGGTTATTACCTCACAATCATGGAGTTACTACTGTTACTCATACAGTAGACAAGGATCAGTCAAACTTAAGAACAGAAAAAGAACATTGGGCCCAAAGATTAAGAGATGATGGATAC
>JAYZJV010000001.1:0-11613 GCA_036164085.1 Chloroflexota bacterium | reverse complement strand
TTTGGAGCTTCTTTCTCTTCTTTTACTTCAGCTTTTGGAGCTTCTTTCTCTTCTTTTACTTCAGCTTTTGGAGCTTCTTTCTCTTCTTTTACTTCAGCTTTTGGAGCTTCTTTCTCTTCTTTTACTTCAGCTTTTGGAGCTTCTTTCTCTTCTTTTTTTGTTTGTCTTTTAGAAGCTTCTGCCTGAGCTTTATTTCTTGCTTCTTGTTCTTGTCTTTCTAGTTCGGCTTCTTCCGCCATTTGATCTTCTTGTTTTTTTCTGCTTATTTCCTGACCAGAAATAATAGAGTCCGTTATAAGATCAGTAATTATTTGTATAGATCTTAAACCATCGTCATTTGATGGTATTGGGTAATCTATTTCATCAGGATTAGAATTTGTGTCAACCATTCCTACAACTGGAATTCCTAATGTTTTTGCTTCAGTAACAGCAATTTTCTCTCTATGAATATCTACTACAAAAAGAACAGAAGGCAAATCTTTCATTTCTTTGATGCCTGAAAAGAATTTATTTAATCGTCCTCTTTCAGCATCAAGTTTTTGGGATTCTCTTTTAGTTTGAGAAATTACCACCCCTTTAGCAAAAGATTCTTCTAGTTCGACTAGTCTATCCAACCTTTTTTCAATAGTCTTGAAGTTAGTCATTAAACCTCCAAGCCATCTCTGATTTATATAGTAAGAATCGGATCTTTCTGCATTTGTTTGTATAATAGTCTGAGCATGTTTTTTAGTTCCTACAAATAAACATTTTCCTCCGTTAGAAATTGTATCTTCCATGAAACTCAATGCTTCTTCCAATTTTTCTAGAGTTTTAGATAAATCTATAATGTGAGATCCATTTCTTTTTGTAAAAATAAATTTTGTCATTTTAGGATTCCATCTTCGGGATGCGTGCCCGAAATGAGATCCTGCATCAAATAAATCTTGTATTGTTACAGATTTTGTATGTTTTGTAGTCAAATCTTTTCCTTATGCTTTTTTAATTAAAAGTTAGTCCAGTAGACTATTATAACAATTATTGTCTCAATTTCACACTTATTTGATTCATAAATCAGAGAATGAAAAATTATATTTTAAATTCACTCATCCAATATAAAATCAAATATGAACCACTAACAATTAATATTAGTGAAGCTAAAAAATTATAAATCTTAAAAAACATTTTTATTTTTTCTAAGAAAGCTTTTATAAAAAATAACGCTAATGAAACAATAATTAAAGACATCCAAGCCCCAATAGAAAAAAGCAAAAAATCCTTAAACAATAAATTTATAGAAGAGGTATTAGAAAAACTAAAAACTATGGACATAAAAATAGGTAATGAACAAGATAAAGAAGTAAGTCCATAAGAAATACCGTAATAAAAATAAAACTTTAAACTTTTTTCGTTTGAAGAATTAATCGAGTTTGACAACTTACTAAATTTTGAAAAATAAATCATTCCTCCAGAAAGAACATAGAATCCATAAGCCAATAAAATTATTGATATTAAAATTCCGACATATGAAAAAATAGATTTAAGAGTATAGAATCCTCCAGAAATTAAAAGCCCAAAAAGAAAAAAAACAATTACAAAACCTATAGTAACAGTTGTTGATATTAATGTTGATTCATATAATTTTTTGGGAATTGATATAAATTTATCAATATCTTTTTCTTGTAAAAAATAGGACAAATAAACAGACAAAAGTGCAAATCCACATGGATTAAAAACTGCAACCAATCCAGCGCTAAATGCAATGCCTGATCTTAAAAATGAAGATAAATTGATGAAAAGAATACTTGTATTTGCAGAAGCCTCAAAACCTAAAGATAATATTTTAGTAATTTTTTCATAATCTAAAAAAAGTCCAACTGAGAATAATACCAATAAGTAAAGTAAAAAAAATGCTAGATATGTTTTAGAAATTGAGTTTAAAATTGTTATTTCCTTTTTTTATAATTTCCCAGAAAGCTGGGAAATTATCGTTCTTTTCAGTTAGTTTTTTTAGTTTTTAGTTTTTTTAAACTATCATAATTTTAAGTCTAAAATAAAAAGGTGTCACTACTGAAACATATTTAATATGTACAACCTTGATAATATAAAAACAACTGAACAAGAAGTAGAAATTTTAGAACTACTATCAAATGGTCTTAGAGCATTTGATATAGCTGAAAGAATGAATCTAGCTGAACAAACTATTAAAAATAAAGTTCAAGTTATTTGCATTAAGCTAGATTCATCTAATCGAACACAAGCTGTTGCAAAGGCAATCCGAATTGGATTGATTTAAGCAGATTCAACTGGATTTTCTAAAATTCCTACACCCTCAATTTCTATTCTAACTGTATCTCCAGGATTAATTGGAGGTGTCTTACCTGAAGTTCCAGTCCAAAGCATATCTCCTGGGAACAAGGTTGCATATTTACTAATAAAGCTTATAGCCTTAGCTGTAGAAAAAATCATCTCTGAAGAATGACAACTTTGTCCTTCTACACCATTAACAAATCCTTTAATCCCTACATTTTGTGGATCAATGTCAGTTATTATATATGGCCCTAAAGGTCCAAATGTATCTGCTGATTTTGCTCTCCACCATTGATTATCAGCATCATCTCCTCCCTGCCATTCTCTAGCTGAAACATCGTTTCCACATGTATACCCAAACACATAGTCCAAAGCTTCTTCTTCTGAAACATTTTTTGTAACTTTTCCTATTATTGCTACCAATTCTGATTCACAAGCTACTAATCCAGCTTCAGGATGAATTTTAATTGGATCTCCAGGTCCAATTAATGCAGATGATGTCTTATAAAAAGGTTCTGGCCTTTTTGGAGCATCTCTATCTGCTAAATGTGACCCATAATTCAATGCTAAGCATAAACTTTTAGAAGGATTAGGGTTAGGGCATAATATTTTCACATCAGATTCATTGTACGAATTACCAGTTTTGTTATATGAACCTATAATTGGGTTTGAATCAATTTCAACAATCTCTCCATTATCGACTATTCCATAAGATATATTCCCAGAATTTTCAAATCTTGCAAACTTCATTTTTTTCTCCATTATTTGATTTAAATATTTCTTTTACAAATGTTGTTATAAGTGTAATCTACAAATGTATAAGGTCAAGAAAAAAGAAATAATTTTATGGATAAATCATTTATAAGAATAGAAAACTTATCAAAAACCTTCGATGAAAAGATAATAATAAAAAATCTATCATTTGATATAAAAGTTGGAGAAGTAGTAAAAGTTTCGGGGAATAATGGGTCAGGGAAATCTACTTTATTAAAAATAATCGCAAGAATTTACAAACAAGATTCTGGTGAAATAAAAATCAACGGTGAAAATATAAATAAATCATCATTATCAAAAAGTAGAATATCTTATTGTTCTTCGGATTATATA
Source organism: Chloroflexota bacterium (assembly GCA_036164085.1). Taxonomy (GTDB): domain Bacteria; phylum Chloroflexota; class Dehalococcoidia; order Lucifugimonadales; family Lucifugimonadaceae; genus TMED-70. The sequence continues at coordinate 8,220 of JAYZJV010000001.1, read as the reverse complement.
TTTTATAAAGACCTAACTGTAAAGAAAAATTTAATTTTTTATTTTGCACTTATTGGAGAAAAGAATAATGAAGAATTATACGAAAAAAATAAAAATTTTCTGGATATATATAAGTTTGAAAATGCTTACCCACAAATATTATCAAATGGTCAAAAAAAGAAAATGAATCTATTTAGATCTTTAGTCCCTAGTTTTGAAATTTATTTAATTGATGAACCAGAAAATGGGTTAGATAATCATTCTAAAAAAGATTTAGACGAAAAATTGAATTTTTTATCCCAAAAAAGCACTATTGTTTATACTTCACACAATAGCAATTCATTGTCTGTTTATAAGAAAACTACCAAAGAGATAATTCTATGAAAAATTTATCAAGAATTTTTTTGATAATTAAATTAATTGTTTTTAAAGATTTATTTGAAGAATTAAAATCAAAAGAAATTTTTATTTCTATTATTTCTTATTCTGTTCTTGTTTTAGTTGTTGTAGCCACTACCTCAAGTATCAATAATTCTGTAGAATTTTTTGCAACCATTTTTTGGATCTCTTTAAGTTTTTCAATTATTTTAGGGATAAATAAATCTATGTCTAAAGAGTTTGAAAACAAAGGAATAGAATTCCTAATAACCTCTCCTATAGATAAAGAAGTTATTATAATTGCAAAATTCATTTCAAATTTAATTTTTATAACTATTTCAAGTTTTTTTATTCTTATTTTCAATAATGTTATTTTGAATTATGATCTATTTGAATTTTCATTTTTATTGCTGGTCATAATTATAAATATAGGATTTAGTATTATAGGAACAATCACATATCTTCTTTTTTCAAAAGTTAGAGGAAAAGAAATACTTTCTCCTATGCTGTTTATACCTTTAGTAACACCTCTTTTAATGGGTGGATCCGTACTAACAAATCAAATAATAGAAAATGATATAAAAAATATAAGCTGGTTTGGACTAATTGTTGCTTATGATTTATTATTTTTTCTTATAGGATTGATGATTTCAAATATTATTTTTGAAGAGTAAAATGAAAAAGGATGAAATTTTAAACATAATTGTAGACTAAATTAGGATACAATTAATATATACAGAAAATTCAAATGATAAAATTCATATTTACATTTATAACAACCTTAATATTTATATCAACAATGTGGATGATTTTTTGGTGGATGCCAATAGATATTTCTCAAGGATCAGTAGCTAAAACTGTTTTTATACATGTACCAGTAGCTTGGTGTTCTATGTTAGCAATAATAGCTGTATCCATAGCATCAATTGTTTATCTTTATAGAAAGAATTTATTTTGGGATCAAGTTGCACAAGCTACTGCAGAAATAGGACTGATGTTTGGAATCGTAGCGCTGGTTAGCGGAATCATATGGGCAAAGCCAATATGGGGTGTTTGGTGGACAGGTGAAGCAAAATTAACAACCACTCTGATTCTAATTTTAATTTATGTTGCATATATTTTATTTAGGTCTTTATATAAAAACAGTTTTCAAATGAAAAAAATTGCAGCGATAATAGCTGTTATAGGTGCAATAGATAGTCCCATAATTTATTTTGCTGCTAATTTATGGCAAGAAGCTCACCCTGTAACTGTAATTGGACCTCTTGCTGATTCAGAATCTTCTTTTGGCGCTGACTATGGAATTACTCTTTTAGTATCAGTTATAGCATTCACTCTTTTATTTATACTTCTAACAAATATAAGGTACAAAACAATTAAATTAGAAAGTGATTTCAAGGAAAAATTATCATGAAAAAAACTCTATTATTTTTAGTATTCATTTCTTTATTTTTTAGTGGAGGTAGTCTTGTTGCTCAAGAAAAGGATCAGTTAATAAACGGATTTATAAAAACCGTAAGCATAAACAACCAAAATATAAATATATTTTTAGTAGATAACTTTGGTAATGATTTCAATCTAGATATAACTCCTGAAACAGAAATTGGAATAGAAACACAATCAGGAGAGAGATGGGTAGGAAATATTTCACAAGATCAAAATCATGTATTACATCTTTTGGAAGAAGCTCAACATAGCTTAGAGCCAATAACGGTTAAATATTCAGGAAATAAAATAACTTCACTTGTCAGTTATGAATCCTCAAATATTAAAAATAATTTAGGATATCTTGCTGGAAGTTTTATATTTCTATCAATACTATTCTTTGGATATATATTTATAATTAACAATAAACTAAAAATTATTTCCGCTAAAAATAGTTAATGCAAAAACAACCAGAAGATCGAGTTGTAGAACTCAAGAATAAGAAAATAACTTTTTTTTCAATTATTATTATTGTTATAGCCTCATTGTTGTATTTTGGTTTTCAAGCATTTTCAGAAGCAACTTATAAGTATTATTCTGTTTCAGAAATTTTAAGTTCTAATTCAATTAACGAGTCCTCAAAAATAGGACTGAAGGCTGTATTGGTTCAAAACACATATGTGAGATCTGCTGACGGTTTGTCAGCGAATTTTAAAGTCAAAGATAAAGATAATAATGCTAAAAACAATATAGAGGTAGAATACTCTGGAGAAATTGGAAGTGTGTTTTTTAATGAATATTCTGAACTAATTATGATAGGTCAATTTAATAGCGAAGGCACTTTTGTTGCAACTAATCTATCTGTTAGATGTCCTTCAAAATATATGACCGAAGAAGATTATACTTAAATAGAGTAACTATTTAATATATCTTCAACCTTTTTTGATTTTTCTTTGATTATTTTATCTTGTAGTTCGTTTATTGTTGGTGGTTGCTTTTTATAAATTAGACCTAAAGGTACTCCACCTTTTTTTACCAATTCAACTGCAGAATTATAATCTGAAGGATCATGGTCTTCTTCAACAATAAAAGCTGTCCCTGGTATATTATCTTTCTTACTTCCCCGTAGAATGTCGTAAGTATTATTATAAGTTGTACATGGAGATTGTACGTGGATAATTGAAAGTCCTGGGTGTTTCATACCTTCAACTATAAATTCAGCTAATATTTTAGGTTTACTTGAGTAGTGAGAAGCTATGTAGCTTACACCATAAGTGAGGTAAAGCTCAAGAGGTTTCATTTGAGATTCCATTTTTCCAAAAGGTGTTGATGTGGTTATTTGACCTGTATTTGATGTTGGGGAACTTTGTCCTTTTGTTAACCCGTAAACTCCATTGTCCATTATTATGCATGTCATATTTGGGTTTCTAGATGCTGCAGAAGGAATATGCTCTGCACCAATTGACAAGAAATCACCATCTCCTGCAACAACAATAGTGTTTAAATCAGGCCTTGATGTTACTACACCAAAAGCTATTGGAAGAGTTCTTCCATGTATACCATGAATTCCAAATGGTTGTTCTCCATCCATCAAATGCACCATATTTCCAGAACATCCAATTCCTGCAACAATAACATTCGAAGTTCTTGGTATCTCAAACTCCTCTGTATATGTCCCAATAGCCTGTTCCAGCGCTCTTTTGACTCCAAAATCTCCACAACCTGGACACCACTTAAAATCATACTCTGGATTTCTGTCGCTCATAGTTTCACCTTTGTTTCTTTTATTTTGTCTAATATCTTTTCTGAAAGTTCTGTTGGCTTAAACGGAAGGCCAGTATATTGAGTAACTGAGATTGCATTAATTCCTTCCATTCTTAAAATTGAAGACCATTGCCCCTGGAAATTCAACTCAGGAACAATAACCAATTCTTTTTGTTTTAGTTGATCTAAAACTTCTTTCGGTAAAGGATTGAGTGCTACAGAGTAAATCCAAGTAAAAGATTCTCCTTTTTTGGTTAATTTATCAAAAGCTTCCCTTGCAACGCCTTTACTTGACCCCCAAGGCATAATGGCAATTTTTGAATCAGGGTTTTCAATTTCAAATGGAGCATCGCCGAGTAGGTCTAGTTTAGCAAATCTTCTTTCAGTTAGTCTGATATGATGCTTAGGAAGATGTGTAGTGTCTCCTATTTCATCATGTTCAGAACCGTTGGCTACATAAGCAACATCTCCTCCAGGTATAGGCATAGGGGAAAGTTTTCCATCCCAAGATTGATATCTTTTGTATCCGTTAGAACCTGTCTTTGAATTTCTTCTTTCATCCACCACTTTTGAAAGGTCTGGTTTTTTTATGTTTTCAGATCTTTCAGCAAGACTAAATTCACCCATAACCATCACTGGGCCTTGATATCTTTCAGCCCAATTTACTGAAAGTTCCCCTACATAAAAACATTCTTCAACAGAGCCTGGAGCTAATACTGGTAATCTTACATCTCCATGAGCAGGAAACATGCAAGCAAATAAGTCAGATTGTTCAGATTTTGTAGGTAATCCAGTTGCTGGTCCTCCTCTTTGAATGTCAACTACTACACAAGGAATTTCAGCCATCCAGGCTAAGCCTAGTCCTTCGGACATTAATGCAATTCCAGGACCTGCCGTAGCAGTCATTGCTTTTTTACCTGAGAAGCCCGCTCCAATAATATTGTTAATTGCCTCTATTTCAGAAGCAACTTGAAATACAAACTTATCTTTATTTATAAGGTTTTGTTCCATCCAAACTAAAATAGTAGTGGCAGGAGAAATTGGGTACCCATAGTAACTATCTAAGCCTGCAGAGGCAGCTCCTAAGGAAAGAGCCGCATTACCTGTGATCATTATCTGCTCGTATTTAGGAGCAATGGGATTATCTAATGACCCAACTGAAAATCCACTTTTTTCTGCAACTTTTACACCAAGGTCTATTGCTATTATGTTTGACTTGATAATTTCGTCATCATTTTCTCTCCCTCTAGAGAATCTTTCTTTAACAAAATTTTCAATACTTTCTATTTTGAAATCAATAAGATTAGCTACTGCTCCCAAAATAACCATATTAGCTGCTCTAGTATTTCCTGATTCTTTAGCCAATTCATCAGCATTTATACCAAAATAATTACCATTACCTGTTGGTTCACAGTCTTGAGCATTGTATATACATACTCCATTTTCACTCAAATCTTCTATATGATTATCAAATGCATATTGGTTTAGCACTACCAACACATCAACAGCATCTCCATTGGATAAAACAGGAGTTGTAGATATTCTTACTTGAGATGATGCTGGTCCTCCCATTATTTGAGAGGGGAAAGTAGAAAAGGTTTGACAATAAAATCCTGCACCAGTTGCAGCTCTAGCCATTGCATCTGCAGAAGTAACAAGACCTTGTCCTCCTTCACCAGCAAATCTTATTACAAAATCCTTTGATTTTATTTTTTGAGTCATATTTAGTGTTTTGTGATATTTGTTTTATCTGAATAAATAATAAAAAAATCTCAACCAATGTTGATCTTATTTTAAAAATCAAAGAATATCAATTACATACAAACAAAAAATTTCAATATTATATCTATAGATAATATATTTGCATAAACATCCATGAAAAAAACAGAAAAAATATGGTCAGCAGGAGGAGCTTTAATTAGAGAGAATAAAGTTCTAATATGTTACAGAAAAAGAGAAAATTTATATTGCCTTCCAAAAGGTACTCCTGAAAAAAATGAATCAATAGAACAAACGGCTATAAGAGAAGTGTATGAAGAAACAGGAGTTTATCCAAAATTAATATCCAATTTAGGAGAAATTAATTATGAGTTTACTAAATTAACCAAGCACAATAGATACAATAAAAATATACTATATAAAAAAACTGTATATTTTTTTTTGATGTCTGAAAAGAATGGTTCAATAAAAAATCATGATGATGAATTTGATGAAATCATATGGATGTCATTAGAAGAAGCAAAAGAAAAAATAACATATGAAGATGAATTCTCAATCGTGGAAAAAGCTTTTTATGCCAAAAATAAAAACTAAATCAGAAAAAAAAATTTCTATTTTTGGATATAAAACTATAATAAGGCCGAAAAGTAAAAATGACATTAAAAACGATTTTTATTGGAGAACGGATAAAGAATTATCTGATTTAGATGCAACTCTTCCTATAAATTTGTCATTTGAGCAGTTTGAAAGAATTTCAATAAATGATTTATCAAAGACATCTCAGTGGTCAGAAAAATTTTCTATAGATAATTTTGATAAAAAACACATTGGAAACTGTATGTTTTATGATGTTAATCGATGGGAAAAGTCTTGTGAATTTGGAATTATGATAGGAGATAAATCATTTTGGAATGGAGGATATGGGTCTGATGCAACGATAGCTTTGTTGTATTACATATTCAAAGAAACAGAAATTGAAAATGTTTATTTACATACACTATCAAGTAATATTAGAGCTCAAATGGCTTTTAAAAAATCTGGTTTTGATTCTCCAAAAGAGGTAAAAAAAGGTAGGTATGAATTTATAAAAATGAGTACAGAAAAAAACAATTGGTTGGAAAAATTTAAAAAAATAAAAATTAAAATTATTCCTGAGAAGGGGCTGGATTAATTAAATCTCTACCCAATGTTTCAGGGATTGCATTTGCCAATTCTTCAACTGTCCATCTTCCTGATTTTCTTACAGATCTTAAGACTTCGTATTTATTGAATAAACTTACACGATTTCCTACAGCATGAATAACTTCTCCATTTATGTGTGATGCAGAATCAGTGCAAAGCCATCCTACAACAGGAGCAACATCATCAGGATCATAAAGAAAATGTTCTTCTTCAGCAGGTTTGAATACTCCTGCTCTCATTGCTCTTGTAGAATCTGGTACGGATTGTGTCATTCTAGTATTTGCACCAGGCGATATTGCATTTGCGGTTACACCATATTTTCCCAACTCTTTAGCAACTACTCTAGTAAATCCTGCAATACCATCTTTTGCAGCTCCATAATTTGATTGCCCACTATATCCAATTAATCCTGATACGCTAGAAAAAGTTATTATTCTTCCAGATTTCTGTTCTCTAAATATTTTTGAAGCAGGAGCTACTACAGAAAATGTTCCTGTTAGATGAACGTCAATAACGTCTTGCCATTCTTCTTTTGTCATATTAAATATCATTCTGTCTCGTAAAATTCCTGCTGGAGTAACAACTATATCTAATCTGCCAAATTCTTCTATTGCTTTATCAATAATTTGTTTACCTCCAGCAACTGATGCTACAGATGCTGTTGAAGCAACAGCTTTTCCTCCTAATTCAGAGATTTCTTCCACAACACTTTGAGCTGGACCTACATCATTACCTGTACCGTCTAATTTTGCTCCAACATCATTTACTACAATTTTTGCACCCAATTTTGAAAGCTCTAAAGCAATTCCTCTTCCAATTCCTCTTCCAGAACCAGTGACTACTGCTACTTGTCCATCAAGAGGTTTATCAGAATTATTATTTTTTTCTCCAAAACCAAATAACATTCCTCTACCCTCTAAATCAAAATCTTCTGTTTTAAACCTTCCTTTACTTATAGGATTAAACAATGTTACTGTTGGTCTAGGTAAGGTAAGTTGGTTAATTGTTCCACCCCATACTTCAAAAACTTGTGCATTTATTGGTGCAGAATAATCACTTGCTAGATAAGTAACAAAAGGCGCAATATCTCTAGGGTCTCTAGAATCCTTAAATGGCGTTGTAGACCTTTTTTGGTATTCTTCAGGCACAGAAGCTGTCATTCTAGTATCCGCTCTTGGTGCTATGGTATTTGCCGTTACACCATATTTTCCAAGATCTTTACCTACTACTTTTGTGAAACCTGCTATCCCAGATTTGGCAGCGGCATAATTAGATTGACCAGGATTACCAAATAAACCTGAACCAGAAGAAAACGTTATTATTCGTCCAGATTTCTGAGCTCTAAAAATAGGAGCTGCATGTCTTATAACAGAAAAAGTACCTGTTAAATGAACATCAATTACATCATGCCATTCTTCTTCAGTCATATTAAATATCATTCTGTCACGTAAAATTCCTGCTACAGTTACTACAATGTCTAATCTTCCAAATGAATCTATTGCATCTTGAACGATTTCTTGTCCTGACTCAAATGAAGCCACTGAAGATTTATTTGCTTTAGCTTCTCCTCCAGCTTTTATTATTCCGTCTACGACTTCATCGGCTAAGGAAGCATTTTCAACATTCCCATCAAGAGACAAACCTGGATCTACTACTAAAATTTTTGCGCCATGTGCAGCTAAATCTTCAGCTACTGCTCTTCCTATACCTTGTCCAGAACCCGTTACTATTGCTACTTTTCCTTTTAAAATTTCAGACATTTATAACCTCTTT